>NZ_RJUM01000011.1:0-568398 GCF_003752345.1 Curtobacterium sp. PhB170
GTCCTGGGCATCGTGCTGATCGTCCTGGCCCTGAAGCCGGGTCGCCAGCACCGCTCGGTCGTCCAGCACGACCGTGGTGCCGTCGTCATCGACACTCGCATCGTCGCCTCCACGGCGGCCAACGCCGCCGGCACGGCAGCAGGGGTCCCCGAGGGCAACGCCTCGGCCACCGCCCGCGGTCGGCGCACCGACGTCCGGATCGTGCCCGTCACCGGCATCCCGGTCGACGAGCAGGCCGTGCAGGCAGCCGTCCGCGACCGCCTCAGTGGTCTCGACGAACGATTCGGCCGGAACATCCGCGTCCGCGTCGACGAGAAGGGGACCCTCGCATGACCAAGAGCAACCGGACCATGAACCGGATCATCCTCTTCGTCCTCGGCCTCGTCGCCGTCGTCGTCGGTCTCACGATCGGTGCGGGCGTGGTGCCCGCCGTGCAGGACGCGATCAAGCCCACCATCGACCTGCCGAGCAGCCTGGACGTCCCCGCGTCCTCGCTCTGGATCGTCGCCGCCGCCTGCGCCGTCGTGATCGTGCTCGCACTGGTCTGGGTGTTCACCCGCGGCGGGGGCGGCACGTCCGTCGCCGTCCGCGAGCGCTCGGGCGAGGACGCCGTCACGGTGAACGTCGCACTCGTCCGCGACGTCGTCGAGCACGAGCTCGCCGGGGTCCGCGACGTCGTCGGCTCCCGCGTCGACACCTACCTGGTGCGGAAGCAGCGTGCCGCTCGCATCCGCGTCGCGGTCCGCCGCGGCGGGGACGCCGTCTCGGTGCTCGACGCCGTCGACCGCGCCGTCGCGGTCCTCGACCGCACGCTCGGCCGCGAGGTGCCCGTCCTGGTCCACCTGACCGGTGGGACCCGTTCGGCGCTCGCGAAGTCGACCCGCGTCCACTGACACCCGCCAGCCGGACGCGACCCCGGGCCTCCCGGCCCACCGAAGACCCACGCAACACCCACCACCGGGCGAACGCCCGACCGATGAAAGGACCCGCCATGGCCCAGCGCCGCCCACACCACGACCGCGGACGCACCGAGCCGGTCAGCGAGTCCACATCCGAACAGCAGCGAGAAGACGCCGACGTCTGGTCGCCGCTGGCCCGGTACGCGTCTGAGTTCTTCGGTACCTTCCTGCTCGTCCTCGGCGGGGTCGGGACCGCGCTGTTCGCGGCAAACATCCCGAGCGCCACGGACAACCAGCAGGGCGTCGGCTACCTCGGCGTGGCCTTGGCGTTCGGGCTCACGCTCGTCGCGGGGATCTCGGCGGTCGGGCACATCTCCGGCGGGCACTTCAACCCCGCCGTCACGCTCGGACTGCTGGCTGCCGGTCGCACCGACGCACGCCACGTCGCGGGCTACATCGTCTCCCAGGTGGTCGGTGGTCTCGTCGCGACGAGCATCATCGCCGCCGTGCTGTCCGGCAAGTCCGGGGCGCTTACGGCGGCTCGTGACGGCGGCTTCGCCTCGAACGGCTACGGGTCCGCGAGCCCCGGCGGGTACGGACTCGGATCGGTGTTCCTGGCCGAGGCCGTGCTGACCGGTGTCTTCATCGCCGTCATCCTCTCGATCACGGCGAAGCGGGAGTACCAGGCGGTCGCGCCGATCGGCATCGGTCTCACCCTGACGCTGATCCACCTGGTGAGCATCCCGATCAGCAACACGTCCGTGAACCCCGCCCGGTCGATCGCGGCAGCCGTCTACGGCGGTGCCACACCCCTGACGCAGCTCTGGGTCTTCATCGTCGCCCCGATCGTCGGGGCCGTCGTCGCGGGCCTGGTCGTCCGCGTCACCGGACGGCGCCGGATCACCAGCTGACGACGCCCGCCCGAGGCGGTGGCCACGCGGGTCCGCACCGGCGTACCGTCGCCCGGATCACCACCACGGACGATCGGGAGAACGCATGAGCTCGCACACCACCAGCACCGCTTCGGTCACCGCCAAGACCCTGCTCCGCATCGCCCTCGGAGCCGTGCTCGTCTCGCACGGCTCCCAGAAGCTCTTCGGCGCGTTCGGCGGCGGGGGCATCGAGGGCACCGCGCAGGGCATGCACGCGATGGGGTTCCGCCCCGCCAAGCGGAACGCCGTGCTGGCCGGCATCGGCGAGGCCGGCTCCGGTGCCGCCCTGGCACTCGGGCTCGCCACCCCGATCGCCGGTGCGGGCGCCGCGACGACGATGGGTGTCGCGTCGAGCGTGCACACCCCGAACGGCTTCTTCAACGCGGACGGCGGCTTCGAGTTCCCGGCGTTCCTCGGCTTCTCGGCGGCGATGTTCGCGCTCGGCGGCCCCGGTCCGGTGTCGCTCGACCACGCCACCCGGCACGTGTTCGACCGCCCGTGGCTGCGGGCGGTCGCCCTCGCCGCGATCCCGGTGGCGATCGCGGTCCAGGTCGCGCAGCGTCGGAAGGCGCTCGCGTCCGACGCGGCGGCGCCCGAAGACGCGTAGACCACGAGACGGGAGGCCCGGTGCCAGCTGGCACCGGGCCTCCCGTCCGGTCCGTGGTCGGCGCTCCTGCCGCGCTCGCGCCCGTCTCAGACCAGGACGGGGAACGTGGCGAGCAAGCACGCCCCGCCGACGAGGCCGATGACCGCGGCGACGAACAACGCGATGCGAGCCCACTCGCGGCTGCCTCGGTCCGACACGGCCGCGAAGAACAGGACGAGGGCGAACAGCACCGTCAGGAGTGAGTAGTCGTCGGACTGCTGGTTGTCGGCGAGGGCGCGGTCGAACTGCCGGTCCGCCTTCGCCGAGAGCGTCGCCGCGCGGTCCGATCCGGCGGGCACGTACGCGTCCGTCGCGAACGGCCCGTCCGCGGTCCGACCGGTACCGTCCCACTCCTCGAACGCGGTGCGGAGCTCCGGGGAGAACCGCTCCTGCACGTAGCTGCGGAGCGTGGCGTCGTCCCGTGAATCGGCGAGCACCCACTGCACCCAGATGGTGACGTCCCACTGCCGTGCGTCGCGCGCGCCGGACGCGGCGTCGGCGGCCTGGATCCGGGCGCTCGACGCCTGGCTGAACGAGATGGACATCTCGCCGCCCCACTTCGACGCCTGGAAGCCGCACCAGGCGGTCACCACCGCGGTGATCGAGAGGAGGACCACGGTCGCCACCTCGCGTCGGCGCGTCCAGTGGGGGCGCTCGGGCTTCTCGGTCATCGTCATCGTCATCGTCCTGGTCGGTCAGGCGCCCGGCAGGGGGAGCGTGCGTGCCCACCGTCGGATGGCGGTGTAGGCGGTCTCGCGGACCCGGGGTTCCGAGAGCATCACGTCGTGCAGGGCGCCGTGGATCCGGGCGACGCTGACGTCGTCGCCCAGCGAGAGTGCCCGGTGCGCGACGGCGTCGACGTTCAGTGCGACGTCGACGTGGGTCATCTCCTCCGACCACTTCGGGGACAGCAGGCTGTGCGTGCTGAGCAGCACGAGCGTCGGGGTCTCGGCACCGAGCCCGTGGGCGACCTGGTCCTGACCGGCGAACACCGCTGCGAGCCACCCCGGGTGGAGCGGGAAACCGCGCTCCGGACGCCAGGCCTGGTTGTAGGTCCAGCTACCGTCGGACCCGCTCGACACGGTGCGGGTGTAGAAGCCGGGGTCGACGGTCGGGAGCGGTGCGAGGGGATTGCGCCGCGCGCCGAGCTTCATCAGCGGAGCGATCAGCTCGCGGGCGAAGCCGGTCGCCTGGAACTCCAGCCACGGACTGTTGAGCACCAGCCCGGCGGCCACACCCCGGTGGCGGCTGTTCCAGAGTGCCAACGTCAGCCCGCCGGTCGAGTGGCCGAACAGGATGAGTCGTCGACGTCCGTGCTCGGGGTCACCGTGCCCGATGGTGTCGAGTGCCGCAGCGATGTCCTCGTCGTAGACGGCGAGGTCGTCGACGTACCCGGGGGTCTGGTGCGGCAGCAGACTCCGGCCGTACTTCCGGAGGTCCAGGGCGAAGAAGCGCGCACCGAGCGCCTCGAGGTGCTCGGCCATCTCGCGTTGGAAGAAGTAGTCGGACCACCCGTGGACGTAGAGCACGTCGGCGCCGCCCAGGGGGAGGTGGTCCGACCGCCACGGGATCGCGGTCCGCCACCGTCGCGGGAGCCGGTGGGTCCGGGTCCGCCGCACGAGGGTCGCGGTCACCGGTCCTTCGTCGTCGTCCTCGAGGGGCAGGGAGCGGGCCTCGAAGTCGGGACCGAGCACGTCCGGGGCCCACCTGCTCGACGGATCGTCGCCGCGACGGGCTCGTCTCGTCGGCCCTGCACCCGGGCGCGCCGTCACCCGGACCACCTGGTCCCGTCTCGACGCCGACGGCGGGTGGAACGGCGGATCGCGATGCCACCGGTGAGCAGGAGCGCGGCGATGGCGAGCGCCACGACCGCCTGACGACCGTCGTAGCCCGTGGACGCCAGGGAGTCCGGAGCGGGGCCGATCGGACCCGACCCGCTGCCGTCCCCACCCGGTGTCACCGACGGAGGACCCGGTGCCGGTGTGGGTGTCGGGGTCGGCGTCGGCGTCGGCGTCGGCGGGATGGGGGCGAAGTCGTAGTCGTTGGTGATCGTCACGACCTGCAGGGTCGGCACGCTCTGGTCGGCCGTCGACGCGACCAGCACGCGGACCGTGCCCGGGGTGACGGTCCGGGCGTCCTCGCCGTACGCGCCCACTGCACCGCGTTCCGCGACGTCGCAGGTGGCACCGACCGGGATGCCGTCGATGCGCGCCTCGAGGGCGTTCTCGGACGTGAGGGCCACCACGGCGGCACCACCGAGGTCGAGCGCGACACCGGCCACCTCGCACCGGACGTCGGCGTCGAACCGATCAGGGGCTCGGCCGGCGCCGGTGCCCGTCACCTGCTTCCGGATGAGCATCGACCCGACGGACGGTGCGACGCCGACCTTCACCGGCGCCTGGGCGATCGGGAGTCCGCCGTCGCTCAGTGTGGCGGTGGTCCCGACCTGGTTGAAGGCCGTCTCGTCGCGGAGCGGGACCGTCGTGGGGACACCGTCCGGGTGCGCGGCGGTCACCGGCCCGTCGACGGTGCGGTACCGGGCCGTGACGGCCTCGCCCGGGTCGAGCCCGCCGACGGACACGAGGTCGACCGAGACGCGCAGGCCCGTCACGTCGTCCCAGTCGCCGGTGAACGCATCGCTCGCCGTCCACGTGTTCGTCGAGCAGAGCGAGTCGTCCGTCCAGGTCGTCGAGTCGGTGGTCGAGCACACGGTGCGGTCGGTCGTGACCTGCCAGGTCGTCGTCGCACCGAGCGGTGCGTCGACCTCCACGCCGAACGAGTCGTCGAACACCGGCCGGTAGCTGCTCCCACGCGGAGCCCCGGTCGCGAGGAGCCGGTCGCCGGGCTGCGGGAGCGGGTCGACGAAGGTGACCCGGTCCTGGTCGACGGTGCCGGTGTTCGTCGTCCGGACGCGCCACTCGTCGGTCCCGCCGACACGCGTGGCGGCGACGCAGGGCGGGAGGGTGAAGCCGTCGTCGTCCGGGGTGCAGGACGTGCCTGGGTCCGACGGGTCGGACGCACCCGAGACGAGCGGGTCGACGACGTCGCCACGCACCGCCTTGCTCGTCTGCAGCGCCGGCCCGGGCGTGGGCTGCACGTAGTTGGTCGTGCCGCACTCCTCGGCAGGGAGTCCCGAGATGGTGCCCTGCCCGTTGCCGGAGTCGTTCGTGCAGCGGTCGAGCGCCGAGCCGGTGACGGCGACGGCCGAGTTCGTGGCGCGCTCGTCCTCGTGCAGACCGGGTTCCAGCGTCAGGGGGATCGTGATTGTGAACGTCTCGTCCGGGGCCATCCGGTCGTCGTCGGTGGGCCAGGTGAACGTGATCGTCCGGCCGTCCTGGACCGTCGTGACGTCGGCGGACAGTGTCCCGTCGGGCGAGGTGCGGAACGTCGGGTCCGTCCCGTCCCACGTGAGGCCCTCGGGGAGCTCGTCGCGCACGGACGTCAGCGTGACGATGCCGGTCCCGGTGTTGCGCATCGTGACGGTCCACGGGACCGGGGTCCCGACCGGCACGGTGTGCTGGTCGTTCGCGGGCGCCTTGGCGACGTCGAGCTGGCGGGTGCCCGGGTCGAGCGTGAGGGTGTCGTCCGCGGCGGCGGTGGCGTCGGGGAAGAGCGTGTCGTCGCTGCGGTGGGCGGTGACGGTCGCCGAGTCGTCGAGGGTGCCGGGGAAGCGGACGGGTGCACCGTCCCGGCCGACCGGGAGCACGACGACGTGGAGCACCGCGGCGGCGGTCCAGGCTGCCGGCGGGTCGGCGTGGGAGAGGACGTCGCCGTCCGCTCGGTCGAAGACGAAGCGGATGCCCGTGATCGCGGCCGTGTCAGACGTCGGCAACGTCGCCGAGTCGGATGCCGCCCCGAGCTCCCACGCAGGCTGGCCGTCGAGCTGGACGTCGACGCGCACCCGGTCGGCCCCGGCCGGGAACGTCACGTCGTCCGCGGAGAACGCTGCGAGCCGGACGTCGTTCCAGAAGTCCTGGTCGGTGTCCTCGATGGTCACCGTGTCCGGCGAGACCGTCGCGTCGTCGCCCTGCGCACCGTCGAGGCGCACGTCGATCGTGTCGCTGCGGTCGGCCTCGAGCAGGGTGTCCGGTGTGAAGGTCTTCTCCGCGGTGACGTCGAGGACGCCGCGGACCAGCGCGACGGCCGCGGAGGCCGTGTCCGTCGGGGTGCTGGTCTGACCGGACGGCGCCAGGACGGGGTCGTACGACTGCGCGAACGCCCGGTTCGTGACGGTGGTCGTCGCGGTCACGGGGACGGACGGCAGGCTCCGGAGCGTCGCCCGCAACTGCGTGTGCATCGTCATGGTCAGCGGTCGGCCGGTGGAGATGGTCCCGCCGGTGCGGGTGGGGTCCGTGCCCTGGTAGACGACGCTGACGCCGACGACGTCCGCGAGCTGTGCCGCGGTCTGGGCCCGGGCGCCGGTGATCGAGGTCGTGCTGCTGGAGGTCGTCCCGGTGTCACTCCGGTGCAGCAACGTCACCGTCGATGCGTCCGCGTCGACCTCGTCGTCGTCGACGCTGAAGTCGAGTCCGGTGAGGGTGAACCGTTCGAACGGGTTGCCGGTCGTGGAGTCGGCTCCGTCGAAGGGGTCCGCCGACCACGCGTCGGGGTCGCTCGTGCAGTCGGAGAGGGTCGCCGGTGTGCACGGCATCGGGTCGGTCACGCGGACGTACGACGCGCGCGAGGCGGAGCCGTTCGTGGCGGTGACGGTGAAGTCGTTCGTGGGGTACTCGTCGGGGTCGACGTCACCGCGTGCCGGGACGGCGAGGCTGTCGTGCTCGGAGGTCTTCGCGAGCCCGACGAGGGGCGGCCGGTCGAGGATGACGAGGTCGTCGACCGCAGTGGAGCTCTGGTCTCCGTCGTCGGTCGTGGCCGTGACGTCGACCGCGTTGCGGACGGACCCGGCGGTGCTGAGGTTGTAGTCGGTGGTGCCGTTCACCCACTCGACGTCGGCGGTGCCCGGTGCTCGGAGGGAGTTCCGGAGCTCCCAGGTGAGGTGGAACGGTCGCGGCGTCGTGCTCGTGGCGATCCCCGACCCCGGAACGGGTCGGGTCGGGTCGGTGCTCGCCGCGCGGGCGTCGTCGTCGGGCGCCACGGTGATCCGGACGCCCGTCGTCGCAGCGGTCTGCTCGCTCGTCAGCGCGTACCCGACGAAGCCGGTCTGGTCGACCCAGCCGGAGGTCGGCGCCGGGACGGTGGACCACGTCCCGTCGCTGAAGAGCTCGACGGAGGTGACGGTGTCCCACCGCCAGAGCGGGTCGGTGCTCACCGCGATCGGGTCGATCGACTCGAGGTCGAACGCCTGGAAGACGGTGGCGGCCGGGTTCCCCGCGTTGCCTGCTGGATCGGTGACGACGATCTGGGACGTCCCGGTCGTCCGCGAGCCCCACTCGAGGACGGACCCGACCTGCTCGCCGGACTGGCTGTCCACGGTGGTCCGGTCGGTGGCGAAGTCGGTGTCGGTCCACCGCTTCCCGGCGATCGTGCTCCCCGTCCCGGTCGTCGACTCGATGTCGGCGTCGGCGTCGGCCTCGACGACGTCGCTCTCGATGGTGGTGCCGCCGTCGACGGCACCCTCGCCCTGTGCGGTCGCCGTGTTGGTGTAGGTCGACGGACCGGCGTCGGGGGTGCTCGTCGATCCACCGCCGTACCGCTGGTCCGCACGGGCCTGCGAGACGACGTTGGGTTGCACGGTGGTGCCCTGCGGGAAGCCGTCCGGGTTCGTGAACACGAACCGGAGTCCGGTGATCGCGCTTCGGAGGTCGGCGGGGACGGTGCCGGAGAAGTTCGTCGGGCCGGTGGCGGGGAGGCCGTCGATCGGGAGCGGCTGCCAGGTGGCGCCGTCGTCGGACGTGTAGTCGATGGTCAGCGTGGTGCCCGCGGGCACCTGCGTGGGCGCGATCGCGACCGGGTCGAACGCGTTCCAGAACGATCCGTCGTCGTGGGGCGTCGGCGCGACGTCCTCGATGGTGATCGTCGTCGGGGTCACGAACGCGGAGTCCGTGCTGGTCGTGGCCGGGAGCTGGGCCACGACCGTCCCGCCCGGTGCGATCGGCTCCTGCGGGCTGAGGGTCTTGGAGAGCGCGATCTCGATGTCCGGGCGGAACACGTCGAGCGGCGCGGACGCGCCGTCGTCGGCGGTCGCACCCCCGTTGCGTACGGAGGCCGTCGCACGGTTGGTGGTCCGGAGTGGTGCGTCGTCGGCAGCATCGAGCGCGGTGTCGATGCCGAAGCGCGTCGTCGTCGTCGCGTCGGCATCGATCGGGCCGTCGTACACGATCTCGAACCCGGTCACGAAGGTGCCGTCCGGGGCCGCGGCCGCCGGGGTGTCGCCGTCGGCGAACGGATCGGTGCGGGTCGTCCCGTCGCTGAAGTGCCAGACGACGTCGGCGCCGGTGGCGGTCGCGGGGTACGCGAGCGGACTGCTGAACCCGGCGAAGCCGACGTCGGCGGTGAAGTAGTCGAGGTCGCTGACGCGGAGTTCCTCGACCGGTCCGTCCGACGTGTTCGTGGCGGTCACGCTGCCGACCGCGTTCGTGCCCGCGGGGACCCGCGCCGGGTCGATCGACTTGGTGACCGCTGCTTCGAGGTTCGTCGGTGAGACGGTGTGTTCGGCGGAGGCCGTGCTCGTCGCGGGGTCCTGCCCGGGGACCGAGACGGTGGCGGCGGCGGTGTTCGTGGCGGACCATCCCTCGCCGAGCTCGACGTCGGAGTCCCGCTCGGTGCTGCGCTGTCCGACGTCGAGTTGGATCGAGGCAGCCGGATCGCCGGGCGTGAGGACGGCCCCGTCCGGGCCGGTGAAGGTGTACCGGACCCCGGCGACGTCGGCGTCGTCGACGCCGGCCGGGAACGTCGCGGATCCCGGCGGCGAAGGAGTCCCGGTGACCCAGCGGTAGGTGCCGGTCCCGGGGTCGAGCACGTACGCGTCGACCTGCACGGCGGTCGCTCCTGCGGGCAGGGCGATCGTGCCGGGTCCGGTGACGTCGACGTACCGGAACGGGTTCGTGGCGTCCAGCGTCGCCGCACCCTCCGCCGCGTTCGACGGGTCCTGGACGACGAGGGACGTGGCGGGGACGTTCGACGCGTTCGAGGCGGAGAGCTCGATGGTCGACGGTGCGCCGGGGGAGTACTGCTCGTTCATGGGCGTCCAGGACTTCGTCGTCGCGACGTCGACGGTCGTCGGGATGTCCACGGTGACCGTCGCGGCGCTGGACGCGGTCGCGGCGTTGTCCGCGGTGCCGGTACCGGTGTTCGTGATCGGCTGGCCGTTGTAGGGCCACGTCGGCGGGAGGTCGGCGGGGACCCGAAGGGTCGCCGTGAGCGTGTACGCCTGGCCCGCGGCGAGGCCCTGGGAGCCGTCGGCGAGCGGTTGGACGAACTCGAGGGTGCCCACGCACGGCGGGTCGCTGGTGACGACCGTCGCCGGTGTGCCGCCGCAGCCGGTGTGGGTGACGACCCAGTCCGGGTCTGCCGGCGCGGCGGGGTTGGGCGGAGTGGCGCTGAGGTCGACGATCGGGAAGCCCTCGAGCTCCGCCGGCAGGGTGTCGACGATCCGGGCGTCCACACAGTCGGCGTCATCGCACCCGAGTCGGATCGTGAAGGTGAACTCGTCGCCGGGGCCGAGGGTGGCGCTCTTGCCGCCGTCGACCAGCTTGTTCACCTCGATCGCCGCAGGGTCCGCAGCCGATGCGGGGACCGCTGTCGTCACGATCGCCCCGGTCGCGAGGAGCACCGCGGTCGTCGCGGCGATCGCCGAGCGCAGCACGTGGTTCCGGCCGATGCGCTTCACGTCGGGAACACCGTGGCCCAGTCGTCGCGGACGCTGACCACGGTGATGTCGCGCTCGTCGGCCTCACGGAGCACGACCTCGGCGCCCTTGTCGTACGGCTGGTCGCCGCGGCCGGTGTCGTCGTCGTGGTGGACGAGCAGACGGAGTCCTGCGTGGCCGGGCACGGTGTACTCGAGCATCTCCCGGTCGCCGTCGGAGTTCCCGACCGCGACCGCCGGCCGCCGTCCGATCCGGCTCCAGACCCGGACGGGCTTCTCCGGGCCGTCGTCGAAGAACGCGAGTGCGTCGACGTAGCGGACCTCGCCGTCGACGTACTCCAGGCCCATGGCGGAGCCGATGACGTGTTCCGGGGCGATGCCGTAGTTCTGCTCCGTCATGGGACGCATGAAGTCGCGTTCCCCCGCGGACACCACGTAGCAGGTGAACCCGTGCTCGTGCAGGAGCCGCACGAGCTCGACCATCGGCTGGTAGACCGTCGCCGCGTAGGGAACGCCGAGCACGGGGTGTTCGGCGTGCGCGTAGAAGTCCGACACGAGCCGTCGGTAGTCATCGACGCTCATGCCAGCGGTCACGCGCCCCACCGCCGCCAGCAGCAGCCGGAGATCGGAGTCGTCCCCGCTCGCGTGCCGGTCGACGGCGCCCCCGATCCACGACAGGTCACCGGACTGCGCGGCCGCGTAGGGCTGCGTGCGAGCGAGCTCCGGGTCGGCGGACGCTGCAGCGGCCCACTGCTGGACGAGCCAGTGCAGCTGGGTCGGCATCGGCTTCTCGTTCCAGAGCGTGCCGTCGTTGTCGAAGACGGCGACGCGGTCGTCGACCGGCAGCGGGGTGTCCCCGCCGGTCGTGCGGGCCAGGAACCGTTCGACGGCGTCGCGGGCGTGCCCCGGGCGCCAGGAGGGGAGTGTGTCCATGCCCCGGATCGTCCGGCCGCGCGGGCCGGTGCGCACCATCCTGATCGGGTGAACCGGGAAGCCCATCGCGCCGGATCGCCCGAAGCGGGTGGTGCCGGCCGCGCGCCGTCGGCGCTAGACAGCAGGCCCACGCACTCCTGAAGGGAACACGATCATGGACTTCTGGTACACGTTCTGGGCAGTGATCTGGTACGGGCTGCTCATCTCGGCGCTCATCGCCTCGCTCATGGCGCTCTTCTCGGTCCTCGCGGACCTCGTGCGGGATCGTTCGCTCAGCGGGTGGTACAAGGCGATCTGGGTCTTCTTCCTGGTCTTCGTGCCGTTCCTGACGACGTTCGTCTACCTGATCGCACGCGGTCGTGGGATGGCGGACCGCAGCGCGGAGTCCGCCCAGCGGCAGAAGGACGCCGCCGACGGCTACATCCGCACCGTGGCGGGCACGTCCCCGTCCGACGAGATCGCGAAGGCACGCGCACTCCTCGACGCCGGCACGATCACGGCGGCGGAGTTCGACGCGATCAAGGCGAACGCGGTCGGCAGCACCCGCGCGGCGCCGGCACCGGCTGCGGCGTGAGCGACCGGGCGACCGAGCTCGTCGTCATCGCCTTCGACGACGACGACGGCGCCCGGGCGGCGCACGACGCCGCACTGCGCCTCGACCGCCGCGCGGAGATCGCCCTCGACGGCATCGCCGTCGTGCACGTCGACGAGCATGGTCGCACCCACGTCGACTCCACCGGGCGTGATTCGCAGCGTGGTGCACGGGCGGCCTCGAGCGCGGTGTTCGGCACCGTGCTCGGGTTCCTGTTCCTCATGCCGTTCGCGGGGCTCGTCGTCGGCGGTGCGGTGGGGGCGCTCTTCGCGAGCCTGGACCGTGCCGGCGTGGACGCGGACTTCCGGGAGCGTCTCGCCGCCGAGCTGGCGCGGGGCGGGGCGGCCGTCATCGTCTCGGTGGCGTCGGTCGACGGGGACCGGCTCGTCGGCGCGATGACGGACCTCGGCGGCACGGTGCTCCGGACGACGCTCTCCGACGAGGACCTCCGGGCGATCGCGCACGACCTTGGTGGGCACCCGTGACGAGCGCAGTCGGTCCATCGGCTCGGACACTCGTCCTCGTGACGGCGGCGTCGCTCGTGTCCACCGTGGCCTTCTTCGTCGTCTTCGGCCTCGTGGCGCCCCTCGACTGGTGGTGGACGCTCCCGATCGCGGGGGTCGGCCTCGTGGTCGTCGTGGTCCTGGGGTTCCTGCTGCGCCGGTTCGACGGTCGGCACCTGGTGGTGCGGTCGACCGCCACGGCGGCCCAGGGACTCGGGCTCCTGCCGATCGCGTGTGCGCTGGCGACCGCCGTCGCGGTGGCCGTCGCGCTGCTGACGGGCTGAGCAGACGACGTCCACGATCTCACCCGGTCGGGGTGGCCCGCACCGGAGCGCACCCGAGCACGATCCATGCACGAGCACGACCACACGAACGAGGAGGACAGCGATGCCGAAGGACAAGCCGAACATCCTGGTCATCTGGGGCGATGACATCGGGATCACGAACCTGAGCGCCTACAGCGATGGCCTGATGGGCTACCGCACACCGAACATCGACCGGATCGCGGATGAGGGCATGCGCTTCACCGACTCCTACGGGGAGCAGAGCTGCACCGCCGGCCGGTCGTCCTTCATCACAGGACAGAGCGTGTTCCGCACGGGGCTCAGCAAGGTGGGCATGCCCGGCGCGGACCTGGGGCTCCGCGCCGAGGACCCGACGATCGCCGAGGTGCTGAAGCCGCACGGGTACGCCACCGGGCAGTTCGGCAAGAACCACCTCGGCGACAAGAACGAGTTCCTGCCGACGGCGCACGGGTTCGACGAGTTCTACGGCAACCTGTACCACCTGAACGCGGAGGAGGAGCCCGAGTCGGCGAACTGGCCGTCCATCGAGGAGTTCCCGGCCTTCAACGAGCGGGCCCGGCCGCGCGGCGTGATCCACTCGTGGTCGACCGACGAGGACGACGACACCGAGGACGGTCGATACGGACGACGTGGCAAGCAGCGCGTCGAGGACACCGGCCCGCTGACCAAGAAGCGCATGGAGACCATCGACGAGGAGTTCGCGGACGCCGCGATGGACTTCATCGGGCGTCAGGCGGAGTCCGAGACCCCGTTCTTCGTCTGGATGAACACCACCCACATGCACTTCCGGACGCACCCGAAGCCGGAGAGCCGGGGGCAGGCCGGCCGGTGGCAGTCGCCGTACCACGACACGATGATCGACCACGACCTGGTGGTCGGCTCGCTCCTCGACCAGCTCGACGAGCTCGGGATCGCGGACGACACGATCGTGATCTACTCCACGGACAACGGCCCGCACATGAACACGTGGCCGGACGGCGGGATGACCCCGTTCCGCAGTGAGAAGAACACGAACTGGGAGGGCGCGTTCCGGGTCCCGCAGATGATCCGCTGGCCCGGCCACATCGAGGCGGGGTCGATCTCGAACGCGATCATCCAGCACCACGACTGGCTCCCGACGTTCCTGGCGGCGGTGGGGGACACGACCACGGTCGAGGAGCTCAAGGTCGGGAAGACGATCGGCGACCGGACCTACAAGGTGCACATCGACGGCTACGACTTCCTGCCGTACCTGACCGGGGAGGTCGATCAGGGTCCGCGACCGGGCCTGGTGTACTTCTCGGACGACGGCGACGTCCTCGCGCTCCGGTTCGACAACTGGAAGGCGGTGTTCATGGAGCAGCGCGTCACCGGCACCCTGCAGGTCTGGTTCGATCCGTTCGTCGTGCTGCGGGTCCCGAAGCTCTACAACCTGCGGACCGACCCGTTCGAACGAGCGGACCAGACGTCGAACACGTACTTCGACTGGTTGTTCGAGAACGACTACCTGCTGCTCGCCGCCACGACGCTGGTCACCCAGTTCCTGGACACCTTCGAGGAGTTCCCGCCACGACAGCGCGCGGCGACGTTCAGCATCGACCAGGCGGTCGACAAGCTGCAGTCGTTCCTGGCCGGCGGCGACTGACGGTGCCGACCACCACCGGCCCGACCACCGCCACGGCGATCCGCTCCTCGATGGTGCGGATCGCCGGCGGCGCGTTCACGATGGGCTCCGACCAGCACTACCCGGAGGAGTCCCCGGCACGCAGCGTCACCGTCGCCGCGTTCGAGATCGCCTCGCAGGCCGTGACGAACCGGGAGTTCGCGGCGTTCGTCCGCGCCACCGGGTACCGCACGGTGGCGGAGCGGCCCCTCGACCCGGCGCAGTTCCCCGGTGCCCCGGCCGAGAACCTGCACGCCGGCTCGATGGTGTTCACCGGGGCGAGCGGGCCGGTGGACCTCCGACACCTGAGCCAGTGGTGGGCGTGGACGCCCGGCGCGAACTGGCGTCGTCCCTCCGGTCCCGGCTCGACCATCGCCGACCGCGCCGACCACCCGGTCGTGCACGTGGCGTACGAGGACGCGTCCGCTTACGCGGTGTGGGCGGGCGGGCGGCTGCCCACCGAAGCCGAGTGGGAGTTCGCGGCGCGCGGTGGCCTCGAGGACGCGGAGTTCACCTGGGGGGACGAGCCGGAGCGCCCCGGGGAACGTCGCGCGAACTACTGGCACGGCGACTTCCCCTGGCGCGCGGAACGCGGGTACGGACGGACGTCGCCGGTCGGGTCGTTCCCACCCAACGGCTACGGTCTGCACGACACGGCGGGCAACGTCTGGGAGTGGACCAGCGACCGGTACGTGGACCCCGCCGCTGAGCACGACTGCTGTGCGCCGGCGTCCGAGGCCGTGACCGTCGAGCGCCGGGTCGTGAAGGGCGGATCGTTCCTGTGCGCCGACAGCTACTGCCGCCGGTACCGCCCGGCGGCTCGGCGCGGCCAGGAGTCGGACACCGGGATGAGCCACATCGGCTTCCGCATCGCGGGCTGACCGCCCCCGACCGGTCTGACCGCGCGACCGGTCTGACCGCCCCGTCCGGTGTTCCGCTACGCGGGGGTGATGCCGTCGAGTCGCGCCTCTTCCGCGTCGTAGCCGGCGCGGACCTGGCGGAGCACCAGGTCGTCGATCTCGTCCGAGTCACGGAGCCGCAGCAGGGTCGCGGCCTTGTGCTGCACCAGGGCGAGCTCGAGCGCGACGGCGGTGTCGTGCCGCTGCACCGCCGGGTGATCGTCGTCGTCCTCCTCGCGTGCCTGGATGACGTCCAGGTGCGCCTCGTAGTCCTTGCGCACCCGGTCGACGGTGGCCTGGTCGGCTCCGGTCGACCGTGCCAGCCGCGGCAGGGCGTCGAGGGCCTCCTCGATCGCGGTCCGCTCGGCGTAGCGACGTTCCTCACCGACCGACTCGTCCTCGGGCAGCGCGGCCCGCCGCAGGACCGCCGGCAGCACGAGTGCCTGACCGACGATGGTGACGACGACCACGCCGGCCGTGACGAAGACGATGAGGTCGCGGTCCGGGAAGTCCGCTCCGGACTCGAGCACGCGGGGGACGGCGACGGCCATCGCCAGCGAGACCGCGCCGCGGAACCCGGCGAAACCGCTCACGAGCCGGTCACGGTGGCCCTCGCGGGGCGCGCCTCCCGTCCGACGGGTGACGAGCCAGACGGTGCCGCCCGCGGCGTTGAGGAACGCGAACCGGACCACGACGAGCACGACCGCGACGGCCAGGACGACGCCGACGGCGCGGAGCAGCTCGGACGGCGTCAGCGCCCGGGCCGCGACCATCGCCTCGATGCCGACCAGGACGAACAGTGCACCGTTGAGCAGGAACGTCAGGAACGACCAGAAGGCGCGGACCTGCTGCCGGGTCTCGGCGCGGTCGAGCTTCGGCCCGACCTGGCTGACGACGATGCCGGCCGCCACCACGGCGAGCACACCGGAGGCGCCGATCGCCTCGGCAGCCAGGAACGCACCGAACGGCACGAGGAGCGTGACGAGGTTCTCGAGCACCACGGTGTCGACCCGGCGCAGCACGAGCGTGCCGACCCACGCCGCGGCGAGCCCCGCGGCGACCCCACCGAGGTACGACAGGACGAGCATCCCCGACACGCCCCAGAACGTGAGTTCCTGCGTGCCCACCGTGACGGCCACCGCGATGCCGTACACGACGAGGGTCGTGCCGTCGTTGACCAGGCTCTCCGCCCGCAGCACGGTGACGTTGCGGCGCGGCAGCATCTTCGTGAGCACCCCGACAGCGGTCGCGTCGGTCGGGGCCACGGCGGCGCCGAGCACCCAGGCCGGACCCCACGGCATGCCGAGCAGGTGGAGCAGGACGGCGACGGCGCCCGCTGTGGCGACCACGAGCAGGGTGCCCATCAGGACGATGCCGCGCAGGTTCTTCCGGATCTCGCGCAGCGACGTCGTCAGGCTCTCCCAGTACAGGAGCGCCGGCAGGAACAACAGCAGGACGGCGTCGGCCGGCAGCTCGACGTCCGCGAACTCCGGCACGAAGGCCAGCGCAGCGCCGAAGACGAGCAGCAGGACCGGAGGGGCCACCCGGATCCGGTCCGCGATCCCCGCCGTCAGTGCGATGGCAAGGCCGAGGACGACCACCAGTTCAGGACCCAGCACGTGCACTCCTCGTTCGACCGACACTCCAGTCAACGCGGCCGACGGTGATCGTGCACACGGGTGCCGGAGCGACGCTCGGCTCAGGACCCGTTCGCCGCGTCGTGTCGCAGGCGCGCGAGCACCCGCCGGAGGGCGTCGACGTCCTTCGGACCCCAGTGGGCGAGGACCGCATCGAGGTCCTGGCTGAGCTGGTCGCTGATCCGCTCGCCGTACCCGCGGCCCTCGGCGGTGAGCGCGATCAACACGCTGCGGTCGTCATCGGGAGCCGGAACCCGGACCACGAGCCCGATGTCCTCGAGCCGGTTCGCGATCTTCGTGAGGTTGGCACGACCGGTGCCCAACGCCCCCGCGAGCACGCTCGGCTTCGTCGCGCCGCGGTAGGTCAGCTGGTTGACCACCAGGAACATCGACAGATCGGCCACCGGGAAGTCGATCGCGGTCATCATGCGCTGCCGGACCTGCGGGCTGTCCGCCCAGTGCACGATGCCCGCGAGTGCGACCCGGATGTCGAACGGGTCGGGGGTGATGACGGGGCGCAGGTCCACACCGCTCGGTCGTCCGCCGCGACGGGTCATCCGATCACCAGACGAACGGGACCGAGCAGGCCGTGGTCGCGGACGTGTGTCGTCTGCACCGCGTCGGGGTCGCCGAGCAGCTGCGCGATGACGTCGGGGACGTCCTCGTAGTACCCGCGGGCGAGCAACCGGTTGTTGAGTGAGCTGGCGACCCGCACGACCACCGTGTTCTCTCCCGTGCGCAGGTCGTCGGTGACGTCGACCACCGGGTGCGAGGTGTCGAACCCGCGTGCCGGTCCGCCGTTGAGCACGACCGAACCGAGCCCGCCGGCCGTCGACCCGAGGTCGAGCAGGAACCGGGCGCCGTCGTCGTCCACCGTGTCGACGGTGAACGACGTGGCGTACTCGCCGACCCCGGAGACCTCCGGTCCCACGGCGGGCAGGTCCTTCCACGGACGGAGCGGACCGGTACCGGCGTCGAGTCGTCGGACGTCGGTCAGCGGCCGGACCTCGCGCGTGACGTAGCCGTGGCCGCGGTCCTCGGTGATGAGTTCCTCACCGCCCGCGTCCCAGCTCTCGACCGCGATCCGCCAGTCGGTCATCTCGACGACGACGTCGGTCGTCGCCCGTCCGCCGAGCCGGGCGTCGAGTGCGGTCTCGCGCGCAGGCCCGCTGCGGTCGAGCGTGAACAGCGCGGTCTCACCGGGCGCGAGGTCCACGGTGACGATCGTCCGGTCGCCCTCGGTCCGTGCGGCTGGGTGGGGGAACACCGCGCCGGACCAGGCGTCCACGCGGTACACCGCGCCGGTGCCGGGCAGCGCGACCTCCACGGTGGTGGCCGAGGTGGTCTCGTACAGGAAGTGGTACAGGTACACGTGCAGCAGGTCACCGTCCTCGCGCAGGTGCGACAGGACGCTCCGGTCCTCCGTCACGAACTCGGCGCGGCCCGTCACCCCGAGGCCGCGAAGGGCGGCGACGGTGTCGGCGGCGGCGTCGTCGATCGCGGTCACCGACGGCAGGGCCAGCAGCCGCTCGACGGTGTCCGCGAGCTCGGCGTCGCGCCCGTCGAGGCCCGGGGTGCGGGCGGCCGCTCGGGGGTGGTGCGTGTCCGTCCCGGCGATCAGCGACTTGAGCTCGCGCGTGCCGTGCACGACGAGGATCCGCACGCCGTCCTCGGCCCAGGCGAGCAACCGTGCAGCGACGTCGGCATCGAGCGCGCTCTGGAAGACGAGCAGTGCCTGGTACCCGGGGCCGTCCGGTTGCACCAGGCCGCCGTCCACCCGCACGTCGTCGCGGAGCAGCAGCGACCCGTCGAGGAACTCGTACGTCCACCCGGCGTCCTGCATGCCGAGATCGCGCCACCAGTGGTTCTGCCGGTCGCGCATCCAGTACTGGCCGTAGGCGACCTCGTCGGGGACGCGGCCACCGTCGGCGTCGCGGAACACCATGCCGGACGCGTTGTCGGTGAAGTGGTCGGTGTGCAGGATGCCGACGTCGATCCGCGGGCGTCCCTGGCGCAGGACGTACTGGTACCGGCCGATCGCGTCGTTCCAGAGCGGGTAGAACTCGGCAGCGGGCTGCCGGGCGTCGAAGCGCTCCGAGAACATGCTCCACATGCCCTCGTGTCCCGGCCAGCTCGTGACGCCCTCGGCGCCCGTGGTGCTCGCCCAGCCGTGCAGGACGGTCTTCGTGATGCCGGCGGCGAGCTGCGTCGCGACGATCTGGTCGGTGAACCGGTGGTCGAGCATGTGGTTGCGGGTCGTCGCACCGGTCTCCGACGAGTACTGCTTGCCGAACAGGTGCGCCGGCCCTGCGAGCAGCCGGTACGCGTCGATCTGGGCGGCGAACTCGAGCGACTCCGTCTCGATCCCGTCGACCTCCGGCCCGGGGCGCGTCAACTCGAACGGCAGCCCGTAGCTGATCTCGGACCGCAGCGTCATGCCGTTGGCGTGCAGGAACGCCGCGAACGGGCGCAGCATGTTCTCGATGTACAGGTCGGTGAGCGTCCGGACGTAGTCGAAGCGGACCTTCTCGACGTCGACCGCCCGGTCCGGCACCGGTTCGGCGTGGTACGTGGTGCTCGACGCCATGAACGGAGCGCTGCGGGTCAGGAACGGCAGCCACGGCGTGATCGGGTAGCCGCGGCGCGTCCGGAACTCCTCGGCGACGTGCGCTCCCCAGAAGAGGCCACCGGCGCCGTAGGTCGACAGCTCGAGGGAGTCCATGTACATCTGGGCACGGGGATTGCGAGCGATCTCGGCGCGGAGGCCAGGGGTCAGGACGACGTGTTCCCAGTAGTCGATCACGGCGTCCACGCCCGCTCGCTCCAGGTAGTTCACCGTCCAGTTGACCGTCGCCGACGGTGACGCCGTCTGGCCGGTGCCGTGGCTCCAGAACGTGGACAACCGCCAGGTGCCGCCCTCCGGTGCGGTCCAGTCGAGCGCCTCGTCGGTGACCGCGCTGGTCAGGTCCACCACCGAGTCGGGGTCCAGCACGGTCGCGGCGCCGGAACCGGCGGGGTCCGGGACGACGCGCGTCGCGACCACCGCGACGAGCGTCTGGACGCGCACCGTCCCGCGTTCGCCGGGGAGCGTCGTCTGTGCGATCGGCGCGTCGAGGTCGATCCGACGGAGCGCACCCGAGCGGCTGGTCCCGCCGGGCAGGTCCTCGTGCACGACGTCGAGTTCCTGCGCAGCGGCGGGGTGGTCTGCGTCGATCGTCGGCAGGTTCGCGTTCGACCAGTTCGTCCCGGACGTGAAGCTCACCGACATGCCCCTGGCGGTGGTCTCCTCGACGACGATCTGCGAGTCGTGCACCCACTCCTCGGACCCCCAGCCGTACCGGCCGTGGTCGATCGCCCCTTCGTCCATCGCCAGGAACTCCATGCCGCCGAACCCGAGTGCGTGGGCGGTGTCGACCTCGCGTCGGAGGGTCACGTCGGTGTGCAGGCCCTCGGCGAGCCACCACCGCAGCTCCGGACGGTACTCGATGGCCGGATGGGCGACGCCACGGGCGAGGTGCTCGATCGACATGGTGTTCTCCTCGGGAACGCGCGGCGACGGTGCCGCTGCGATGACCGTAGGTTCTGGGAGCGGCGGAAGTCAATGTCCTCAGGAAACGAACAGCGGGGCTGTGGACAGCAGGCGCAGTGAACGATCCTTGCGGTTGCGGCACTCGACGGGTTACAGTGCCGCCGACCGGTTGAACCGTTTCATCCGGTGTTCGGCCGACGTTCAAGGGAGAACGCAGTGAACCGACCCCAGCAACCCACCCGGCGACCGCACCCCTGGTGGGTCGCCGTCGTCTCGGGGATGGCCTCGTACATCGACGCGGCCGCGATCGTGAGTTCCGGCACCGCGCTCGTCCTGTACCAGCAGTCGATCGGCATCACCGGCACGCAGATCGGGGTGCTCTCCGGCGCGCTCACGTTCTGCATCGCGATCGGCGCGCTCTCCGGCGGCCGGCTCGGTGACCTGTTCGGTCGTCGGGCGGTGTTCATCGTGACCATGGCGATGACCGTCGTCGGTGCGGGGGTCCTGGTGGCGAGCCCGGCGTTCGCCGGCCTGCTCATCGGCACGATCCTCGTCGGCCTCGGCACCGGGGCGGACCTGCCGGTCTCGCTCGCGACGATCTCCGAGGCGGCGACCGACGAGAACCGGGGCGGGCTCGTCGGCTTCTCCCAGGTGCTCTGGTTCGCCGGGATCCTGGCGACCTACGCCATCTCGGCGGGCGTCGGGGACCTCGGCCGTGCCGGTGGTCAGATCATGTTCGCGCACGTCGGGGTCGTCGCACTCGTCGTCATGGTCCTGCGCTTCACGATCCCGGAGTCCACCACGTGGTCCGACGCCCATGCCGAGAAGGCAGCGGGCGCACACACCGTCCGTGCTGCGCGCCACGGCATCCGCGACGTGCTGACGCAGCGCATCTTCCTGCTGCCGTTCCTGTCCCTGCTGGTCTTCTACACGTTGACGAACCTCGGCGCGAACACCGGCGGGCAGTTCGGCGCCTACGTGGCCGTCAACGTCGTCGGGCTGTCGGTGCCGTTCTTCTCGACGATGAACCTGGTCAGCGTGCCGATCGGGATGCTGCTCGCGCTCTGGTTCATGCGCATCGTCGACGGTCGGCTGCGGATGCCGTTCTACATCGTCGGCGCCGTGTGCCTCGTGGTGAGCTACGGCCTGCCGCTCGTGTTCGGCTTCTCGCTGCCGACCCTCGTCGCGATGCTCGCGTTCGGCGCGGTGGGCAACGCGTTCGCCTTCGAGGCGATCATGAAGGTCTGGTCGCAGGAGTCGTTCCCGACGTTGCTCCGCGGTTCGGTCCAGGGAACGATCATCGCGGTGGCCCGGATCGCCGCGGCGCTGCTGGCGTTCGTGACCCCGCTGCTCCTCGACCACCCCGAGGTCATGTACGGCATCCTCACGGCGCTCGTCGCGGTCGGTGTCGTGGTCGGGTGGCTCGGGTTCCGGCACGCGGTCTTCGACGCGTTCTCGATCGAGGGCAAGGACCTCGCCGACGCGCAGGAGGCACTCTTCGCCGCCGGTGTCCGCGATGACGCTCCCGCAGCCGCCGCTCGCCGCGACCACCGCTGACTCACGGAGCGAGACCGCTGCTGCGGCGCGACCTCGCGGACCCCCGCGCCACCCGCCGCCACCACGCCCGCCACGGCAACGAGCTCGCGAGCGCCGAACCGATCACCACGCTGCCGAACCAGGCGACGACGACCCCCGGGATCGGCACGAGCAGGCTCGCCCACAGCAACACCGCGAGCACCCCGAGCACGTACGCCGCCCCGGCCTTCAGGTACCGCAGCCGCTTCAGCCCCGCGGCCTCGTCCAACCGCGAGGTCAACCGCGCCAGGAACACGGCACCGACGCCGATTGCCGCCACCGCGACCGCCGCCTGTTCGAGCGCTCCGAGGCCGTCGGCGCCGAGGGTTCCGGACCCGGACAGGCTGTACACGCCGTCCAGGATCTCGAACAGCATGAACACGACGAGCCCCCGTTCGAACACGACGGTCGACGCGTACGCGTGGATCCGCCAGGCACCCCGCCCGACCCCGATCGACGCGGTGTCCGAGCCGACCCCGTCGAGCGCCCAGGCGGCGACGCGCTTCGACCCGAGGTACGCGGCGATGCCCGCCGCACCGCCGAGCACGACCGGCAGCAGGGCACCCGGCGACCACGCGCGGTCGACGCCGACGAGGACGGCCGTCACGGCGACCCCCGTCGCAGCGGTGACCAGCGACCAGACGCGAGGACGCGCGACGGCGGCGAGCCGGGCCTCCAGGCGGCCCAGCCAGGACCTGCGCGACGCACGGTCGGTGTTGAACAGGTACTCGGCGAACACGAGCCAGATGAAGGCGGCGCCGAAGGCGGCGAGGGCGGGGCGCACCTCGGCGAGGTGCGCCGAGAACGAGCCGGGGGCGAAGACGGCTTCCTGCACGGAGCTCGCGGGGTCGGTCGCGTCGCCGACCGCGACCGCTGCCGGCGGCAGGAGCAGCCGCATCGCGAGGACGCCCGCGACGATCCCGAGCGACAGGAACAGCCGTCGGGCGGGGGAGTGCAGTCGTCCGGCGATGCCGGCCATCGGCACCGACGAGTCGGCGGCCATCGCGATCTCGAGGAGCGCGAGCGCGACGAACGCCAGGGCGGCCGCGGGGCCGAGGACGAACCAGGCCGCCGCGGCGGCGGCGACCGTGATGAACAGGGGGACGGTCAAGAGCGATCTCGTGGCCATCACCCCATCCAGCACCGGTCGCCTGGGTGGGCGGTGGAGCGCTCCTGCGCATCAGCCTGGAGGCACGGGTCGATCCGCGCAGAACGGGTGACGGCCCGTCCCCACTTGCGGGGACGGGCCGTCGGGTCACGCGGGCAGGCGGTCGCCTCAGTCGTGGAACGTCTCGATGGACGCGCCGAGGGAGTTCAGCCGTTCCTGCAGCTGCTCGTAGCCGCGGGCGATGATGCCCACGTTCCGCAGGACGCTCTCGCCCTTCGCCGCGAGCATCGCCAACAGGATGACCACCGCGGGCCGGAGGGCCGGCGGGCAGCTGATCTCGGCACCGGAGAAGTGCGTCGGACCGGTGACGTCGAGGCGGTGCGGGTCGCGCAGGGTGACGCTCGCACCGAGGCGGGTCAGGTCGAGCAGGTGGATCGCCCGGCCTTCGTACACCCAGTCGTGCACGAGCGTGGTCCCTTCGGCCATCGCGGCGATGACCACGAAGAACGGCAGGTTGTCGATGTTCAGCCCGGGGAACGGCATCGCGTGGATCTTGTCGATCGGGGCGTGCAGCTCGGACGGGTGCACGGTGATGTCGACCAGGCGGGTGCGGCCGTTCGCAGCCGGGTACTCGTCGGTGACGTCGAACCGCAGGCCCATCTCGGCCAGGGTCGCGAGCTCGATCTCGAGGAACTCGATCGGTGCCCGGGTGACGGTGAGCGTGGAGTCGGTGACGATGCCGGCGGTCAGCAGGCTCATGGCCTCGACCGGGTCCTCGCTCGGCCAGTAGTCCACGACCTCGTCGATGCGGCTCTTGCCGGTGATGCGGAGCGTCGTGGTGCCGATGCCCTCGACCTGCACCCCGAGCAGCTCGAGGAAGAAGCAGAGGTCCTGCACCATGTAGTTGGGGCTGGCGTTGCGGATGACGGTCTCGCCGTCGCGGGCGGCCGCGGCGAGGATCGCGTTCTCGGTGACGGTGTCGCCGCGCTCGGTGAGGACGACGGACTTCGTGGGGACGTCCTGGTTCGCGACGCCGACCTCGTACCAGCCGGAGGTCGCCTCGACGTCGACGCCGAAGGGGCGCAGCGCGATGAGGTGCGGTTCGACCGTGCGGGTGCCGAGGTCGCAGCCGCCGGCGTAGGGGAGCCGGAAGGACTCGTACCGGCCGCTGAGCGGGCCGAGGAACATCAGGACGCTGCGGGTGCGGCGGGCGGCGTCGGCGTCGATCGCGTCGAGGTGCAGGTCGGACGGGGCGACGATCTCGAGGGTCTCGCCGTCCTCGGACCACGTGACGCTCGCGCCGAGGCTGCGGAGGACGTCGATGATCCGGTCGACCTCGACGATCCGGGCGACCTTGTGCAGGCGGGTGACGCCGCGGTTGAGGAGCGAGGCGCAGAGCAGCGCGACGGCGGCGTTCTTGCTCGAGTTGACGGCGATGGAGCCGCTGAGCTTCCGGCCGCCCTGCACGCGCAGGTGGGCACGCTGCGGGGCGCCGCCGATCGAGACGATCTGCTGGTCGAGGGCGTCGCTGATGCGGGTAAGCATCTCGAGGGACAGGTTCTGCCCGCCCTGTTCGATGCGGTTGATCGCGCTCTGGCTGGTGCCGACGCGTTCGGCGAGTTGCGCCTGGGTCATGCTGCGGCCCTTGCGGGCGCCCCGGATGAGGGCACCGACCTCGCGGAGCGGGGCGGCGGATGCCGGGGTGGCCGGCGAGACGACGGTGGTGGTGTCGGACATGGCGCCAACGTAACACGCTCATGAGATAAAACCGGGGTGACGATGCACTGGATTCCCAGCGATCGGGGCACAACAACTCGTATCTGAGATGAACTAACGGACAGGTGTGGTCCGCCGATAGACCTCCTTGCAGGCCCACGGACGGGCAGCATCCCGCCCCACGGACGGCGGCGGGACGATCGAGAACCAGGACGGGCCATGATCGTCGTCACACGACTCAACGGCAGCGCATTCGCTGTCAACCCCGACCTCGTGGAGCGCATCCACGAGACGCCGGACACGACGCTCATCATGGTCGACGGGGCGAAGTACATCGTCCGCGAGTCCATGGCCGACGTCATCGACCTGATCGCCGGGTACCGCGCCCGCATCGTCGGCATGGCCTACGGCACCGACCTGCCGAACACGCGGAACGCCACCGGCCCCCAGCCGACGCTCGCCGCGGTCGCTCCGCTCCGCACGCAGGACGGGGGTCGCTGACGTGGACATCGCGACGATCATCGGGATCCTGCTCGCCTTCGGCGCCCTGTTCGGCATGGTCGAGATGGAGCACGTCGAGCTCGCCGGGCTGTTCCTGCCCGCGCCGATGCTGCTCGTGTTCGGTGCCACCATCGGCTGCGGCATCGCGAGCACCACGCTGAAGGACGCCATCGCGAGCTTCAAGGCCGTACCGAAGGCGTTCACCGGCAAGGTCACCCCGCCGCAGTCGGTCATCGACGACGTCGTGGGCCTGGCGGAGACGGCTCGGTCGAACGGTCTGCTCGCCCTCGAGCAGGAGGCCGACAAGCACGACGACCCGTTCATGAAGAAGGCGCTGCAGAACATCGCGGACGGCACCGACGGCGACGAGCTGCGGATCCTGCTCGAGGACGAGATCGAGTCGAACGCGGCCCCCACGCGCAGTGCGAGTGCGTTCTTCATGGGGCTCGGCGGCTTCGCCCCGACGGTCGGCATCATCGGCACCGTGGTGTCCCTCACCCACGTGCTCGCGAACCTCGGCAAGCCCGACGAGCTCGGTCCGCTCATCGCGAGTGCCTTCGTCGCGACCCTGTGGGGCCTGCTCACCGCGAACTTCATGTGGCTGCCGATCGGCGGCAAGCTCCGGAAGCTCGCACAGCTCGAGTCGGACCGCCAGACGCTCCTGATGGAAGGGCTGCTCGCGGTCCAGGCCGGCAGCCAGCCGCGCCTGCTCGGTGAACGCCTCAAGGCGATGGTGCCGCCGGCAGCGCGCACCGACACCTCGAAGAGCAAGGCCGGCAAGAACAAGCAGGACGCGGACGCCGACGACCAGCAGCTGGCGGCCTGACGATGAGCGCGAACCCCCGTGGCCGTGGCCGCGGTCGTGCGAAGAAGGGCCACGACGACGCCGAGCACCCCGACGAGCGCTGGATGGCCTCGTACATGGACATGATCACGGTGCTGATGTGCATGTTCCTGGTGCTGTTCGCCATGTCGACGGTCGACCAGGAGAAGTACATCGCCCTGAAGAACTCCCTGGCGACGGGCTTCGGCGAGGTGAAGTCGCAGAAGGTCGACACCGCCAGCGGCACGGTGGTGACGAAGGACCAGGTGGAGGACGGATCCGGGTACTCGACCGACAAGTCGCAGGCCGACCACTCGACGGCGTCGTCCGGCACGAAGGACACCAACGTCGACCCCGCGTCGACCGTCGTGCCGGTGACCGCGACGAAGCAGGACCTCGCCGACGCCCAGCAGGAGCTCGACGACCTCACCGCGATCGAGCAGGCGATCAAGCAGAACCTCGCGAAGGCCGGCCAGACCGCGAACGTGCAGTTCACCGTCGACGCCCGCGGCCTGATCGTCCGCCTCGTCGGCAGTGAGACCTACTTCGGCACGAACAGCGCGGACCTGTCCGACCAGGCGAAGTCGATCATGGACGCGATCGCACCGGTCCTGAAGACGAGCCACCACGACGTCAGCGTCGAAGGGCACGCCGACCAGCGGAACTCGACGGCGCCGTACGCCACCAACTGGGAGCTCAGCGCGGCACGGGCGACGGGGGTGCTGCGCGACCTGGTCGAGCGCGGCGGCATGCCGGGCGACCACGTGCAGAGCGTCGGCTTCGGGTCGAGCCGACCGCTCGCGAAGGGCGGGACGGACCAGGACCTCGCCCTGAACCGACGGGTCGACATCGTGGTGCTGTCGAACGCCGACCAGGACGTCAGCGCGCTGATGCCGGCACTGGCGAAGGCGCAGGACGGAGCACGCCAGGGCTGACGGACGACCGACGGGGCCACAACCCCCTGCATCCCCAGTACGGGGTACAGCACTGACGGGTGCCGCACAGGCGACCGATAGACGCACCCGTGACCGAGACCCTGCCAGCGCCCGAGGTGTACGACTTCGCGCGCCCGTCGACGCTCGCCCGCGAGCACGCCCGGGTCCTCGAGCTCGCGTTCGAGACGTTCGCGCGGCAGTGGGGCACGCAGCTCACCGCGAAGGTCCGCGCCGTCAGCCAGGTCACCTGCGAGCAGGTGCAGATGGTGACGTACGACGAGTACGCCGCCTCGCTGCCCGCGCTCACCGGCATGGTGCTGCTGCCGATCGCGGACGTCGTCCCGAAGGGCGTCCTGCAGGTCCCGCTCGACGCCGCGCTGACCTGGGTCTCGCACGCCCTCGGCGCCTCGAAGCCGCTGCCGACCCCGGAGCGCACCTTCACGCCCATCGAGCAGGCCCTCGTGCGCAAGATTGTCGAGGACGCCCTCGACGACCTCCGCTACTCGTTCGGCGGGTTGCTCGCGCACGACGTCACGGCGGGTGGCTTCCAGTTCAACTCGCAGTTCGCCCAGGCCGCCCAGAAGGGCGACCTGATGATCGTCGCGGCGTTCTCGATCCGCGTCGGCGACCGCGTCGCCCCCGGCACGCTCGCGCTGCCGGCCGAGGCGGTCCTGCCGCAGCTCGGCGAAGCCGCCGCCCACGTGTCGCCCGCCGACGCCCAGGCCCTGCTCGACGCGCAACTCGCGGGCGTCCCCGTCGGCGTCAGCCTGCGCTTCGCACCGGCGACGGTCCTGCCCACGCAGGTGCTCCGGCTCGCCGTCGGCGACGTCCTGCCGCTGCCGCACCCGCAGCACCGCCCCCTCACCATCGCGGTCGACGGCGAACCCGTCGGCACCGCCGCGGTCGGCGCGAACGGCTCGCGCCTCGCCGGCATCGTCGTCACCACCACGAGCACGGAGCAGCACTGATGACCGAAACGACCACCCTCCACACCGCAGCGGCCGAGTCGCTCGCGGCGCAGCTCCCGACGGCCGCCCCCTTGACCGCGGTGCTCCTGCCTGGAGGCGCGACACCGGTCGTGCTCGACGCGGCGACGGACGCCGTGGTCGCCTCGTTCGTCGGCGGCCTGTCGGCCGACCTGGCGCTCGTGCTCACCGACCTCGAGGCGATCACGGCCGCCGGAGGCACCGACCACGGCATCGTGGCCGTCACGGACGTGCTGCGTCCGTCGCTCGAGGCCGCGGCCTCGGTCCTCGGCGTCGGGGTGCTCGGCGAGGCGCACCGCGAGTCGGCCGCGTCACTGCTGGCCGACCCCGACACCGTCGTGTTCGAACTCACCGCCGGTGGCCTGCCCGCCGGGTGGTTCGGCATCCGGGTCCGCGAGAACGGCACGGTCTCCGCGCCCGTCGTTGCCAACCTGCCCGCCGGCAACCTCGGCCGCATCAACAACGTCGAGATGACCCTGACCGTGGAGATCGGCCGCACCCGCATGTCGGTCCGCGACGTGCTCGGCATGGAGCCCGGCGCGGTCGTCGAACTCGACCGCAGCGCCGGTGCGCCCGCCGACGTCCTGCTGAACGGTCGCCTCATCGCGCACGGCGAGGTCGTCGTCGTCGACCAGGACTACGCCGTCCGGATCACCCGCATCCTCGACGTCGCCGAATCCCTCTGAGCCCCGCGTGGACACCCTCCTCATCACGCTCCGCGTCGCGCTGTCGCTCGGCGTCGTCCTCGCCCTCATGTGGGTGCTGCACCGTGCCAGCAAGAAGCGCTTCGCGGGCAAGACCTCCGGGCGCCGTGCGGCGACCGTCGAGGTCGTCGGTCGCCAGGGCCTCGGCGGCAAGGCGAGCGTCGTGGTGGTCGACGTCGAGGGGGAGCGTCTGGTGCTCGGGGTCTCCGAGCAGGGCGTCAGCCTGTTGACGAGCGGGCAGGCGCCCGCTCCGGAGCTCACCATCGTGACCGGACCCGTGCAGCTGCCCGTGCGTCCCGCCCCGTCGGCCGACGTGTTCGGTCAGGAACTGGCGCTGCAGGCGGACGCCCCCACGTCCCTCCCGTCCGACCGAACGGAAGCCACGGCGCAGCCCCTCCCGATGCGCCCGCGCAACCGTCGTCCGCAGCGCACCACGGTGCCGACCGCGCAGCAGCTGCAGGGCTCGATCCTGTCGGTCGACACCTGGCGGCAGGCGGCCGCCGCCCTGCGGAACCGGCGCGCCGGGTGACCGCGGTCCGCACCGGACGCACCGCCGCCCTCGTCCTGCTCGGGCTGGCGGTCGTCGCCGGCTTCCTCATGCTCACCGCGACCGGTGCCCACGCCGCCGGCGTCGTCGAACCGACCGCCCCCGCGACGCCGACCGCTCCCGCGAACGGCGACTTCAGCGTCAGCGTGAACGGTCCGGACGGCACCCCGTCGTCGGCCGTCGTGACGCTCATCGGCATCACGCTGCTCAGCGTCGCCCCGGCGCTCATGCTCATGATGACGTCGTTCACGAAGATCTTCGTCGTCCTCGCGATGACCCGGAACGCGCTCGGGCTGCAGTCGATCCCGCCGAACCAGGTGATCGCGGGCCTGGCGCTGTTCCTGTCGCTGTTCGTGATGGCGCCGGTGCTCGGGCACATCAACGACGACGCCCTGCAGCCCTACCTGGCCGGCCACCTCGACTTCAACCAGGCCGTCGAGATCGGCACGAAGCCGCTCCGGACCTTCATGCTGCACCAGACCCGTGACGAGGACGTCGCCCTGATCACCCGCGCCGCAGGGCTCGACAACCCGAAGTCGATGGCCGACGTGCCGATGACGACCGTCATCCCGGCGTTCATCATCTCGGAGCTCCGCAGCGCGTTCATCATCGGGTTCGTCATCTTCATCCCGTTCCTGGTGATCGACCTCGTCGTCTCGGCGGCACTCATGTCGATGGGCATGATGATGCTCCCGCCGGTCATGATCTCGCTGCCCTTCAAGATCCTGCTCTTCGTCCTGGTCGACGGCTGGGGCCTCATCATCACGTCGCTCATCGAGAGCTACCACGTTGTCTAGGGGGCGGGCATGAACCAGCAGGCCGTCATCGACCTGGTCCTCCAGGCGCTCCTGGTTGCGGGCAAGCTCGCCGCTCCGGTGCTCGTCACGTCGCTCGTCGTCGGGTTCGCGATCTCGCTGTTCCAGTCCGTGACCCAGATCCAGGAGGTCACGCTCTCGTTCGTGCCGAAGGCCGTCGCCGTCGCGATCGCCCTGGTCGTCTGCGGCAACTGGATGATCTCGGAGATGGTGGCGTTCACGCACGTCGCCTTCGACATGATCCCGAAGCTCCTCGGCAGCGGCTGATGGAGCTCGCGATCAACGCCGACCGTCTGGAGGCGACCATGCTCGCCGGCGTCCGGCTCGTCGCGTTCTTCGTCATCGCGCCGCCGTTCTCGTACCGGGCGTTCCCCGGCACCGTGAAGGTGATCCTCGGGCTCGGCCTGGCGATCGGCGTCGCCCCGCGCGTCGCCGTCGGCTACGAGTCGCTCGACACCGGGCCCTTCCTGCTCGCGCTGCTCACCCAGCTCGTCGTCGGGTTGTCGCTCGGCTTCCTGGTGTTCCTGGTGTTCGCCGCGGTGCAGTCCGCCGGTGCGCTCATCGACCTGTTCGGCGGATTCACGCTCGCGCAGGCGTTCGACCCGCAGTCGCAGGTCAACGGCGCCCAGTTCACCCGGCTGTTCCAGATGGCGGCGCTCGCGCTCCTGTTCACCTCGGGCGGGTACCAGCTCATCGTCGGTGGGCTCGTGCGGTCCTTCGACGCCGTGCCCCTCACCGGCAGCTTCGCGGTCGACGGTCTGGCCCACCTGCTCGTGGCGGCGATGTCGCAGATGTTCCTGGCGACGCTGCAGATCGCCGGGCCGCTGGTGGTCGTGCTGTTCCTGGCGGACGTCGGCCTCGGCCTGCTCACCCGTGTCGCACCGGCCCTCAACGCGTTCCAGATGGGGTTCCCGATCAAGATCGGGCTGACCGTCCTGTTCGCCGGAGCGCTCTTCATGGCCCTGCCCTCGGTGGTGTCGTCGCTGACCGGCGACGCCGTCCAGGCGATCACGGGACGGGGGTGAGGCGCCGTGTCCGACAGTGGTGAGAAGTCCGAGAAGGCCACCCAGAAGCGCATGCAGGAGGTCCACCGGAAGGGCCAGCTCGGCCGGTCCCAGGACCTCGGCGCGTGGATCGGCATCGCCGTCGTCGCCCTCATGGTGCCGTCGATGATCGGCAACGCGGCAGCAGCGGGCACGGCGCAGCTCGTCGCCGTGCAGTCCGTCATCGCGAACCCGACGATCGGCACCATGAACCACGTGTTCGGCGATGCGATGGCGAGCGTCGGTGCGACCCTCGGCCCGATGCTCGCGGTGGTGCTCGTCGCCGTCACCGCGGCCGCCGTCGCGCAGGGCGGGGTGCACATCCGGAAGCTCGCGCCCGAGGCGTCGCACTTCGACCCCATCGCGGGCCTGAAGCGCGTGTTCGGCGTCCAGGCGCTCTGGAACGGGGCGAAGGCGCTGCTGAAGACCACGGTCGTCGGCCTCGTGCTCTGGTTCGCCGTGCAGGGCCTGATGCCCGTGCTCATGACCAGCGGCTCGCTGCCGTTGTCCGCTGTGCTCGAGGCAGCAGCGGACGGCGCGGGCACCCTGCTCCGCGCCGCGATCGCCGCCGGGCTCGTCCTCGCCGCGATCGACGTGCTCGTGGTCATCCGCCGCAACCGCAAGCGCACCATGATGACCAAGCGCGAGGTCAAGGACGAGCAGAAGAAGAGCGACGGCGACCCGCTCGTCAAGGGCCAGCGCCGCTCCCGCCAGCTCGCGATGAGCCGCAACCGGATGATCCAGGCGGTCGGCACCGCGGACGTCGTCATGACGAACCCGACCCACTACGCCGTCGCGCTCAAGTACGAGCCGGGCAAGGCCGCGCCCCGGGTGGTCGCGAAGGGCGCCGGGCCCGTCGCCGACGTCATCCGTGCCCGGGCGGAGGAGGACCGTGTGCCGATCGTGCGCGACGTCCCGCTCACCAGAGCGCTGCACGCCGCGTGCGAGCTCGGGCACGAGATCCCCGTCGACCTGTACACGCCGGTCGCCCGGGTGCTGTCGTTCGTGATGGCCCTGAAGGCCCGCGGCGCAGCGGCCGGCACCCACGCACCGCCGCGGCCGACCACGCCCGACGAAGTCGCGAGCGTCATCGACCCGGCCACGGTGACCGGTGACCTCCGCCCCCGCAAGCTCCGCGCACCGCGCATCGCCGAGACCCCGACCGAAGGACTCCCCGCATGAACCGCAAGGACCTGCCGAAGCTCGTCGTCCCGGTGTTCATCGTCGGCATCATCCTGCTGCTGATCCTGCCGGTGCCGTCGTTCCTGCTCGACTTCCTGATCATCATCAACATCCTGCTGGCGTTGGTGATCCTGCTCACGACGCTGTTCGTGAAGAAGCCGCTCGACTTCTCGGTGTTCCCGTCGCTGCTGCTCGTCGCGACGCTGTTCCGCCTCGGCCTGAACGTGGCGTCGACCCGGCTCGTGCTCGGCGAGGGCTTCGCCGGCGACGTCATCCAGGCGTTCGGCCACGTCGCCGTGTCCGGGTCGATCATCATCGGCGCGGTGATCTTCCTGATCCTCATCGTCATCCAGTTCGTCGTCGTGACGAAGGGTGCCGAGCGCGTCGCCGAGGTCGGGGCACGGTTCACCCTCGACGCCATGCCCGGCAAGCAGATGGCGATCGACGCCGACCTGAACGCGGGGCTCATCACCGACCAGCAGGCGAAGGACCGCCGTGCCGCGGTCTCCGCCGAGGCGGACTTCTACGGCGCGATGGACGGCGCCTCGAAGTTCGTCAAGGGCGACGCGATCGCCGGCATCCTGATCATCATCATCAACCTGATCGGCGGCATCGCGATCGGCATGCTGCAGAACGGGCTGTCCGCCACCGACGCCCTGTCGAAGTACGGCATCCTGACGATCGGCGACGGGCTCGTCACGCAGATCCCGGCCCTGCTCATGGCCGTCTCCACCGGCATGATCGTCACCCGCTCCGGCGCGGAGTCCGAGATGGGCGCCTCGGCCGCCACGCAGCTGTCGCAGTCGCGCAACGCCCTGATGATCGCCGGCGTCGCCGCCATCGCGATGGGGTTCATCCCCGGCATGCCGATCCTGCCCTTCCTGCTCGTCGGTGCGACCCTGCTGTTCACCGCGTGGCGCATCGGCCGGAACGCCGCGAACGCCGAGTCGGCCGCCGCCGAGCAGCAGGCCCTCGAAGCCGCCGCGCCCTCCGGAGACACCCCCGAGGACCTCATCGAGCAGATGCGCGTGCACGCCCTCGAGATCCTGCTGGCGCCCGACCTGGTCGACATGGTGTCCGGCGCCTCCGACGACCTGCTCGGCCGCGTCCGTGCGCTGCGGCGGAAGATCGCCGTCGACATGGGCATCGTCGTGCCGCCGGTCCGCACGCGCGACAGCATCGACCTGCCGCCGTCGACCTACGCCATCCGGATCGCCGGCGTCGAGGCCGGCCGCGGCACCGCCCCGGCCCGCAGCGTCCTGGCGCTCGGCGACCACCTGGACGGGCTGCCGGGCACCTCGACGGTCGAGCCGGTGTTCGGCCTGACCGGCAAGTGGGTGCCCGCCGAACTCCGGCACGCCGCCGAGATGACCGGCGCCACCGTGATCGACCGGGTGTCCGTGCTCGTCACGCACCTGCAGGCCGTCATCGGCGACAACGCCGCCCGCCTGCTCACCCGCGAGGACGTCAAGGTCCTGACCGAGGGCGTCAAGCAGGTCAACCCCGCCGCGGTCGAGGAACTCGTGCCGGGCATGCTCTCGATGGCCGAACTCCAGCGCGTGCTGCAGGGCCTGCTCGCCGAACGCGTGCCGATCAACGACCTCGGGCGGATCTGCGAGGCGCTGACCCTGCGCGCCAAGGCCTCCACCGACCCCGAGGGGCTGGTCGAGGCGGCCCGCGCCGCACTCGGCCCCGCCCTCGCCGCCCGCCACACCGACCAGGGCACCCTGCGCGTCATCATGATCGACCCGCTGCTCGAGCAGTCGATGCTCGAGGGCCTGCGACCGTCCGAACAGGGCAGCCAGATCGTCCTCGACGCCCACCGCATCGAGCAGGTCCTGGGCTCCGTCCGCGATGCCGTGCGCAGCATCGAGGACCAGGGCCTGTCCGCCGTCCTCGTCTGCGCCCCGCAGCTCCGCCCGGCCGTGCACCGCATGGTCGCCGCCCAGTCGAACGGGCTCCCGGTGCTGTCGTACCAGGAGGCCACCGCCGCGGGCTCCACCATCGAGACCGTGGGAGTGGTCCGTGCCGCCGACCCGATTGCAGCGTAACGGCGCGACGCTCGACGAGGTCCGCGACGCCGTCCGGACCGAGTTCGGCGCGGGCGCGAGGATCGTCGCCGCCGAGCGGGTCACCACGCCGGGCATCGGCGGGCTGTTCCGCAAGGCGCACGTCGAGGCCACCGTCGAGGTGCCGGAACCGGGGGAGACCCCGACCGCACGCGTCGTGATCGCCGACTCACCCGTCCAGCGGATCGGCATCGCTGCGCTGCTCGCCGACGCCGATGCGGCCGAGGCCCGCATCGCACGCGGTGACGGCACCCAGGCCACGCGTGCCGACGCGTTCGCGTCGGTGCTCGACGGCTTCGTGGCGGACGGGATCACGGGGAGCGCCCCGCGCCCCACGCGCGCCCTGCCGGAATCGGACGGCCCTGCGGACGTCGACCCGCGCCTCCAGGCCGTCACCGACACCCTGCCAGGAGGCCCGACCACCGTCCCCGACATCGCGCCCGGCCGGCGCGCGGCCCGGTCCACGGCGCCTGCCGTGCGATCCGCTGTGCCGGCAGTGCGGTCAGCTGATGGTGACCTGGTCCTGTTGGTCGGCCGGGCGAACGACGTCGACGCCGCTGCCGGGCTGTTCGCCGTCCGGCACGCGCTGCGGCCGACGGACGCCGCCGACCGGCGGTCGGCGATCCTCGCGCGTGCCGACGGCGTGCGCGACGGCCACGCGGTGCTCGCCGTCGCCGCGTGGGACGACCGGGCGACCGGCGAGGGGATCGAAGCCGACCAGGTCTGGATCGTCGTCGACGTCGGACGGAAGCCCGAGGACACCGCGGCCATGGTGTCCGCGGTGGCCGCACGGCTGCCGGTGGCCGGTGTCGTCGCGATCGGCGCGGCGGAGACCGCCACGCCGGAGTCCGTCGACCTGCTGGGGGTCCCCGTCCTGTCGCTAGGCTGAGCGGGTGCTGGTACTCACGCGGAAGGTCGGCGAGCGGATCCTCGTCGGTGACGACATCGTCATCACGGTCCTCGACGCCCGGGGCGACGGCGTCCGGATCGGCATCGACGCACCACGCGGGGTGAAGATCCAGCGTGAAGAGGTCGTGCGGGCGGTCGCCGAGGCGAACGCCGAGGCCGCTGCGGCTGCCGGCGCGACCGGTGCCTCCGGTGACGACGCCGAGGCACGGCTGCGTGCCGCGCTCGGCGACCGCGGCGGGGCCGACCGGGCGTAGTCCGGGCCGGGCGCACGCGGTCGCGGGCTGCGCGTCCGGGCGCGGTCGTTGTCGCACCGTCGTCGGCGAGCGCGCCCCGTGGTGGCCATCGCGCCCGGTGGTGGCCATCGCGCCCCGTGGCGGCATCGCGCCCCGTGGCGGGCATCGCGCCCCGACTCTTCGGGGCGCGAAGACGCTGGCGGGGCGCGGACCGGACGGAACGCCGTTCCTTGTGAGTGGCGCCGGCGGGGACGACCCGACCCGTGCCTCCAGGCCGGACCGTCCGCACCGGGCGGCTACGCGCGGGGCTTCTTCTCCTGTTCGGGGAGTCGTCCTGCTGCCGCCTCGGCGGCGAACCACGCACGGGCCTCGTCCTGGCGCGCCTGCTCCTCGCCGAGCGCGATCGGCGCCCGCACGTGGCCGGGCTCGTAGCCGAAGGTCTCGATCAGCTGCGGGACCACCGGCCGGAGCCGGGCCACGAGCCGGTCGATCGACGCCGACACCGCACGGGCACGCTGCGCACTCAAGCGGCCGTGCACCAGGTACCAGTCGAGGTGCTGCTCGAGCAGGCCGAGCGCGAACAGGTCGCGCAGCCACACGAGGACCCGGCGGGTGTCGCCCTCGGGGACCGCGTCGAGCCCTTCCGTGAAGGCGTCCCACTGCATGAGTTCCGCGTGGGCGCGCGCGGCCTCGATCAGCTCGTGCTGCGACCGGTTCAGGAGCACGGCCTGGCGGGCGCGGTCCTTGCCGGCGGTGTTCAGCCGGAGCCCGATCTCGGTGACCATCGTGTCCACGCGGCCGGCGAGCAGCGCGCGCTGCGTGGTGGGGTCGTGCAGGTCCGTGACGCTCGCGGCGAGCGACCCGCGGTCGGCGACGGTCTGGCCCAGGCGGCGGAGGCCCGAGGCGTCCGCGAGCTTCGCGCCCACCTGCGAGGCGACGAACTTCGCGGTCGATGCGGCATCGCGCGGCGCCCGCTTCCGGAAGTCGGTGAGCAGCCGCTTGCCGACGAGCTGCAGCAGGACGGTGTTGTCGCCCTCGAACGTCACGTAGACGTCGAGGTCGGCGCGCAGGCTCGTCAGGCGGTTCTCGGCGAGGAAGCCCGCGCCGCCGCAGGCCTCACGGCACTCCTGCAGGGTGTCGAGGGCGGACCACGTCGACAGCGACTTGAACGCGGCGGCCTGGGTCTCCAGGTCCTCGCGGCGCTCTGGGGTGTCGGCTCGCCCGCTGAACACGTCATCGAAGGTGCGGAGCAGCTGCTCGTGCGCGAACGACTGCGCGAACACCGTCGCCAGACGGGGGATGAGTCGGCGCTGGTGCCGGCCGTAGTCGAGCAGGACGCCCTCGACACCGCCCGCCGTCGGGAACTGCCGGCGCTGCATCGCGTACGTCAGCGCGATCTGCAGCCCGATCTTCTGGGCGACGACCGCGGCGCCGTCGAGCGACACGCGGCCCTGCACCAGGGTGCCGAGCATCGTGAAGAAGCGGCGTCCGGGCGAGTCGATCGGCGAGCTGTAGGTGCCGTCCTCGGCGACGTCGCCGTAGCGGTTCAGCAGGTTGGTGCGGGGGACGCGGACGTGGTCGAAGTGCAGCCGGCCGTTGTCGATGCCGTTCAGGCCGCCCTTGACACCGTCGTCCTCGCCGCCGACGCCCGGCAGGAACGCGCCGTCGTCGTCACGGAGCGCCACGTAGAACGCGTGCACGCCGTGGTCGACGCCCTGGGTGATGAGCTTCGCGAAGACGACGGCCGCCTTGCCGTGCAGGGCCGCGTTGCCGATGTAGTCCTTCCACGCCCCGCGGAACGGCGTGTGCACGACGAACTCCTGCGTTGCGGGGTCGTACGTGGCCGACGTGGCGATGTTCTGCACGTCCGAACCGTGGCCGGTCTCGGTCATGGCGAAGCAGCCGGGGACGTCGAACCCGATGATGCCGGGCAGGAACTCCTCGTGGTTCCGCGCGGTGCCGAGGTGGTGCACCGCGGAGCCGAACAGGCCCCACTGCACGCCGGCCTTGATCTGCAGCGACGGGTCGGCGGTGGTGATCTCCTCGAACGCCGCCAGGTTGCCGCCGTGGTTGTCCTGGCCGCCGAGCTCTGGCGGGTAGGGGCGCTGGATGGCTCCGGCGTCGACCAGGATCTGCAGCTGCTCGAACGCGCGGGCCCGGTGCTCGATGGTGCCGAGACCCTCGGTCTTGTGCAGCGCGGGGTCGAGCACGAGGCGGCGGGAGATCCGGCGGTCCTCGGCCCAGCGGCCGAGCAGGAGGGTCTCGACCATGTCGACGTCGATGCGGATGTCGGTCTGCTTGCTCGGGTTGTCGCTCGTGTGCTTGCTCGCGTTCTCGCCCGGGTTCTCGCCGGCGTTCTTGCTCGCCTTCTCGCCGGCGTCGTGCTTCGCCGTGGGCGTGCCGGTGTGCTGCGCGGATGCGGTGTCGACCATGGTCGGAGTCCTCCTGAACTGCGGTGTCCGGTGTTGCGCTCCCCACGCTAGACACCGCCGCCGGGAGCCGGCGGAACGCGGTGCGGGCCGCACAACGCTGCCCGGCACGGACCGACCACCATGGTGGGAACCCTCCAACTGCACGCGTCGATCGATTTGATGAGCACCCATCAAGGATTGGGCGTGCCACCGGCCCGCGGGGCAGACTGGCCGACATGTCAGGCTCCACCACGGGACACGATCCCCAGCCCAAACGCACCTTCTTCGGACAGCCGTTCGAGCTGTCGACGCCCTTCGCGGTGGAGCTCTGGGAGCGGTTCTCGTTCTACGGCATGCAGGGCATCGTCCTGATCTACATGTACTACACGGTCACGCAGGGCGGCCTGGGGATCGACAAGGGCATCGCGACCGGGATCATGGGCGCGTACGGCGGCGCCGTGTACCTGTTCACGATCATCGGCGCGTGGATCGCCGACCGGCTTCTCGGTGCCGACCGCACACTGTTCGGCAGCGCGATCGTCGTCATGCTCGGCCACATCGCCCTGGCGCTCATCCCCGGGGTGGCCGGCGTGGGCGTCGGGCTCGTGCTCATCGCGCTCGGGTCCGGCGGACTCAAGGCGACCGCCACGACGATCGTCGGTGGGCTCTACAGCCGCGACGACCCCCGCCGTGACGCCGGGTTCTCGCTGTACTACCTCGGCGTCAACCTCGGTGCGTTCTTCGGGCCGCTCCTGACCGGCTTGCTGCAGAGCTCGCTCGGCTTCCACTACGGCTTCGGTCTCGCCGCCGTCGGCATGGCAGCCGGCCTGGTGCAGTACGCGATCCGTCGGAAGAACCTGCCCGACACGGTCCGCCACGTCACGAACCCCGTCGACCGCCGACGCCTGCCGCTGATCGGGGTCGGGGTCGTCGTCGCCCTGATCGTGATCGCGGTCGCCGTCCTGACCGGCCTGCTGAACGTCGGCAACCTGCCCACCGTGGTCGTCGCGATCGTGATCCTCGCCACGATCGGGTACTTCGTCGTCATCCTGACGAGCGGCATCACGGCACAGGAGCGGTCGCGGGTGTTCGCGTTCATCCCGCTCTTCATCGGCAGCGCCGTGTTCTGGTCGCTCTACCAGCAGCAGTTCACCGTCGTCACGGTCTACTCCGACGAGCGACTGAACCGCTCGCTCTTCGGGTGGGAGATGCCGGTGTCGTGGGTGCAGTCGATCAACCCGGTCTTCATCATCGTGCTGTCGGGGGTCTTCGCGGCGCTCTGGACCAAGCTCGGCGACCGACAGCCGTCGACCCCGACGAAGTTCGGCCTGGGCACCGGCATCATGGGCGTCGCGTTCCTGCTGTTCCTGCCCTTCGTCGGCTCGGGCCAGAACGGCACGCCGCTGCTCGCCCTGGTCGGCATCCTGCTCGTCTTCACGCTCGCCGAACTGCTGCTGTCACCCGTCGGGCAGTCCGTCGCCACGAAGCTCGCGCCGCCGAAGTTCCAGACGCAGATGGTCGCGCTGTTCTTCCTGTCCGTGTCGCTCGGCACCGCCGTCACCGGGGTGCTGTCGCAGTACTACGACCCGGCGAACGAGGCACCGTACTTCGCCGTGCTCGGTCTCGTCGCCGTCGCGGTCGGCGTGGTCCTGCTCGTCCTGGCCAAGCCGGTGCTGCGGCTCATGCGCGGCATCCGGTAACCTGAGCGGAGCCACACGCCGAAGCAATCAAGGAGTCACCACCCATGCTCGAACTCATCGCCGGCATCATCATCGGCATCGGCGTCCTCGGTGGTGTGGGCTGCTGCATGGCGGTCGCCGCCATGATGAAGAGCGGCTCCGAAGAGTACTGAGCCCGCTGGGCTACTCGCCGCTGCCGGTCGTGATCGGCACCAACTGACGACTCAGGACGGTCGCGCGCTCGAAGGGGCCGCGGCCGTCCTTCGTGTACACGGGCTCCTCGAACGCGACGGTCCACGACAGCGGTTCGCCGACGCCGGGGTAGCCGACGATCTGGTTGCCGCCGGGAGCCACGATCACGCCGATCGGCTCGTCGGCCCACCGCTCGCCGCCCTCCGTGGAGTCGATGACCTGCACGAGCGCGCCGATGCCGAGACCGGGGGCGTCGTCGGGGCGGGGCTTGGGGGAGCGGCGTCCGAACACGGCCTCACCGTAGCGTGCTCGCCGATCAACCCGCTCCGTCCCACGCGCTGAGGTTCCACGACATGCCGCGTGCGGGCCGCCGAGGTTCCACGGATGCCCGCCCGAGCGCCCGAGGTTCCGAGATCTCGGAACCTGACGAGCTCGGACGCGTCGGGGACATGATGGGGGCGGCGGGGACGGCGGGGCGACGCGAGGTTCCACGACATGCCGCGTGCGGGCCGCCGAGGTTCCACGGATGCACGCGGGGGCGCCCGAGGTTCCGAGATCTCGGAACCTCGGGGACGACACCCCCGCCCCGTCAGGCGTCGGCGGGGACCCGGGCGATCTCGGTGATGGACGAGTGGCCCGTCTCGGGGTGCTTGCGCATCGAGAGCAGCCGCTCCATCGAGGGCTCGAGCGCCGTGACCTTGTCGAGCGGCGCACTCACCACCAGCTGGAACCCGAGCCGCAGCCACGCGGTGACCGCACGACCGGCGAACTCCGAGTCCGCCTTGATGAACGCCTCGTCGAGGAACACCGGGGCGAACCGGGGCCGGGGCCGTGTCTCGTCGCCGAGCTGGTAGCGGAGCGCCGCACCGACGATGAACGCCACGAGTTCCTGCGTCTCACCACCGGACTTGTCACCGAGCGACGAGTACACACCGAGGTCGTCGCCCGACGTGTCGTAGCGGACCGCTGTGATCTCCATGTGCCGCCGGACGTCGAGCACGGCGTCGCGCTGCGTGGTGCGGCCACGGGCGGCGTCGGGGTCGGGGCGGATGACGGCCATGAAGCGCCGGAGCCGGCGGAACCGGGTCTCGAGCACGTCGTCGGTCAGCTCGGCGTCGACCGAGGCGGACAGGGCGCGGAGCTCCCGGCGGAACGCGGTGACGTCCTCGCGGGTGACCCGCCGGATCTGGATCTTCAGGCGGTCGCGGTTCGCGCCGAACGGCAGGTCCCGCAGGATCTCGTTGACCGGTTCGAGGCGTTCCTCGATCTCGACGACGGCCCGGTCGAAGGCCCCGGCGAGCGGCACCAGGTCCTCGCCGCTCCACTGCGACAGCCGCCGACGCCACTCGGTGCGTCGGGCGTGCAGGCCGGTCGCGACGATCTGGTCGAGGATGGCGTGGTAGTCCGGGTACGACGCGACGCCGGTGCCGAGGTTCGGGTCCGGCCAGGCGTCCTGGTACCGCTGGAACGTGAGCGTCAACGACGTCGAGGCCGCTGCGGCACCGTCGAGTGCCTGCGACAGCCGCTCCTCGAGGCGTCGTCGGAGCCGTCGGGTGGCGTCGTCGAAACCGTCCACACCGTCCGGTGCACCGACCTCGGCGAACGTCTCGGCGAGGAGTCGCGACTGCTCGTCGTCGGGCAACGACTCGGGGGTGTCGTCGAAACGCGACAGGATCTCGGCGGCGGCGTCCTGGCCGTCGACGAGCACGGCGTGCCGCTCCTCGAGGCGCTGCACGGAGAGCCGTGCAGCGGAGCGGCGGTCGGCGGTCTCGTCGAGCGACTTCCGCAGGCGGGCGACCGAGGCGCGCAGGGTCCGGAGGCCGTCGTCGGCGGCGAGGAGCGCCTGGCGTTCCTCGTCGAGGCGGGCGAGCGACGTCTCGACGCCCTCGACGTCGATGGCGTCCCACGTCACGTCGACGACGTGCTGGTGCGCGGCGCGCAGGACGTCGAGTGCGGTGAGGTCCTGTGCCACGTCGGTGCGACGGGCCTCGAGCGTGGCGAGGTCCTGCGCGATCGACGCGAGCTCCTGCTCGACGGCGGCGACGCGGGCCTCGTTCGTGAAGCCGATGACGTTGGCCTGGCGGCGGTCACCGTGCGCACCACGCCGGCCGTCGCGGAGCTGGCCGGACTCGGTGACGCGCCGACCACCACCACCGAGCTCCGAGGCGTCGGTGACGCAACGGGCGTCGGTGCGGTCCGACTCGATCCGCTCCCGCACCCAGGTGCTGAAGGGCGAGTGCTTGATCGCGAGCTTGCCGGAGACCATCGCGGGATCGCCGTCGAGGTCCAGGTGCGGTCCGGTCGGCACGCCCTCGAACTGCACGCGGACGGGCAGGCGGAGTGCGTCGATCGCCTCACTGAAGGCGCCGAGGCGGTCCTGGTCGACCAGCAGGGTGCGGGCGACGGGGGCCAGCACGGACTCGATGGCCGTGCGCCAGCGCTCCTCGCCGGGCTGCACGTCGAGCAGTTCGGCGACGAACGGCAGGTCGGCGGGGTCGATGCCGGCGGCGCGGGCCATCGCGAGCCGGGCCTCGTGCATCGGCAGGGGCATCGCGCCCTGTCGGTGCTCGAGCGACTGCCGCTCCTGGCGCAGCGAGCGCTCCCGGTCGAGCAGCGGGTACTCCTCGCGCGTCAGGGCGTCGCGGCGGTCGTCCAACGACGAGCGCGAAGCAGCGTACGACCCGAGGAACTCGTGCGAGCTGCGCTGCGCGGCAGTGAAGTCGGCCTCGGTCGCGACGGACGTTCCGAGCACGGCGGTCCGCTCGTCGAAGGTCGCCCGGGTCCGGACGACGGCGTCGCGTTCGCGGGTGAGCCGTTCGATGCGGTCCTCGAGCTGGGCGAGCGCGTTGCCGCCCTGGTCGCGCAGCCGCGCCTCGGCGTCACGCAGCTCGATCTCCACGGCGGCGTGCCGGGCCTCGGCGGCGGCGACCTCGGCGCGGGACGCCGTGCGCTCCCGGCCGTTGCGGTCCACCTCGGCGTCGAGCAGGTCTCGCTTCCGCGAGGCCGTCCAGTGCGCGAACGGGGAGACCTCGGCGCCGGTGGCGATGCCGTCCAGGGCCTCGGCCGCGGCCTTCGAGCGTTCGATCTCGTCGTGCAGGTCGGTGATCGGGGAGAGGATGCGGACCTTGCGCTCCTCGGTGTCCATCGCCTCGTACGCCTCGTCGAGCGCGGAGAAGTGCGCGAGGGCGCGGTCGGCCGCCTCGTAGGTGCCCGGGGTCTCGAGCACGAGCGACTTGTACAGCGCGTCGACCGTCGGCAGGTGCTGCCCGGCCTGGATGCGCGCGAGCAGACGCATCGCCCGGTTCCCGCCGCCGGAGTCGCCGATGCCGAGCCGGGTCTGCAGCGTGTACGCGAGCTCCTGGTAGGTGTCGCGGATCACCAGCCCCGGTACGCGCCCGGTCAGCTCGAGGTGGTGGAAGCGGGTCGGCACGAACTCCTCGAGCCGGCGCAGGTCGAACGTGTCGTCGACCGTCGCCATGGTCATCTGGATGTCGCCGACGCCCCGCGCACGCTTCGGCACGATGTACGCCCGCAGCACCGTGAAGCGCCGCTCGTCGTCGTTCCGGAACGTGACCGCGGCCGCACCCCAGGTGGTCTGGTCGTCGCCGCGGAGGTTCACGTCGCGCAGGGCACCGGACTCGGGGTCACGGCGGGTGTCGACCTTGCCCCGCAGGTACGTGAGCAGGTTGCGCTGGTCCGCGCTGCGTGCGCGCCCGGTCGTCGCGTCGTTCGAGGCGCCGTTGAACGGCACGTCGGACGGCATCATCACGGCCAGGTACGCGTCCATCAGGGTGGACTTGCCGGTGCCGGATGCGCCGGAGATGAGCGTCGCGGTGCCCGACAGCTCGACCTGCCGGTGGCCGTGGAAGCCGCCCCAGTTGACGACCTGCATCGACTCGGCGCGCCACTGCGCGACCGTGTCGAACAGCGCGGGGATCTGGAAGGTGTCGGTCATGCTTCCGTCTCGCCGTCGTCGTCGGTGTCGGTCTCGGCTTCGCCGTCTGCCGGGAGGCCCGTGGCGGCTCCGTCGGTCGGCTCGCCGCCCTGGTCGGTCGCGTCTTCGTGCGCGGTGGTGGTCCGCAGCCACGTGTCCAGTTCCAGCAGGCGCTCCAGGGGGAGCAGCACCTCGACGACGCTCGCCACCCGGAAACGGTCCGGGTCCGAGGTGCGGATCAGGATGCGCGCCGTCACGAGGCGCTCGACGGCCTTCGCCACCCGGCCCTCGTCGCGCGTGCGGTCGGTCGCGGTCGCCGGTCGGAACCCGGCGACGTGCCCGAGGATCTCCGAGCGGTCGACGACCACCTGGTCCGGACCCGGTCGGGCATCGGCGCGCAGGCGCATCCGAAGGTAGACGAGGACGATCGTCTCCTCGCGGGTGTACGGCAGGTCGCGCAGCAACGTGGGGAACGTGCGGCGCTGGCTCTCCGAACGGGCCTGGCGCTTCCACGCGACCTCGCGGTCACGGTCGACGTGGAGTTCGAGGAACAGGTCGTTCAGACGCGACCGCAACTGGTACTCGGCGTCGAGCACCGCACGCCACTCGTCGGGGTGCGTGCGGGAGCTGACGTACGAGTGCCGGAGCAGCGCCACCAGCGCACGTCGCTGGTGCTCGTCGAGCCGACCCTCGTCGCCCTCGAAGAGGGCGAAGCTGGACTCGTCGCGTTCGTCGTCCTGCACGACCGTTGCGGGGTCGTCGTACGGGACGGTCTCGTCGACCGGTGCCGGCGTCGTGTCGCTCACCGTGCCTCCTGTGCGTTGTCGTCGTGGGGATCGCCGGCCGGCGCGTGCTCGGCAGCGAGCGCAGCGGTGGGCATGTGGAAGGTGACCGCACTGCCGTCCGGACGCACCGTGCGGTGCTCCGCGACGTGGGTGGCGGACTCGAAGTCGTCGCGCCCCGTCAGCAGGTGAGCGAGGCCGAAGAGCTCGACCGGTCGACGCTGTTCGGGCGGCAGCCCGTGGAAGGCGTCGACGCTCGAGTCGGCCTCGGCGAACCGGAGCGCGGCACGCAGCTCGGTCAGGAGCGGGCCGCCGTGCTTGCGGAGCATCTCGACGTCGAGGTCCTCGAAGACGTCGTCGTCGGGTTCCTCGATGGGCGGCGGCACCGACTCGGCGTCCGGGTCGTAGAAGCGCTCGCGCAGGGTGCCGACCTCGGCAGACGCCGGCAACAGCGGGAGCGGGATGCGGTCGCGCGCACCGCCCTGGTCCATCAGCGTCGCCAGGCCGCGGTTGATCGAGCGGATCACGGCGTCGAGTTCGCGGTCGCGCACGACGTCGTGGGCGACGATCTGGTCGCGGAGCGTGGCGGTGAGCTGGCGCCGCTGCGCGAGGACGTCCTCGATGCCTTGGCGCAGGATCGTGACCGTGTTGCGGAACGCGCGACGCTCACCGGCTCCGAGCCCGTCGGCGAACGAGTGGGACAGGATCGTCGCGATGTCGTCGCGCAGGCGGAGCAGCAGGGCGTCGTCGCGCAGGAGCTCGAAGGCACCCTCGAACGCGCGGCCCTCGGGCGTCGCCTGCATCAGGTTGTCGGTGCGCGCGAGGTAGTCGTCGAGGATCTCACCGATCGGGCGGACCTCTTGCCGGAAGTCCTCGACGATCGAGCGGTGCATCGTCGCGACGGCCTCTTCGACGCGCTTGAAGTCGCTCGGCAGCTGCCGGATCAGGTCGGAGATGTTCGTGTACCCGTCGCGCATCCGGTCGTCCTCGACGGTGACGACGTCGTCGCCGTGCTCGAGGCGCTCACGCTCGGCCCGCAGTTCGGCGATCTGGGCGTCGATGCGGCGGATCTGCACGTCCGGGTCCGGCTCGGCGCGGGCGGCCCAGCGGTGCACGGCGTCGACGATCATCGCGAGCCGGCTCTCGCTGATCAGGGCACGGTCGGCGGACAGGGCATCGACGAGGCTCAGGGCCTCGAGCGCGTGACTCGTCAGGGAGTACTGCTCGTCGCCGTCGGGGGAGTTGGAGCGGACCAGCCACTGTGCCGCCACCCACTCGCGGCAGAGGGCGCGGCCGTTCGGTCGGGGGTCCTGCTCGCTCTGCTCGTGCTGTTCGCTCGCGGGCACGCGTGCACCCGATGCCTGCAGGCGGGCGACGTGCTCCTCGACCTGCAGGTGCATGCGGTCGGCGGGGACGTACTGGACGTCGCGGTCGAACACCGTGCGGAACACGGCGAGGACCGTCGCGCTCGTCGGGCGGGACATGAGGCGCAGGGTCGGACGGTCGAGGACCACTCGGACCCGGGCGAACTCGAGGTCGACGTCGGTCATGCGCCCCTTCGTCCGATCGTGCTGATGGTGTGGCCCGCATGATGCGGCCCGGTGAGATGACAAGAGCCCGACGCTGCTGCGTCGGGCTCTGTCTCAAGGGTGGGCGATACCAGACTCGAACTGATGACCTCTTCGGTGTGAACGAAGCGCGCTACCAACTGCGCCAATCGCCCCCTGCACTGTTCGTGCGAGTCGATAGTAGCGGAAGTCCGGCGGTGCATCGAACACGGCGCGCGCCCCGGGTGTGGCGCGTGTGCGGCGGCGCGCTGCGCAGCGGTCGCACGGTGCCGTGTCGGCACGCGGTCGCACGGTGCCGTGTCGGCGCCCCGGTGCGAGCTTGATCGCACGGTGCGGCGCCGTAAGCGGCCACGAAGCACGCATCCGCGCACCAGATGGCGAAAGGCGCACCGTGCGAAGGGTGCCATACCGGCCGGATCCGCATGAACTCGGGGGACACGCCCGGTGAACGGGAAGGATTTTGGTGGATGCCCCTGGGTTCGTATAGAGTTTACGTCGTCGCCGCGACAGCGGAAAGACAAGTGCGGATGTGGCGCAGTGGTAGCGCATCACCTTGCCAAGGTGAGGGTCGCGAGTTCGAATCTCGTCATCCGCTCGAGTGTGGGGCTTCTCGAAGTCTCACGACTCACCAGAGGGTATCCCACCGTTCGGGTACTCACGGAGACGTGAACCTCGATGGTGGGGTGGCCGAGAGGCTAGGCAGCGGCCTGCAAAGCCGTCCACGCGGGTTCGAATCCCGTCCCCACCTCCAGCAACACCCTCCAGATCCTGTGCGAACCCCGGTTCAGACAGGGAATCTGGGCGATTGGCGCAGCGGTAGCGCGCTTCCCTGACACGGAAGAGGTCACTGGTTCGATCCCAGTATCGCCCACCACGAGAAAGCCCCCGGCAGGACCACCAGGTCCCGCCGGGGGCTTTCGTCGTTCCGGGCGACCGCCGCGCTCGGCTGGCACGATGGCGAGATGGATTCGATGCGGAGGTGGCCGCTGTGGGCCGTGATGATCGTCCTCGCGGTCGCGTTCGGCGGGTTCTGGTACCTGTCGACGTTCGTCACCATGCCCGCCGACGTTCCCGTCTGGATCCGGGGCACAGCGAGTGCCGTGACCGGCGCCGCGTTCGGCGTGATCTTCGGGCTCTGGATCGGTCGGCAGCGCCGGAGCGTCGGCCCGGCAGCGCGTGATCGTGCACTCGGTCGAGCGGTGAGGCGCGGCGAACTGCCCGCTGATGCCGACCCGGCGCAGTGGCGCCAGGCGCTCGAGCACTACCAGCAGCAGTACCGCCGACAGCGGTGGTTCGGACCCGTCGTGTTCGTGCTGGCGATGGTCCTCGAGGTGTCCCTCGCCGTCACCGGGCGGCCGGTCTTCTGGTTCGCGGCGGCGATGTTCCTCGTGTTCCTGGTCGTCACCCTCGTGCAGACACCGAAGGTGCTGCGGAACACCGCCGCGATGCTCGTCGAGCTCGACCGGCGGAACGCGACCGACACGCACTGAGCGACCAGACGCGGTGGTCGTGACCGCAGCGGGAGGCGCGGTGCGCGTCGGACGCACGCCGCGCCTCCCGGCCGGGTCGTGTACGCAGGGCGGTACCTCGTCGACGCGGTGCACCGCGCCGACCCCGTTCAGGAAGGCGCCCGCTCCATGACCTCACCCTTCGACCTCACCAGCAGGACTGCCCTCGTCACCGGCGGCAACCAGGGACTCGGCCGGGCGTTCGCGTTCGGCCTCGCCGAGGCCGGCGCCCGCGTGGCGATCGTCGGGCGCTCCGCGGAGCGCAACGCCCTGGTCGCCGCCGAGGCCGCGGATGCCGGCCACGACTTCGTCACCATCACGGCGGACATCACCGACGGCGAGCAGGTGGCACGCATGACCGAGGAGGCTATGACGGCCCTCGGCCGCCTCGATGTGCTCGTCAACAACGCCGGCACCTGCCACCACCGGGACGCCTTCGACGTCCCCGACAGCGAGTGGGACGACGTGTTCGACCTCAACGTCCGCGCACTGTGGAAGACGTCGACCGCGGTCGGCACGCACATGCGCGATGCCGGTTCGGGCTCGATCGTGAACATCGGCAGCATGTCGGGCCTCATCGTGAACCGGCCGCAGTGGCAGCCGGCGTACAACGCGTCGAAGGCGGCCGTGCACCACCTGACGAAGTCGCTCGCGGTCGAGTGGGCGCAGTACGGGATCCGCGTGAACGCCGTCGCCCCCGGGTACGTGAAGACCGAGATGGCCCCGGTGGACTCCCCGGAGTTCCGGCGGTACTGGATCGAGGACGCACCGCAGCAGCGCTTCGCCCTGCCCGAGGAGATCGCGCCGAGCGTCGTCTTCCTGGCGAGCGACGCGGCGTCGTTCATCACCGGATCCGTGCTCGTGGCGGACGGCGGCTACAGCGCCGTCTGAGCCGGTTCGGCCACCGGCGTGCCCGCGCGGGTCGTCGCGCGGGCCATGCCGACGGCGACGAGCACGGCGGCGACGACCGTCAGGACGATGCCCGCGACGGTGATCCCGGCCTCGAACGCGGCCAAGCGTTCAGCCGTCCAGGACGTCGTCGCGATGCTGCCCGGCACGAGCACCGCCAGCACCGTCCCGGTCGCCGCGATGCCCACCGCGGTCGCGAGCTCGCTCGAGGTGTCGACGAGCGCCGCACCGACCGACGTCCGGTTCGACGGCAGGCCCTGGAGCACGTTGTTGCCGGCGACGACCCCGACGACCCGCATCCCTGCGGCGACGAGCACGAGTGCCGCGGCGACCCATCCGTACCCGGCACGGCCGCCGACCGTGAAGAGCGCGAGTCCTGCGACGACGGCGCCGGCGCTCAGCCAGGCCGCGCGGCCGAGGCCCACCCGCTGCACGAACGGGCCGACGAAGCGTCCGGACGCCAGGAGCACCACCACCTGCGGCAGCGTCCCGATCGCGGCGAGTGCCGGTGACCAGCCCCAGGCGAACTGCAGCTGCAGCGTCACCAGGTACGACAGGCCGGAGACGGCCAGGCCGGAGGCCGCTTTGTACGCCAGACCGCTCGCGACGAGCGGACGGGCGAGCAGGCGCAGGTCGAGCAGCGGCTGTGCCGCGGTGCGCTCCCGCCGCACGAAGGCCGCCACCGCCGCGACCGTCACGACGACCCCGGTCCACCCCGGCCAGGAGGCGCTGCCCGCCTGCGCGAAGAGGGTGGGCGTCCCGAGTGCAGCGACCAGGGCCGTGGTCCCGAACAGCGCGCCGGTCACGTCGATCCGGTCGGGGTGCAGGTCTTCCGGTCGGTCAGCCGGCACGCCGGCTCGGATGCCGATGAACGCGAGCGCCGCGATCGGCACGTTCACCAGGAGCAGGGCCTGCCACGGCGCCACCGCGAGGGCGAAGCCACCCGCCGTCGGACCGACCGCGAGCCCGACCAGGCCCGCGGTGGAGATGACCGTCAGCGCCCGGACCCGCAGGGTGTCGGTGTCGAAGAGCCGGAAGGCCAGGGCCATCGACCCGGGCGTCGTCATGGCCGCCGCGAGCCCCATGAGCGCGCGGACCGCGATGAGTTCGCCGGTCGTGGTGACGAGCGTGGTCGCCAGCGCGGAGAGCGCGAGCAGCACCAGGCCGACGAGCATCACCCGGCGTCGGCCGAACCGGTCGGCGACCGCACCGAACAGGAGCATGAGGGCGCCGAACACGACCGAGTAGGCGCCGGTGACCCATTGCAGGCCGGTCGTCGACGCGTGGAGTTCACGGCCGATGCTGGGCAGCGCGACGTTCAGCACCGAGTTGTCGAGCATCTCGAACAGGAAGACGGCGGACAGGCCGGCGAGGGCGATCCCGGCGTCGCGGAGCCGGGCGGGGGAACGGGTGGACACGTGCACTCCTTCGATGAAGAAGTGGCGACTCGTCCGAGACCGCGTGTGGGTGCCTGGCCGCCGGAGCGACGAGGCGTTTTGCCCTCTGGCAGGAGCGTACGTCCAGTGGGGCGTCCGCTGCAAGTGGGCCGGAACGCGCGTCGGTGTCGTCCGAGCGGCTGCCCACGCGAGCAGGCTGTCAGGAGTGCGCTGCGCTGCGCCCTCGGCGTCGGCACGCCCTCGAAGGAGATCTGATGAGCACCACCACCCCTCACCTGCCCGGCGGCACCTGGACCCTCGGCGACCGGCCGGTCGCACGCTTCGGCTACGGCGCGATGCAGCTCGCCGGCCCCCGGGTCGTCGGGCCACCGAAGGACCACGACGAAGCCGTCGCCGTGCTCCGGGACGCCGTCGCCGGTGGCATCACGCACATCGACACCGCCGAGACGTACGGCCCCCGTGTGGTCAACGAACTGCTGAACGAGGCGCTGCACCCGTACGCCGACGGCCTCGTCATCGCGACCAAGGTCGGTGCGCGGCGGGACGCCCGCGGCGGGTGGCCCACCGCCAGGAAGCCCGACGAGCTGCGCGCACAGGTCGACGACAACCTCGAGACGCTCGGCGTCGACGTGCTGGACCTGGTCAACCTGCGACTGGGCGATGCGAACGGTCCGGTCGCGGAGCCGATCGCCCCGGCGTTCGAGACACTGGTCGACCTGCAGCGACAGGGGGTCATCCGGCACCTCGGGGTGAGCAACGCGACGACGGACCAGGTGGCGGAAGCGCAGGGGATCGCACCGATCGTGTCGGTCCAGAACATGTACAACCTGGCCATTCGGCAGGACGACCCGCTCATCGACCGGCTCGCGGCCGAGGGAGTCGCCTACGTGCCGTTCTTCCCGCTCGGCGGCTTCGCACCGCTGCAGTCCGAGGTGCTCTCGACCGTGGCGACACGGCTCGGGTCGACGCCGATGTCCGTCGCCCTGGCGTGGCTGCTCCGCCGGTCCCCGAACATCCTGCTCATCCCGGGCACGTCGTCGCGGGCACACCTGCAGGAGAACATCGAGGGGGCCGCCGTCGTGCTGAGCGACGACGACCTGCTCGACCTGGAGGGCATCGGCGGCTGAGCCCGGCCTCGGACCCTGCCGTGTCCGTTACGGTGCTCGTGGGGCGGCACCGGCGCTGCTCGAGAGGCAGGACCGATGACGGACCACGCGGCCACCGCGGCGCAGGAGTTCCTCCGCACGCACGACGAACGGCTCCGTTCCCTGGTCGACCGGGTGGTGCCGGCGGACGAGTACCCGTCGGCGTCCGAGGCCGGCGCGCTCGAGTTCCTGGCCGGGGTGCTGGTCGACCGGCCCGACTGGCTGGACCGTCTCCGTGCCGTCGTCGACGCGTCCGCGGACGTTGCGGGGGACGAACAGGATCCGGACTGGACCTGGTTCGCCGAGCTCGTGGCCGCGGGCTACTACGCCGACGCGGGGAACGGCGGGAACGCGGGGGAGCGGTCCTGGGACATGGTGGGGTGGCAGTCCGGTCCGCCGGACGGCTGGAGCGTGCCGGTACCGGTGCCGACCGCAGCGCCCTCGGTCGTGCACCCGTCGCAGCTGGCCGACCGGTACGACGCGGTCGTCGTCGGGTCGGGCGCCGGCGGGGGTGTCGCGGCGTGCGGGCTCGCCGAGTCCGGGCGGCGCGTGCTCGTGGTCGAGGCCGGTGGGTGGCCCGGCACCGCGGAACTCAGCCGTGACCACATCCGGAACCCGCGGTCGAGCTGGGGCGTTGCACCGCGGTCGGGGCCGTCCGACGTCGGCAACCCGCGGACGGTGGCGGACGGTCGCGAGCTCCTGGTGCTCCGTCCCTCGTCGCCGGGGTGGCACAACAACGCCGTCACGGCCGGGGGCGGCACGCGGGTCTACGGTGCACAGGCCTGGCGGTTCGGGCCGCGCGACTTCGCGATGGCGTCGACGTACGGCGTGCCGGACGGCAGCGCGCTGGCCGACTGGCCGTTCGGGTACGACGAGCTCGAGCCCTGGTACGAGCGCGCCGAGTGGGAGATCGGGGTCAGCGGCGGTGACGTCGACGGTCCGTGGTCCGGGGAACGGTCGCGCGCGCGACCGATGCCACCCCTGCCGTCGGGGGCAGCGCGGGACCGGCTCGCCGGCGCCGCGGACGCCCTGGGCATCTCGACGGTGCACGTCCCGCTCCTGATCAACTCGGCGCCGTACCTGGGTCGCCGCGCGTGTGAGCAGTGCGGCATGTGCGTCGGCTTCGCGTGCCCGGTCGACGCCAAGAACGGCAGCCAGAACACCATGCTGACCCGCGCGTTCGCCACCGGGAACGCGTCGATCGTGCTCGAGTCACGGGTCGCCCGGCTGCGTACGGACGGTGCCGGCCGCGTGGTCGGCGTCACGCTCGTCGGCACCGCGGACGGCCGCGACTGGCGGGCCGAGGTCGACGCCGCCGAGGTCGTCGTGGCGGCCGGGGCGGTGGAGTCGGCTCGGCTCCTGCTGAACAGCCGGAGCGACCAGGAGCCCGACGGCATCGGCAACGGCGCGGACCAGGTCGGCCGGCACCTGCAGGGCCACGTCTACGGCGGCGCAATGGGGGTCTTCGACGACGTGGTGGACGACGGTCTCGGACCGGGGCCGTCGATCGCCACCACCGACTACCGGCACGGCGTGCCCGGGCAGATCGGTGGCGGGATCCTGGCGAACGAGTTCATCGCGACGCCGTCGAGCACGTACCAGTACCTCGTCGGCACGGGGCTCGCGCCGCGTTCCGGGCTCGACGGCAAGCACGCGATGCGGGACCTGGCGCGGCGCAGCATGCGGATCATGGGGCCGATCCAGGAGGTCACCACGGCCGACGCACGCGTCCGGGTCGACCCCGCGGTGACGGACCGGTACGGCATCCCGGTGGCGTCGTTCAGCGGTGGGGTCCACCCGGAGGACGTCCGTGCTCGCGACCACACCAGCGCCCGGAGCGGCGACTGGTTGCGCGCGGCCGGCGCCACGCGCGTGGCGGAGCTGCACGGTCCGGTCCGGGGCACGAGCGGTGGCCAGCACCAGGCCGGCACGCTCCGGATGGGGACGGACCCCGCGACGTCGGTCGTCGACCCGTTCGGACGGGTGTGGGGACACGACAACCTGCGGGTGACCGACGGCTCGGTGCACGTCACGAACGGCGGGGTGAACCCGGTCCTCACCATCCTGGCGACCGCGATGCGGAGTGTCGACGCGATGGTCGCGCAGCACGGTTGACCACGTGCCCGGTCCGCCACCGATACGGTGGCGTCCGTGACCGACGACCCTGAAGCCGCCATCGCCCAGCACGTCCACGACGCGTGGGACGGTTCCCTGCGGCTCGTGCACATCACGATCTCGGACGAGGACGGCGACGCCTACCCCGGCCAGGACGTCGACCGGTGGGTGATCGACGTCCGGGTGCCCATCACCGACGACGAGGCCGAAGCGGTGTCGGTCGCCGAGGTCGCCGCGTACACGAGCCGATCGCCCGAGTCGGTCGAGGCACTCGTGCTCGGGTACCAGGTGTCCGACGTCGACGGTGACTTCGCCGCGGCGATCGTCGTGCCGGACGCCACCGGCGAGACCTTCCTGTCGCTGCAGACGCACGCCGCCGAGATGCTCGGCAAGCCGGACCTGCTCGCGCTCGACCGCCTCACCGTGCGTCCGGCGTACCGCGGGCTGCCCGGACTCGTCCCCGCCGTGGTCGACGCCGTGCGCCGTGGCCCCGCCGGTCGTTCGGCGTCGTGGGTGCTCGCGGACCCCTCGGTCTGGAACGTGCCGTTCGAGGACCAGGACCGTGCGGCCGGCGAGTTCGTCCAGTGGGCGGACACCCCCGTGTTCGCATCGATGAACGCGGACCACGAGGACCTCGAACGGTTGGCCGCCGTGCCCCCGACCGGCGGCATCGTCATGGGGTCCCGCTCGGACGAGGTGCACCTCGGCGACGCGCTCGACGAGGCGTTGGCACGTCCGGCGATCGCTGTGGCGTTCGCCCTGCCGCCGAAGCTGCCGGCGAGCATCTGGGCCGCGGCCCCCGAGGACGTCCACGGCGTGCACCCCGACGAGGCCACCGGGTCCATCACCGTCGAGACGCACGACGAGCAGCTCGAGGTCGTCGGATCGCCGGGCACGGCACCGCAGCTGGTCGGGACCTCGGCCTCGGCCGACGCCGCGACGCAGGACTGGCTCCGGGCGGTGCACCAGCGCTGGTGGCAGTACGAGCCCGGACTGCACGACCGGATCCACGAGGTCGTCGACGAGTACCTGACGTCGGGGGAGATCGAGTCCGTGACCGACGAACGCGCCCCGCACCTGCACGCACCGGACCTGCCCGTGTTCCGCACCGAGTGGCCCGGGATCGGCGAGGTGCACCTGGAGCCCCTCGGCGAGGACACCGAACCCGTCGTGTACGACGCCGTGCTCGAGGTCGGCGATGCCCACGACCACATCGGGGTCGTCGTCGTGCACGAGTCCGGGCACGTCCGCGCGTCCCTCCACGACGAGTGGAACCCCGGGCTGGTCGACGTGGGCGGTGCGCTCACACACCTGGTCAGCCTCGGTGCGGGAGAGTTCTTCGCGGACGCGCTGCACGACGAGCTGTCGGCCGGCGCCGAGCACGCGATCCTGACGGGCGACGTCCGGGGCCACTGACCCGGACGGGCACCCGGCCCGCCGCCGAGCGTGGTCCAGACCGGGCGGGAGCCGGCCTGCGCTCAGCCGAGCCGAGCCGTCAGGCTGCGGAGGTGCGCCCGGGTCAGGGCTGCGGCCGCGGCCGCGTCCCGGTCGTCGATCGCGTCGACGATGTCGTCGTGCACGTCGCGGTCGGCCTCGCTGCCGTACACCCCGTCGATGCGCAGCAGTTCGATCATCGCCTGGCGGCTGCGAGGGGTGAACCCGTCGAAGAGCTCGGTGAGCAGCGGGTTGTGGGCGGCGACGACGATCGCGCGGTGCAGCGCCGTGTCCGCGTCGACGTGCTGCTCGATCGAGGCGCGTCGTTCCTGCCGGTGCTCGACCGCGCGCCGCATCGTGCGGAGCTCAGCCGGGGTCCGGCGATCCGCGGCGAGGGACGATGCCTCGACCTCGATGGCGATACGGGCCTCGACCACGGCGGCGATGTCGGCGCGGCGGACCACGTCGTCGAGGCCGTCCTGCACGTCGAGCGCGGTGACGAAGACCCCGGCGCCCTGCCGCGAAGCCAGCACGCCCCGACCGGCGAGGTGCCGGATCGCCTCGCGCACTGTCGAGCGACCGACGCCGAGCTGCGGTGCCAGCGTCGTCTCGCCGGGGAGCTTGTCGCCGAGCACCCACTCACCGTCGCGGATGCGGGCGAGCAGGGCGTCGGCGGCCTGTTCGGCGAGGGGTTCGCGGCGGACCGGTGTCATGTGCCCATCCTGCCGCATCGTACGCAACACCTCTACTTGTCTGAGGAGTGGTGCTACGGTCGTCGCGACAGCTGCAGAGGAGCCTCATGACCACCACCACCCCCGACGTCGCGACCCCATCGTGGAACCGACAGCGTCCGTCCCCGATGCCGTCGTACCGGTACCAGGACGTCTCCGACCGCGTCGCCGTCCCGCTCACCGACCGCACCTGGCCGACGCGGTCGCTCACCGCGGCGCCGCTGTGGGTCCCCGTCGACCTGCGCGACGGCAACCAGGCGCTCGCGGAGCCGATGGACCCTGAACGCAAACGGCGGTTCTTCGAGCTCATGGTGCGGATGGGCTACAAGGAGATCGAGGTCGGCTACCCGTCGGCGTCGGAGACGGACCACGCGTTCGTCCGGCTGCTCGCCGACACGGACCTGGCGCCGGACGACGTCACGATCGTCGTGTTCACCCCCGCCCGGCGTGACCTGATCGAACGGACGGTCGAGTCGATCCGCGGGATCACCAACGACGTCGTGATCCACATGTACACCGCGACCGCCCCGACGTGGCGCGACGTCGTGCTCGGGAAGGACCGGGACGAGCTGCGCGAGATGATCCTCGCCGGGGGCCGCGACGTCCTGGAGCTCGCGGGGCACCTGCCGAACGTCCGGTTCGAGTTCTCCCCGGAGGTCTTCAACCTGACCGAGCCGGAGTTCGTCCTCGAGGTCTGCGACGCGATGACCGAGCTCTGGGACGCCACGCCGGAGCGCCCGGTGGTCATCAACCTGCCGGCGACCGTCGAGATCGCGACGCCGAACGTCTACGCCGACCAGATCGAGTGGATGCACCGCAACCTGGCCCGGCGCGACGGCGTGATCCTGTCGGTGCACCCCCACAACGACCGGGGGACCGGCATCGCGTGCGCCGAACTCGCGGTGCTCGCGGGGGCACAACGCGTCGAGGGCTGCATCTTCGGCAACGGCGAGCGGACCGGCAACGTCGACATCGCCACGCTCGCCCTCAACCTGCACGCGCAGGGCATCGACCCGATGATCGACTTCTCCGACATCGACGAGGTCCGGCGGACGGTCGAACACGCCACCCGCATCGAGCTGCACCCGCGGCACCCCTACGTCGGCGACCTGGTGCACACCGCGTTCAGCGGCACCCACCAGGACGCCATCCGCAAGGGCTTCGCCGAGCACCGAGCACGCGCGGCCGCAGCGGGGCGCCCTGAGTCGGAGACCGCGTGGCGCGTCCCGTACCTGCCGATCGACCCGGCCGACCTCGGCAGGGACTACGACGCGGTCATCCGGGTGAACTCGCAGTCCGGCAAGGGCGGTGTCGCACACCTGCTCGAGACGGCGTCCGGCATCGAGCTCCCGCGCCGGCTGCAGATCGACTTCGCTCGTCGTGTCCAGCAGCACGTCGACGGTTCGGGGGCCGAGGTCGACGGACCCGAACTCCTCGACCTGTTCGAGCGGAGCTACGAGCGGGCGGCCGGAGCCCCGGCGGACGTCGAGCTGGTGGCGATCGAGGCGACGCACGGCGACGGCGCGCGCACCGAACTCACCCTGCGGATCGACGGAGTCGAGCGCCGCGGCGCCTTTGTGGACGTCGGTCCGGTCGAGGCGGTCGTCGAACTGCTCGCCGGGTGCGGTACGGCAGTCGACATCGTCTCGCTGCACCAGACGTCGCGCACGACGGGCAGCGCCAGTGCAGCACTGACCCTGCTCGAGTACCGCGAGGGCGCCGGGGTGCACTGGGCGGCCGGACGTCACCGCTCGGTGCTCGCCGCGAGCGTGGAGGCCGTCCTGCAGGCGGCACGAGCGATCCGCTCGGCTCAGACCGGGCGGTAGATCGCGATCGGGGGTGCCTGGTCGTCACCGTCGTCGTGCGCGTCGCCGGTGGCGAGCCAGGTCCGCCCCTCGTGCTCGATCGTGGTCGGCAGGTCGCCGTGCACCAGGATGCGGATGGCGGGGGTGTCACCGTCGATCAGGTCGACGCCGTGGGCCTCGGTCCCGCCCGGGTTGTCGTGCACGTAGCTCATGCTCCGATCGAACTCCTCGGTGCCTGATGACCGTGCCTGATGACCGCGCCGGACCGCGCCGGACCGCGCCTCGCGACACCGGACACGCCCGGATCTGCCGCAGAACACGTCCGTGGGCCCGGGATCGGGTACAGTCGACTCCGCACGGCCCACACGGCGTGCGATTGCGGATGTGGCGCAGTGGTAGCGCATCACCTTGCCAAGGTGAGGGTCGCGAGTTCGAATCTCGTCATCCGCTCGGACGGAACAGGACCCCCGGGGTTGCTCATAGAGCAGCACCGGGGGTTCTGTCGTACCCGGGCGCCGTGAGCGGGCACATCCGGGGGCGCAGGCTTCGGGTACCCGCGCCCACCGGACGCAGAGGCCGCACTGCCCCGAGTGGAGACGCCGGGTGGGTGGCCCAGCGATGTCCCGAAGAGTCATCCGGAGCATCGTCGTGGTCGGATTGGACCCCAGTTCGGGGGTGCGGAAAACCGCAAGGAGTCCGCACGACATGCGGTCGGCGATTGCGTCAGACGAGGTCCTCGGGTAATCGGACCAGCGTGGCGCGGGTGCCGGGGAGGCTGATCCAGCGCGCGGATCCGGCCTCGACGACGGTGACGAGCACGGTGTCGCACGTCCGGCACCGGGCGACGGAGCCCATCGCCGAGCAGTACACGGCGGTGCGTGCGACCGATCCGCGGGACCCGCACCCCGCACAACACAGCACAGCCACGGTCGGCTCCGGACCGAGCACCTCGGACAGGACCCCCGCGAGGGCGTTGCCGTCGACGACCGTCATCAGCTGCCCCCGAACCGTTCGGCACGGACGTCGGTGGTGTCGTGTCCGAGGTCGGCGAGCCAGCGGAGCACCTGCTCGACGAAGGGCGTCGAGCCGCACACGTAGACGAGCGCCCCGGCGTCGGGTGGGAAGACCGCGGCGGCGAGCGCATCGCGGGTCAGCCGTCCCGCGGGCGCAGCGGACCCGGGTGGAGCGGTCCGGCTGTACACGGTGGTCACGTCGAGCGGAGCGTCGGAAGCGACGGCCCGGTCGAGTTCGGCTCGGAAGAAGACGTCCTCGGGGGTCCGGACGGCGACGAGCAGCCGGAACGGTGCGGGGTCCCCGGCCTCGGCGTGCGCGGTGACCATGGCGACGAGCGGCACGATCCCCGAGCCGCCGGCGATCAGCTGCACCGGACGGTCGGACGCGCCGGGACGCCACACGAACCAGCCGCCGAGCGGCCCGTGCACCTCGAGCGCGTCGCCGACCTCGACCGCGTCGACCAGGAACGGGGACACCTCGCCACCCTCGACGCGGCCGACGGCGAGCACGACGTCGGTCCGGTCACCCGCCGAGGCGATCGAGTACGAGCGGGATGCCTGGTAGCCGTCCTCGGCCGTGAGTCGCAGGTCCAGGTGCTGGCCCGGGTCGTTCCCCGGCCACGTCGGGACGTCCAGGACGACCCGACGTGCGTTCGGGGTCTCGCGCTCCACCGAGGCGACCGTCGCGGGGTGCCAGGCCGGCCGTCTGCGGGGCGCGGGCCGGGTGGCGGGCGCGATCCGGGCCTCCAGGTCGGTGGACGGATCCGTGGACGGATCCGTGGACACGTCGGTGGACAGGTCGGTGTCGGGAACCGTCACCAGTACCGCTCTTCCTTCCACGGGTCGCCGTGCAGGTTGTAGCCCGCGTTCTCCCAGAAGCCCGGCTCGTCGTCCGCCTGCATCACGATCCCGCTCACCCACTTCGCGCTCTTCCAGAAGTACAGGTGCGGCACCAGCAGGCGTGCCGGACCGCCGTGTTCGGGCTCGAGCGGTTCACCGTCGGCCTCGAACGCGATCCACGCCTTGCCGTCCAACAGCTCGTCGAGCGGCACGTTCGTCGTGTACCCGCCGGTGCTGTGCACCATGCAGTAGTCGAGCGACGTCTCGACGTCTTCGAACAGGCGGTCGAGGGGGACGCCCCGCCAGGGCATGTCGAGCTTGGTCCAGTGGGTGACGCAGTGGATGTCGACGGTGACGTCCTCGACGCCGAGCGCGTGCACCTCGTCCCACGTCCAGGTGTGCAGACCGTTCTCGGTGCGGATCGAGAAGGTCCACGACGCCGGATCGACGTCGGGCGTGGCACCGGCTGACAGGACCGGCCAGTCGCGCACCAGGGTCTGGCCGGGCGGGATGCGGGTGTCGTCGCGGTCGGCCCGACGGCCACCGAACCCCCTGGTGAACGTCGCCATGATCCTCCTCGGACGGGATGGTCCGATCATGCTCCGTGCCGGCGGCGCCCGTGTAACGAGTTCGTAAACACTCCGGAGGACGAGGAGCAGGAGTTGGGGGATCGCCGGGTTCCCTCTATCGTTCACCGGAACGATTACAGGAGGGGCCACCCCGAATGCAGCCCATCGTCCCCGAACCCCGGAACGCCCGCGGCCCGAGCCGCCGAGCGCTCCTCACCGGCGCCGCCGGTCTGGCCGGCCTCGGCCTGCTCACCCTGACGGGGTGCAGCTCCGGCGCGAACGCCGGCACGCCCACCATCCCCGAGGCGGCGGCCACCGGCGTCGCCCGACGCGGCGGTCGCCTGCGCATCGCGCGCCCGGCCGCCTCGGCCGCCGAGACCCTCGACTCCGCCAGCTCCCTGTCGGCGTACGAGTACCTCGGCGCGCTCTACAACCGACTCGTCAAGCTCGACGAACAGGGCACCACCGTGCCCGACCTCGCCGAGGAGTGGTCCGCGAACGCCGACGGCACCGAGTGGACGTTCTCGCTCCGCCGTGGCGTCACCTTCCACGACGGCAGCCGCTTCACCGCGGACGACGCCATCGCGAGCATCCGGCACATCCTCGACGAGAAGACCGGCAGCCCGCAGGCCGGGGTCCTCGGCGAGGTGATGGACGCCGACTCGATGCGTGCGACCGACCCGTACACGCTGCGGTTCTCGCTGACCAAGCCGAACGCCGAGTTCCCGTCGCTGCTCACCGCGTACCAGTGCTACATCGTGCCGGCGGCCGCGATCGCCGACATTGGCCGCACCGGGATCGGGACGGGTCCGTTCCGGCTCACCGCGTTCACCCCCGCCGGTGCCGGCAGCGTCGAGGCGTTCGAGGACCACTTCGCCGGGCGGCCCGCGCTGGACGGCATCGACTTCTACTCGATCCAGGACACCACCGCCCGGGTGAACGCGCTGCTCGCCGGCCAGATCGACCTGATCTCGCAGACGAACCTGGACTTCGCGACCGCTCGGGTGGTGTCCGCGTCCGACCGCGCCACCGTCGCCCGGTCGAAGAACGCCCAGTGGTACACGATCCCGATGCTCGCCACGAGCGACGAGTTCAGCGACCCGCGGGTCCGCCAGGCGATGAAGCTCGCCTACGACCCGCAGCAGATCGTCGACACCGCCGTGCAGGGCACCGGCTCGCCCGGGTGGGACAACCCCGTCCCGCCGCAGCTCGCCGCGTTCGTCGACGACCACCGCGAGTACGACCCGGACAAGGCGAAGGCACTGCTCAAGCAGGCTGGTCACGAGGGGTTCCGGACCTCGATCTACACGTCGAGCTACGAGTCGGTCTTCACGCCGATGGCCGTCGCCTACCGCGACGCCGTCGCCGACGCGGGCATCCGCCTGACCGTCCGCAACGCGAGCTCGGACTCGTACTACACGCAGATCTGGATGCAGAAGCCGCTCATGGTGAGCTACTGGTTCACCGGCCGGCCGATCGACCAGCTGCTCAACCAGATCTTCCGCACGGGCTCGTCGTACAACGAGAGCGCGTGGTCGAACGAGACCTTCGACGGGCTGCTCGACGACGCCCGCGCCGAGATGGACGACGCCAAGCGGCTGACGCTCTACCAGGACGCCCAGCGGCTCGTGGTCGAGGACGGGGCCGACATGACCCCGATGTTCGGCGACCGGCTCGTGGGGCTGTCCCGCGACGTCGTGAACTACTCGGAGTACGGCTTCGAGTTCGACTACCTCCGGATCGGACTGCGCCGATGACGACCAGGAACACCCCGTCGGACGTCCTCGTCCCCGTCCTTCGCCGAGTAGGCATCGCCGTGCTCACGGTCGTGCTCGCCTCGCTCTTCGTGTTCCTGGCCGTGCAGGCACTGCCCGGCGACGTCGCGCAGCAGCTCCTCGGCCAGAACGCCACCCCGGACGCCGTGAAGCAGCTCCGCGAGACCCTCGGCCTCGACCAGAACGTGTGGCTCCGCTACCTGCAGTGGCTCGGTGGCGCGGTGCACGGCGACTTCGGCACCTCGCTCGTCAGCGGCGAGGCCGTCGCGCCGACGCTGTTCACCGCCTTCCGGAACAGCATGCTCATCGCCGTGCCCGCCATGCTCGTCGGCGTCACGGTCTCACTGACGCTCGGCGTCCTCGCCGGGGTCCGTCGGGGTCGCCCGTCCGACAAGGTGATCTCGATCGTCAGCCTCGTCGTGATGAGCGTGCCCGAGTTCATGGTCGCGACCGTGCTCGTGCTGCTCTTCGCGATCGGCCTGCCGGTCTTCCCCGCCGTCGTGCTGCGGGGGAGCGACGCGACGGTCGGCGAACTCCTGCCGACGATCTGGCTGCCGATCATCGTGCTCACCCTGGCGATGGCCGCCTACATCGTGCGCACCGCCCGCTCCTCGACCATCGACGTGATGGCGTCCGAGTTCGTCACCACGGCGGAGCTCAAGGGCCTGACGATGCGTCGCGTGGTCTGGAAGCACGCGGTGCCGAGCGCGCTGCTGCCGACGCTCAACGTCGTCGCGCTCAACGTCGCCTGGCTGCTCGGCGGTGTCGTCGTCGTCGAGAACGTCTTCAACTACCCGGGCATGGGCAAGCTCATGCTCGAGTCGGTCTTCAACCGCGACCTGCCGACGATCGAGGCGATCGCGCTCCTGAGCGCCGTCATCTACGTCGTCTGCAACCTCGCCGCCGACCTCGTGGCGCTCGCCCTCGACCCGAAGCTGCGGACCCGCCAGCGGCGACCGCGCACGCGCACCCGCACGACGCGCAGCACCAGGAAGGCCGCCGCATGACCGCCACCGCCACCCGCCGACCCGGGCGCGTCGTCCTCGCCGGGGCCCTCGCGCCCCTGCGCGGCTCGACAGCGCTGAGCATCGGCCTCGGCCTCATCGCCCTGCACGTCGTGCTCGCCCTGCTCGCACCGGTCATCGCCGGGTACGACCCGGTGGCCACGAACGCCGGCGACGTCCTCGCCGGTCCGACCTGGACGCACTGGCTCGGCACCGACCAGTACGGCCGTGACGTGCTGTCGCGGACGCTCAACGGCGGCCGGTACGCCCTGCTCGTGACGTTCCTGGCCACGACGATCGCGGTCGCGGTCGGCACGGTGCTCGGCTGCATCACGGCGTACGCGGACAACTGGTTCGACGAGGCCGTCATGCGCGTCGTCGACGCCCTGCTCAGCGTGCCGTCGATCCTCGCCCTGCTCGTCGTCGTCACCGTCTTCGACGCCGGGCTCTGGGTCATCGTCCTCGCCGTCACCGTCGTCTACGCGCCCGCCGTGACCCGCGTCGTCCGCGGTGCCGCCCGCACCGTCATCACGCAGGACTACGTGACGGCCGCCCGGGCCCGGGGTGAACGCGCGCTGTCGATCGTGTTCCGCGAGATCCTGCCGAACGTCCTCGACGTGGTGCTCGTCGAGTACGCCATGCGGGCCTCGTGGATCGTGCTGCTCGTCGCGTCGCTGTCCTTCCTCGGCTTCGGCGCCAACCCACCGACGCCGGACTGGGGGCTGATGGTGCAGGAGAACCGCACCGCGCTGACCGTGGTGCCGCTCGGCACCCTCGCACCGATCGTCGCCCTGGCGACCCTGGTGATCGGGCTCAACCTCGCCGCCGACGGCCTGAGCAAGTCGCTCGGCGTCGATCGCGCCACGAAGGGAGTGAGCGCATGACGCACACCGACACCGCACCGGCCGCACCGGCGACCGCGACGGACCCCATCGTCCGCGTCGACGACCTCGCGATCTCCTACGCGGCCGGCAAGCGCCTGGTCCCCGTGGTGCGCGGCGTCTCCTTCGCGATCCCCGCCGGGCGCACCCTCGGCCTCGTCGGGGAGTCCGGCAGCGGCAAGTCCACCGTCGCCCGGACCCTGCTCGCGCACCTCCGCGCGGGCTCGACGATCGTCGGCGGCTCGGTCCGCGTCGGCGGCGACGACGTGTTCGCGCTCTCGCCGGCCGGCCGCCGCGAGCTCCGCGGCGGCGTCGCCTCCGTCGTCGCGCAGAACGCGGGCCAGGCGCTCACCCCGTCGATGCGCGTCGGCGAGCAGATCCGCGAGGCCCTGCGCGCCCACCGCGAACCCGACGGCCCCGAGCGTGTCGCCGAGCTGGTCCGGTTGGTCCGGCTGCCAGACCCCGACGCGATCGTCCGCCGGTACCCGCACCAGCTCTCCGGCGGGCAGCAGCAGCGCATCGCCATCGCGATGGCCGTCGCCGCCCGCCCGCGCGTCCTGGTGCTCGACGAGCCCACGACGGCGCTCGACGTCGTCACCCAGGCCGCCGTCCTCGACCTGATCGCGGACCTCGGCCGGCAGCTCGGCATGGCCGTCCTGCTCGTCAGCCACGACCTCGGGGTCGTCTCGGCCATGGCGGACGAGATCGCCGTCATGCGCGACGGCGAGATCGTCGAGCACGCCGCCACGGCGGCGCTCTTCGCCGCCCCGCAGCACGAGTACACGCGCGCCCTGCTGGCCGCGGTGCCGGACGGGCGACGGCCTGGGCCCACGTCGCCGGTTCCGGATCGACGCGCCAGCGGCGAGACGGCCGTGCCGATGGGGGGAGGGTCGGGGCACGTGCCCGAGACGGCGACCGTCTCGTCGACGGTCGCCTCCACGGCCGGCCGAACCGTTCCTCCCGAACCGCTCGTCCGTCCCGTGGTGACCGCCGAGGACCTGGTGATCCGCTACGGACGCGGCCTGCCGGCCGCCGTCGACGGCGTGTCCTTCACGATCGCGCCGCGTGAGACGCTCGCGGTCGTGGGGGAGTCCGGAAGCGGCAAGTCGACGCTCGCGACCGCCCTGGCCGGCCTGGTGCCGGCCGAGTCGGGCACGTTCGCGTTCGACGACGGGACCGTGCGCGGCGACCTGCGCGAGCCGATCGCCGGACGGTCCCCGGACCTTCGTCGTGCGGTGCAGCTCGTGTTCCAGAACGCCGACACGTCGCTCAACCCGCGGCGCACCGTGGGCGCGGCGATCGGGCGACCGCTCAAGCTGTTCACGGGGGCGTCCTCGCGGCAGCGCGTCGGCGAGCTGCTCACCCAGGTCGGCCTCGGCCCGGAGTTCGCCGAGCGGCTGCCGGCACAGCTCTCCGGCGGGCAGCGGCAGCGCGTCGGCATCGCCCGGGCCCTCGCCGCCGAGCCGCGCCTGGTCATCGCCGACGAGATCACCACCGCGCTCGACGTGCAGGTGCAGGCGGGGATCCTCGCGCTCCTCGCGGACCTGCAGCGCTCGCGCGGGCTCAGTTGCCTGTTCATCAGCCACGACCTGGCCGTCGTCCGGGGCGTGGCCGACCGGGTCGCCGTGATGACCGGCGGCCGGATCGTCGAGATCGGACCGACCGAGCGGGTCTTCACCGGCCCGAACCACCCGTACACGTCGACCCTGCTGGCCGCGACGCTCGAACCGGGCAGCACCGAGCTGCCCGACGTCGGCGACGGGGTGCCGCGCTGGCGGCACACCGAGGGCTGGACGGACCACGGCGACGGCCACCGCACCCGCAACTGGGAGGACGCATGAGCGACGATCGCTCGGTGCACGCCGACGCTTCGACCTTCACCGCCATCGGGCTGCCGGACTCGCTGCCGGACGGCGTGACCGTCCGCGACGAGTGGATCCCGATGCCCGACGGCGTCCGGCTGCACACCCGGATCTGGTCACCGGCGTCGCCCGACGGGCCGGTACCGGTGCTGCTCGAGTACCTGCCGTACCGGCTCGACGACTGGACCGCGCCGCGCGACTCCGAGCGGCACCCCTGGTACGCCCAGCACGGGTACGCCTCGGTCCGGGTCGACATCCGGGGCAGCGGCTCGTCGGACGGGTTCTTCGACGACGAGTACAGCGAGCAGGAGCTCCGCGACGGAGAGGCCGTGATCGCCTGGCTCGCCGAGCAGGAGTGGTCGACGGGCGCCGTCGGCATGTTCGGCATCTCGTGGGGCGGGTTCAACGCCCTGCAGCTGGCAGCGCGCGCGCCCGCTGCCCTCAAGGCCATCGTCACGGTGTGCTCGACCGACGACCGGTACGACAACGACGTGCACTACGTCGGCGGAGCGGTGCTCGGCATCGACATGGCGGCGTGGGGCGCGACGATGTTCGCGTTCAACTCGCGACCACCGCGGCCCGAGGTCGTCGGCACGGACTGGGTCGACCGGTGGCGCGAGCGGCTGGAGTCGAACCGCCCGATGACGCCGGTGTGGCTCGCGCACCAGGAGCGTGACGACTACTGGCGGCACGGCAGCGCCGCCGAGGACTACGGCACCATCGGCGCAGCGGTCCTCGCCGTCGGCGGCTGGGCGGACCCGTACCGCGACGCCGTGCTCCGACTGGTGTCGAACGTGCAGTCCCCGGTCAAGGGCATCGTCGGACCGTGGTCGCACCAGTACCCGGACCGCGGTCTCGCACCCGGACCGTCGATCGGGTTCCTGCAGGAGACACTGCGCTGGTGGGACCGCTGGTTGCGCGGGATCGACACCGGCGTGGAGGAGGACCCCGCACTCCGCGCCTGGATCAACGAGGGTGAGGCCCCGGCGACGTACTACGCGTCGCGACGGGGCCGGTGGGTCGGCGCCGAGGCGTGGCCCTCGGCGGCGACGCACCGGCGCGCGCTGCCCCTCGCGACGCTGCGCGGTGGCGAGGACGGGCCGGTGGTCGTCCGGTCGCCGCAGCACACCGGTGCCGACGCCGGACGGTTCTTCCCGTTCGGCAACGCGACCGACCTGCCACCCGACCAGCGTGCCGAGGACGGCCGCTCCGTCTGCTTCGACCTGCCCGTCGGCAGGGCGTTCGACCTGCTCGGCAACGCACTCGTCACCCTGTCGGTCACGAGCGACCAGCCCCGCGCCACCCTGACGGTGCGGTTGTGCGACGTCGCGCCGGACGGCTCGTCGACCCTCGTGACGCGCGGGGTGCTCAACGCGGCGAAGCGGGACGGCATGGACCGGGCGGACCCGCTGGTCCCCGGCGAACCGGCGTCCCTGCCGGTGCAGCTCGTCGCGACCGGTCACCGGTTCGCCGCCGGGCACCGCCTGCGGATCGCGGTGTCGTCGTCGTACTGGCCCTGGGTCTGGCCGCACGGCACCGAGGCCACCGTCACGATCGACCCGACAGCGTCCGAGGTGTGCCTGCCGGTCTGGACGCGCGAGACCGACGACGACGTGCGCTTCGACGAACCCGAGCGGTCGACGCCGCTCGCGATCGAGCGCGTGGCACCGACCGAGCAGCTGCCCCAGCGCACCGTCACGCACGACGTCGAGACGGGGGAGTGGACCCTCGACGTCGACCCCGGGTACGGCGGCGGACGGGTCTACCCCGACGGGCTCGTCTTCAGCGAGGACGCCCGCGAGACGTACCGCATCCGGTCGGACGACCCGAACTCGGCCGTGGCGTCGTCGCGCTGGGCGATCGGCCTGGAGAAGCCGGAGTGGTCGGCACGACTCGAGACGTCCTCGGAGGTCACCGCCGACGCCGAGGCCTTCCACGTCGTGAACACCGTGCGGGCCTGGGCCCGCGACGGCGGCGCGGACGTCCCCGAGGTGCTGGTCACCGAGCAGACCTTCGTCGACGACGTCCCGAGGACCTCGGCGTGACCGGGGCAGCGGGGGCTGCACCGGGAGCGGCGGCGGGGGCTGCACAGGGCGCCGCAGCGGGTGCGGCGCCGCGCGTCCGGCAGCGTCCCGAGGTCCGGCGCGCGATGATCGTCGCGGCCGCCCGTGCCGTGATCGTCCGGAACGGTGTCGGCGCGACGGGGCTGCGCGACATCGCCGCCGAGGCCGGGGTCTCCGTCGGCACCGTGACCTACCACTTCGGCAGCGTGGCGGAGATCCTCAACGAGGTCGTCGTGCTCGAGACGGAGCGCTTCTACGGGGCGATCGTCATCGCCGTCGACGCCGAGTCCGACCCCGTCGAGGCGCTGCGGATGCTCGTGGCGCCCCTGTTCGACGACACCGAACAGGTCCGGCAGCACTGGAGGATCTGGTCCGACTACTGGACCGCGGTCGCCCGTCGGCCCGAGGTGGCCGCCGAGTACGCCGAACGGATCCGCGTCTGGGAGGCCTGTCTGGTCCGCGTGATCCACCGCGGGGCCGACGCCGGCACGTTCCCGGGCGGCGCCGGACCGATCGACCCGGACACCGTCGCCCTGAAGCTCGCTGCCTACAGCGACGGTGTCGCGACGCAGATCGCCCAGGGCGTCCCGGGGCTCACGCACACCGTCGCGCTGTCGTGGATGTGGACGTTCCTGGCGCACGAACTCGGTGTGCCGGCTGTGGAGATCGCCGGAACCGGCCAGCAGCCCTTGTGATGAGGTAAGGCTTGCCTTACCGTTGCAGCATGGCACGGACCCGGCGACAGCCCAGCGAACGCATCCTCATCGCCGGCGGCGTCGAGGACCTGCCGGAGATCCGCCGTCAGCTCGAAGACCTGCCGGAGAACGCGTACGGACAGGTCTTCGTCGAGGTCGCCCTCGACGAGCAGATCCGCATCCTGCCCGCACCGCCCCGCGTGACCGTGACGTGGCTGGTCCGCAGCGCCCGTGCCTCGGCGGTGTCGCCGCTCGTCTTCGCCGACCACGGCGAGGCCCTCGCGCACGCCCTGACCGGCTGGGCGGCCGAGTGGTGCGTCGCCGACTGCGAGCCGCGCACGAGCGTCTGGATCGGGTGCACCGACAGCCCCTGGGTCGAGCGCGCGCGTTCCGCCGTCCAGATCGAGCTGAGCGACGCCGGCTTCGACACGCTCGTCGGCTGACGGTAAGGGCAGCCTCCGCTTCCTTGCGGCATACAAGAGAAGCGGGCATGGTTGTGTCCATCGGCAGCACCGAACTGGTCAGGACAGGCCCAGCGATCCGGTGTAACCACGACGCAGGAGGTTCAGACATGACCACGACCACCACCAGCACCACGACCACCACGTCCCCGTTCTCGACGACGCCGGAGCTCGCCGCCGGAGTGGCACAGTTCCTCGCCCCCGTCGTGATCGACCTCGAGGCACTCGTCGTCAACGGCAAGCAGGCGCACTGGCACGTCCGTGGCCGCAACTTCGTCGGTGTGCACGAGCTCCTCGACGACATCGTCGAGCATGCCCAGGCCTACGCCGACACCGCCGCGGAGCGCATCGTCGCCCTCGGCCTGCCGGTCGACTCGCGCATCGCGACCGTCGCCGCCAACACGACGCTGCCGCCGCTGTCGCAGGGCTTCCAGAACTCCGACGTCACCATCACCGAGGTCATCGCCCAGATCGACGCGGCCCTGCTGCAGGTCCGTCGCGCCGTCGAGGGCCTCGACGAGGTCGACCTCAACAGCCAGGACGTCGTCATCGAGATCGAGCGCGGTCTGACGAAGGACCGTTGGTTCCTGCAGGCGCACCTCGCCGCCTGAGTCGCGACCACCCCCTGACGGGAGGCCCGGTGCCAGCTGGCACCGGGCCTCCCGTCCGTCTGTCGTCGCGTCTGCCCACCGCGACCCGCGTCGACCCCGTGCGCGGCTGGGCGCGGCTGGGCGACACGCCGCCGGCGCGACGCCGAGGTTCCACGAACCGACGTTCCGGCGCGCGAGATGTGCAGATCTCGGAACCTCGGGGGACGTGAGCGGCGCGTCGGTGGGCGCGGCGGGGGGGGGGGGGGCGCCACGTTCACCTGGCCGACGCCGCCGGTTCACCCGCCTGTACCTCCGCACAGGCCATCCTCGGATGGCACCCGTTCGGGGCACACGACGAGGGGAACCGACATGGAACACCACACTCCGAAACGCCGCGGCCGCGCGGCGTTGACACTCGGCGCCGTCCTGATCGCCGGCGCGATCGCACTGCCCGGCACCGCCGAGGCCGTCGGGCAGCTCGCGCTCGATCAGCACGGCGGCGCACAGCGCGCAGCCGGCGACCAGACCCGGTCCGTCCAGCAGGCCATCGAGCGAGCCGGCGCGAAGAACGTCATCCTGCTCATCGGCGACGGGATGGGCGACTCCGAGATCACCATCGCGCGCAACTACCAGTACGGTGCCGCGGGCCGGCTGCCGGGCCTCGACGCGCTTCCGCTGACGGGCTCGTACACGACCTACTCGCTCACCAAGGACGGTGCGGACAAGGGCAAGCCGGACTACGTCACCGACTCCGCGGCCTCGGGCAGCGCCTGGGCGACCGGCACCAAGACCTACGACGGCGCCATCTCCGTCGACCTGGACGGCGCGCCGCAGCAGACGCTCCTGGAACTCGCGAAGGCGAACGGCCTCCGGACCGGCAACGTCTCGACCGCCGAGATCCAGGACGCCACCCCGGCCGTCCAGGTCGCGCACGTCGGCGCTCGCTCCTGCTACGGACCGGACACCGCCTCGTGCGGCACCGACGCCCTGCAGAACGGAGGTCTCGGCTCGATCAGCGAGCAGCTGCTCGGTGCACGCCCCGACGTCACCCTCGGCGGCGGCTCGGCGAGCTTCTCGCAGACCGCCAAGGCGGGTCAGTGGCAGGGCGAGACGCTGTTCGACCAGGCAGCCGACCGTGGGTACCAGGTCGTCTCCGACGCAGCCGGTCTCACCGGGGTGCGCCGAGCCGACCAGGCGAAGCCGCTGCTCGGGCTGTTCACGCCCGGCAACTTCCCGACCCGGTACGCGCCCACGACGGCCACCGTCGGCGGGGCCGACCAGGCACCGGTGACCTGCCAGGAGAACCCGGCGCGGTTGTCGACCGACCTGTCGCTGCAGTCGCTGACGGACAAGTCGATCGCCCTGCTGGACCGCGACCGCAGCAAGCACGGCAAGGGCTTCTTCCTGCAGGTCGAGGGCGCGAGCATCGACAAGCAGGACCACGCGGCCGACGCCTGCGGCCAGATCGGTGAGACGATCGACTTCGACGAAGCGGTGCAGTCCGCGCTCGCGTTCGCGAAGCGGGACGGCAACACCCTCGTCATCGCGACGGCGGACCACGCCCACTCGAGCCAGATCGTCGACGGCACGCCCCCGACCTCGCTGTCCACCGCCCTGCGCACCGCCGACGGTGCCACGATGAAGGTCTCCTACGGCACGGCAGGTGCCGGCTCGTCCCAGCAGCACACCGGAACCCAGGTCCGGATCGCGGCCTACGGTCCCGGGGCGGCGAACGTGGTCGGCCTGACCGACCAGACCGACACGTTCTTCACCGTCTCGGAGGGGCTGCGGTTGAACGACGACCTCGCCGCGCTGAGCCGTGGTGCCCGGGTCGACCTGTCCGATCGTTCGCCGCACCGCGGTGAGCGGGTCACCCTGACGGGCAGCCGGTTCGCCGGAGACCGCCAGGTCCGGGTGCGCGTCGGAGGTGCTGACCTCGGCACGGTGGACGTCGTGGACGGCACGGCTGCCACCCGGTGGCGAGCCGAACGGGGCACCACGACGGTGACGTTCACCGGCGTGCAGTCCGGCACCGAGGCGACGGTGCGGGTGCGCGTGCGCTGATCGGAGCGTGCCGCGCGGCACGAGATCGCGCGACACACCGCCGGCGCGACGCCGGGGTTCCACGGACCGACGTTCCGGCGCGCGAGATGTGCAGATTTCGGAACCTCGGGGGACGTGAGCGGCGCGCCGTGTCGCGCGTCAGGCGGACGGGCGGACCAGGCCGGCCTCGTACGCCAGCACCACGGCGTGCACCCGGTCGCGCAACTGCAGCTTCGCCAGCACCCGCCCCACGTGGGTCTTGACGGTCTGCTCCGCGATGAACAGGTCGCCCGCGATCTCGCCGTTCGACCGCCCGCGCGCCATGAGCAGGAACACGTCGCGCTCCCGGTCGGTCAGGACGTCGAGCACCTCGGTGCGCGGAGCGGCGGTGACCGGTCCGGCGACGAACGCCTCGACCAGGTGCCGGGTCACGCGCGGCGCGAGCAGTGCCTCGCCCGCGGCCACCGTGCGCACCGCCGCGACGAGCTCGTCGGCGCTCGCGTCCTTGAGCAGGAAGCCGCTCGCCCCGGCCCGCAGGGCGTCGAACACGTAGTCGTCGATGTCGAACGTCGTCAGCATGACCACGCGGACGGGTCGGTCCGTCGGCGCCGCCGTGATCCGTCGGGTCGCCTCGATCCCGTCGAGTTCCGGCATCCGGACGTCCATCAGGATCACGTCCGGCTGCAGCCGGATCGCCGCGACCACCGCCTCGGCACCGTTCGCAGCCTCGCCCACGACCTCGACGTCATCCTGGGCCTGGAGGATCGCCCGCAGCCCCATGCGGAACATCTGCTGGTCGTCCACCACCATCACCCGCGTCATCGGCTTCCCCCGTCGGCTGCCGGCACGCGGACGGGCAGGGTCACCACGACCGCGAAGCCCCCGTCCGCCACGGGGCCGTGCTCGATCGTGCCGTCGAGCGCTGTCACCCGCTCGCGCATCCCGGCCAGGCCGAAGCCACCGTCGTCGGGTGGTGCGGCCGGCACGGTGCCAGCGGGTGGAGCGGTGTTGGCGACCTCCACCCGGAGACGCGAGCCGTGCCTCCTGACCGTCACGACGGTGGACGCGCCGGGCGCGTGCCGGGCGACGTTGCCGAGCGCCTCCTGCACGACCCGGTAGACGGTGAGCTGTGCGAGCCGGTCGACGTCGTCGGCGACGTCGACGTCGAGCTCCACGGGGATGCCGGCGGCGCGCGTGGCCTGCACGAGCGCGGGCAGGTCGGCGAGGTCCGGCTGCGGTGCGCGCTCGGCGGCGGTGTCCCCGCGCAGGGTGCCGAGCAGCTGGCGCATCTCGCGCAGCGCGGTACGCGAGGTCTCGGCGATCGCGGCGAACTCGGCGCGGGCCTCCTGCGGCAGGTCGGCCACCCGGTACGGGGCCGACTCCGCCTGCATGTGCACGACGGACATGCTGTGCGCGACGACGTCGTGCAGCTCGCGGGCGATCCGGGAGCGCTCCTCGACCGTTCGGCGCCGGGCCTGCTCGAGCTCGGCGTCGCGGCGGGCGGCGACGAGCTCCTGGCGGATGCTGCGGCGCTGCCCGATGACCACGGCGGCCGCGGCGACCAGGAGCGTGTCGCCGGCGGACACGACGAAGCTCGTCGCCCACACGGCGGGCTGGTCCCAGCGGATCGGCGTCACGGCGACGAGCAGCAGGGGGAGCACGGCGGCGACGGCCCACACGATCGCGGTCAGCCGCCAGGTCGAGCGGACCCCGAGCACGACGAGCAGGACGCTCAGGCCGATGATGCCGGTGACCGGGATCGGCCACGGGCTCGTCTCGACCGGGGCGGTGAGCAGGCCGAGCGCGACGAGACCGACCAGGTGGGCGGCGGCGGCGGTGCGGGGGACGAAGGGGGCGATGCCGATGCTGACCGCGAGCACCGCCGACACGAGCAGGGAGAGCGGGACGGGGACGGCGTAGTACACGGAGGTCACCGGGGCGGCGACGCTGAACAGGGACACCACCGCGACCACGAGAGCGATCCGGGTCGCCAGCGGCAGCCAGGTCGGTCGCGGGCGGAGCAGGGCGGTGGTCACGGTCGGACGATCTCTCCGGTGGGGACGATGCGGGGTGTGGCGGACGGGGCGTGTGCGACGGGTGCGGTGCTCGCGGTGGGCAGGTCGGTCGCGGGCTCGTCGGTCTTGGGGACGTCGGTCGTGGGGACGATCGCGGCGGCCGCTCGGGCGGCACGGGCATCGCGCCTGCGGCTGATGCTACCGATCACCCGGTCGACCGCGATGCCGAGGCCGCCCGCGACCACCATCGACACCAGGGCGGCGACGAGCGGCTCGTGCAGCACCTGCGACGCGGCCAGGGCGATCCCGACCGAGGTGGCGGACCACGCCGTCCCGGCGATCGCACTGATGGCGAGGAAGCGACGGTACGGCAGCCGGGTCGCGCCGGCGGTCATGTTCACCGCGACCCGGCCGACGGGGATGTACCGGCCGACCAGGATCAGGCTCGCGGACCGGCGCTGCATCTGCCGTTCGGCGAACGCGAACGCCGCGGCGATCCGCGGCCGTCGGGACTGCGCCAGGCGGGCGAGTCCGATCCGGCGACCGATCCAGTACGCCACCGAGTCACCCGCGATCGCACCCACCGCGGCGGCCACCAAGACCCCGGCCAGGACGGGCTGGCCGGACGTCGCGGCGATGGCGGCGACGGCGACGAGCGCGGACTCGCTCGGGACCGGCGGGAAGAAGCCGTCGACGAAGCACAGGGCGACGAGCACGACGTAGACGAGCGGACTCGCGGCCAACTCGACGACGAACGGGGTGATCTGGTCGAACACGGCGACGCTCCCTCCGCCGACGGACCTCGTCGACGGGTTCGACGCTACGGAGCGCCGGGAGCGCTGCCATCCCGCCGGGGTCTCGACGACCCCCTACTGCGGTATGACCTTTCCGTCGGTGGTCCCCTCGGGGTCCGACCCGGCCGACGCGGCGGCTGGCACCGCGGACCCGGCCGACGCCGCGGGTGGCACCGCGGACACGGCCGACGCCGCGGGTGGCACCGCGGACACGGCCGACGCCGCGGGTGGCTTCGTCGACCCGGCCGACCCGGCCGATGCGGCCGCGGCTTCGCGGATGCGCCGGACCACGGCCGTCGTGGAGTGCTCGGGGACGTAGTCGACCATGACCACCTCACCGCCGTACCCGCGCACGACCGCCGTCTCGCGGAGCATCTCGGGCGAGTAGTCGCCGCCCTTGACGTAGACCTCGGGGCGCAGCCGTTCGATGAGCGGGATCGGGGTGTCGGTCGCGAAGACCGTCACCAGGTCGACGCAGGCCAGGGCGGCGATCACCCCGGCGCGGTCCTCGGCCGGGTTGATCGGGCGTTCCGGGCCCTTCAGTCGCCGCACCGAGTCGTCGTCGTTCAACGCGACGACGAGCAGGTCCCCGAGGTCCCGGGCCTGGCGCAGGTACGTCGTGTGCCCACGGTGCACGACGTCGAAGCAGCCGTTCGTGAACACCACGCGACGACCGACCTGACGGGCCCGTTCGACGGCGGCCGCGAGTTCGTCGTGGTCGACGACGGTCGCGGCCGGCGCCGTCACCGAGTCGAGCAACGCGGCGGCGCTGCAGACCGACGTACCGGCTTCGCGGACGACGACGTCGGCGGCGGCCTGTGCCACGGACACGGCATCACGGACGGACGCGTCGACCGCGAGCGCCACCGTCGCGGCGGCGCAGAACGTGTCCCCGGCTCCGGACGCCTGCTGCTCCGAGGCCGGCACCGCACGGGTGCGGAAACCCTCGTCCGTGCTGCGCTCGAGCAGCACGGTGCCGTCGCGGTCGAGCGTGACGACGGCCGCGCGGGCACCGGTCCGGGCGAGGACGTCGGCCCGTGCGCCCAGGACGGCGGCCACCCGGTCGGCGCCGGTCCCGAGGTCGCGTCCGAGCAGTGCTGCGGCCTCGCCGGCGTTGGGTGTGACGAGGTCGGGTCGCAACGAGGCCCAGCGGGGCAGGTCGTGCGCGTCGACGACGATGGACCCGGGGCGGTCGCGGTCGAGTACCGGGACGACGTCCTCGGCACGGACGCCGAGTCCGTAGTCGCAGACGACCGCGGCGTCGGCGCACCGGACCGCTCGGGCGACGGCGCGTGCCAGCCGTTCGTTGTGGTCGGCGGTCGGGGTTCCGGCCAGGTCGTCGACCCGGACCACGACCCGGTCGCCACCGACCACGCGGGACTTGGTGGTGGTGCGCGCTCCGGCGATCTCGACCAGGAACGCGGTGTCGACGCCCGCGGTCTCGAGCCGTTCGCGCAGGACGCCACCGGCCTCGTCGTCGCCGATGAGTCCGACGAGCCGGACCCGGGCGCCGAGCGCGCGGGCGTTCACCGCGGTGTTCGCGGCGCCACCGGGCACCGCGATCGTCTCGGTGACCCGGACGACGGGTGCCGGTGCCTCGCGCGAGACCCGCTCGGCCTCGCCCACGGTCCACTGGTCGAGGATGCAGTCGCCGATCACGACGACGAGCGGTTCGCGGTCGTCGATCGTGGCGACCAGGTCGCGGACGAGGCGGACGTCGACGCTCATCGTGTGCCGCCGGGGGTGCGTGCGGGGGCGGGCTCGAGGTGCACGACCGTGGTGGTGGTCATCTCGTCGAGCAGGTGCGGGCCGTACCCGAAAGCCGCTCCGGAGGCACCTCGCGGCTGGGCACTGCCGCCCGGTGCACCACCGAACACCGCGTTGACCTTGACGGTGCCGACCGGCAGTTCCGCGGCGGCGCGCAGGGCGTGACCGGTGTCGTTCGTCAGGACGGTGGCGGCGAGGCCGTACCGGTCGGCCGCGGCGAGCCGGAGCCCCTCGTCGAAGTCGGCCACGACGCGTACCGGCGCGATCGGCCCGAACGTCTCCTCGGTCATCACGAGCATGTCGTCGGTGCACCCGGTGAGCACGGTCGCCGGGTAGAAGGATCCGACGCCGTCCGGGGTGACCCCACCGGTCCGCGCCGAGGCACCGCGCTGCAGGGCGTCGTCGACGTGGCACTGCACGGTGCTGCGCAGCCGGTCGTCGACCAGCGGACCGTAGGTCGTCGCGGGTGCGGCGGTGCGGCGCTCCGCCTCGGCCACGAGGGCGGCGACGAAGGGCTCGGCGACGTCACGGTGCACGTAGACGCGCTCGACGCTGGTGCAGATCTGCCCGGTGTTCGCGAACGCACCGAGCGCCACCTGGGCGGCGGCCCACTCCGGGTCGACGTCGGCGTCGACGACGACCGCGTCGTTCCCGCCGTTCTCACGGACCACGTGGGCACGCGTCACGACGGCGACCTCGGACAGCCGGTCACCGGTCGCGGTGGACCCGACGTGCGCGTACACGTCGATGCCCTCCTGGGCGAGCAACAGCTCGCCGGTCGAGCCGTCCCCGTCCACGCCGACGAGCACGCCGTCGGGCAGGACCTCGGCGAGCAGGGCGTTCAGGCGCGCGATGGTGGCGGGGGACCGCTCGCTGCCCTTGTGCACCACGGTGTTGCCGGTGACGATCGCGGCACCGAGGATGCCGCAGGCCACGGCGACCGGGTCGTTCCACGGCGTCAGGGCGAGCACGACGCCGCGGGGGTGCGGGACGGCCCAGTCGGCGGCCCCGAACTGCCCGCGGAGGGCCTCGCCGCGGTGCACCGGTCCGAGCTCGGCGTACTGCACGAGCGTCCCGACGCCCGCCTCGACCCCACCGAGTGCGTCCCCCGGCACCTTGCCCGTCTCGCGGGTGTTCAGGTCGGCGAGCTCCTGGGCGTGTGCGCGCACGTGCTCGGCCGCCGCGTGCAGCAGCGCGCCGCGCTCGGCGGGTGCGGTGCGCGCCCAGGGGCCGGCAGCTGCCCGGGCGCGGGCGACCGCATCGCGGACCTCGGATTCGGAGGCACGGGGCACGGTCGACGCGACCGTTCCGTCGACGGGGTCGGTCACCACCAGGTCTGTGGCGGCGTCGGCAGCAGCGGGTGCGATCGTCATGGTGTCCTTCCGGAGGTCGGGCGGGGGTCAGACGGTGCTCGGACACCGCTGTGTGCCGACTCGACTCCGCGCTTCGTGTCCATCGGTGGCCGTCCGTCGCCCGGTGCTGGACGTCCCACCGGCACCCGACCGGTAGACGAGAGGCGTGCAGCAGATCGGTGTGGGCGGAGAACGGTTCGACGGCGTGACCGAGATCGCGGTGCTCCGCGGCGGGGGCCTCGGCGACTTGATGTTCGCCGTGCCGGCCCTCGAGGCCCTCGCCGCCGCCTACCCGGACGCGCGCATCACGCTCCTCGGCACACCCGCCGCGGCAGCGGTCCTGGGCGGCCGGAGCGACGCCGTGCACGCCTTCGCGGAGCTCCCGGTCGCACCGGGTGTCCGCGACGCCGGCGACGACGCTCCTGACGCCGAGGACTTCTTCGCGCGGCTGTCCGGCCGGTTCGACCTCGCGGTGCAGCTGCACGGTGGGGGCCGCAACTCGAACCCGTTCCTCCTCCGGCTCGGCGCCCGGCACACCGTCGGCACCGCGACCGAGGACGCCGAGGTCCTCGAGCGCTGGGTGCGCTACGTGTACTACCAGCACGAGGTCCTGCGTGCCCTCGAGGTCGTGTCGCTCGCGGGGGCCGCCCCCGTCACGCTCGACCCGCGGGTGCGCGTGTCCGACGACGAGCGGGCAGCGGTCCGCGCGCGGCTCGGCGTCGCCGGGGACAGCACCCGGCTCCTGGCGATCCACCCCGGAGCGACGGACCCGCGCCGCCGATGGAGCCCCTCGCGCTTCGCCGAGGTCGCCCGTGTCCGGCTCGCCGCCGGGGACGACGTGGTGCTCGTCGGCGACGCGTCCGACGTGCCGGCGTCGACCGCCATCGTCGACGCGCTGCCCGCCGACCTCGCCGGACGCGTGCACGACCTGACCGGTGCCGTGCCGCTCCGCGAGCTCCCCGCCGTGCTCGCCGCCGCCGACGTCATGGTCGGCGACGACTCCGGCCCGCGGCACCTGGCGGTCGCCGTCGGGACGCCCACCGTCGGCGTGTTCTGGTTCGGCAACGTCGTCAACGCCGGACCGTTCGACCGCGGGCGCCACCGCGTGCACCTGTCCTACGTCACGCGCTGCCCGGTGTGCGGGATCGACGTCACGCAGGTGGGGTGGACGGCCGAGCGCTGCGCGCACGACCCGTCCTACGTCGACGAGGTCGACCCGCAGCAGGTCCTCGACGACGTCGCCGACCTGCTCCGCACCGTCTGACCGCACAGTGCGCACGTCGCCACCCCGTGCGCGATTGACCGCTGCGTGCGGCGCCACAGGCGCGCACGACGCCGTCAACCCCGCACCAGACGACGCAAGCCGCACCGTGCGCACGTCCCCACCCCGTGCGCCGCTGACCGCTGCGTGCGGCGCCACAGGCGCGCACCACGCCGGCAAACCCGCACCAGTTGGCGCAAGCCGCACCGTGCAGGCAACGTGACAAGACCGCCGGACGGGAGGCCCGGCGCACGACCGGCACCGCGCCTCCCGGCCGCACCGTGCGCACGTCCCCTCGCCGTGCGCGGCTGACCGCTGCGTGCGGCGCTGCAAGCGCGCACCACGCCGTCAACCCCGCACCAGACGACGCAAGCCGCACCGTGCGCACGTCCCCACCCGGTGCGGGGTTGACCGCTGCGTGCGGCGCCACAAGCGCGCACCACGCCGTCAAATCCGCACCAGACGACGCAAGCCGCACCGTGCAGGCAACGTGACAAGACCGCCGGACGGGAGGCACGGTGCCAACCCGGCACCGCGCCTCCCGTCCGCACCGTGCGCACGTCCCCACCCCGTGCGCCGTTGACCGCTGCGTGCGGCGCTGCAAGCGCGCACCACGCCGTCAACCCCGCACCAGACGACGCAAGCCGCACCGTGCAGGCAACGTGACAAGACCGCCGGACGGGAGGCCCGGCGCACGACCGGCACGCGCCTCCCGGCCGCACCGTGGCGACGACCAACGCGCCAGGCAGCGGCGCGGCGCGCAGCGAGCGCCTACGGCCAGCTCGGCTCCGTCGCGGGCATGATCGACAGCTCCCGGATCTCGCAGCCGGCCGGCTGCGACAGGGCGAAGAGGATCGCGTTCGCGACGTACTCCGGCTCGATGAGCTGCGCGTCCGGACCCGGCTTGTACTGCTCGGTGCGGTCGGCGAAGAAGTTCGTGCGCATGCCGGCCGGGATCACGTTGGTGACACCGATGCGGCCGGCGGTCTCGGCGGCCAGGGCCTGCGAGAAGCCGCGGACGCCGAACTTCGACGCCGAGTAGGCGGTGCCGTCGCCGACGCCGCGCAGGGCGAGCGAGGACGAGATCGTGATCACACGTCCGTGCGCTGCCTCGAGGGCGGGCAGTGCGGCGCGGACGACCGAGGCGGTGCCGATGAGGTTGACCGCGACGATCTTCTCCCAGTTGCCGGAGGAGATCGCGTCGATCGGTGCCGGGGTGTCGATCCCCGCGGCGGTCACGACCGCGTCGAGTCCGTCGTGACGCTCGGCCGCCTGGCGGACCGCCTGCTCGACCGCGTCGGTGTCCGACACGTCGACGGCCACGGCGTCGATGCCCTCGGACACCGCGTCGACGCGCAGGTCGAGGACGATCGGGGTGCCGCCGGCCTCGACGACCGCGGCGACGACCGCTGCGCCGAGTCCGGAGGCGCCGCCGGTGACGAGGACGCGGCCGATGGGGGTGGTGGGGACGGGCATGGACTTCCTTCCGTAGGGGCGTGGATCCGTCGGGCTCAGCCGACGTGTTCGAGGGCCGCGGCGAGCCGGGTCGTCGAACGGCCGGGGTGGAACGGGACGGTGACGACGCGTCCGCCCCACTCGGCGAGGGTCGCGGCCTCGGGCAGCTCGCTCGCGGTGTAGTCGCCGCCCTTCGCCCAGACGTCCGGGCGGAACCGGCGGAGTGCCTCGTCGGGGGTGTGCTCGTCGAACACCACGACGGCGTCGACGCAGTCCAGGGCGAGCAGCAGTTCGACGCGGTCGTCCTGGGTCATGATCGGCCGGTCCGGACCCTTGAGCGCCCGGACCGAGGTGTCCGAGTTGAGGCACACGACCAGGCAGTCGCCGAGTGCCCGCGCCGCCGACAGGGTGCGGGCGTGCCCGGCGTGCAGCAGGTCGAAGCAGCCGCCGGTCGCGACGACGGTGCCGCCGGCGCTCCGGACCTCGTGCACGGTGCGCAGCGCGTCGTGGTCGGCTCCGGGCACCCGGAGCGGCGCGGGGCCGTCGTCGGCGAAGAGCGCGGTGACGCCACCGGCAGCCAGGTACTCGGAGGCCGCGACCACGCCGGCGGCGACGGCGGCGGGGACGTCCGCTCCACCGGCCAGCGCCACGGCGACACCGGCCGCCAACCGGTCGCCAGCGCCGCACGGGTCACCGGCGGTGACGGAGGGCGCTGGCACGAAGCGGCTGTCCGAACGGTCGTCGGCGAGGAGTGCTCCGCGGTCGCCGAGCGTCACCGCGACGGCGCCGACGCCCCACTGCTCGACGAGGGCCGCGGCGGCCACGGTCGCGAAGGGCACGGTCGCGACGGGCACGCCGTGCCCGTCGACGTCGGTGAACCTGCGGGCCTCGGCGGCGTTCGGGGTGGCCACGGTGATTCCGGGCACGGGTGCGGCGCCCTTCGGGTGCGGATCCCAGACCACGGGGGTGTGCTCGGCGACGCGCGCGAGGGCCTCCCGCAGCGCCGGAGCGGCGGCGACCCCGCGACCGTAGTCGGCGACGACGATCGCGTCGGCGCCGTCGAGGGCGGCGGTCATGGCGTCCGTGGCCTCGGGCACGGGCGGGGTCGCACAGCCCTCGTCGATGCGGACGAGCGCGTGGTCGACGACGCGCACGCGGGTCTTCACCGGCGTCGGCGCACCGGAGGGCCCGGCGACCACGGTGACGTCGGGGAGCAGGTCGCGGAGTTCCTGCGCGCGGGCGTCGTCGCCCAGGACGGTGACCAGGGTGACGTCGTGTCCGTCACGCACCAGCATCGTGGCGACGAGTCCGGCACCCCCGGCGCGGCGGTCGTCGGTCGTGACGTCGACGACGGGCACGGGTGCGTCCGGGCTGAGCCGATCGCTGGTGCCGGCCACGTCGACGTCGAGCAACGTGTCGCCGACGACGACGATCCGCAGGCGACGACCCGCCGCGCGGTGGGGCCCGGCCGGTCGCTGCGCGGCCGGTCGCTGCGGCGTCATCGCCGTACCCCGCGGCGCAGTGCGGGCTCCATCGCTCGGCACAGGGCGTGCACGAGCACGAGCTGCGCCTCCTGCACGTTGGCGGACGGCCCCGCGATGCAGATCGCGTCGTCCACCGCCTCGGCCAGGGGGTTCGGCCGCGGCCCGGTCATCGCGATCGTCCGGGCACCGACGGCGCGGGCGGCCTCGGCGGCGCGGAGCAGGTTCGGGCTCCTGCCGCTGGTCGACAACAGCACGACGACGTCACCCGCCCGGGCGTGCGCCGACACCTGTCGGGCGAAGACCTGGTCGAAGCCGTAGTCGTTGCCGATCGCCGTGACGGCTGAGGTCTCCGCGTGCAACGAGATCGCGGAGTAGGCGGGGCGGTCGCCGTCGAAGCGTCCGGTGAGCTCCGAGGTCAGGTGCTGCGCCTCGGCGGCCGACCCGCCGTTGCCCGCGGCGAGCAGGCGGCGACCGGCCACGAGCCGGGCCGCGATGTCGTCGGCCCAGGCGGCGATGTGGTCGTGGTGGTCGACGAGCGAGGCGATCACGGGGACCGAGGCGGCGACGTGGTCGAGCACGATGCGTGCACTCGCGGTGGTGTGCTCGTCGATGCCGGGCTGCTGGTCGATGGTCATCGGGCGGTCCTCTCGGTCGGCTGTGCGGCACGCGGGACCCGTCCGGCGTGGGTGGTGGTGCGCGTCGGCGCGCCCGCCGTGGCGGTGCGCTGCGGTGCGCTCGCCGTGGTGGTCGGTGCGGCCACGGCGACGGCACCGGCCAGCAGCCGCTCGTAGAGGCGCTCGCTGTCCGCGGCGACCTTCTGCCACGTGTACCGCGACTCCGCGCGTGCACGGCCGGCCCGGCCGAGGGATCCGCGGCGGTCCGGGTCGTCGAGCAGGGCACCGACGGCCTCGGCGACCTCGGCCTCGTCGCGCGGCGGGACGTGCAGGCCCGTGCCGTCCTCGACGACGGTGTCGATGAGCCCACCGACACTCGACGCGACGACGGGTCGACCGCAGGCCATCGCCTCGAGCGGGACGATGCCGAACGGCTCGTACCAGGGTGCGCAGACCACGACGTCGGCGCTCCGGTACACGGCGGGCATCTCGTGCTGTCCCAGCTGTCCGCGGAAGGTCACGTGGTCACGGACCCCGAGCGACCGGGCGAGCGCGTCGAGCCGCTGGTACTCGGGGTCGTCCACCAGGTCGGCCCCGGCGACACCGGCACCGCCGACGACCACGAGTTCCACGTCGCGCCCCTCGGCGACCAGGGCGGCGAGGGCGGCGATGGTCGTGCCGACGCCCTTGCGCCGGACCAGCCGCGACACGGTGAGCACCCGCTGCGGACGGCCGCGCTCCTCGACGGGCCCGTCGGGGCGGAACAGCGCCACGTCGACGCCGCACGGCACGACGGAGATGCGCTGCAGGGGGACGCCGAGGGCCTTGAGCTCGAAGGCCTCGTCGGAGCACGTGGCGACGACCTGGTCGGCGCTCCGTCCGACGGCCGGTTCGAGCCACTCGCGCTCGGCGGGACTCGTGTCGGCCGAGCCCTGGTGCCGACGCTTCACGACGCCGAGCGCGTGGAAGGTCTGCGCGACGGCGATGCGGGTGCCGCCGGTCCGGGCCTGCACCTGCGCGACGGCGTCGAGTGCCGCGTGCCCGGACATCCAGAAGTGGGCGTGCACGACATCGGGCCGGTCCACGAACCACTCCGCGGCGAGCACCGACGCGAACGTCCCCATGAAGGGGAACAGCTCGTCCTTCGGCACGTGCCGCGCCGGACCGGCGTCGACGTGCACGACGTCGACCCCCGGTCGCAGCGGCACCCGGACCGGCGCGGATGCGTCGTCACGCCGGGTGTAGACGGTCACCTGGTGCCCGCGGTCCGCGAGCGCCCCGGACAGTTCGGCCACGTGGACGTTCTGTCCACCGGCGTCGACACCGCCGAGCACGGCGAGCGGGCTCGCGTGCTCCGACACCATCGCGATCTTCATCGGAAACTCCCCTCGAACGCGGCGCCAGCGGCCCGCTCGCGTCGGGCGCCGCGGGTCACGGCGTCGTCGAGCAGGTCGTCCCAGTCGGCGGTGAAGCGGCCGAGCGCGTGCCGTGCGAGCACGGCCTCCCGCGCCACGGCACCCCGTCGGCGCGCCTCGTCGGGGTCCTCGATGAGGATCCGGGAGGCCCGCACCAGCTCCTCGACGTCGGTCGCGATCGCGCCGGCCTCGCCCGGCACCGTGCGCGCCGCGTCCGTCGTCGCGAGCACCAGGACCGGCATCGCCAGGTGCATCGCCTCGAGGAGGGACAGGCCGAGCGAGGTCCACCGGTTCGGGTGGACGTACGCTCGGCGTTCGGCGAGGGCCGTGTGCATCGGGTCCGAGGGCACGTCACCGCGGGCGACCAAGGCGTCGCCGAAGCCGAGCTCCAGCAGCCGTTCGGTGCCCATGCCCCACACGTCGACGGGTGCCACGGCCGCGAAGCGGGGGAGCAGGTCGGTGCCGACGACGCGGTCCCGACGGACGGGCTCGTTGATGACGACGCCGAGGCGGTCGAGCGAGCCGGTGTAGCGCGGACCGGGGTCGACGACGCCGTGTTCGACGACCGTGGTACGCGTGGTGCCGCAGTCCCACATGAGCGCGTTCCAGTGCGTGACGTGCGCGATGGTCAGGTCGTCGCGGTCGCGGAACGGGTGCAGGCTGTCCGGCACGTCGACGCGTGGCGCGTTGTGCTCGACGAAGACGATCGGCACGTCGCGACCGGCCAGCAGGCGCTTCGCGGCGTCGAGTTCCTCGGTGCGTTGCAGGACGACCACGTCGACCTCGGCGCTGGCGACGTCGGCGGGGTCGATCTCGATCGCGGACGCCGGCCAGGCGCGCCCGCCACGACCGAGGCCCCAGGCGTCGCGCGCCGGCGTGGTGGGGATCAGGTACTCGTGCGGGCCGCGGACGAACGCGTCCATCCAACCGCCGTGCACGTGCCAGACGAGGATGCGCATACGGGGCCTTTCGGTCGGTCGGACACGAGGAGAAGGGGGAGCAGTGGCGGACGCTACGCAGCGCCTTCTGGCGCGCTCCGCAGACTTCTCGGTTCCATCCGCGAAGCGCGGTCGAGCAGCCGTTCGTGGGCTGCGAGCACGTCCTCGATGCGCACCGTGGACAGGCACGGGTGCCCCGCGACGGGGCACTCCCGGGCCCGGCTGAGCCGGCACGGCGCGGCCTGGTCCCCGAGCAGTTCGACCAGCGGTGCGTACGGTGCCCACCGGACGGCGGGGACGACGGGCGAGAAGAGGCTGACGATCGGTGCGCCGACCGCCGCGGCGAGGTGCGCCGGCCCGGTGTTGCCGACGACGACGACCTCGGCACCGGCAAGGACCGCGGCGAGCTCGGCGGGCGTGGTCCGACCGCCGAGGTCGATGCCGGTGGCGCCGGCGACGGCGGCGGTGAGGTCGCGTTCCCCGGGGGAGCCGGTGACGACGACGGGCACGCCACGCCCGGCGTAGGCGGCGACGAGCTCCCGGTGGTGCGACGCCGGCCACGACCGGGCGGGGACGCTGGCGCCGGGGTGCACGACCACGTACCGTCCCAGCCCGGCCACGGACGGGGGTGCGACGGCGTCGTGACGCACCACGAGCCTCCCGTCGTCCCCCGGCGGCAGCCGGAACCCGGCCGCGTCGGCGATCCGCAGCGCACGCTCGGGTTCGGGGACGTCCTCGGGCAGGTCCTCGCCGGGTCGCAGGCGGACGTCGAGGAGCGACCCCGGGTGGTCGACCGAGGCCCCGGAGACGCGGGGGACACCGGCGAGGCGGAGGAGCAGCGCCAGGGGCAGCGGCGACTGGTGGAACGAGGTGAGGACGACCGCTTCGTCGGGTCGCTCCTCGGCGACGAGCGCACGGAACTCGGCGAGCACGGCGTCGTCGATCGGCCGCGCGGTCTCGGTGACCCAGGGCGCTGCCCACACCCGGACGCGCTCCACGCCGGGCAGCAGCTCGGCTGCCGGGGCGCCCTGCGGCCCGCACAGCATCGTGACGTGCGAGGCCCCGGCGGCGACGGCGCGGACGGCGGGGCCGGCGACCAGGACGTCGCCGAACGAGTCGAGGCGCGCCACCAGGACGCGGGGACGGCTCACGCCCGGTCCGTCTCGACGGTCGACGGTCCGGCCGCGGCGATCACCAGGTCGACGGCCTCGGCGAGGGTCGCCGCGACGGTCTCGGCGTCGTCGACCTCCTCGGGCCGCGTGCGCGGGGTCGGCACGAGCACGCCCTGCGCCCCTGCGGCCCGCGCCGCCTGCACGTCGGCGCCGATGTCGCCGACCAGCACGAGCGCCTCCGGCGGGACCCCGAGTCGCTCGGCGGCGTCGAGGACCATGCCCGGCCGCGGCTTCCGGCAGGCGCAGTCGTCGCCGGCGTCGTGCGGGCAGACGCACCAGACGTCGAACGGTCCGACGAGCGCGTCCACGCGGGCGTTCGTCGCGTCGACCTGCTCGCGCGTCGCCAGGCCCTTCGCGACCACGGACTGGTTCGTGACCACGCCGAGCAACAACCCGGCTGCACGAGCCCGCTCCACGGCGCGACGGGCACCGGGGACGGGCACCACCAGGCGCGGGTCGGCGTTGTACGGGACGTCCACGACGAGGGTGTCGTCGCGGTCGAAGAGCAGGCCGCGGATCGCGCGGTCCGGTGCGAGGGGCATGGCACCGGAGTACCGGTCGGCGGCCGCGTGCCGGTTCAGGACAGCCGGGGAACGCGCCCGCTGCCCACGCCACCAGCGGGCACCGCCTACCGTCGCGCCCGTGACCGCACTCGAGACCCTGCCCGCCGCCGACGGACGCCCGGAACTCGTCGTCCTCCGCGCCATCAAGCTCGGCGACCTCCTGGTCGCCGTCCCCGCGCTCCGCGCCCTGCGACGGGCCTTCCCCGACCACCGCATCACCCTCGCGACCACCGCGTGGCTGGCACCCGTCGTCGAGCTCGTCCCCGCCGTGGACGTCCACCTGGCGCAGCACGGCCTCGACCACCCGATCAACGTCCCCGCCGGCACGGTCGACGTCGCGGTGAACCTGCACGGCGCCGGCCCCGAGTCGTCCGACCTCATCGCTGCCCTGCAGCCCCGTCGGGTCATCGGGCACGCCGACCCGACCCACGGCTACGACGGTCCCGAGTGGCCGACGGACGTGCACGAACGCGACCGCTGGGCGGACCTGCTCACCTGGCACGGCGTCCCCGCCGACGCCGACGACGTGGCCGTCGACCGCCCGGCGGCACCGCCCGTGGTCGCCGACGCCGCGGTCGTCCACGTCGGTGCCTTCCACGGGGCGCGACACTGGCCCACGGACCGCTTCGCCGACGTGGTGCGCGGACTGCGGGAGCGCGGTGCCGACGTGGTCCTGACGGGAGGCGCGGACGACGTCGTCCGTGCACGTGCCGTCGCGGACGTGGCCGGCCTGGCGCCGGGGGCGGTCCTGGCCGGCTCCCTGGAGCTGCAGGAGTTCGCGGGCGTCATCGCCGCGGCACGGCTCGTCGTCACCGTCGACACGGGTGCGGCGCACCTCGCGACCGCCTACGGGGTGCCGTCGGTGGTGCTCTTCGGCCCGGCGCCGCCGGAGGCCTGGGGACCGCCCGCGTCGGGTCCGCACATCGTCCTCACCGATGCCTCGGTCCGGCGTGGCGACGTCTTCGCCGAGGACCCCGACCCGGCGATCCTGGCGGTCGGCGCGGCCGACGTGCTCGCCGCGGTGGACCGGCTCGACGTGCTCGGGGTGACCGCACAGGCGACCGACCGGTAGCGTCGACCGAGAGCCACCCGGACCCACCGGGCACTCGGAAGGAGTCCTTCGTGTTCGAAGCCGCCAACATCCGTGACTGGATCGGCCTGCCGGTCGTCGACGAGGCCGAGGACAAGGTCGGGACGCTCGAGAGCATCTACTACGACACCGCCACGTCCGAGCCGGCGTTCGGTGCGCTCACGACCGGGATGGTCGGCTTCCAGAAGCTCGTGTTCGTCCCCCTCGTCGGGGCGACCGTCGCGCCGAAGCACCTGCGCGTGACCTTCCCGAAGAAGCTCGTGAAGGACGCACCCTCGATCGCGACCGACGGTGAGCTCGACGCCGCGACCGAGCCCGAGCTGTTCCAGCACTACGGCCTCGAGTACCGCACGGGCAGCGGCGGCGAGCGTCGCCTCGGACGCCGCTGAGGCCGGAACTGCTCCGCATCACCCGCCGACCACTGCGCGCCGCCCTGGCGGTGGTCGGCGCCGTCTGTCTCGTGGCGGCGGGCCTCGGCGGGTCCGTCGGCGCGCCGCCGGCCTCCGCGGCGCCGATGTGGCCGGTGCCGGAGCCGTACCCCCTGACCGCCGACCCCGCCGAGACGCTCGACGCGATCCCACCGGGCAGTGAGTACGTGGCGCTCGGCGACTCCTACTCGGCCGGGTACGGCCTGGGGGACCGCACCGGGCTGCCCTCGAACGCCTGCGTGCAGTCGGCGCGCGACTACCCGCACCGGCTCGCGGCGCAGTTCGGGCTCGACCTGACCGACGTCACCTGCTCCGGCGCCACGAGCGACGACGTCACCACGGGCCACCAGTTCAAGGGCGTCCCGCCCCAGATCGAGTCCTTGTCCGACCGCACCCGACTGGTGACCCTGACGATCGGCGGCAACGATGCGGACCTGTTCGGCACGGCGGCCTCGTGCTTGGCGATCTCCGCGGACGGCCCGGTGTTCTCGGGTCGCGACGCCCCGTCGTGCGAGAGCACCCTGGTGCACGACGGTGTCGACCAGCTCGCCGTGAAGATCCAGTCGCGCGTGGCCCTCGGCATCGCCGACACCCTGGGCGCCGTGCAGCGGGCCGCCCCGAACGCCGTCGTCGTGTTCCTCGGCTACCCGGCGATCTTCCCGGACGCCGAGGACACCCCCGCGAAGGGCTGCTTCCGGTCCGCACTCGACCTCGGCACCCTGGCGGGCTCGTTCCCGTCGGACACCTACCCCTTCACGGACACCGACGTCGAGTACCTGCACGGTGTCCAGGACGAACTCAACGAGGTCTCCCGATCCGCTGCCGCTGCCGCCGGGGTCCGGTTCGTCGACGTCTTCGCGAGCACGCAGGACCACTCGCCGTGCGCCGCGTCGAAGCGCTACGTGGCCGGGGTGACGCTCACCGGTTCCGGTGACCTGCGGAAGATCGACCTGAAGGCTGGGGCCCTGCACCCGAACGAGCGCGGCGTCACGTACCTGACCGCGCGGATGGCCGCCGCGATCCGCGCCCTCGCCGGCTGATCCCACCGGCGGTCTCGGTCGCCGTGGCCGCTCGGCTGTCCGCGTGCGCCGCCGGCGGGACCACGCAGACCGGGGCTGCCGTCTCGCGGACGACGTCGTGGAGCAGCGAGCCCGAGAGTGCGCGCACGTGGCCACGGCCGAGCACCACCAGCGACGCGCGGCGGGTGTGCGACGCGATCGCGTGCCCCGGGTGGCCCTCGACCAGCAGCGGACGGATGCGGAGTGACGGGTACCGCGCGGCCAGCACGGACGTCACCCGCTGCAGCAGCTCGGCGTTGCTGGTGCGCCACCGGAGTGGGTCCTCGGCGAAGTCGGTCAGCCCGGTCCGGGTGAGCACGGGCATCTCCCACGCACGCAGGAGCGTCAGCCGTCGGTTCCGCCGGACGGCCTCGTCGACGGCGATCGACACCGCACGTTCGTCGATCGGGTCCTCCACCGCGAGCACCACGTCACCGTCGATCGGGTGCGGACCCTCCGGCACGACCACGGTCGGGACGGCAGCACGCTCGGCGACCCGCGCCGGGTCACCGCCGGCCGTCGATCCGCGCCGGTGGCGGAAGCTCCCGATCACGAGCAGGTCACCGCCGTCCGACTCCTCGACCAGGGCTGCGGCGAACGGGCCCGCGTGCCGGTGCACCTCGACCGCCACACCGGGCAGGGCCGTCCGCGCAGCCTCGGCGAGCTGATCGGCGACCGGCGTCCGACCCTCCAGCGCGTGGTCGGCGCCGATGATCCGCAGCCGCTCGACACCGGCACCGGCGCGGGCCACGATCCACCGCAGGGCCTCGTCGTGGGGCATCGCCGCATCGGCGGCCAACGTCACCGTCGTCCATCGCTCGTCCATCCCGATCGGCCTCCTCCGTCGCAGGCTTCGGGGGCGTCACCTGGCGCTCCGTGCGCCACACGGTACTCCGGACGGGGGCGGTGGAACCGGCCGTGCGCGGCGGTGACCGCGGGCGGCGGACGTGGGCCGGGCCTCCCGTCCGACGCCGCGTAGTCTCGCGGGCGTGGTGGTGAGCGCCGGACTGTTGCTGCACCGGACCGGTCCGGCCGGGCCGGAGGTCTTCGTCGCGCACATGGGCGGGCCGTTCTGGCGGAACCGGCCACGTGCCTGGTCGATCCCGAAGGGACTCGTCGAACCCGACGAGGACCCGCTCGCGACGGCCCTGCGTGAGTTCGGTGAGGAGATCGGGGTCCCTGCGCCCGTGGCCGCCGACGACGTCACGGACCTGGGCGAGTTCCGGCAGGCCTCGGGCAAGCGCGTGCGGGTGTTCGCCGCGCCGGCCCCGGGGTTCGAGGTCGCCGTCGTGCGGAGCAACACCGTCCGGCTCGAGCTGCCACGTGGCTCGGGACGGTTCGTCGACGTGCCGGAGGTCGACGACGCCCGGTGGGTGCCGGTCGCCGAGGCGCGGGAGATGCTCGTCGCGGGCCAGGTCGCCGCGGTGGACGCGCTGCTCGTGCTGCTCGACGGACCCGCCTGAGTCACGATGTGGTGTCGGTGTGGACCGGGTCCGCGCCGTCTGGATAGCCTGCACGGACGTCGGGGCACGCCGGCGTCATCACCAGGGGAGTACACATGCGGCGCTGGCGCGCGGTCACGGCGGGGCTCACCGCCCTCGCACTCGGAGCAGGACTCGCGATCGGCGGTGCGACGAGCGCCTCGGCGGAGCCCGCGGGCAACTGGGGCACGTTCACCCTGAGCGGGGCATCGAAGGCGTACACGGGCACGATGACGTTGCCCGGGTTCCCCGCCACGACGTTCACCTCGAACTCGCGGCAGTCGACCGTGATCAGCGGGGCGTCGACGTGGCAGTCGGCGGGGACGCCGGTCGGTGGGGTCTACGGCACGAGTCGTGCGCAGACGTACATGAACCAGCGGCCGCAGGCTGATCGTCCCAACGGGGACTCGGCCTCGACCACCACCTACACGTTCGACGGCGCGACGCCCGGCGCGCAGAGCTGGTCGTTCGTCCTCGGGGACATCGACGCCGACCAGGCGACGATCTCGGCCACGGTGGCCGGCGGCGGTGCGGCGACCGCCGAACAGCTCGGGTACCAGGGCTCCTACAACTCGTGCTCGGCATCCAGCCCTGCCGGATGGTCCTGCTCGCCGGATCCGGACGGCACGACCGGTCAGGACCAGCCGACCTGGGACGCCGCCACGCGCACGCTGACCGGCAACGCCGCCGCGTCGGACACCGCGGGCGCCTCGGCCTGGTTCACGCCGACCGCGTCGCTGACGAGCCTGACCATCACGTACCAGCAGCGCAGCGGGTTCCCGGTGTACCAGACCTGGTTCGCCAACCGCACCGCGGCGATCAGCGGCACCGCGACCCTCGACGGCACCCCGATCCCGGGAGCCACCGTCACCGTGACCGCACCCCGCGGCACCGTGTACACGACGACCACCGACGACGACGGCAACTACGTGTTCCCGCAGTTGCCGGTGATCGCGAACTACCGCGTCGAGATCACCCCGCCGGCGGGTGCTGACGGTGACGCCGTGGCGACGGGTGTCTCGCTCGCCGTCTCCGGCACACCAGGTGGCGTCGACAAGACCGCCGACTTCGCGTTCACGTCGCCGGACGACACGACGTCCGTCATCGGGACGGTGACCGACGCGGAGGACCACCCCGTGGCGAACGTGCCCGTCGTCATCGACGTCCCCGGGGGCGACCCGATCGAGACCACGACGAACAGCGACGGCGTGTACACCGCGTCGGACCTTCCCGCGGACACCGCCGTGGAGGTCTCGGTGGCCGGTGAACCGCCCGTGACGATCACCACCGGTGACGCCGGTGCAGCACCGGTCGAGCCGGAGCCGATCATCGCCCCGCCCGCCGTGATCGCGACGATCACCGGCATCGTCTCCCTCGACGGGACGCCCGTGCCCGCCGGCGTGGTCGTCGAGCTCCTCGACGAGTCCGGAGCCGTCGTCGGTTCGACCACCACCGACGCCGACGGTCGCTACACCTTCGCCACGTCTGCCGGTACCTACACGGTCCGCACGGTGGTCCCCGCAGCGGGTGCGACCGGCAATACCGCCAACACGGACGTCACCGCCACCGCCGGCACCAGCGTCACGTCGGACCTGCCGTTCGAGACCCCCGCCGCGCCCGAGGTCGTCACGACCGACCAGCCCGGCACCGTGGTCGACACGAACGGCGACCCGGTCGCCGGCGTGGACGTCGTCGCGACGCCGACCGACCCGGAGGCCGGCCCGCCGGTGACCGTCACCACCGACGACGACGGCACGTTCGACCTGGTCGACCTGCAGCCGACGACTGAGTACACGATCACGGTCGACGTCGACGGCGCCACTCCGGCGACCGTCGTCACGCCCGAGGACGGCGCTGCGACCCCGCTCGCCTTCGTGGTCGAGGCCGCGGTGACCCCGGTCCCGTCGCCGTCGCCCAGTGCGCCGACGCCGAGCAACTCGCCGACCGCGGTTCCGACCGTGCCGGCTGCCGGAGGCTCGGGCAACGCGCCGGCCGCTGGTTCGGGTGACGTCGGTGACGGCGGGCCGCTGGCCTACACCGGTGCTGACCTCAAGCCCGGGCTCATCGCGGCCGGGGTGCTCGTGCTGCTCGGTGCGGCGCTGCTGACGTTCCGCGCGGTGCGCAACCGTCGCCGGAGCCACCTGCAGGACTGATCGGTCACGACGAAGGGCGGGCCCGGCGCGATGCCGGCCCGCCCTTCCCCTCGGTGCACGCCCCGGGCCCCGGGGTCGCACGGCCACGCCGCCGCCCCACGACACGCCGCCGCCCAACCCCCGAGGTTCCGAAATCTGCCCATCTCGGCGGCGCCGGCGGCCGTTCGTGGAACCTCAGCGACACGCACACGGCATGTCGTCGTGACCCCTCGCCACACGCCGCCACACTCCACCGCGACGACGCCACGCCCGGGCCTCGCCGCCGAGGTTCCACGACATGCCGCCAATCCACCGCCGAGGTTCCGCGGATCAGCGCCAGAACCGCCGAGATGCCGAGATTTCGGAACCTCGGCGCCGCACGGGTCCGACGCCCCCGCCCACACTCCGCGCTACTGCGTGCGGTGCGTGCGGTGCGAGCCCGTGACCGTCGCGACCGAGCCCGTCAGGGTCTGGATCGCCCGACCGACGACGGGCACCGACGTGGTGACCACCGCGAGCGAGGACGTGATCGCCTCGATCGACGACGTCGACAGGTGCTCCTGCCCGACCGTGTGCACCGGGAAGCCCCGACGCGCCAGCACGACGACCCCGAGCGACCCGAGCAGCACGGCACCACCAGCGAACGGCAGGTACTGCAACCCGACGATCCCGAGCGCCTGCCCACCGATGGCAGCACCGCCCGCGATGCCGATGTTCGACGCACCGTTGATGAGCGCACCGGCGATGTCGGGGGAGACGCCTCCGGAGCGGATCGCGGCGGCCATGAAGAGCGTGCCCGTCGTGCCGTTCGCGGCCATCCACACGCCGGCGACGACCATCGTGCCGACCAGGGAGCCGTGCACGAACGGCATCGCGGCGAACGCGACGGCCATCACGGCGACGGCGGCGATGAGGGTCTGGCGGGGTGCCCGGTCGACGAACATGCCCGCGAGCCAGAGGCCGATCACCCCGGTGCCGCCCAGGACGAGCAGCGCACCGCTCACCATCGAGGCGTCGAGTCCGGCGTCGATCGCGTACGGCCCGACGTAGGTGTAGACGACGTAGTGCCCGGCGAACAGGAGCAGGTCGGCGATCACGACGGACAGCAGCCCGGTGCGCGCCCAGGCCTTCGGGGACCCGATGTGCGGCGACGAGGCACCACTGACGGCGGGCAGGAACAGCAGCGCCACGGCGGCGAGCACGGCGGCGGCGACACCGATCGAGAACACGGCTGGGCGCCAGCCGATGTGCTGCGCGACCAAGGTGGCGACGGGCACGCCGAGCACGAAGCCGAGCGAGCTGCCCGAGTACACGAACGCGATGGCGCGACCGGCCAGGCGCGGCGGCACGATCCGGGTGGCGTACGCCGAGGCGACCGAGAAGAACAGCGCGTGCGCGATGCCGCCGACGACCCGTCCGGCGCACACGACGGCGAACGACGGTGCGAACGCGATCATGAGGTTCGAGACCGTGTAGCCGACGAGCGTCGACACGAGCACGGCCTTGCGGGGGAGCTTCGCGGTGAAGGCGGTGAGCGGGAGCGCCAGGAGTGCCACGGCGCCCGCGTACACGGTGACGACGATGCCCATGGTGGCCTCGGACACACCGAGGTCGGCACTCATCGTGCCGAGCAGCCCGACGGGCATGAGCTCGGTGGTGATGGCGAAGAACGTGGCCAGCCCGAGGACGGCGATGCCGACGATGGACTGGGTGGTGACGGTGATCGGCCGCGTGTTCGTCGACACGGCCGAGGTGGTGGTGTTGGTGGACACGCTGCTGACCTCCTCCGGGGCACGGGCGAGCGCGCGACGGTGCCGTTCGGGGGAACGACGATGACCGGGAGGTCTGCGGGGCGCGCTCGCTGTGGATGTGGGTGATGTGGGTACGACTCCACGGCGAGTGCGCTCATCCAGTGTTGCACGATGGACCGCAGCCCGCGAGGGGGTCAGAGGAGATTCTCGGAGCGCTCCAACAAACAGCGCGTCCAACAGCCCGCGCCCTCAGTTCTCGTTCGTCACCCGACCCTGCACGCCGCCGCCCCGGAGCGCGATCGTCAACGTCCCGCTCATCGACTGCGCCGACATCGACACCGAGCCGTGCAGCGCCGCCTCGCGCGGGAAGCACGCCGTCGACGACTCGATCCGGTTCGCCGTCGCCACCAGGCAGATCGTCGACCGGTCCGTGCCGACCCCGGCCCAGACGGCCCACGGCGTGTCGAACGAGCCGCCGTCCAGCGCCCGGTTCGTGAACACGAGCCGCGTGGAGTGCAGGCTCACGGGTGCCTCCACCGGCCCCGGCAGTTGGTCGGCGTACGTCTGTGGCACGTCGAGTAACTGCTCGAGCGTGACCGTGCCCGCCGTCGGCGTGACGCTCGGTGCCGCTGCGACGTCGCCGCGCACGGGCCCGACGACGGTGCCGGCGGCGAACGCCACACCGACCGCCGCTGCCGCGCCGAGCGCGATCCAGACGCGTGGCCGCTCCGTCCAGAGCAGCGTGCGCCACCGGGACCGTCGCGTCGGTCCGACCGGGAGGCCCGGCTCACCCCCGTCGTCGTCACCCGCGTCGTCGGGGCGGTCGGGTCCTCGGGCCTCGGTCGCCGCCCACGGTCCGGCCGATGTTCGCAGGGAGGGATCCGGTTGCCGGGACGGCTGCGGTTCGGCGGCAGCCGCCGCATGCTGCGGCACCGACCGTTCCGGCGAGGGCGCGGACGGTGGAGCCGTCAGTTCCGGCGACGGGTGGGGCGGTGGAGCCGACCGCTCGGGGGACGCGACCTGGCCGGTGGCTGGGGCCGTGCCTCCCGGCCGCTCGTCCGGTCCCGTGGCGGAAGCGGCACCCGCGCTCGCTCGCCGACCACCCGACCGCCGCCCGCTCGCCAGGTCCTGCAGCGCGATCCGGGCGCGCGCCGCGTCGGCGGGGCTCGATGCCGCTCCCCAGGCGACGGCCTCGAGCCGTGCCCGTTCCGCTGCCACGTCGTCGTGGGCCATGCGCACTCCCGATCTGCCGGTCGCGTGGACTCCCTTCATCGTGGCACTGCCGGGGCGGCGGCGCGCACCCAGAACGAGGGGAGTAGGCGTGACGCATGAACACCGAACCCGAACCGCGGCACGACGCCGACCCGGAGACCCTCGAGCCGCTGAGCCGCGACACCCAGTCCGGCGAGGCCGACTACGTGGCGACGAGCCCTGGCGGGACCGGCACGGAACGCCACGTGCCGACCGCCGACGAGGAGCAGGGGCGCGGCACCGAGTACGACCCGGTCGACCAGGGGCCGCAGCAGGAGGGCCAGGGCGGCTGACGCCGGGGCTGCCCCCACGTGCACGTCGCTACCGGATCACCCGGCGCAGCACGGCACGCTCGCCGGCCGTCCACGCGGCGCTGGTCACGACGTACAGCGCGGCGGCGAGTGGCGCGATCGCGGCGAACACGACGGTGATGAACGGCGCGAACCGTCCGATCGCGGCGGTCGCTGCCGCACCGGGCACCTGTGCGCCCGGCTCCGGCGTCGGCACCGGGTTCCAGCGCAGGTTGGCGCGACGGCTGAGCTCCACGACGACGGCGAGCACGGCCAGCAGGAGGACGACGACCCAGGCGTGCACCCAGAGCGGCGACGTGAGCGTGACGACGAGCGAGTGCCCGAGCGGGACCCCGACCAGGGTGGCCTCGAGCAGGGCGTTGGCCGTGCCGCCGATCGACGCGTGCGTGAACAGGGCGTAGACGATTGACAGCACCGGGGCCTGCGCGAGGACGGGCAGGCAGCCGGCCAGGGGTGAGACCTTCTCGTTCGTGTAGAGCTGCTGGACGGCACGCTGCAGCTGTTCAGCGTTCTTCCCGTGGCGCTTCCGCAGGGCGGCGAGCTGCGGCGCGAGCCGACGTCGGTCGCGCTCCGCTCGGACCTGCAGGACGGACAGCGGCACGAGCACGGCCCGGACGGCCAGGGTCAGGAGCACGACGGCGATCGCCGCGGCGAACGAGCCCGTGGTGGGGGAGAGCGCCGCGGTCAGGGCGGCGACGAGGTCCGCGCCGCCGTGCAGCAGCGGGCCGACGAGGGGCAGGGTGGACAGGTCCATGACGGTTCCGATCGGTGGTGGTTCGCAGGAGGGGTCGCGAGGGCCCGGCCACCGGTCGGTGGTCAGGCCGGGGCGGCGACTCCCGGGGCACGCGATCGGACGTGCCCGTCGGCATCGGGGTGGCTCCACGCGATGCGGGTGACCAGGTCCGGTACCGCAGCGTGTTCGACGCCCGTCGACCGCAGCCCGAGCACCGTCGCCAGCACCGTGGCCAGGACCTGCGCGACGACGACCGCCACGGCGACGGCCGTCAGGCCGAGCGCGGCCACTGCCAGCAGCGGCAGGACGCCGGCTGCGGGGTCGCCCGCCGTGGGCGCACCGAGCACCAGCGCGGCGGCGGCGCGGAGGATCAGCAGGGCGACGGTCATGGTCGGTTCAGCGTAACGCCCGCGTGCCGCCACGGACAGGACGGCAGCGCGGGAGAGGATCGCCGCATGACCGCAGGTTCGCCGAGCACCCCAGCGACCGTCGCGCTCGACCGAGCCGGGGTGTCGTACACGCCGCACGTGTACGACCACCACGAGAGCGCCACGAACTTCGGCGAGGAGGCCGCCGCCGCACTCGGCCTCCGCGAGGAGCAGGTCTTCAAGACCCTGGTCGTCTCAGTCGACGGCGCGCTGGCGGTGGCGATCGTGCCGGTGGCGAACCGGCTCGACCTCAAGGCCATCGCGGCGGCGGTCGGCGGGAAGAAGGCGACGCTGGCCGATCCGGCCCTCGCCGAGAAGCGCACCGGGTACGTCGTCGGTGGCATCAGCCCGGTCGGCCAGAAGTCCCGGATCCGGACCGTGCTCGACGAGTCGGCCCTGGCGTACGACAGCATCTTCGTCTCCGGCGGGCGCCGTGGGTTCGACATCGAGGTGGCTCCGGCCGACCTCGCGCGGGTCACCGACGCGATCTCGGCGGCGATCGCGCGGACCTGAGTCGAGTCGCCGCAAGTTTTCCCACCACCGGGAATGAACCCGGCACTCCTGCGTTGCATTGAGTCGAAGGCACTCAAGTTCCCCAGGAGGTCCCTTTGCCAGAGACGTTCGGCCCGACCGGCGGCAGTGACTCGTTCGACGAGTTCCTCGCCCGCCTCCTCGCGGCGCAGAACACCGGTGACCCGCAGCGCCCCCGTGCGTTCGGCCGACCGGTGGACATCACGCGGCTCCTCAGCCGCCGCACCCACGAGCTGCTCCAGCACACCGCCGAGTACGCGGTGTCGCAGGGGCAGCACGAGCTCGACGCGCTGCACCTGCTGCACGTGCTCGTCCGCACCGAGCCGTTCGACGCCGTCGTCCGTTCCGCCGGGGTCGACCCCGAGCGCCTCGCCGCCGAGATCGAGCAGCGCCTGCCCATGGCCCGCGAGCCGCAGCCCGAGCAGACCGGCCGCCCGGCCCTGACCGGCACGGCGCAGCGCATCCTCGTCGAGGCCACCCAGGCCGCGCGGGGCTTCGGCAGCACCTACACCGACCCCGAGCACGTCTTCTTCGCGCTCGTGACCGACCAGGAGACCGTCACCGGGCAGCTGCTCGCCAGCGCCGGTGTCACCCCACAGGCCATGCAGGACTACGCCCAGCAGGCCGCGGCAGCAGCACGAGAGGGGCGCCCCATGCCAGGAACCGGTGCAACGACCGGAACGGCCGACACCGACAGCGACAGCGACACCCCGACCCTCGACCAGTTCGGCACCGACCTCACCGCGCGGGCCCGAGACGGCCACATCGACCCCGTCATCGGTCGCGCCGACGAGATCGAGCAGGCGGTCGAGATCCTGCTCCGTCGCACCAAGAACAACCCCGTCCTGATCGGCGAGCCCGGCGTCGGCAAGACCGCCATCGTCGAGGGACTCGCCCAGCGCATCGTCGACGGCGACGTCCCCTCACTGCTGCAGGGCAAGCGGGTCGTCGCCCTCGACCTGCCCGGCATGCTCGCCGGCACCCGGTACCGGGGCGACTTCGAGGAGCGCCTGACGAAGGCCATGGACGAGATCGCGGCGCACGCCGACGAGCTCATCGTCTTCGTCGACGAGCTCCACACCGTCGTCGGCGCCGGTGGCGGCGGTGAGGGCGGCTCGATGGACGCCGGCAACATCCTCAAGCCCCGGCTCGCCCGCGGCGACCTGCACCTGGTCGGCGCGACGACCCTGAACGACTACCGCCGGATCGAGAAGGACGCCGCCCTCGAGCGTCGCTTCCAGCCGGTCACGGTCGGGGAGCCGAGCGTCGAGGACGCCGTCGCGATCCTGACCGGCCTCGCACCCCGGTACGAGGAGCACCACGGCGTCGTCTACACGCCGGAGTCGCTGCGCGCCGCCGTCGAACTCTCGCACCGGTACGTCACCGACCGGCACCTGCCGGACAAGGCCATCGACCTCATCGACCAGGCCGGCGCACGGCGCCGGCTCGCCCGCTCGGGTGCCGTCGACGTCGAGGCCCTGCGCGACCAGGTCGCCGAGCTGCTGGCCGAGAAGGACCGCGCGGTCGCCGAGGAGCTGTACGAAGAGGCGTCGCGCCTGCGCGACGAGACGGTCGGACTGGAGGCCCGGATCGCCGCCGCCACGTCGGCGGACGCTCCCCGCGCCTCCCGTCCCGAATCCGTGGGCACCTCGATCACGGAACGCGACATCGCCGGTGTGGTGTCGCGTGCCACCGGCATCCCGGCGACGCGCCTGACCCAGGGCGACCGCTCGCGGCTCGCCGTGCTCGAGCAGGAACTGCACGAACGCGTCGTCGGCCAGGACGACGCCGTCGCGGCGATCGCGAAGGCCGTCCGACGCAGCCGGACCGGCATGGGCGACCAGCGTCGACCCGTCGGGAGCTTCCTGTTCCTCGGCCCGACCGGCGTCGGCAAGACCGAACTGGCGAAGGCACTGGCGTCGTCGCTGTTCGGTGACGAGTCCGCCATGCTCCGCTTCGACATGAGCGAGTTCGGCGAGCGGCACACCGTCTCGCGGCTGGTCGGGGCGCCTCCCGGGTACGTCGGCTACGACGAGGCCGGGCAGCTCACCGAACGCGTGCGCCGGAACCCGTACTCGGTGATCCTGCTCGACGAGGTCGAGAAGGCGCACCCCGACGTGTTCAACCTGCTGCTGCAGGTGCTGGACGACGGTCGACTGACCGACGGTCAGGGTCGCACGGTGGACTTCCGGAACACCGTCGTGATCATGACGTCGAACATCGGCTCGGAGTTCCTGGCCTCGCGGTCGGGCGCCCTCGGCTTCGCGCCGGTCGGCACGACCGACGGGTTCGGCGAGGACGACCTCCGCGCCCGGGTGATGGGCAAGCTGCGCGAGGCCATGCGGCCGGAGTTCATCAACCGCATCGACGAGATCGTGCTCTTCCGCAAGCTCGACCGGTCGCAGATCACGTCGATCGTGTCGCTGCTCCTGCAGGACACGGCGCTGCGGCTCGTCGCGCAGGACATGGTGCTCTCCGTGTCCGACGCAGCGGTCGACTGGCTCGCCGAGCACGGGTACGAGCCCGAGTACGGCGCCCGTCCGCTCCGCCGGCTCATCCAGCGCGAGGTCGACGACCGCATCGCGACGCTCGTGGTCGACGGTGGCGTGACCGCCGGGGACACCGTGCGGATCGACGTCGTGGACGACGTGCTGACGGCAGCGGTGGTGGAACCCGCGACGCTGTAGCAGCCGTTCGCCCACGAAGGCCCGGTACCGATTCGGTACCGGGCCTTCGTCGCGTCCGGGTACGACAGCGGGGTGTTCGGGAATGCAATTCCGGAGAAATCGGAGAAAGGGGTTGCGCTGCGAATTGTGGTGCCGATAGTGTTCACTCGTCGCGAACCGCTGGACTTCAGCCGGGGGACGACTCCGACAGCTCGAGACCGAAAGGGGGCCGACCATGATGATCACCGCAACCACTCCGTTCCGTGGAATCCGTGGACGCGTCGGCACCCCGTTCCGCGTCCGCTGACCCGGAGCGTTCCGCCTTCTGCTGACATCTGTGTCCTCCGATCCTCGTCTCGTGACGAGTCCGTCGCCTGACACCTCGCGCTGAGCCGTTCTGGCTCGCGTCGAACCGGCTCCGTCGATCGCCGATCGGTCCCGATCCGTGTGCTCCGCGCACGCGATCGGACTGCGTCGATCGTCGCCGGAGAATGTCGGCGGTCGGTGCGACGCTCTCGGTACCGGAAGTCATTCAGTACCGCGTCGTCGGACATTCCTCCGGTGACCGCGGAATGCATTCTCACGCATTCATTCTGTCCTGCCCGTGTGCCGGGCAGTCCACTCCTGCCCGTGTGCCGGGCAACTCCGTCATGCCCTGAAAGGGACCACCGTGTCATCGAAGACCGCCACCCGCCCTCCCGATACCCGCGCAGCGCGCCACCGGGTCTCCCTCACCGACCGCATCGCGCTGCGCATCGGCATGTCGCTCATCATCTGGAGCCGGCGCACCCGCCGGGTCCGTCCGGTGATCGACCACGCAACACGGCTGCAGCTCGACCGCGAGCGGCAGCAGCGCGAGAACGACCTGCTCCTGCAGGCCGCACTCATGCGCGCCTGGCGCTGAGCCGGATCGGACACCCGACCGTCGCACCGTGCGACCGTCGCCGTCCCGTGCCCGCTTGGTGGCTCGGTGCGAGGGGACAGCCCCGCACCGAGCCACCTTCGGCGCACCGGCCGACACAACCCGCACCGTGCGCCGCACCGACGACCCAGCACGGCGCGACCGAGCCCGCACCGTGCGCCGACGTGTCGGACGCACCCCGGGCCTCCCGTACCGTTGGCGGGTGACCGAAACCGCAGCTGCACTCGTCGAACGCCTGACCGCCGTCGTCCCGGACTTCCCGAAGCCGGGGGTGCTGTTCCGTGACGTGACGCCGGTGTTCTCGGACGCCGTGGCGTTCGGCCGCGTGTGCGAGGCACTCGCCGCGCCGTTCGCGGTCGGTGCCGGGTTCGACGCCGTCGCCGGCATCGAGGCACGTGGCTTCGCCCTCGCCGGCGGGATCGCCGCCCAGCACCAGGTGGGCGTGCTCACGGTGCGCAAGGCCGGCAAGCTGCCGGGCGAGGTCCTCAGCGAGCAGTACGCACTCGAGTACGGCGAGGCCGAGCTCGAGCTGCGTCCTGGCCAGCTCCCCGCGGGCACCCGGGTCCTCGTCGTCGACGACGTCCTCGCCACCGGTGGGACCGGCGCCGCGACCATCACGCTGCTCGAACGCGCGGGCTACCAGGCGGTCGGGTTCGCCGCGCTGCTCGAGCTCGACGGGCTGAACGGACGCGAGCGACTCGAGCCGCGCCTGCCCGTCACCACGCTCGGCGCCGTGCCCGCCTGAGCCCCACGCGCGCACTAGTCTTGACGCACCATTTCGATCGAGGAGTCCCATCATCGTGACCGAGTCAGTCGCCGCAGCGCCGGAGAGCGCCGAGCCCGCAGCCGTGCCCCAGGCACCCGAGCCCCGCACCGCGACGACGACCACGACGGGCACCGAGCTCTTCGACGGTGAGCGCGGCGTCGTCGCGATCCGCGTCGACGGTGTCCTGAAGGACCTCGCTGCCGACGTCGCCGCCGGCGAGACCGCCGAGGCCGTCACCCTGCAGGAGCAGGACGGGCTCGACATCCTCCGTCACTCGGCCGCGCACGTGCTCGCGCAGGCCGTCCAGCAGATCAACCCCGAGGCCAAGCTCGGGATCGGGCCGCCCGTCACCGACGGCTTCTACTACGACTTCGACGTCGCCGAGCCCTTCACCCCCGAGGACCTCAAGGCGATCGAGAAGGGCATGGACCGCATTGTCAAGCAGGCCCAGCGCTTCCGCCGCGTGGTCGTCACGGACGAGCAGGCGCGCGAGCTGATGGCGGGGGAGCCGTACAAGCAGGAGCTCATCGGGCTCAAGGGCGCGGCGACCGACGGCGACTCCGGCGAGAGCGTCGAGGTCGGTGCCGGCGAGCTCACGGTCTACGAGAACGTCGACCCGAAGTCGGGCGAGGTCGTCTGGCAGGACCTCTGCCGCGGCCCGCACGTGCCGCACACCCGCTGGATCGGCAACGCCGCGAAGCTCATGCGCGTCGCCGCTGCCTACTGGCGCGGCTCCGAGAAGAACCCGCAGCTGCAGCGCATCTACGGCACCGCCTGGCCCGACAAGGACCAGCTCAAGGCGTACCTGGTGCGTCTCGAAGAGGCCGCCAAGCGCGACCACCGCAAGCTCGGTGCCGAGCTCGACCTGTTCTCGTTCCCCGACGAGATCGGTTCCGGCCTGGCGATCTTCCACCCGAAGGGCGGCATCATCCGCCGCGAGATGGAGGACTACTCGCGCCGTCGGCACGAGGAGAACGGTTACTCGTTCGTCTACACGCCGCACATCACCAAGGGCGACCTGTTCGAGACCTCCGGACACCTCGGCTGGTACAAGGACGGCATGTTCCCGGCCATGCACATGGACGAGGCGAAGGACGAGGACGGCAACGTCACGCGTCAGGGTGCCGACTACTACCTCAAGCCGATGAACTGCCCGATGCACATCCTGGCGTACCGGTCGCAGCCGCGTTCGTACCGCGACCTGCCGCTCCGGATGTTCGAGTTCGGCACGGTCTACCGCAACGAGAAGTCCGGTGTCATCCACGGCCTCACCCGGGTCCGTGGCATGACCCAGGACGACGCGCACATCTTCACCACGCAGGAGAAGATGAAGGAGGAGCTGACCACGACCCTCGAGTTCGTGCTCTCGCTGCTGCGCGACTACGGCCTCGACGACTTCTACCTCGAGCTCTCCACGAAGGACCCGGAGAAGTACGTCGGCGACGACGAGGTCTGGGACGTCGCGACGAACACCCTGCGCGAGGTCGCCGAGGAGTCCGGTCTCGAGCTCGTGCCCGACCCCGCCGGAGCCGCCTTCTACGGCCCGAAGATCTCGGTGCAGGCCCGCGACGCCATCGGCCGCACGTGGCAGATGTCGACCGTGCAGCTCGACTTCAACCTGCCCGAGCGCTTCGGCATCGACTACACCGCGGCCGACGGCTCCCGCCAGCGCCCGGTGATGATCCACCGCGCGCTGTTCGGCTCGATCGAGCGGTTCTTCGGCGTGCTGACCGAGCACTACGCCGGCGCGTTTCCGGCCTGGCTGTCGCCGGTGCAGGCGGTCGGCATCCCCGTCGCGGCCGAGTACGGCGACTACCTCGACGAGGTCATCGCGAAGCTCCGGTCGCACGGCGTCCGCGCCGAGGTCGACCACTCGGACGACCGCATGCAGAAGAAGATCCGCACGCACACCAAGGCGAAGGTGCCGTTCCAGCTCATCGCCGGTGGCGACGACCGCGACGCCGGTGCGGTGTCGTTCCGCTTCCGTGACGGGCGCCAGGACAACGCCGTGCCCGTGGACGAAGCGGTCGACCGTATCCTGACTGCGATCCGCGAGCGCGCGCAGGTCTGATGACGGACGAGCAGGACCCGCTGGTCATCCGGGACGCCGCCACCGGTGCGGCCGTCCCGGATGCCTTCCAGCGCCTGTGGAACCCGCACCGGATGGCGTACATCGACGCCGGACGCGAGGGCACGGGTCGCGGGCACGCGGACGACTGCCCGTTCTGCGAGGCACCGCGGAAGTCCGACGAGGACGCCCTCATCGTCGCCCGGGGCGAGCACGCCTACGTGCTGCTCAACTTGTTCCCGTACAACAACGGACACCTGCTGGTCTGCCCGTACCGCCACGTGCCGCTGTACGACGAGGCCACGCCGGACGAGCTCCGCGAGATGGGCGAGCTGACCCAGACCGCGATGCGGGTCCTGCGCACCGTGTCGCACTGCGACGGCTTCAACATCGGCATGAACCAGGGCGAGGTCGCGGGGGCCGGCATCGCCGCGCACCTGCACCAGCACATCGTGCCGCGGTGGCAGTCCGACGCGAACTTCTTCCCGATCATCGCGCGGACGAAGTCGATGTCCCAGATGCTCGGGGACACCCGCCGACTGGTCGCCGAGGGCTGGCCGGCAGCGGACTAGACTGATCGGCATCATGAGCGACAGCACCAGCACCTCCGGCACCCCTGGCACCTCGATCACCGGCTCCGACCGCGTCAAGCGCGGCCTCGCCGAGATGCTCAAGGGCGGCGTCATCATGGACGTCGTCGACGCCGAGCAGGCCCGCATCGCGGAAGAAGCCGGCGCGACCGCGGTCATGGCCCTCGAGCGCGTCCCCGCCGACATCCGCGCACAGGGCGGCGTCGCTCGCATGTCCGACCCGTCGATGATCGAGGAGATCATCGCCGCCGTGTCGATCCCCGTCATGGCGAAGGCCCGCATCGGCCACTTCGTCGAGGCGCAGATCCTGCAGGAGCTCGGCGTCGACTACATCGACGAGTCCGAGGTGCTCTCGCCCGCCGACTACGTCAACCACATCGACAAGTGGAACTTCACCACGCCGTTCGTCTGCGGTGCCACCGAACTGGGCGAGGCGCTCCGTCGCATCACCGAGGGCGCTGCGATGATCCGTTCCAAGGGCGAGGCCGGCACGGGTGACGTGTCCGAGGCCACGAAGCACATCCGCACGATCAACAAGGAGATCGCGGCGCTGCGCCACCTCAAGGAAGACGAGCTCTACGTCGCCGCCAAGGAACTGCAGGCGCCGTTCGAGATCGTGCGCGAGGTCGCCCGCACCGGCAAGCTCCCCGTCGTACTGTTCACCGCCGGTGGCGTCGCCACCCCGGCCGACGCCGCGATGATGATGCAGCTCGGCGCGGACGGCGTGTTCGTCGGCTCCGGCATCTTCAAGTCCGGCGACCCGGCGAAGCGTGCCGCGGCCATCGTCAAGGCCGTCACCTTCCACGACGACCCCAAGGTCATCGCCGAGGTCTCGCGCGGTCTGGGCGAGGCGATGGTGGGCATCAACGTCGCCGACGTCCCCGCACCGCACCGCCTCGCCGAGCGTGGCTGGTAGCACGACGAGCAGTGCCCGGCCCCGCATCGGGGTCCTGGCGCTGCAGGGTGACTTCCGCGAGCACATCGCCTCGTTGACGGAGCTCGGCGCCGACGTGGTGCCGCTCCGTCGCCCCGAGGAGATCGCGGTGCTCGACGGCGTCGTGATCCCCGGCGGTGAGTCGAGCGTGATGGACAAGCTGTCCCGGTCGTTCGGCGTCGCCGAGCCCCTCGCTGCTGCCATCCGCGACGGCCTGCCGACGTACGGCACGTGTGCCGGCATGATCATGCTGTCGTCGCGGATCACCGACGGCATCAGCGGCCAGCAGACCCTCGACGTGCTCGACACCACGGTTCGTCGGAACGCGTTCGGCAGCCAGAACGACTCGTTCGAGGTCGACGTCCCGATGCCCGAGCTCGGCGACGCCCCCGTGCACGCGGTCTTCATCCGTGCTCCGGTGGTCGAGCAGCACGGCCCCGGCGTCCAGGTCCTCGGCGCACTGGCGGACGGGCAGGTCGTCGCGGTGCAGCAGGGCAACGTGCTCGCCAGTGCGTTCCACCCCGAGGTCGCCGGCGAGGACCGCTTCCACCGCCGCTTCCTCGCCATGGTGCGCAGCGCCTGACGCGACCCCCGGGCTCTGGGCACGACCGCCCGCGGGCCCTGGGCCCGGCCGCCTGCGTGCCCGCTCCGGCGGGGCGGGGCGGCGCCGGGCCTCCCGGCTGGGTAAACTGACCCCGACTTTCCGCAAGACGCAAGGAGAACCGTGTCCGGGCATTCCAAGTGGGCGACGACCAAGCACAAGAAGGCCGTCATCGACGGCCGCCGTGCCAAGTCGTTCGCCAAGCTCATCAAGAACATCGAGGTCGCCGCGAAGATGGGCGGCGCCGACCTGTCGGGCAACCCGACGCTGGTCGACGCGATCCAGAAGGCCAAGAAGACCTCGGTCCCGAACGACAACATCGACCGCGCCGTCAAGCGCGGTGCCGGCCTGACCGGTGAGTCGATCGAGTACACGACGATCATGTACGAGGGCTACGCCCCGAACGGCGTCGCGATGCTGATCGAGTGCCTCACCGACAACAAGAACCGCGCAGCGGCCGAGGTCCGGACGGCGATGTCCCGCAACGGTGGCACCATGGCCGACCCGGGCAGCGTCGCCTACAACTTCTCGCGCAAGGGCGTCATCTCGGTCACGAAGACCGACGGCCTCGACGAGGACACCGTCATGACCGCCGTGCTCGACGCCGGTGTCGAGGACGTCATCGACCAGGGCGGCGGCTTCGAGATCATCACCGAGGCGAGCGACCTCGTCGCGGCCCGCACCGCGCTGCAGGACGCCGGCATCGACTACGACTCGGCCGACGCCGAGTTCGTCCCCGGCCTCAAGGTGCCGGTCGACGCCGAGACCGCCCGCAAGGTCTTCCGCCTGATCGACGCGCTCGAGGACAGCGACGACGTGCAGAACGTCTACGCCAACTTCGACGTGCCGGCGGACGTCCAGGCCGAGCTCGACGAGGACGAGGGCGAGTAGCCGTGCTCCGTGTGCTCGGGGTGGACCCCGGGCTCACCCGGTGCGGCGTCGGCGTCGTCGAGGTCGCACCGAACCGGCGCGCACGGCTCGTCCACGTGACGGTCGTGCGCACCCCGGCGGACATGCCGCTCGAGCAGCGGCTGCTCCGCATCGCCGACGGCATCGCCGCCGAGATCGACGAGCACCACCCGGACGCGGTCGCCGTCGAGCGCGTGTTCGCGCAGGCGAACGTCCGCACCGTGATGGGCACCGCCCAGGCGGCCGGGCTCGCGCTGCATGCCGCGGCGGCCCGCGGGCTGCCCGTCGGCCTGCACACGCCGTCCGAGGTCAAGGCGGCCGTCACCGGCTACGGCAACGCCGACAAGCGCCAGGTCCAGACGATGATCGCGCGCGTGCTCGGCCTCGCCGAAGCCCCGAAGCCGGCCGACGCCGCCGATGCGCTCGCGCTGGCCGTGTGCCATGCCTGGAGGCTCGGATCACCGGACGTCGCCGGCGAACGTGCCACGAACCTCACCCCGGCACAACGCGCGTGGCGCGATGCACAGGGCGGCACCGTCGACTCCCCGCTCGCTCGCGCGGCCGCTGCCGCGGCCCGACCGCGTGGCTCGTCGGCCGCGTCGGTGGGCGGCCGTAGGCTCGGGGCATGATCGCGAGTCTCCGGGGCACCTGCATCGACATCGCCGGTTCCGGCGTGGTGATCGAGGCCGGGGGAGTCGGGTACGCCGTCACCGTGACCCCGGCCCACGCGCTGACGATGCGTCACGGGTCCGAGGTGTTCGTCCGCACCGCGATGATCGTGCGCGAAGACGAGCACCTGCTCTTCGGCTTCGAGTCGACCGACGCCCTCCAGGTGTTCGACCTGCTGCGCAGCGTCACGGGTGTCGGGCCCAAGTCCGCGATGGGCGTCCTGGCCCACATGGACCCGTCGCAGGTCGCGAACGCCGTCGCGAAGGACGACGACGGCGCCTTCCGCAAGGTCTCCGGCATCGGCCCGAAGACCGCGAAGCTCATCATCCTCGCGCTCACCGGCAAGCTCGCCGCGTTCGAGCAGGCCGCCGTCGTCACCGCCGGCCGTGGCACTGCTGCCCACCCGGCCGCGACCGACGTCGTCTCCGCACTGATCGGCCTCGGCTGGCGCGAGGACGCAGCACAGACCGCCGTCGACGAGACCGTCGCGAACGAGCCAGGGGCCGCGGCCATGGGCACGCAGGCGCTGCTCCGCGCTGCGCTCGGTGCACTCCGGCCCGCCGGTGCCGGTCGATGAGCGGCATCACGTCAGCCGGAGCCGAGTCGCAGGAAGAACTCGCCTTCGAAGGTGCACTCCGGCCGCGGTCGCTCGACGAGTTCGTCGGCCAGCGCAAGGTGCGCGGGCAGCTCGACCTGCTGCTCAAGGCGGCGGGCATGCAGGACCGCACCCCGGACCACATCCTGATGGCCGGTCCTCCCGGCCTCGGCAAGACCACGCTCGCGATGATCGTCGCGCACGAGACCGGCCGTCCGTTGCGGATGTCGAGCGGTCCGGCGATCCAGCACGCGGGCGACCTGGCTGCCGTCCTGTCCTCGCTCGTGCCGGGCGAGGTCCTGTTCATCGACGAGATCCACCGGATGGCGCGCTCGGCGGAAGAGATGCTCTACCTGGCGATGGAGGACTTCCGGATCGACGTCATGGTGGGCAAGGGTGCCGGCGCGACGAGCATCCCGCTCGACCTCGCGCCGTTCACCCTGGTCGGTGCCACCACCCGCGCCGGCCTGCTGCCGAACCCGCTCCGTGACCGCTTCGGCTTCACGGCGCACCTCGAGTTCTACGAGAAGGACGAACTCGAACAGGTCCTGATCCGCGCCGCGCACCTGCTCGAGCTCGACATCGACCGATCGGCCCTGCGGGAGATCGCCGGGCGTTCCCGGGGCACCCCGCGCATCGCGAACCGCCTGCTCCGCCGGGTCCGCGACTACGCCCTCGTGCACCGCACCACCGACGGCATGACGGCCGTCCAGGGTGCACTCGACCTGTACGACGTCGACGAGCTCGGGCTCGACCGCCTCGACCGCGCCGTGGTCGAGATCATGCTGACGCGCTTCGACGGCGGACCGGTGGGGCTGAACACCCTCGCGGTCTCGGTCGGAGAAGAGTCCGAGACCATCGAGTCGGTCGTCGAACCCTTCCTCGTCCGGGTCGGTCTGGTCACGCGCACCCCGCGTGGCCGCATCGCGACCCCGGTCGCGTGGCGGCACCTCGGCCTCACCCCCGGGCAGGGCGTCGGGCCACTCCCGGGCTTGTTCGACGACACCGACACCACCGACTAGCGGCCGATCGGTCGGGTGACATGCCACGCACAGTGGCGTGCCCTAGACTGCTACGGCCCGAAACCGAGCAACCAGAGAAGGCAACTGCATCATGGGTCAAGAAGTCATCCTCATCGTCATCGTCGTGGCGTTCGCGGCCTTCATGTTCTACAACAGCCGCAAGCGCAAGAAGCAGCAGGGCGAGCTCGCCACCAAGATGGTGCCGGGTGCTCGCGTGATGCTGTCCTTCGGCCTGTACGGCACGCTCCTCTCCGTCGACGACGAGAAGGTCACCGCCGACGTCGAGATCGCCCCCGGCACCGTCGTCACCGTGCACCGCCAGACCCTGTCGCGCGTCGTCGACGACAGCGCCTCCGACATCGAGACCACCGCGACGCCGGAGGACGAGGCAAAGCCCGTCGCCGAACTCAACGGGGAGCCGGTCTACGGCGAGCGGGTCGACAACGACCGCCTCGACGAGACCGACTCGAAGCGCAAGTCCGACGACTGACGCCCTCGGCCGCCGGGTCGTCTGACCCGGCGGCTTCCCTCTGCCGTCGTGCCTGAGCGCCGACGGTCCTGAACAGAAAGACGAGACGACCGGTGGCACGATCGACACCCGTCAAGAAGGCGCTGCGCTCGCTCACCTGGTTGGTGATCCTGATGGCGATCCTCGCCGGCCTGAACACCGCCGCGACGATCCTCGCCGGCAGCTCGAAGGACGACACGGACAAGTGGTACCAGGGCGCGAGCTGGGTACCGGAGCTCGCACTCGACCTGCAGGGCGGCACGCAGCTGACCCTCGCGGCGCAGAACACCGAGGGCGACTCGGTCACCTCGCAGCAGCTGCAGCAGGCGGTGGAGATCATCCGCCAGCGCATCAACGCCACCGGCGTCTCCGAGACCGAGATCAACACGCAGGGTGCGAACAACATCGTCGTGTCGATCCCCGGTCGGCCCGACAAGGCCACGATCGACCGCATCGAGGCAGCGGCGAAGCTGACGTTCCGCCCCGTGCTCTTCACCGAGGCCGCGACGAACTCCGCCGTCGGTGACGACGGGAAGTCCACCGCCTCGCCGACGCCGTACTCGCCGCCCGCATCGCTCGCGGCGACGCCGAGCGCGAAGCCGACGAACGCCAGCGACGTCAACTGGATCACCCCGGCGCTGCAGGACCTGTACACCAACTACAACTGCGCGGCGCCGGACGACGTCACCTCGGCGCCGGACGACGAGCCCCTCGTCACGTGTGACGCCGACGGTGCGTCGAAGTACATCCTCGGCCCGGTCGAGGTCTCCGGTGCGAACATCAGCAACGCCACCTCGGGTCTGGCCACCGACTCGCAGGGCACGTCGACGGGCCAGTGGGCCGTCAACCTGACCTTCGACGGCCAGGGCACGAAGGACTTCCGCACCGTCACGAACCGCCTCGTCTCGCTGCAGGCACCGCAGAACCAGTTCGCGATCGTGCTGGACGGCTCGGTCATCACGGCCCCGTCCACGAACTCCGCCATCACCAACGGCAAGGCGCAGATCACCGGCTCGTTCACGGCCGAGTCGTCGAAGACGCTCGCCGACCAGCTCAAGTACGGTGCGCTGCCGATCAACTTCCAGGTGCAGTCGAACGAGAACATCTCGGCGACGCTCGGAACGGCTCAGCTCATCGGTGGTCTCGTCGCGGGCCTGATCGGCCTCGGCCTGGTGATCATCTACTCCGTCATCCAGTACCGGGCGCTCGCGTTCGTCACGGTGCTCTCGCTCGGAGTGGCAGCCGTCCTGACCTACCTGGTCATCGCGATCATGTCGTGGCGCGTCGACTACCGCCTGTCCTTGGCGGGTGTGGCGGGTCTGATCGTCGCGATCGGCATCACGGCGGACTCGTTCATCGTCTACTTCGAACGCATCCGTGACGAACTCCGCGACGGTCGTGCACTCGAGAGTGCGGTCGAGTCCGGCTGGAAACGTGCACTCCGCACGATCCTGGCGTCCGACGCGGTGAACTTCCTCGCCGCCGTCACCCTGTACGTGCTCGCGGTCGCCGACGTGAAGGGCTTCGCGTTCACGCTGCTCCTCACGACGCTGATCGACATCGTGGTGGTCGCGCTCTTCACCCACCCGATGATGCAGCTCATCTCCCGCACCCGGTTCTTCGGCGAGGGGCACAAGTTCAGTGGGCTCGACCCAGCGGCGCTCGGTGCGGTCTACAAGGGGCGTGCGCAGTTCCGCGCCCCCGTGGTGGACGGCAAGCGCCAGCGCAGTGCCGGTGAGGCGCAGCGCCGACAGACGATCGCGGAGCGGAAGGCCCAGCAGGCCTCCGGCGACAACGGCTCGACGCCGGACGGGAAGGACGACTGATGGCCAGCTTCAGCCAGTTCGGTAGCGACCTCTACACGGGGAAGCGGTCGTACGACATCATCGGGCGACGCAAGACCTGGTACCTCATCGCGCTCATCATGATCGTGATCTCGCTCGCCACCCCGTGGCTGCGCGGCGGGTACCAGCTCGGCATCGAGTTCACCGGTGGTTCCGAGTTCACCCTGTCGGACGTCAAGAACACCGACCAGAGCATCGCAACGGAAACCGTCGAGCGGGTCGTCTCGGACGAGATCCCGCGCGTCTCCCAGCTCGGCACGCACGGCATCCGCGTCCAGACGGGCCAGCTCACCGACCGTCAGACGACCGAGGTGCAGGACGCCCTGGCCGAGGCGTACGACGTGCCGGAGAGCCAGGTCGCGGCGACGTTCATCGGTGCCACGTGGGGCGCCGACGTGCTCGCCCAGGCGATCCGCGGTCTGGTGATCTTCCTCGCCCTGGCCGCTGTGTTCATGACGCTGTACTTCCGCACCTGGAAGATGTCGCTCTCCGCGATGGCCGCGCTGCTGCACGACCTGTTGATCACGGCCGGTGTCTACGGCATCGTCGGGCTCGAGGTCACGCCCGCGGCGGTGATCGGGTTCCTGACGATCCTCGGGTACTCGCTCTACGACACCGTGGTGGTCTTCGACAAGGTGCGTGAGAACACCGCGCAGGAGTCGATCCGCACGTTCAAGCAGTCGGTGAACCTCGCGGTGAACCAGACGCTCGTCCGCTCGATCAACACCTCGGTCGTGGCGCTGCTGCCCGTCGCGGCGATCCTGTTCATCGGGTCCTACGTGCTCGGTGCGGGCACGCTCCGCGACATCTCGCTCGCACTGTTCATCGGCATCATCGTCGGTACCTACTCGACGATCTTCATCGCCTCGCCGATGTACGCCCAGCTGCGCGAGAACGAGCCGAAGATCAAGCAGGCCGACGCCAAGAAGATCCAGGCGGCCGAGAAGCGCCAGCGCGAGGTCGACGCCGACGCCGACGCCGACGCGAAGGCGACCGCCTGATGCCGATCGAGATCAGCGAGGTCGACGTCGCCGAGGCGCGTCGCCGGCTCGAGTCGGGGTCGCGGCTGTTCGACGTCCGCGAGCAGGGGGAGTGGGACGAGGTCCACGCTCCCGACGCCACGCTCGTCCCGATGTCCGAGCTGGTCAACCGCTGGCAGGAGATCGACGGCGGCGGCGAACCCGCGATCATCGTCTGCCACTCGGGTGCTCGTTCGGCCCGGGTGGTCGCGGCACTCGAACAGTCCGGTGTCTCGGCGGTCAACCTGACCGGCGGCATGGTCGCCTGGGAGCAGTCCGGCGCACCGGTGGTCCGCGACGCCCAGGGCGAACCGGTTCACGAGCACTGACCGGACACGCGTAGTGTTGGCGGATCGAGCTCGGATCGAGCTCTCGGACCGAGTCCTGGGAGGCGCATCATGACGGACACCCGCGAAGAGCCGTCCGCGCCGAGCCGCCCCGGCTCCGCCCAGCGGCCGACCAGCCCCCTCGGACCGAACACGACGGGCAACCTCGGTTCCCTCCGGTCGCTGCTGCCGCGCCTGTTCTCCCGCGCCCAGCCGGCCGGCGCCGTGGACACCCTGATCCGAACGGTGCGCTCGCACCACCCCAAGGCCGACGTCACGCTCATCGAGCGCGCGTACTCGGTCGCCGAGCGCGCGCACGACGGTCAGAAGCGCAAGTCCGGCGAGCCGTACATCACGCATCCTGTCGCGGTCGCCCAGATCCTGGCCGACCTGGGCATCGGGCCGATCACGATCGCCGCCGCGCTGCTCCACGACACGGTCGAGGACACCGACTACCAGCTCGACCAGCTGCAGGTCGACTTCGGCGACGAGATCGCCATGCTCGTCGACGGCGTCACGAAGCTCGACAAGGTCAAGTACGGCGACAGCGCCCAGGCCGAGACGGTCCGCAAGATGGTCATCGCGATGTCGAAGGACATCCGCGTGCTGGTCATCAAGCTCGCCGACCGGCTGCACAACGCCCGCACCTGGGGCTTCGTCGAGTCCACCTCCGCCACCCGCAAGGCGAAGGAGACGCTCGAGATCTACGCGCCCCTCGCGCACCGGCTCGGCATCCAGATGATCAAGCTCGAGCTCGAGGACCTGTCGTTCGCGGTCCTGCACCCGAAGCTCTACGTCGAGATCGACAGCCTGGTCAAGGAACGCCAGCCGAAGCGCGAGCAGTTCGTCCAGAACGTCATCGGCACGCTCAAGAAGGACCTGAAAGCCGCGAAGGTCCGCGGCGAGGTCATGGGGCGGCCGAAGCAGTACTACTCGATCTACCAGAAGATGATCGTGCGGGGTCGCGAGTTCGACGAGATCTACGACCTCGTCGGCATCCGGGTGCTCGTGCCGACGGTGCGCGACTGCTACGCCATGCTCGGTTCGGTGCACGCGCGGTGGACGCCGCTGCCCGGCCGGTTCAAGGACTACATCGCGACGCCGAAGTTCAACCTGTACCAGTCGCTGCACACCAGCGTGCTCGGCCCGCAGGGGCGCCCCGTCGAGATCCAGATCCGCACGCACGAGATGCACCAGCGCGCCGAGTTCGGTGTCGCCGCGCACTGGAAGTACAAGCAGCGCGCTGCGGGCCGCGACGTCGGGACCTCGTCCACCACCGACGACCAGGACATGGCGTGGCTCGCCCACATCACCGACTGGCAGGCCGAGACGAGCGACCCGGGGGAGTTCCTCGACTCGCTCCGCTACGAGATCGGCGCGAAGGAGACCTACGTCTTCACGCCGCAGGGGAAGGTCATCGGCCTGCCCGCCGGCGCCACCCCGGTGGACTTCGCGTATGCCGTGCACACCGAGGTCGGGCACCGCACGATGGGCGCCAAGGTCAACGGTCGCCTCGTCCCGCTCGAGAGCTCGCTGTCGAGCGGTGACGTCGTCGAGATCTTCACGTCGAAGAACCCCGACTCGGGTCCGTCGCAGGACTGGCTGAAGTTCGTCAAGAGCCCTCGGGCGCGCAACAAGATCAAGCAGTGGTTCACCAAGGAGCGCCGCGAAGAGGCGATCGAGCAGGGCCGCGACGCCATCGCCCGCGCCGTGCGCAAGCAGAACCTGCCGCTCCAGCGGATCATGAGCCAGGACACCATCGCCGAGGTCGCTTCGTCGATGCGGTACGACGACGTCTCGGCCCTGTACGCCGCGGTCGGCGAGGGGCACGTCTCGACACAGTCGGTCATCGAGAAGGTCCTGGGCAGCGTCCAGAGCGACACGGAGACCGACGAGCCGGAGCTCACGTTCCCGCGCCAGGTCACGAGCCGTCAGCTGCGCACGAGCGACAGCGGCGTGCTGGTGCGCGGTGCGCCGGACATCCTGGTGAAGCTCGCGAAGTGCTGCACGCCGGTGCCGGGCGACCAGATCGTCGGGTTCATCACCCGCGGGCAGGGCGTCTCGGTGCACCAGTCGTCGTGCACGAACGTCAAGTCCCTGATGAACGAGCCCGACCGGATGATCGAGGTCGAGTGGGCCCCGTCGTCGAAGTCGGTGTTCCTCGTGCAGATCCAGATCGAGGCGCTCGATCGGTCGGGGCTGCTCAGTGACGTCACCCGGGTGCTCACCGACCACCACGTCAACATCCTGTCGGCGACGGTCTCGACCTCGTCCGACCGGTTGGCGCTCAGTCGGTTCGTGTTCGAGATGGGTGACACCATCCACCTCGACCGGGTGCTGAACGCGGTCCGACGCATCGACGCCGTCTACGACGTCTACCGCGTCAGCGCCGGCTGAGCACGGCCCGAGCCCGCGTCGCCGCGCGCTGAGAACGGCACGAGCCCGCGTCAGCGTGCGCTGAGCAGCCCGCGCAGCCGTCGTTCGGCCTGCCGCGCCATCGGGATGGTCCCGAGTCCGCTCAGGCGCGCGTGCAGCTCGTCCACGGACACCGCCCCGATCGTCAGCAGGCCGTCGACGGCCGCTGCCCGCTCGGTGTCCCACTCGCCCGGCGTGCGGAGCAGGTCGACAGCGGTGCGCGCCGGCGTCGTGACGACGGTCTGCACGGACCCCAACCGGACCACGTCGACGGGCTGGAGCGCGACCTCGCGCAGGTGCAGGCCCCGCCCGACCGCGATGCGCAGCTGCGGCGGGACGCTCGCCTCGATCGGGTCCGGCGGCCGCGACGCCGCGCCCCAGATCCACGCCGCGGTCCGGCCGGAGGCCACGAGCCGCGCGTCGCCGAAGACCCACGATGCCGCGCTCGCGCGCAGCGCCGGGTCCTGCGGCGTCGCGGGGGAGGCCCAGCACGGCCCGACGGGCACCAACTCGCCCGCGAGTACCGCTGCGCGCAGCTCCGCTTCGGGCCAGTCGTCCGTGGTCAGGAGACGGGAACCGGGCACCCCGTCATCCTGCCGGACACCGACACCCGGCCGACACCCCCTGTGGAGAGGCCGGGCACGTCGGCGGCGGCAGCGCCGCTCAACGCAGGGCGTCAGCGCAGGGCGTCCGCGCGGTCCGATCAGCGCAGGACGTCGGCGCGGTGCACGAGGGCCGCCGCGCCGATGAGCGGGCCGTCCTGCGACAGCGCCGTCGGCACGATGCGCACCTTCGTCACGAACCCGAACTCGACGCGCTCCGCCACCGCTTCGCGTGCGTACTCGAACAGGTCCGGCGTGACGTGGGAGAACCCGCCGCCGATCGCCACGACCTCGAGGTCGACGAGGCTCGTCGCCGCCGCGATCGCCTGCCCGAGCGCCCGGCCGCTGCGCTTGACCGCGGCGACCGCGATCTCGTCGCCGGCCGCGTACGCCGCCGACAGTTCTTCGCCGGTAGATCCGTCGAAGCCCTGGCGCTGCGCCCAGGCGACGGTCTTCGGGCCGCTGGCGATCGCCTCGAGGCAGCCGGTGCCGCCGCAGGCGCACGGGTCGTCGTAGCCGCCGCACTCCACGTGCCCGATGTGCCCCGCGTTGCCCGTCGGGCCGCTGACGGTCCGGCCGTGCAGGATGAGGCCACCGCCGACGCCCGTCGACACGATCATGCCCATGACGTGGTCGTACCCCTGGGCCGAACCGACCCAGTGCTCGGCCAGCGTGATCGCCAGGCCGTCCATGCGCAGCGTGACCGGCACGCCCTCGGGCACGAGCGCGGCGATGCGGTCGCGCAGCGGGTGGCCGCGCCACACCGGCATGTTGAGCGGCGAGACGAGGCCGTGCTCCTCGTCGACGGGGCCGGCCGAGCCGACCCCGACGCCGACCAGGGTCGCATCGGTCGGGACCGTGGCGAGAGCGCTCGTCACGACCTCGTCGACGGCGGCCTGCAGCTCGTCGGACGTGCGCTGCGGCCCGGTGGGGCTGCGGAAGCGCGTGCCCGGCAGGACGACGCCTTGGTCGGTGACGAGAGCGGCCTCGACCTTGGTGCCGCCGAGGTCGACGGCCAGTGCGAGGGCGGGGGACTGGGGTGCGGTGCTGGACATGCGCGCTCCGATGCGGCGGTCTGGAGGCCCGGGGCGGCTCCCGGACGCGGCGTCGCGTCCGGTGTGCCCCGGCCTGGCAGGTGGTGGGTCGGTCGGGTCAGGTCGTCGTGCGGTGGATCAGGTCGTGTCGCGGTGGGTCAGTACGAGCTGGTGTCGTCGCCCTGCGACGACGCGGCACCGGTCTCGACACGGTGCGCGACCTCGTCGAGGATGCGCGCGGACGCACTCGTGCCGATGCGATTCGCCCCGGCGTCCACCATCTCGAGCAGGGTGTCGAGCCCGCGGACACCGCCCGAGGCCTTGACGCCCGTGTCAGCACCGACCGTGCGGCGCATCAGCGCGATGTGCTCGGTCGTCGCCCCGCCGCCAGCGAACCCGGTGGAAGTCTTCACGAACGCGGCACCGGCGGACTGCGCGGCACGCGAGGCTGCGACGATCTCGTCGTCGGTCAGGAACGCGGTCTCGAGGATGACCTTGACGACGGTGGACCCGGCGGCGTCGACGACGGCGCGGACGTCCTGCTCGACGCGCTCCCAGTCGCCGGACTTCGCGGCGCCGATGTTCTGCACCATGTCGAGTTCGAAAGCACCGTCGGCCAGGGCCTGCAGCGACTCGGCGACCTTCGCCGCGGTGGACGTGGTGCCGTGCGGGAAGCCGATGACCGTCCCGACGCCGACGCCGGTGCCCTGAAGACGCTCGACGGAGTAGGCGACGTCGCTGGGCCGGACGCACACGCTGAAGACCCGGTACGCGGCGGCTTCGTCGAGCTGGGCGTCGACGTCCGAGCGGGTGAGCTCGGGCTTCAGGATCGCGTGGTCGATGAGGCCGCGGACGGCATCGGCGGTGACGGGGAAGGCTGCGTTGTCCACCCGACAAGCCTACCCGTCAGGCGTGCCGCGTAGCGTTCCGGGCATGCAGGTCCTCGTCACCGGCGCCACCGGGTACATCGGCGGTCGTCTCGTCCCCCGTCTCCTCGAAGCCGGACACTCCGTACGCGTGTTCGTGCGCAACCCCCGGAAGCTCCAGGACGTCCCGTGGAGCAGCGACGTCGACGTCGCCGAAGGAGACCTGCAGGACGCCGACGCGGTCCGCGCCGCGGTCGACGGCATCGAGGCCGTCTACTACCTCGCCCACGCGATGGGTGCCGACGGCGACTTCGAGTCCGCGGAACGGCAGGCGGCCGAGACGATGGCGCACGAGGCGAAGCGCGCCGGTGTCAGCCGGTTCGTCTACCTGGGCGGCCTGCACCCCGACGGCGACCTGTCGAAGCACCTGCGCAGCCGGAAAGAGGTGGGGGATATCCTGCTCCACTCCGGCGTTCCGACGATCGCCTACCAGGCCGGCGTCGTCATCGGTTCCGGCAGCACCTCGTTCGAGATGATCCGGCACGTGACCGACGTCCTGCCGTGGATGCCGGCACCGCGCTGGGTACGCAACCGGATCCAGCCGATCGCCGTGCGCGACGTCCTGTACTACCTGGTCGCGGCGCTCGACGTCCCCGCCGACGTCAACCGCACCTTCGACATCGGCGGGCCGGACGTCCTGCGCTACGGGCAGATGCTCAACGGCTACGCGGTCGAGGCGAAGCTGCGGCAGCGGCCGATCACGGTCCTGCCGGTGCTCACCCCGCGCCTCGCCGCACACTGGTTCAACGCCGTCACCCCGATCCCGCGCAAGCTCGCGACGCCGATCATCGAGTCGCTGCAGTTCGAGTGCGTCCAGCGCGAGCACGACATCGACGACGTCGTCCCGCAGCCCGAGGGCGGGCTCACGTCGTACCGCCGCGCCGTCCGACTGGCCCTGAACAAGATGCGCTCCGGCGAGGTGCAGACGAGTTGGCGGAGCGCCACCCTGTCGAGCGCCTCGGCCGACCCGATGCCGACCGACCCGGACTGGGCCGGCCACACCGTCTACGTCGACGACCGGAAGCGCCACTCGAGCGCCTCGGCGGAGGACGTCTGGCGGGTCGTCGAGTCGATCGGCGGCGAGAACGGCTGGTACTCGTTCCCGCTGGCCTGGGTCGCGCGCGGCTGGATGGACAAGGTCGCCGGTGGCGTCGGCCTCAGCCGTGGTCGTCGTGACCAGGACCGACTCGAGCAGGGCGACGCCCTCGACTGGTGGCGCGTCGAACGCCTCGAGCGCGGGCACTACCTGCGGCTCCGCGCCGAGTTCAAGTCACCCGGGCGCGCCTGGCTCGAGATGACCGTGACCCCGAACCCCGAGGGCGGCAGCGACTACCACCAGCGGGCGATCTACTTCCCGCAGGGCCTGCCCGGACGGCTGTACTGGTACGGGATCCTGCCCTTCCACGGGATCATCTTCCCCGGCATGGTCGAGCGCATCACCGCGGCCGCCGAGCGCGAGTCGGACAACACCGAGTCGACGCAGCGCAACCGGACCCAGCACAATGGGAGTCCGGAACCGGCGAACGAGGAGGCAGCATGACCGAGGAACGCAGTCCCGTCCTGTTCCTGGGGGACAGCATCACGGCCCAGGGGTCGTGGGACAGCTGGCTCCCCGACGAGCAGACCCTGAACCAGGGCATCAGCGGTGACACGACGGACGGTGTGCTCGCGCGGCTCGACGCGGTCGTCGCCGAACAGCCCGAGGTGATCGTGCTGTTGATCGGCACGAACGACTTCGGCAACCACCGGGCGAGCGCCGAACACGTCGTCCGCAACGTCGAGACGATCCTCGTCACCCTGCGGCGCGAGCTGCCCGGTGTCCGCCTGCTGCTCGTCTCCGTCCTGCCCCGTCAGGCCGAGTACACGGCCAAGATCGAGGAGGCGAACCGGCACCTGCGCCAGTTCGTCGCCACCTGCCACGCGCAGTACCTCGACGCCTGGCCCGCGCTGGCCGACGGCGACCACCTCGACGACCGCTTCACCGACGACGGCCTGCACCTCACCGACGAGGGCTACCGGGCCTACCTCGACGAGCTGGTCCCCGCGCTCGAGCGTGTGCGGGGTCTCCCGCCGATGTCCCGGTCCTTCACGGCCATCGACCTCGACGAGGCCCCCGCCTGATGGCTGCCCGCAAGGGACGACCCCCGGTGGGGTCGTCGCAGAACGGTGTGCCCGCCGCACCGGTCCGACCGGCCGCGGGGACGACGAACACCCGGGCCACCCCGGGGTTCACCCGGCCGGCACTCGCGCCGTCGCTCATCGCCGCGATCGTCCTGCTCGCCTGCGTGGCGATCATCGACTCGTCCGGGTTCGTCTTCGCCCGCTGGGGTGTCACGGTGCTGTCCCTCATCGTGCTCGTCTTCGCGGTGCGCGGGAAGACGTGGTGGGCCGCCGTGCTGATGGCCGCCGTCGCCGTCTGCTGGAACCCCCTGGTCACGGTGCCGATCCCCGGCCAGGTGTGGGCCGCGCTGCAGATCCTGGCTGCCGCCCTGTTCATCGTGGTGGGCATCGCCGTCAAGGTGCCGCGCGAGGCGGACGCACCCCGGGCCTCCTGACCGGCTCCGCTGACCGCCTGCGGAACCGGCCGGGCGGGCGGACGGTAGGATCGCAGGGTCGGGTACAGGACCCGGCAGCACGACCCGAAGGGCATGGATGAACGACGAGACCGAGCCGGTGACCGAGAGTCCTCTGCTGACCCCTCGACCGTCCTCCGGCGGTCTCGACCGGCCCGACGTCGTCGTCCGCAAGGGGCGCCTGACGCTGCTCAACGGCCACCTGACGCCGCAGCAGTCGATGATCGAGGACCTGTTGTTCCTGGACGACGCGCTGACCGAGGCCGACGTCGACCACCTGCTCATCCGCGGCAACGACGAGCGTCCGGTCATCGCGATCGACGAGCGCGACCGCCAGCGTGCGGAGAGCGCCGTCATGGCCGCCGCCGTCAACGAGCCGTTCTACGCGAAGCCGCCCGGGGAGCCGGCCGTGCTCGTGCAGGACGACGGCCTCGGGCCGGTCGACGAGCCGGTACTGCGCGTGTTCCGCCCGCGCCTGGAGCCCCTCGGTCGTCTGCGCTACGGCGCCGAGACGAGCGTGCAGCTCGAGTTCTGGCGACTCACCGACACCGAGGTGCTCGCGCCCGTCGAGAACGCACTGATGCGCCGCAGCCTGCCGGTCGACGAGTTCGTGCTCGTCGACATCGAGCGCTACGGCCGCACCTGGCGCACCGTCGAGCACATGTTCGACGACCACGTCTCCGACATCCGGTTCCCGATCGACATCGTCTTCTCGTGGGTCGACGGCAACGCCATCGAGTACCAGCGCGCCCGCCAGGCAGCGCAGGCGACGGCCGTCCTGGGCGAGGGCGACGACGCCCCCGCACGGTTCCGCCAGATCGACGAGCTCAAGTACGCACTCCGCTCGGTGCACACGTTCGCACCGTGGATCCGCCAGATCTACATCGCCACCGACTCACCCGCCCCGCACTGGCTCGCAGACCACCCCAAGGTCCGCATCGTGCGCAGCGAGGAGTTCTTCGCCGACCCGTCCGTGCTGCCGACGCACAACTCGCAGGCCGTCGAGTCGCAGCTGCACCACATCCCGGGCATCAGCGAGCACTTCATCTACTCGAACGACGACATGTTCTTCGGCCGCACCGTCGACCCCTCGGTGTTCTTCAGCCCGGGGTCGGTGTCGAAGTTCATCCTCGCCACCACCCGCATCGGGCTCGGCGTGAACAACGCCGCGCGCAGCGGGTTCGAGAACTCCGCACGGGTCAACCGGCGCCTGTTGCAGCAGCGGTTCGGTGCGGTCACCACCAGGCACCTCGAGCACGCCCCCACCCCGCTCCGGTCGTCGATCATGACGGAGATGGAGCACGAGTTCGCCGACGAGTTCCGTGCCACGGCGGCGTCGCGCTTCCGTGCTGCCGAGAACATCTCGGTGACCAACTCGCTTTACCACTACTACTCGTTGCTCACGGGTCGGGCGATCACGCAGGAGAACGCCGACGTCCGCTACATCGACACCACGATGCAGTCCGGGCTGCGGTCGCTCGACGAGCTGCTCAAGAAGCGGAACGCGGACTTCTTCTGCCTGAACGACGGCAGTTTCCCGGAGGTCAGCGACGAGGAGCGGACGCAGCGCGTGACCGACTTCCTCGAGCGCTACTTCCCCTTCCCCGCGCCGTGGGAGCGCCCCGGCGCTTAGGACGCGCCAGCGCCCACCGCACATGGTGAGCACAAATGGTCGGGTCCGCACTGCGGACCCGACCATTCCTGCTCACGAAGTGCGGCGACCTACCGGTGGACGGGCGAGACCGGCACCGAGTCGAGCGTGAAGACGGGGATGCTCGAGGTCACCGGAGCCGGCTCGACCGCGGGCGGGATCGTGACCCCGTGCGCTGCGAGGCGGGCCTCGGTCTCGACGGCCGACACCGGTTCGCCGACCGTGGAGTAGTGCCCGATCGGGACGACCGAGTGCACGACGTTGTGGCCGTACACGTGCACCAGGTTGAACGATTGCGCGCCGTCCCGCCCACGCGTGCCGCCCTGGAACTCGGTGAGGTCCTGCGTGTAGCAGGTGGCACTGGCGACCGACACCGGGATGCCCGCGAAGACCGCGCTCGTCGAGTAGTGCAGGTGTCCGGCGATGATGGACAGGACGTCACTGCCCTCCACGACCTCGGCAAGGGCCTGCTGGTCGCGGAGCTCGACGAGGACGGTCAGGTCCTGCACGCTCGGCACGGGCGGGTGGTGCATCGCCAGGATGGTACCGTGCGGCGCAGCCTCGGACAGGACCTCGGCCAGCCAGTCGAGCTGCTCGGGGGAGACCTCGCCGTGGTGGTGGCCCGGGACGCTCGTGTCGAGGGTGATCACCCGAAGACCGTTGACGTCGTAGACGAAGTCGACCGGACGGTCGGTGGGGTGCAACCCGAAGAGCTCCTGACGGAACGCGCCGCGCTCGTCGTGGTTGCCCATCGCCCAGATGACCTGGGCACCGATCCGGCGGGCAGCCGGCTCGACGATCTCGCGGACGCGGGCGTAGGCACCCGGTTCGCCCTTGTCGGCCACGTCGCCGGTGACGACGATCGCTTCGGGCCGTGTGCCTGATGCTTCGATGTCCGCGACGATCTCGGTGAGCCGGGCGGCGGAGTCGACCCCGCCGTACAGATCGCCGTCGCCGGAGACGAGGTGGGTGTCGCTGAGGTGGAGGAGGAAGTGGTTCGGCCTGGGGTGTTCGGCCGTCCGGCTGTCCATCGGGGTCTCATTCCGTTGGCGGATGCGTGGTGCAACACGTTGCCACACCGTCCTGGATGAGTCCAGCACGTGTCGGTGAACCAGCCGTGAACTGGGGGCGGCGTTTCGCCCATCGCACGAAGAAACCCCCGCCACGTGGTGGCGGGGGTTCCTGTCGTCGTGCTTAGTGCTTTTCCTCGACCTGCGGGGCCTGGTGGCTGCCCTCGAGGTCCGGGCCGTGGTGGGCGGCGTGCGCTGCCTCGAGCTCGGCCTTCGAGACCGGCTCGATGCGGTCCTCGAAGAAGAAGCGGGAGACGCTCGCACGGGCCTTCTGGACCACGGTGATCTGCCCCTTGGCGTTCGGGCGGATCATGAGCGGCTTGTACTCGTTGAACTGCAACAGCTTCCAGCGCTCGTACTCGTCGAGCTGCTCGTGCACCTCGATGTACTCACCGTGGGGGAGTCGGACGATGCGACCGGACTCGTAGCCGTGCAGGACGATCTCGCGGTCCTTCTTCTGGAGTGCGAGGCACACGCGCTTCGTGATCCAGAAGGCGACGAACGGGCCGAGGACCGTCGTGGCCTGGATCACGTGGATCACGTGCTCGATCGACACCAGGAAGTGGGTCGCGATGATGTCCGACGACGCCGCAGCCCAGAGGCTGGCGTAGAGCGTGATGCCGGCGGCACCGATCGCCGTGCGGGTCGGGGCGTTGCGCGGGCGGTCCAGGATGTGGTGCTCGCGCTTGTCGCCGGTGATCCACGACTCGAGGAACGGGTACAGCAGGATCGCGAGGATGAGCAGCACCAGGACCGCGATGGGCGCCAGGATGTTGAACGACACCGTGTAGCCGAACCACACGACCTCCCAGTGCGGCGGCACCAGACGCAGTGCGCCGTCGGCGAAGCCGATGTACCAGTCGGGCTGGGTGCCGGCGGAGACCGGCGAGGGGTCGTACGGGCCGTAGTTCCAGATCGGGTTGATCGTGAACATCGACGCGATGAGGGCGATGATGCCCGCGACGATGAAGAAGAACCCGCCGGCCTTGGCGGCGAACGCCGGGAGGATCGGGACACCGACGACGTTGTCGTTGGTCTTGCCCGGGCCGGCGAACTGGGTGTGCTTGTTGATCACGACGAGCACGAGGTGGACACCGAGCACCGCGACGAGGATCGCCGGCAGCAGCAGGATGTGCAGCGTGTACAGGCGGCCGACGATGTCGGTGCCCGGGAACTCGCCACCGAAGAGCAGGTAGGCGATCCAGACGCCGATCACCGGGACGCCCTCGATCATGCCGACGATGATCCGCAGACCGTTTCCGGAGAGCAGGTCGTCGGGGAGCGAGTAGCCGGTGAAGCCCTCACCCATGGCGAGGACCCAGAGCAGGAAGCCGAACACCCAGTTGAGCTCACGCGGCTTGCGGAAGGCACCGGTGAAGAACACGCGGGCCATGTGCAGCATGATCGATGCCACGAACAGCAGGGCTGCCCAGTGGTGGACCTGGCGGACGAAGAGCCCACCGCGGATGTCGAACGAGATGTCCAGCGTGGACTGGAGCGCCGTCGACATCTCGACGCCCTTGAGCGGGACGTACGTGCCGTTGTAGACGACCTCGGCCATGGAGGCCTGGAAGAAGAACGTCAGGAACGTACCGGAGAGCAGGACGACGACGAAGCTGTACAGCGCCACCTCGCCGAGCATGAAGCTCCAGTGGTCCGGGAAGATCTTCCGGCCGACTTCCTTGACGAGCCCCGAGATGCTGGTGCGCTCGTCGATGTAGTTCGAGACCCCGCCGATGATGCGAGATCCGCGCTCCGGAGCCGGCTTGTTGGCCGTGCTGCTCGGTGCCGTGGTGGTGGGGGTGCTGGTCATCAGCGTTCACGCTCCCAGAAGGACGGTCCGACCGGCTCGTGGAAGTCGCTCTGGGCAACCAGGTAGCCGTCGTCGTCGATCGCGATCGGAAGTTGGGGGAGGGGGCGTGCGGCCGGACCGAAGATGACCTCGCAGTTGTTCGAGACATCGAAGGTGGACTGGTGGCACGGGCACAGCAGGTGGTGCGTCTGCTGCTCGTAGAGCGCGACCGGGCATCCGACGTGGGTGCAGATCTTGGAGTACGCGACGATGCCGTCGTAGCCCCAGTTCTCGTGGCCCTTGGACGGGTTGAGGTCCTTCGGGTCGAGACGCATGAGGAGGACGGAGGCCTTGGCCTTCTCCTCCAGCATGTGCTCGGAGTCGAGCATGCCGTCGGGGATGACGTGGAACACCGAGCCGATGGTCACGTCCGAGGCCTTGATCGGCAGACCCGTCGGGTCCTTCGTCAGGCGAAGGCCCTGCTTCCAGAAGGTGTGGCGCAGGAGCTCGTTCGGGTCCTCGGCCGGAGCGAGGTCGCGGACCAGGACGATGCCCGGCAGCGGGAATGCGGCCAGCGCACCGATCATCGAGTTGCGGATCAGCTTGCGACGGCTGAAGCCGGACTCCTTGTCGGCCAGCTGGAAGGCCTCGACGGCCTTGGCACGCGTCGCGTCCGTGCCGCGGGTGCCGTGGCGGAGCTCGGTGATCTCGCGGTCGACGACGAGCGACTTCGACCAGTAGACCGCGCCGAGGCCCAGCGCGATGAGCGCGAGGGCGATCGAGAGGCCGAGGAAGAGGTTCGCGGTGCGGACCGTCCCGAAGTCGTTCGAGTCGATCGGGAACGCGACGTAGGCCGCGATCGAGAGGACGCTGCCGACGATCGAGAGGTAGAAGAAAGTCGCGACCTGACGCTCGGCCAGGCGCTGCTTCTTCGGGTCGACGTCGGTGCGGCGCGCGCGGTGCGGCGGCTCACCCGGGTTCTCGAACGGGTCGGTGGGCAGCACCGCGATCCCGGGGGAGGTGGTCGTGCCGTGCTTCTCGACAGCCGAGGACGAGTTCAGCGTCTCGTCGTCGTGCTCTGCCATGGTGTTCCCTTCAGTGTCGTTCGACACGGACGATCAGTTGGACTTCGCGGTCAGCCAGACGGTCATCGCGACGACCGCGCCGAGTCCGAAGATCCAGATGAACAGACCCTCGGCCACCGGGCCCAGGGAGCCGAGTGCGAACCCGCCGGGCGACTTGTTGTCCTGCACGTACTTGAGGTACGTGATGATGTCGGCCTTCTGCTCCGGCGTGAGGTTCAGGTCGTTGAAGACCGGCATGTTCTGCGGGCCGGTCTGCATCGCCTCGTAGATGTGCTTGCCGGAGACCGTCGACAGGTTCGGGGCGTACTTGCCGTCGGTCAGCGCACCACCGGCACCGGCCACGTTGTGGCACATGGCGCAGTTGATGCGGAAGAGCTCGGCACCCTCGGCCGCGTCGCCGTCCTCACCGTTGGTGAGCTCGGTGGACGGGACGGCCGGGCCGGGGCCCAGCGAGGCGACGTACTCGGCGAGGGCGTCGACCTGCTCGTCCGTGAACTGCGCGGGCTTCTCTTCGGCCTGCGGACCCTGGGCGGCCATCGGCATGCGGCCGGTGCCGACCTGGAAGTCGACCGAGGCGGCGCCGACACCGATGAGGGACGGACCCTCGCTCGTGCCCTGGGCGGAGAGGCCGTGGCAGGTCGCGCAGTTCGAGGCGAAGAGCTTCTGGCCCTCGTTCACCTTCGACTGGCTGGTCGCCGCGACGGTGCTCGTGCTGTCGTCGGCATTGGCCGTGGAGCTGAAGAGCGCGTACGCACCGCCGGTGGTCATGAGGCCGACGACGATGAGCGAGACGGTCGCCATCGGTGAACGGCGGCCCTTCTTGGTCTTGGTTCTGTTGAACATGTGCTCGGGGGTGTCCAGTTCCTACTTGAGAAGGTAGATGACGGCGAAGAGGAAGATCCACACGACGTCGACGAAGTGCCAGTAGTACGACACGACGATGGCGGTGGTCGCTTCCTTGTGACCGAAGTTCTTCGCGGCGAAGCCGCGGCCGAGCGTCAGCAGGAAGGCGATGAGGCCACCCGTGACGTGGAGGCCGTGGAACCCGGTCGTCATGTAGAAGGCCGAGCCGTAGGCGCTGGAGGAGAGCGTGACGCCCTCGTGCCAGAGGTTGGCGTACTCGAAGATCTGGCCGCAGACGAAGATCGCGCCCATCGCGTAGGTGACGAAGAACCACTCCGTCATGCCCCAGTGGCGCGGGTTCCAGCTCGTGCGGTGCACCTGGAAGCGCTCTGCAGCGAACACGGCGAACTGGCACGCGAAGCTGGACAGCACCAGGATGATCGTGTTCACCGAGGCGAAGGGCACCTCGAGCTTGGAGGTTTCGGCCGCCCACAGCTCGGGGGACGTGCTGCGCAGCGTGAAGTAGATCGCGAACAGGCCGGCGAAGAACATGACCTCGCTGCCCAGCCACACGATCGTCCCAACGGCAACGGCGTTCGGCCTGTTCAGGGCCGGACCGCTGGCGGATCTGGAGAGAGGGGTGCTAGTCACGTCCTCCATTATGGCCGAAACCCCAGACAGTGTTTTCGCAGGAGACTGGCGGGTCTCTCGAATTCACTACGATCGAGCCATGCCTGACGCACTCTCTTGGCCTGCAGTGATCAGCGCGCTCATGGCGCGCGAGGACCTGACGATCAGGCAATCCACATGGGCCATGGAGGAGATCGTGCACGGGCGCGCCACCCAGGCACAGATCGCCGCGTTCGCCGTGACGCTCCGTGCGAAGGGCGAGACCGTCGACGAGGTCGTCGGGTTCCGCGACGCGATCCTCGACGCCGCCGTTCCGCTGGACGTCGACCCGATGGCGTTGGACATCGTCGGGACGGGTGGGGACGTCGTCGGCACCGTGAACGTCTCGACCATGGCGGCGATCGTCATCGCCGCCGCCGGGGTGCCCGTCGTGAAGCACGGCAACAAGGCGAGCTCGTCGAAGTCCGGTTCGAGCGACGTGCTCGCCGCACTCGGGCTCGATCTCACGATGGACGCCGCGCGTGTCGCGGACACCTTCCGGCGTGTCGGACTGACCTTCGCGTTCGCCAACGCGTTCCACCCGGGCTTCGCCCACGCCGGGCCGGTCCGCCGCGAGATCGGTGTGCCCACGGTGTTCAACTTCCTCGGGCCGCTCGTCAACCCCGCACGGTGCGAAGCGAACGCGGTCGGCGTCGCGCAGCTCGAACTCGTGCCGATCATCACGGGCGTGTTCCAGACCCGCGGCGCGACCGCCCTGGTGTTCCGCGGGGACGACGGCCTCGACGAGCTCACCACCACCGGCCACAGCCACATCTGGGAGGTCACCGGCGGGCGCATCATCGAGCACGACCTCGACCCGCGCGACCTCGGCATCGCACGTGCACGCACGGAAGACCTCCTCGGTGGCGATCCCGAGCACAACGCCGGCGTCGTGCACCGCGTGCTGTCGGGGGAGACCGGCCCGGTGCGCGACATCGTGTTGCTCAACGCCGCAGCGGGACTGGTCTCCTTCCGTCTGGCGCAGGACCCGGCCGAGTCCGACCGCCCGATCCTGCAGCGCTTCCGCGAGCAGCTCGCGGTCGCGGCCGAGGCGATCGACTCCGGCGCCGGCACCCGCAAGCTGGCTGATTGGGTCGGCGAAGCTCCCGCCGCGTAGTCCGCGCCGCCCCGCGCACCGTGCGCGGTGCGTCACCCGGTGCGAGCCTGACGGCTCGGTGCTGCGCCCCAAGCGCGCACCCGGCGGTCACCACTGCACCCGGCGAACAAACCCGCACCGCGCACTGCCGGCAACCCCGTGCCGGACGGGAGGCCCGCTGCGGGTCCGCCCCGCGCCTCCAGGCCGCACCGTGCGCGGTCCGCAGTCCAGCGCCGCTTCCGCGCGAGCCGCACCATGCGCGGTGCGTCACCCGGTGCGAGCCTGACGGCTCGGTGCTGCGCTCCAAGCGCGCACCCGGCGGTCACCGCTGCGCCCGGCGAACAAACCCGCACCGTGCAGTGCCGGCCACAACCCCACCACCGCACCACCCCCGCCCGCCAAACGGACCCCGCGACCGACGCGCAGGAGACGCAACCGACGGGAGGCCCGGTGCCGGTTCCTGGAACCGGCACCGGGCCTCCCGTCGGTGCGTTCAGTGCACGCGGTCAGCGTGCGCGTGCGTCGCTACTGGACGTCCTCGTCGACCCAGTCGAAGGTCTTCGTGACGGCCTTCTTCCAGAGACGGAGCGTGCGCTCGCGCTCCGCGGCGTCGAGCTGCGGCTCCCAACGCTTGTCCTCCTGCCAGTTGGCACGGAGCTCGTCGAGGTTGGCCCAGAAGCCCACCGCGAGACCGGCCGCGTAGGCCGCGCCGAGCGCCGTGGTCTCGGCGACGACCGGACGCACCACCGGCACGTTGAGGATGTCGGCCTGGAACTGCATGAGCTCGTTGTTGGCGGTCATGCCGCCGTCGACCTTGAGCTCGGTCAGGTCCACGCCCGAGTCGGCGTTCACCGCGTCGAGGACCTCGCGGGTCTGCAGCGCCGTCGCCTCGAGGGCCGCACGCGCGATGTGCCCCTTGTTGACGTAACGGGTCAGACCGACGATGGCGCCGCGAGCGTCCGGACGCCAGTACGGCGCGAAGAGCCCGGAGAACGCCGGCACGAAGTACACGCCGCCGTTGTCCTCGACGGTCTTGGCCAGCGCCTCGACCTCCGGGGCACTGCCGATGAGACCGAGGTTGTCGCGGAGCCACTGGATGAGCGAGCCCGTGACGGCGATCGAGCCCTCGAGTGCGTAGTGCGTCTCCTGGTCGCCGAGCTTGTAGCCGACGGTGGTGAGCAGGCCGTTCTCGGAGCGGACGATCTCGGTACCGGTGTTGAAGATGAGGAAGTTGCCGGTGCCGTAGGTGTTCTTCGACTCGCCCTGGTCGAACGCCGCCTGACCGAAGGTCGCGGCCTGCTGGTCGCCGAGGATGCCCGCGATCGGGACCTCGCGGAGCAGGTTGGACGACTCGACGTGGCCGTAGACCTCGGAGGAGCTGACGATCTCGGGGAGCATCGACTTCGGCACACCGAAGTCGGCGAGGATGTCGTCGCGCCACTGGAGCGTCTCGAGGTCCATGAACAGCGTGCGGGACGCGTTCGTGACGTCGGTCTTGTGGACGCCGCCGTCGACCCCACCGGTCAGGTTCCAGAGGACCCAGGTGTCGGTGGTGCCGAAGAGCAGGTCCCCGGCCTCGGCCTTCTCACGCGCACCCTCGACGTTCTCGAGGATCCACATGATCTTGGTGCCGGCGAAGTACGTGGCGAGCGGGAGGCCGACGATGGCCTTGTAGCGGTCGGTGTCACCGTCAGCGAGCTTGTCGACGATCGACTGCGTGCGGGTGTCCTGCCAGACGATCGCGTTGTAGATCGGCTTGCCGGTGGTCTTGTCCCAGACGACGGCGGTCTCGCGCTGGTTGGTGATGCCCACGGCGGCGACGTCGTGACGCGTGATGTCGGCACGCGACAGTGCCTGACCGATCACCTCGCGGGTGTTGTCCCAGATCTCGGCGGGGTCGTGCTCGACCCACCCGGCGCGCGGGAAGATCTGCTCGTGTTCCTTCTGCCCGGTCGAGATGATCGAGCCGGAGTGATCGAAGACGATCGCTCGGGTGGAGGTCGTGCCCTGGTCGATGGCGACGATGTAGTCGGCCATTGGTGCTCCTTACGGGTGTTCGGTGCGGTGAGCGGCACGCGATCGCGGGCCGCTCACCCCGGGGTTGGGTGGGTTCAGCTAACGACGGGCAGCAGCGCGAGCGACAGCACGGCGGCGAGTGCACCGCCGACGAGCGGTCCGACGACCGGCACCCAGGCGTACGACCAGTCGCTCGACCCCTTGCCCTTGATGGGCAGGAAGGCGTGCGCGATGCGCGGGCCGAGGTCACGGGCCGGGTTGATGGCGTAGCCGGTCGGGCCACCGAGGCTGACACCGATCGCGATCACGAGGAAGGCGACGGGGACGGCGCCGAGTTCGGCAGGTGCCTTGCCGTTCGTCATCGCGAGGATGACGAAGACGAGCACGAAGGTGCCGATGATCTCGGTCACGACGTTCCAGCCGTACGACCGGATCGCGGGGCCGGTGGAGAAGACGCCGAGCTTCGCAGCGGCGTCGGGCTCCTCGTCGAAGTGCTGCTTGTAGGCGAGCCAGACGATGACGGCACCGATGACCGCGCCGATCATCTGCGCGAGCCAGTAGATGAGCATCGTGCCGACACTGATGTTGCCGAGGATGGCCTGGGCGAGGCTGACGGCCGGGTTGAGCTGGCCGCCCGACTTGTAGGACACGAGGACGCCGGCGAAGACCGCGAAGCCCCAACCGATCGTGACCATGAGGAAGCCGGCCCCGAAGCCCTTCGACTTCGTGAGGGAGACGGCGGCGACGACACCGCCACCCAGGATGATGAGCATCGCTGTACCGACGAGCTCGGACAGGAACTTGACGCCGATGTCGTCCATCGGTGACCTCCAGTGCGTGAGGTGGGGGTCCGGTGGTGCTGCGCCGCACTCCCCGTTGAGTGATTGAGGCCGAGCCTAGTGACGAGGCGAACGACGCGGCGATGAATTCCTGAGGGAATTCCGCGAACATGCACGAATGTGCAAGTGCCGTGCGCCGCAGAGGATCGCGAGCCGGTGACGCGTCCCCGCCGCGCTGCACGAACGTGCAGACCGGACGAACGAGCGCCCGGGCGTCGGATGTAGATTGGGCCCACTCCGGTCGACGACGGCGGTGTGCAGTTCGCCTCGGCTCGGCCCCGTACCCGTGGAGGCACGCGCATGAAGAAGCTCATCAACGACTCGCAGGCCGTGGTCGACGAGACCGTCCGGGGATTCGCCCGGGCACACGCCGGACACGTCGTCCTGGTCGAGGACCCGATCCACCTGCACCGCGCCGACGCCCCCGTCGCCGGCAAGGTCGGCATCGTCAGCGGCGGTGGCAGCGGACACGAGCCGCTGCACGCGGGCTTCGTCGGGTACGGCATGCTCGACGCCGCCGTCCCGGGCCCCGTGTTCACGAGTCCGACCCCCGACCCGATCGTCGCCGCCACCAAGGCCGTCGACGGCGGCGCGGGCGTCCTGCACATCGTGAAGAACTACACCGGCGACGTCCTGAACTTCGAGACCGCCGCCGAGCTCGCCGAGATGGACGACATCCGCGTCGAGGCCGTCGTGATCGACGACGACGTCGCCGTGCAGGACTCGCTCTACACCGCCGGTCGCCGCGGCGTGGCCGGCACCGTCGTCGTCGAGAAGTGCGCCGGTGCCGCAGCCGAGCGCGGCGACGACCTCGACGCCGTCGCCGCGGTCGCCCGCCACGTCAACGACGTCACGCGGTCGATGGGCCTGGCCCTGGCGTCCGGCACCGTGCCGCACGCGGGGGAGCCGTCCTTCACGCTCGCTGACGACGAGGTCGAACTCGGCATCGGCATCCACGGCGAGCCCGGGCGCGAGCGCATCCCGATGGCACCGGCCGACCAGCTCGTCGACCGTGTGCTCGAACCCATCCTGACCGACCTCGACGCTCCGGCCAGCTCGAAGCTGCTCCTGCTCGTCAACGGCATGGGCGGCACCCCGCTGTCCGAGCTGTACATCGCCTACCGGCGCGCCGCCGAGGTGCTGACGGACCGCGGGTACGACGTCACGCGTAGTTTGGTCGGCGACTACGTCACGTCCCTCGAGATGCAGGGGTTCTCGCTCACCGTCACGGTGCTCGACGACGAACTCACGGCACTCTGGGACGCACCGGTGGAGACCCCGGCACTGCGCTGGGGCCGCTGAGCGGCCGACATCGACCGCTCGACCACCGACCACGACACCGAGCCCACCGGGCCGGACACACGAAGGGAACCGCATTGGCGCTCGACACCGCATGGGCCATCGACTGGGTCCGTCGCACGGCTGCGACGATCGACGAACACCGGGCCGAGCTCGTCACGCTCGATCGCGAGATCGGTGACGGAGACCACGGCGAGAACCTCGACCGCGGTTTCCGCGCCGTGCTCGAGGCCGTCGACGGCGGGTCCTTCGACACGCCCGGTGCCGTGCTGAAGACGGTCGCGACGAAGCTCATCTCGACCGTCGGCGGCGCCGCTGGCCCGCTGTTCGGCACCGCGTACCTGAAGGCAGCCCAGGCCGCCGGCGACGCGTCCGAGCTCGACGCCGACACACTCGTCGCCGTGCTCGCCGCAGCCCGCGACGGCGTGGTCTCGCGCGGCAAGGCCGCCGTCGGCGACAAGACGATGGTGGACGCCTGGACCCCCGCGGTCGACGCCGCCACCGCAGCCGCCGCAGCCGGTGACGACCCGGCAGCGGTGCTCGCCGCCGCGGCCGACGCCGCCGCCTCGGGCGCCGAAGCCACCGAACCGCTCGTCGCCCACAAGGGTCGTGCGAGCTACCTCGGCGAACGCGCCGTCGGGCACCGCGACCCCGGTGCGCAGTCGACGGCGTACATCCTGCGCGCCGCGGTGGACGCGACGACGGGCTCCGCCGCGTGACCGTCGGCATCCTGATCGTCTCGCACAGCGCCGCGATCGCCTCCGGCACCGTGGAGCTCGCCCGCCAGATGGCGGCCGACGTACCGCTCGTCGCGGCCGGCGGGACCGACGACGGCGGCATCGGCACGTCGTTCGAGGCGATCACCGCCGGCATCGAGGAGCTCGCCGACGCCGACGCCGTCGTGGTCCTGTGCGACCTCGGTTCGGCCTACCTGACCACCGACACGGCGCTCGACTTCCTCGACGACGACGTCCGCGCACGCGTGCACGTCTCGCAGGCGCCCCTCGTCGAGGGTGCGGTCGCCGCGGCCGTCGCGGCCCAGACGGGTGGTGACGCCGAGGCAGTGCTCGCTGCTGCGGCGTCCGCCGAAGGGTCCGCGGACGACGCGAGCAGCGCCTCCCGTCCGTCCGGTGACCAGCCGGGAGGCCCGGGGCCGGGTGACGGGGCGGCCAGCGTCGACGACGTGGCCGCGTCCGCGAGCGTCGAACTGGTGAACGAGACCGGCCTGCACGCCCGCCCCGCGGCGGAGTTCGTGAAGACGGCAGCCAAGTACGACGCAGCGGTGCGCGTGAACGGCGTGGACGCGAAGAGCCTGCTGGCGATCATGGCGTTGGCGCTGCCGAAGGGCGCCACCGTGTCGATCGAGGCGAGCGGCGCCGATGCGCAGGTCGCGGTCGACGCGCTGGTGGAGCTGGTGCGGAGCGGCTTCGGCGAGTAGGCGTCGCGGCCGCGCAGCTTCGCAGCCGAGTCTCGCGTGAGACGACAGTCCTCGCCGTGCTGAGCACGAGAACGGTCGCCTGGGCCGAGACTCGGCCCGCCCGGGCCGAGACTCGGCCCGCCCGGGCCGAGTCTCGGCGTCAGCGGATGGACACCGTGCCGGCCAGGTCGAGGTCCGACGGGCCGCCGGTGACGCCCGCATCCGCGAGGAGCGTGGCGCCGAACACCGCGCTCCAGAACGTCCGGGCATCACGTCCGACACCGCTCGGACTCGTCCAGCCGTGCTCGGCGACGACGCGCTCGAGGTAGCGCTCCGACTGCCGGAACAGGACCGCGAGCAGGAGTCGCACGCGCTCCCGCTGGGCGTCGTCGTCACCGGCGGCGGCCAGCGCGCGCACGACGAGCAGTGTCGACGGCATGGCGAGCGCGGTGCGTGCGAGCACCTGACGGAGCGCGTCGGCGGACCCGGCGCGCCGACCGGCTGCCTGCAGGCGCGTGGTGTCGCGGAGGAAGAGCGCGAAGGCGGCGTCGAGGACGAGGCGGTCCTTCGAGCCGTAGTGGTGCGTGATCTGGTTCGGGTAGACCCCGGCCGCACGGGCGATCTCGCTGACGGTGACGGCGTGGCGTGCGGTGCTCGCTCCGGCCGCGTCGCCGGCTGCCCCTGCGCTGAGGAGTCCGGCGGTCGCGGCGAGGATCCTCGCCCGGGTCGCCGCGCCGCGGGTCGTCCCGGTGCCGTCGGTGGTTGCCATCTCTGAATTGTACGTGGTACAACTCCACTTGTTCAACGTACAAGAAGGAGCACTCGTGGACATCTCCATCACCGGCTACGGCGCGGTCTCACCGTTCGGCCACGGCGTCGCGCCACTGTGGGACGCCCTGGTCGCCGGACGCTCCGGCGTGCACGAGCTGCACCGCGACCGGCAGCTCTGGGAACGGGTGCCGATCACGGTCGGCGCCGACGCGGCACTCGACGCCGATTCCGCACTCGGTCGCGTCCGGGCGAACCGACTCGACCGCAGCCAGCAGCTCGCGCTCGTCGCCGCCGGCGAAGCCTGGGCCGACGCCGGCGCGCCCGCGGTGGACGGCGACCGCCTGGCCGTCGTCGTCGGGACCGGCATCGGGGGAGTGGAGACGCTGCTCGACGCGCACGACGTGCTCGGGACCTCGGGCGCGCGTCGGGTGTCGCCCCGGACCGTCCCGATGCTCATGGCCAACGGAGCCGCGGCGCAGATCAGCATCGAGTACGGCGCCCGCGCCGGTGCGTACACGACCGTCTCGGCGTGCGCGTCCGGTGCCGAGGCGATCGCGACGGCCGCGCGGCTCATCGTCACGGGGGAGGCCGACGTCGTCATCGCGGGCGGCACCGAAGCGGCGGTCACGCCGGTCACCATGGCCTCGTTCGCACAGTCCCAGGCCCTCGCGAAGCCCGACGGTGACGACCCCACCACGTTGTCGCGACCGTTCGACGCCGACCGCCGCGGGTTCGTGCTCGGCGAGGGCGCCGGGTTCGTCGTCCTGGAACGGGCCTCGCACGCCGCCGCACGCGCACAGCGGTCGCACGGGACGCTCGCCGGGTGGGGGATCACGTCGGACGCGTTCCACATCACCGCCCCGCTCGGGGACGGCAGCGAGCAGGAGCGCGCGATGACGGCGGCGATCCGGATGGCCGGGCTCACCGGTGCGGACATCGACCACGTCAACGCGCACGCGACCGGGACCCCGGTCGGGGACGTCGGTGAGGCAGCGGCGATCGGTCGTGCTGTCGGGACCGGTGCGCTCGTCACCGCGCCGAAGAGCGCCATCGGGCACATGTTCGGTGCGGCGGGAGCAGTCGAGGCGATCCTGACGGTCCGGGCACTCGAGACCGGGGTCGTGCCGCCGACGCTGAACCTGCAGCACCAGGACCCGGCGATCGACCTGGACGTGGTGGCGGGGACGGCTCGGACCGCGATCATGCGTGCGGCGCTGAACAACTCGTTCGGGTTCGGCGGACAGAACGCCTCGTTGGTGTTCACCGCGGTCTGAGGGGCACGGGGACCGACGTATCCTGACTGCCATGAGCATGGAAGGCGTGGCCTGGAGCTCGCTGTACAAGATCTCGACCGCCAAGGACGGCAAGCACGGCATCTCGCGCGAGTCGGTGCGGCGGATCATGACGTTCGCAGTGCCCTACCGGGCCAAGCTGGTGGTCTTCATCGTCCTCTCCGTCGTGGGCGCCGTCCTCGCGGTCGCGACACCGGTGCTCGCCGGCCGGGTGGTCGACGTCATCGTCGCCCGGGGCGCGCTCAGCACGATCACCTGGCTCGCGGTCGTCATCGCCCTGGTCGCCGTGGGCGACGCAGGCGTGTCGCTCGCCACGCGCTGGTTCTCGGCACGCATCGGCGAAGGCGTGATCCTGGACCTCCGGACCGCCGTCTTCAACCACGTGCAGAAGATGCCGATCGCCTTCTTCACCCGCACACGCACGGGTGCCCTCGTCAGCCGCCTCAACAACGACGTGATCGGCGCGCAGCAGGCCTTCAGCGGCACGCTGTCCGGCGTGGTCACGAACCTCGTGGCACTGATCCTCACCCTGACCGTCATGCTCAGCACGTCCTGGCTCGTGACGGTCCTGGCGATCGTCATGCTCCCGATCTTCCTCGTCCCCGCGCGGCGCATGGGCAGCCGCCTCGCCGCACTGCGTCGCGAGGCCGCCGACCACAACGCCGCCATGAGCACGCAGATGACCGAGCGCTTCTCCGCGCCCGGCGCCACCCTCGTGAAGCTGTTCGGCCGGCCCGACGAGGAAGCCGAGGAGTTCCGCGTCCGCGCCGCCCGGGTCCGCGACATCGGGGTGCGGAGTGCCCTGCTGCAGTTCGTCTTCGTGACCGCCCTCACCCTGGTCTCCGCCCTCGCCCTTGCGCTCGTCTACGGGGTCGGCGGCGCCCTCGCACTCGGTGGCCAGCTGAACACGGGCGACGTGGTGACGCTGGCCCTCCTGCTCACCCGCCTGTACGCGCCGCTGACCAGCCTCGCGAACGCCCGGGTGGAGATCATGAGCGCGGTGGTCAGCTTCGAGCGCGTCTTCGAGGTCCTCGACCTCGAACCGCTCATCCAGGAGAAGCCCGACGCCGGCACCGTCCCCGACGGCCCGGTGGCGGTCGAGTTCGACGACGTCCGCTTCGCCTACCCCGCTGCGGACAAGGTCTCCCTCGCCTCGCTCGAGGAGGTCTCCACGCTGGACACCCGCGGCGGTGACGAGGTGTTGCACGGCGTCTCGTTCCGGATCGAGCCGGGACAGACCGTCGCCCTCGTCGGCACCTCCGGGGCCGGCAAGTCCACGATCGCGCAGCTGCTCTCCCGCCTGTACGACGTCGACAGCGGCGCCGTACGACTCGCCGGGTCGGACGTCCGCGACGTCACGTTCGCCTCCATGCGGCACACCATGGGGATGGTGACGCAGGACGGCCACCTGTTCCACGAGACCATCCGCTCCAACCTGCGCCTCGCACGGCCCGAGGCGACCGAGGACGAGGTGTGGGACGCCGTCCGGCGCGCACGGCTCGAACCGCTCATCCGCTCCCTGCCGGACCAGCTGGACACCATGGTCGGGGAGCGCGGCTACCGGCTGTCCGGCGGCGAGCGCCAGCGGATGACCATCGCCAGGCTCCTGCTCGCCCAGCCGCGCGTCGTCATCCTCGACGAGGCCACCGCCGCGCTGGACTCGACGTCCGAGGCCGCCGTGCAGGCTGCGCTCAGCGAGGCGCTCGAGGGGCGGACGGCGATGGTGATCGCCCACCGACTGTCGACCATCCGCAGCGCGGACCTGATCCTCGTGGTCGAGGACGGTTCGATCGTCGAGCGGGGGACCCACGAGGAACTGCTGGCCGTGGGCGGACGGTACGAGGAGTTGCACCGGACCCAGTTCGCGGTGCAGAAGGACGTCGCGGCGGACGAGGAAGCGCTGAGCCCGAGCTCGTCGCAGTGAGGCACGAGCTCTGATCGGGGGATGCCGGAAGTCGCATCGCGGCCTGCTCACCCGTTCGGGGTGAAGCCACTGGCGGCGGTCCGCGGTGAGATCGCTGCATGACCGACACAGCAGTGAGCAGTGATGCCGACCGAGCACTCCTGACGAAGGCGTACCTGTACGGCTTCCCGCTGGTGTTCAACCTCGCGCAGGTCGCGCGGTACGTCGAGACCGGTGTCGGCGCGGTTCCTGCGGCACCGTGGAACTCCTTCGGACACGCCCGTACCCTCGCCGGGCCGGACGACACGTTCGTCACCATCAACAACGACACGTTGTACTCGATGGCCCAGATCGACCTCAGTGTCGGACCGGTCCGGTTGCGCGTGCCCGACACGGCCGGGCGGTACTACATGCTGCAGTTCGTGTCCGCGTGGACGGACAACTTCGCCTACGTCGGCCACCGTGCGACCGGCACCCAGGCCGCGGAGTTCCTCCTCGTGCCACCGACGTGGGACGACTCCGCACCGTCGGGCACGACCGTCATCCACTTCCCGACGACGGTGGCGTCCATCGTCGGCCGCTGGGCGGTGAGCAGCGACGACGATCTGCCCGCCGTGCACGCGCTCCAGGACGCGACGACGCTGACGCCGCTGGACGACGCTGCCCGTCCGATCGGCCTCGCCGAACCGGACCCAGCCGTTCCCGAGGACCTGGTCTTCCTCGAGCAGTTCCGCGTCTGGTCCCAGCAGTTCCCGCCCGCGGCACGCGACCGCGAACTGCAGCGGTCGCTGGCTCCCGCCGGCACCACCGCGCCGACCAGCACGTACCTCGACCTGTCCACCACCGCGCACGAGACGCTCGCCGCCGGTCTCGACGCCGGACGAGCGGCGCTCGAGCACGCGCTCACCTCGGGTGCGAGCCCGCAGGTGAACGGCTGGAAGCTCACCCTGCACGCCTTCGACTACAACCTCGACTTCTTCGAGGTGGGTGCGCTCGACGACGACCGATTCACGATCACCGATCCGGAACTCCGCATCGTCGAACGCGCCGCAGCGGCACTCGGTGGTCTGTGGGGCAACCACGCGTACGAGGCGGCGTACATCATGACGTACGTCGACGACCAGGGTGAGCAGCTCACGGGGGCCCGGACCTACACGCTCCGTCTCGATCCGACCCCTCCCGTCGGCGGGTTCTGGTCGCTGACCATGTACTCCATGCCCGACTTCTACCTCGTCGCGAACCCCATCGACCGCTACTCGGTCGGCGACCGGACACCCGGCATCGTCCGCGACCCGGACGGCGCACTCACGATCACGATCAGCCACGAGCGGCCAGCGGACCCGGACGCCAACTGGCTCCCGAGCCCCGCCGGGGACTTCCGCCCGATCCTCCGGATGTACGAACCGGACGACGCCGTCCTGAGCCGAGCGTGGACCGCTCCGGCAGTCGTTCGTTCGGACCACTAGCCAGGGGACCAGCCGCCGTCCGGACGTCAGCGGCCGTGCTCGCCCATCGCGGTCACGGGGCTGCGGTGAACTGCTGCAGACCGGTGACGCGCAGCAGGTCGAGCTTCGCGGCGTCCTCGGTACCGGGGACCGCGGTGTAGACGACGATCCGCAGGTCGCCGCCCGGCACCGTCAGCACGTCGCAGTCGATCTCGATCGGCCCGACGGGCGTGTGCACCTGCTTGCGGCTCGCCCGGTGTTCGGCGATACGACCGGTGTCCCAGCGACGTTCGAACTCGGGCGACTCCCGCCGCAGCCGCGCGACGAGCTCGGCCAGGTCGCGGTCGGCGGGGTAGCGGCCGGATGCCTGCCGGAGGTCCGCTGCGAGGTCGCTCGAGAACTCCTCCTGGTGTTCGTCGTCCCACTCGACGCCGTCGTGCGCGTGCATGAAGTGGCGCCACACCAGGTTGCGCTCGATCCCCACCGTCCGGGACGGGTCACCGTTCAACGCAGCCCACAGGTCGTTCCACAGCACGATGTCGTGCGTCGCCGTGAACACCGCGATCGGGACGTCGCCGAGCCGGTCGACGAGCCGCTGCACCCCGGGGGTGATGTGCCGCGGGACGACCTGGAGCGACGGGGGAGCGACGCCCGCGACCCGGCACAGGTGGTCGCGCTCGGCCGCGGTGAGCCGGAGCGCCGTGGCGAGGGCGCCGAGGAGCTGCGGTGAGGGGTTCAGCGCGCGGCCCTGCTCGAGGCGGACGACGTAGTCGACGCTCACCCCGGCGAGCGCGGCGAGTTCCTCGCGTCGGAGACCCGGCGTGCGTCGGCCGGGCCCGGCCGGTAGGCCGACCTCTTCGGGACGGACGCGGTCGCGCCAGGAACGCAACACACTCGCGAACTCGCTCATGTCCACCATCTTCGCCCCGCGCCTCCCGTCCGTCCTGGTACTGGTGGTCCCACCGTCGCACGGTGCCTGGGGGAGTCAGCCGCTCGGGCGGAGAGTGGGGGCATGACAACGACACTCATCACCGGAGCCAACCGCAGCCTGGGGCTCGAGACCGTCCGCCGCCTCGTCGACGCGGGCCACACCGTGTACGCCGGCATGCGCGATCCGTCCACGGGCGACGAAGCACGCGCCCTCGGCGCCGAGGTGGTCCAGCTCGACGTGACCGACCAGAACAGCATCGACGCCGCGATCGCGACCATCCCCGTCCTCGACGTGCTCGTGAACAACGCCGGCATCCTCGGGACGTCGTTCGGCGTCGACGACCTCGACGCCGCGGCCATGTCCGCCGTGCTCGACACCAACGTCACCGGCATCGTCCGGGTCACGCAGGCAGCGCTCCCGCTCCTGCGGGCGTCCGACCACCCCGTCATCGTGAACGTCGCCTCGGGCGTCGGGTTCGCCCGGTGGTTGACGACCCCGGGCCACGACGAGTACGCGGTGCCGGCGGTGCCCTACGCCGCGTCGAAGGCCGCGGTGATCGCGTTGACCGTGCAGTACGCGAAGAACCTGCCGGGGTTCCGCGTCAACGTCAGTGACCCCGGGTACACCGCCACCGAGTTCAACGGGTTCGGCGGGCACCAGACGATCACCGAGGGCACGGACGCGACCGTCGCGCTCGCCACCGTCGGGCCGGACGGGCCCACGGGAGAGTTCCACAACCGGGACGGCCGCATCGAGTACTGAGGTCACGGCGTCCGGTTCAGTCGTGCACGTCGGCACCGAACCCCGGCCCGGGGCGCATCATCCAGCCTTCCGGGTCGGGGAGCGGACGGAACCCGAACCGCTCGTACAGTCCGTGCGCATCCGCGGTGAACAGGGCGAACCGCTTCAACCCGAGTGGCTCGATCGCGTCGGTCACGCCCTGCACGAGGGCGACGCCGACACCACGGCCACGAGCGTCCGGATCGACGAAGACGTCGGCCAGCCAGCCGAACGTCACCCCGTCGGTGATCACCCGGGCGTACCCGAGCTGCGCACCCGTCGCCGTGTCGTAGACGCCGAAGTTGCGGGACCCGGCGATGATCGCGTCCTGGGTGGCACGACTGCGACCCCGTGCCCAGTACGACTGCTCGCTGAGCCAGCGGTGCACGCGGTCGACGTCGAGGTCGGCGGGGTCGGCGGAGAAGTGCAGTGCGGTCGGTTCGTCCATGGGACCAGTGAACCGGCGGTCGCCATCGGCGGGCAACGGCCAATCCGTCGCCTGTGGACAACGCGGCACGACCGTCTGGGACGATGGCGGGATGCGCGCAGTCCAGTACGACCAGTTCGGATCCGCCCCGTCGATCGTCGACCTGCCCGATCCGGTGGCACCGGACCACGGTGTCGTCGTCCGGGTCGCGGCCACCGGGGTGTGCCGCAGTGACTGGCACGCCTGGAAGGGGCACGACGACTCCGTCTCGCTGCCGCACGTCCCCGGGCACGAATTCGCCGGTGTCGTCACGTTCGTCGGGGACTCGGTGACCCGGGTCTCGGTCGGTGATCGGGTGACCGCGCCCTTCGTGTTCGCCTGCGGGACGTGCCCGGAGTGCGTTGACGGCGCCACCCAGGTGTGCACGCGCCAGCAGCAGCCCGGGTTCACGCTGCCCGGTTCCTACGCCGAGTCGGTCGTCGTCCCGCACGCCGACGTCAACGTGGTCGCGCTGCCGGACGCCGTGGGCTTCGCCGAAGCCGCGGCGCTCGGGTGCCGGTTCGGGACGGCGTACCACGCGCTGCACGCCCGAGGGAGGGTCGCAGCAGGGGAGTGGGTGGTCGTGTTCGGCTGCGGCGGCGTCGGCCTGTCGACGATCATCGTCGCGGTCGCGGCGGGCGCACAGGTGATCGCCGTGGACGTCTCGTCGGCGGCACTCGAACGTGCTGCGGCACTCGGCGCCGTCACGGTGCCGATGGACGGAGCGGCAGTCGCCGCGGTCCGCGCTCGGACCGACGGTGGCGCGCACGTCTCGATCGACGCGTTCGGCAGCCGATCGACCTCCGTCGCAGCGGTCGCCTCCCTGCGCCCTCGGGGACGTCACGTGCAGGTCGGCCTGCTGCTCGACGACGAGGCCGAGCCGGTGATCCCGATGGGCCGCGTCATCGCTGATGAGCTCGAACTGCTCGGCAGCCACGGGATCTCCGTGGGGGAGTACGCGGCGATGCTCGCCGACGTCGTCACCGGGCGACTGCGTCCGGACGACTCGATCGGTCGGACGATCGGTTTCGACGACCTGCCCGGGGCGATGGTCGCCATGGATCGTCCCGCCACATCGGCCGGGATGACCGTCGCCGTCTTCTGACCTGCTCAGCGCTGTCTCCTGAACTGGACAGCACTGTCTCCTGAACTGTTCAGCGCTTCGGTCGGTACGCCAGTCCGAGCGCGCCGCCGGCGAAGGCCTGAGAACTGATCAGTTCGAGATCGAGTTCGTCCGTCAGGTCGGCGAACACGCCATCGCCCGACCCGAGCGCGACGGGCAGGACCGCCAGCCGGTACTCGTCGACCAGACCGGCCCGGACGAGGCTGCGGCCGAACTCCGTCCCGCCCTGAGCGAGGACGTACCCGCCCGACTCCTGCTTGAGCGCTGTCACCTCGGCTTCGAGCGGTCCGGCTGCGACCCGCGCACCCGTCCAGGTCGCCGCCGCGGGGGACTCGGGGTCGGGGACCGGCAGCGAGCGCGGATCGAAGTCGCGCTGCGTGGTGAAGACGACCTTGGGGATCCGGTTCATCGGTTCGGCGATCGGCCCAGGCGCGGTCGGCCAGAAACCTGAGATGGTCTCGAAGGTCTTGCGGCCGAATGCGTGCACGCCGGCACCAGCGACGACGTCGAGCACCCAGGCCATCGAGTCCGGACTCCCGCCGCGGAACATCCAGTCCGATTCGGCTCGGGGAGCAGCCACGAAGCCGTCCAACGACATCGACATCTTCAGGACGAGTTCACGCACGGGGAGCCCCTGTCCGGACCTGAGTTGACATAATATGCATTATCGGCGCGTGACTACGAGCGGCACCAGGCGCTTGGTGAGCAGAAAAGGTCGAGTCCCACCCGCGGACTCGACCTTTCCTGCTCACGAAGCACATCGTCGGGCGACCGTGTCAGTCGGCAGGCTTCGTCGGGACGTCGTCGGCGTCGATCTCGAGCGCCGCTGGCTCGCCGCCCTGTTCTTCCAGGTTCTCCTGGTCGGTGTCCGGCTGCTCCGGCGTTTCGCTCTGGGTGGTCTCTTCGGCTGGGTCTGGCTGGCTGTAGCTCATGCGCCGGACGGTACGCCGACCGTGCTGAGGACGCATCGGGCTCCATCCACAGCGCGCTACTGTCGGATGGCCGGTCGACGCCACGGGAGGAACGATGCCGCACACGCTCGTCGGGCTGATCGGCGCCGGACTGCACCGGTCGCTGACTCCCCTGATGCACGAAGCAGAGGGCCGGGTGCTCGGACTCGACTACGAGTACCGCCTGCTCGACCTCGACGTACTCGGCAGCACTGCGGCGGACCTTCCGGAACTGCTCGCCACCGCCGAGGCCGAGGGGTACCGCGCGGTCAACGTCACGCACCCCTGCAAGCAGGCCGTCGTCCCGTTGCTCGATGCGCTCGATCCCGGCGCTGCCCGGATCGGTGCGGTCAACCTCGTGCTGTTCCGCGACGGCCGCCGCATCGGGTACAACACCGACGAGACCGGCTTCCGGATCGCCGTGGAACGCGGCCTCGGCTCGGTCGCCGGGCAGCACGTCGTGCAGTTCGGTGCCGGTGGTGCCGGCTCGGCGATCGCCCACGCGCTCGTCGGACTCGGTGTCCGTCGGGTCGACGTCGTCGATGCGGACGTCGGCCGCGCGGAGGCGCTCGTCGCGACGCTCGAGCCACCGACCGACTCCCCCGTCGACGCCCGCGTCCTGGTGATGACCGATGCCGCCGAGGTGCTCGCGACGGCGGACGGGGCAGTCAACGCGACACCGCTCGGAATGAACGACGATCCGCGACAGGCATTCGACCCCGCGCTGCTCCCCCGAGGCGCCTGGGTCTCCGACGCCGTCTACTTCCCGCTCGAGACGCCGCTCGTCCGGTCGGCACGTGCGGCCGGAGGCCGGGTGGTCGACGGTGGCTGGATGGCCGTCGGTCAGGCGGTCGCGAGCCTCCGACACATCACCGGGCTCGAGCCGGACCTCGACCGTGTGCGCGCTGCCTTCACCGGGTTCCTCGCCGAGGGGCGAACCGCCGGTGACCGGACCGGACGCGAAGGCGCCGAATGAGCAGAAGAGGTCGAGTCCCGATGACGGACTCGACCTCTTCTGCTCACGATGCACGCCTGCGGGCGCACCGGAGACGCCCGAGTACCGGGCACTCCATCACGACTGGGTGAGGATGACCGCCGTCAGGATGTAGCCCACGATGCCGATGACGATCGCGACGGCCGACAGGATGATGCCGGCGAGGACGGTGCCGCGGCTGCCCCCACGCTTGCGCGCCAGGATGCCGAGCACGAGGCCGATGATGCCGGCGATGATGCCGATCAGCGCGACGAAGATGCCGCCGACGACGCCGACGATGCCGAGCACCAAGGAAACGACACCGAAGGTGTTGGACTGAGCGGGCGCGTTGCCGGGGTTGGACATGAGAGCTCCTTCGATCAGGACGCCGATCCAGGCCGGGTAGCCGATCGTGAGCGTCGATCAAACGCTATCCGAATCGCACCGGCAACGTTCAGGTTCCGCGCACGAACCGTCCCCTGCTTCAGGCGCCGACGTAGACCGCCAGGTGCTGGCCGGTCAAGGTCGAGCGGGCGGCGACGAGGTCGGCGGGCGTGCCCTCGAACACGATCCGTCCGCCGTCGTGCCCCGCGCCGGGCCCGAGGTCGATGATCCAGTCGGCGTGCGCCATCACGGCCTGGTGGTGCTCGATCACCACGACGGTCTTGCCCGAGTCCGCCAAGCGGTCGAGCAGCCCGAGCAACTGGGCGACGTCCGCCAGGTGCAGTCCGGTGGTCGGTTCGTCGAGCACGACGATGCCGCCACGCTCACCGAGGTGCGTCGCGAGCTTGAGCCGCTGCCGCTCTCCGCCGGACAGCGTCGTGAGCGGCTGCCCGATCGTCAGGTACCCGAGTCCGACGTCGGCCAGGCGTGCCAGGATCGTGTGCGCAGCAGGCAGCGCGGCCGGGCCGTCGGCGAAGAACGCCACGGCCTCGGCAACGGACATGCCCAGGACCTGGCTGATGTCCTTGCCACCGAGCTGGTAGCCGAGCACCGACTGGTCGAACCGCTTGCCGTCGCACTCCACGCACGGGGTGGCGATGCCCGCCATCATCCCGAGGTCGGTGTAGACGACACCGGCGCCGTTGCACGCGGGGCACGCGCCCTCGGAGTTCGCGCTGAACAGCGCGGGCTTCACGCCGTTGGCCTTCGCGAACGCCTTGCGGATGGGTTCGAGCAGCCCGGTGTACGTCGCCGGGTTGCTGCGTCGAGAGCCGCGGATCCCGCTCTGGTCGATGGCCACGACACCCTCGCGATGCGCGAGTGACCCGTGGATCAGCGTGCTCTTGCCAGAACCGGCGACCCCCGTCACGACGGTGAGCACACCGGTGGGGACGTCAACGTCGACGTCGTGCAGGTTGTGTGCCGCCGCACCGCGGATCGCGATCGCCCCGTCGGACCGGCGGACGGCGGTCTTCACCGAGACGCGGTCGTCCAGGTGCTGACCGGTGATGGTCCCGCTCCCCCGCAGCCCCTGCACCGGACCCTGGTAGCAGAGCGTCCCGCCGCCGGAGCCGGCGCCCGGGCCGAGGTCGACGACGTGGTCGGCGATCGCGATCACCTCGGGCTTGTGCTCGACCACCAGCACGGTGTTCCCCTTGTCGCGCAGCCGCAGCAGCAGGCCGTTCATCCGCTCGATGTCGTGCGGGTGCAACCCGGTGCTCGGCTCGTCGAAGACGTACGTGACGTCGCTGAGGGACGACCCGAGGTGCTTCACCATCTTGACCCGCTGTCCCTCTCCCCCGGACAGCGTGCCGGTCGGGCGGTCGAGCGAGAGGTAGCCGAGACCGATCTCGACGAACGACTCGAGCAGGTCGCGGAGGCCGTCGAGCAGCGGCGCGACGCCGGGGTCGTCGATGGCCCGCAGCCACGGCACGACGTCGGTGATCTGCATCGAACAGACGTCGGCGATGCTCTTCCCGCTGATCTTCGACGAGCGGGCGATGTCGTTCAGCCGGGTGCCGCCGCACGCCGGGCACGTCGTGAAGGTCACCGCACGGTCGACGAAGGCGCGGATGTGCGGCTGCATCGCCTCGCGGTCCTTCTGCAGCATCGAACGGCGCACCCGGGGGACGAGCCCCTCGTACGTCATGTTGATGCCGGCGATCTTCTGCTTCGTGGGCTCGCGGTAGAGGAAGTCGGCGCGCTCTTGCTCGGTGAAGTCGCGGATCGGGGTGTCCTTGTCGAAGTACCCGGACTCCGCGTACATCCGGACGTTCCACCCGTCGGTGCCGTAGCCGGGGATCGTGATCGCCCCGTCGCCGAGCGCCTTCGAGTCGTCGAACAGCTGCGTCAGGTCGATGTCGTTGACCAGCCCGCGCCCCTCGCAGTCGGCGCACATTCCGCCGAGCCGAGTGAACGAGACCTTCTCGGCCTTGGCGTCCTTGCCCTTCTGCACGGTGATCGCTCCCCCGGCGGTGACCGTCGCCAGGTTGAACGAGAACGCGTTCGGACCACCGACGTGTGGGTCGCCCAGACGGCTGAAGAGCACGCGCAGCATCGCGTTCGCATCGGTGGCGGTGCCGACGGTCGACCGCGGGTCGGCACCGATGCGCTCCTGATCGACGACGATCGCGGTGGTCAGGCCGTCGAGCAGGTCGACGTCGGGTCGTGCGAGCGACGGCATGAAGCCCTGCACGAAGGCGCTGTACGTCTCGTTGATCATCCGCTGCGACTCGGCGGCGACCGTGCCGAACACGAGGGAGCTCTTGCCGGACCCGGACACACCGGTGAACACCGTGAGTCGACGCTTCGGCAGATCGACGTCGATCCCCCGCAGGTTGTTGGCGCGGGCACCGCGCACGCGGATCCGGTCGTGGCCGTCGGCGGCGTGCACGCTCAGGCTCGGGGCGGCGTCGTCACCGGAACTGGTATGCATGTCGATCAGCGTACCGGCGGGTACCGACACCGACAAGACAACCCAGCACCGTGCGTTGGACGCAACCCACCACCGGACAGGAGGCACGGGTCAGGCCCGCACCGCGCCTCCCGCCAGCACCGTGCGCACCTTCTCACCCCGTGCGCGCTTCCACGCACCGTGCAGCGCCACAAGCGCGCACCACGCCACCAACCCCGCACCGACCGACGGACCCAGCACCGTGCGTTGGACGCGACCCGCCACCGGACAGGAGTCACGGATCAGGCCCGCACCGCGCCTCCCGACAGCACCGTGCGCACCTTCTCACCCCGTGCGCGGTTCCGCGCACCGTGCAGCGCCACAAGCGCGCACCACGCCACCAACCCCGCACCGACCGGCGGACCCAGCACCGTGCAGACGACGGCCGGGTCAGACGACGGCCGGGTCAGGCGGCGGCGAACCGACGCAGCAGCTCCGGCAGCTCCGCCGGTTCGTACGGCTCGTCGGTGGCGTCGAGTTCGTCGGCGGTCCACCAGCGCGACGCGAGGATGTCGACCCGCTCGTCATCGGTCCACTCGGCGTCCGACAACTCGAAGCCCGGGGTGCGCACGACGTAGAACTCGCTGTGGCCGCGGTCGTGGTCGGCGAGGTCCCACTCGACGGTGAAGTCCCATGACCACACGGGCTCACCCGGGTCGTCGATGACGATGCCGGTCTCCTCGCGCAGCTCGCGGATCGCCGCGTCGCGGTGGTCCTCGCCGGGGTCGACCCCGCCACCCGGCGTGATCCACCGGTGGGCACCGTCCGACGACGGCGAGTTCGTGTCCATCAGGAACACGCGACCCTCGGGGTCGAGCAGGATGATGCGGGAGGTTCGGCGCAGGCCGGGCTTGGCAGTCACCCGCCCGACGCTAGCCGACGAAGCCGCTGACGTCGCCGACGAGCTTGGTGTGGTCGGCGGGGATCGGCTCGATCGCAGCGAGGGCGATCTCGGCGGCGAACTCCGACACGCTGTAGAGCTTGCCGACCTCTTGCCGGCGGCCCTCGATCGCGCCGGGGTTCAGGCGGTTCAGCAGGGTCGCGGTGATCGTGCCCTCGATCATGTCGCCGGAGACGACGACGAACTCGATGCCGGCGGCCTCGAGCTGCGGGATGAGCTCGCGCAGGGCGAGTTCGCCGGCACGCTTGCTCTTGGCGACGGGGACGTACTCGTCCATCGTCTCGGCGGTCTCGACGAAGTGGGCCTGGTGGCTCGTGACGAACACGACGCGCGACCCGGCGGGCATGTGCGGCACGGCCGTCTGGAGCATGTCGACCTGCGCGTCGCGGTTGAGGCGGAGCGCGTAGTCCTCGCCGAGCCCGGACTCCATGCCACCCGAGGCGTTCAGCACGAGCAGGTCGATGCCGCCCCACTCCTGTACGACGGTGTCGACGAGCGCCTGCACCGACTCGTGGTCGGTCAGGTCGGCGCCGATCGCCAGGGCGGAGCCACCGGCCGCGACGACCTTCTCGGCGATCTGCTCGGCGCGCTTGGCCTTGTTGCGGTAGTTCACGACGACCTTGGCGCCGGCCTCGGCCAGGTACCCGACGGTGTCGGCGCCGATGCCGCGCGACGAGCCGGTGACGACGGCGCGCGTGTCGGTGAGGGATCCGGGGGCGAGGGGGTTGCTCACAGTCGTGTTCTCCAGGTCGTGTTCCGGCCGGTCGGCCGCACCGAGCCTACCAATCGCCTGCACGGCCGACCGACCCTCCTGATATGTTGAACGGAGTTGTACCGGCCGTCGCGACGCTGCGAGCCACGGCGCGCGACCGAGGGAGGGAGATCGCGTGAACGGAATCGATTGGATCCAGACCATCGTCTGGATCGGACTGGTGTTGCTGCTGGGAGTGGTCGAGATCTTCACCCTCGACTTCATCTTCATCATGCTCGCGGCCGGAGCCGCCGGGGGGTTGATCGCCGCCCTGCTCGGCGCCCCGTGGTGGCTGTCCGCCATCGTCTCCGCCGTGCTCGCGCTCGTGCTGCTGTCGCTCGTGCGACCGCGCCTGCTGCTCATGCTCGGCCGAGGCGCCGACCCGCACCGCACGAACATCGAGGGGCTCATCGGGCTCCCCGGCACCGTCGCCGTCGCGTTCACATCATCTGCTCCTGGTCAGGTCCGCCTGGCCAACGGCGAGACCTGGAGCGCACGGTTCGCCGTGGGCGCCATCGACCGCACACCGCCACTCGGCACCCCCGTGGTCGTCGAGTCGATCGAGGGGTCGACCGCGGTCGTGCGCCTCGCAGAAAGGGCCACCTCGTGACCATCACACCCGGGACGATCGCACTGCTCGTCCTGATCCTCGTCGTCGTCATCTTCGTGATCGTCGTCCTGGCCAAGGCGATCCGCATCGTCCCGCAGGCCACCGCGGGCATCGTGGAACGCCTCGGCAAGTACCACAAGACCCTCTCGCCGGGCCTGAACCTGCTCGTGCCGTTCATCGACCGCCTGCGGCCCCTGCTCGACATGCGCGAGCAGGTCGTGTCGTTCCCGCCGCAGCCGGTGATCACCGAGGACAACCTCGTGGTCTCCATCGACACCGTCGTGTACTTCCAGGTCACCGACGCCCGCGCGGCGACGTACGAGATCGCGAACTACCTCGGCGCCGTCGAGCAGCTCACCACCACCACGCTCCGCAACGTCGTCGGTGGCCTCAACCTCGAAGAGGCCCTGACCAGCCGCGACAACATCAACGGTCAGCTCCGCGTCGTGCTCGACGAAGCGACCGGCAAGTGGGGTATCCGCGTCGGCCGTGTCGAGCTCAAGGCGATCGAGCCGCCCGTGTCCATCCAGGACGCCATGGAGCAGCAGCTGCGTGCCGAGCGGAGCCGTCGTGCCGCGATCCTGCAGGCCGAGGGCACCAAGCAGTCCCAGATCCTCGAGGCCGAGGGGCAGCGGCAGGCCGCCATCCTCGCGGCCGAGGGTGACGCCAAGGCCCAGGTGCTCCGCGCCGAGGGTGAAGCCTCGGCCATCGCCACGGTCTTCGAGGCCATCCACACCGGTGACCCCGACGACAAGCTGCTCTCGTACCAGTACCTGCAGATGCTCCCGAAGATCGCCGAGGGCACCGCGAACAAGCTCTGGATGATCCCGAGCGAGTTCACCGAGGCGCTGTCCGGCATCGCGAAGGGCTTCTCCGGCGGACGGAGCGGGAGCGGCCCGGTCGCCGGCGCCGGTTCGGGCGGGGACTTCCTCTCCCGCATCTCCAAGCTCGCGAACGAGAGCCTGGCGAACACCGCCGCTGCCGGGTCCGCCGGCACGACCATGCCGCGTGCGGATGCCACCGCCGCGGACATCGTCCCCGAGTCCGACCTCGACGCGCGACTGGCCGAGTCGAACCGAAGCGTCGACGCGCACCTCGCAGCCGCCGACGACGCGACCGCCGAGAAGGTCGACGACGCACCGGCCCCGCAAGCCGACGCCGCGCAGCACCCGAACGACGAAGCGTCGGGGCACCGCACCAGCGACGGCTCCGGCCGACGCTGACCCGCACCACCACGAACGACGATGCCCGCCCCGGGGAACCGGGGCGGGCATCGTCGTTCGTCAGGTGGTGGTGTCAGGCACCGCGTCGTGCGCGCAGGACCTGCAGGCGCTCCTCGAGGAGCTCCTCGAGTTCCTCGCGCGAGCGACGTTCGAGCAGCATGTCCCAGTGGGTACGGGGCGCCTTGACGTCCTCTGCTGCGACCTCGACGGGGATGCCGTCGTCACCGAGCAGCCGTCCTTCGCGGCCGGAGCGAGGCTCCGACCAGGTCTGGGGCACGTCTGCGTCAGCGGAGAAGACGATGTCGAAGGTCTCCCCCGAATCGGTCTGGTAGACCGCGCGCTTGCGGTCCGAGAGCTCGACGCCCTCTTCGCTCTGGAGGCTCTGACTCCCGAGCCGCATGCCGCGGAGACTCCGATCAGCCATGTGTGTGCTCCTCTCGCTCGTCTGCCCTCCACAACACTGTCCCACGCCCCGTCGTTCCCGACTGGGCGCATTCACAGTCCGTTCCCAGTGCGTGGCCCCGATGCACAGGATCACAGCCTCGGACGGACAGGGACGCGGCGGCGGATCAGGAGCGCTTGCGGCGTCCCCACGGTGCACAGGCGAGCAGCACGAGGAGCCCGCCGAGCGACAGGAACAACGCGATCGACCCCGAAGCGAGCGACGCCGGGGTCGTCGAGGTGCCGAGCGGCACGTCGGTCACCATCGAGGTCGCGGTGTACTCGGGGACCCGGTCGATGGTGCGTCCGGACGGGTCGATGACCTGCGAAGCGCCGACGGTCGAGATGTTGACGAGCGACCGACCGGTCTCGATCGCCCGCATCCGCGCGATCTCGAGCTGCTGCAGGTTCTCGTCGGTGCCGGAGAAGTCCGCGTTGTTCGTCTGCGCGAGGATCACCTGCGCTCCCCCGCGCACCATGTCGCGGGTCAGTCCGTCGTCGACGATGTCGAAGCAGATCGCGATGCCCGCCTTGATCCCCGCCACCGGCAGGACGTTCGGCTTCGTCCCCGGCGTGTAGTCGCGCTGCAGCAGGCCGATCAGGGACGGCGCGAGCTTCGAGAAGAACCACCGGTCCGGTACGTACTCGCCGAAGGGCACCGGGCGCTTCTTGTCGTAGGACGACTGCCACCCGTCGGCGGTCCACACGAACGACGTGTTGTGCAGCACCCCGGACGGGGTCTGCGTGATGGCTCCGGCGACCAGCGGCGCACCGACCGAGTCTACGACGGCGTCGAGCGACGACGCGATCACGGGCTGCTGGCGCGGGTCGAACTCGGCGGAGGCCTCGGGCCAGACGACGAGGTCGACGTCCTTCGCCTCGACGTCGGTCGCCGCGACCTGCGCCGCCAGGACCTCGCCCGGCGCAGCCCGGTCGAAGTACCCGGCCGGCCCGTTGCCCTGCACCGACTCGATCCGGATGGTGCCGGACGTCGCGGTCGGCCAGGCCGGCACCGCCAGCACGGCGGCGACGAGCAACCCGGCGGTCGCGACCCGGACCGGCAGCCGCAGGGTCGCGCCCGGCGCCCGCGGGGACACGAGGGCGAGTGACACGACGACCGCGACGCAGTAGACGACCACGAACGTCACCCCGAGGACGCCGACGTACGCCGCGAGGTGGGTGAACGGCCCCTGCGACTGCGACAGACCGACGCGCCCCCAGGCGAAACCGCCGTACGGCCAGCTCCCCGAGAACCACTCGCGTCCGGTCCACAGTGCGGCGACCACGGCCGGGAGGCCCCACACGCGCCCGGCGGTCGAGGGCACCACGCGCGCGACCCAGCGGTACGCAAGGGCGATCGCGACGCTGCCGAGGGCGAAGAACGCGGCCTCCAACAACGCCAGCGCGAACCACGGGACGGGCCCCAGGTAGCGGCCGGCCCACGAGATGGCCGGGATCCAGAACGCGGCACCGGCCACGTAGCCGAGCCACGCGGCCCTGCGGGCACGCTGGCCCATCGCGGCGAGGAGCATGCAGGCCAGGGCCGGGAAGGCCAGGAACCACCAACCGGGAGACGGGAACGCGAGCGCGAAGAGCACCCCGCCGATGACGGCCAGGGGCAGCGCGCTGCCCAGCGGGAGCGCCGCGAACGTGCCGTCCGCGACCGCACCGCGGCCCACGCGCGCGGGCACCCCGCGCACACCGGTCTCCGGAACCCGCACCGTGCCTCCTGTCAGACCGCGGCGTAGGCGACGATGCCGCGGCGCACCGCGTCGGTCGCACGTCGGGCGGTCTGGGCGAGGTCGTCGTCACCGGCGTTCCGGATCTGGTCGAGCAGGTCGATGACCTGCTTCGACCAGCGGACGAAGTCGCCGGCGGGCAGGTCGAGGGTGCGCAGGACGTCGTCGAGGGCCGAGCCGGAGGCCCAGCGGAACATGCCCACCGCCATCGCCGGGGTGGGCGGCACCGAACCGGCCAGACGGGCATCGCGCTCGATGTCGTCGAGGCGCGACCAGATCGTCAGGGTCTCGTCGAGGGCCGGACGGAACGCGCCGCGCGGCAGTGCGTGCTCGGTGCCGGGGGCGTCGTCGCGTCGGGGCTGGTAGATGATCGTGGCGGCCATCGCGGCGAGCTGTGCCGGCGTGAGGTCCTTCCAGACACCCGCCTCGAGGCACTCGGCGACGAGCAGGTCGCGATCGCCGTAGATGCGCTGCAGCCGGCGGCCACCAGCGGCCACGGTGGCCTCGCCGTTGCCGGCGTCGACGAGGTAGCCGAGCTGCAGGAGCACGTCGGTGACCCGGTCGAACGTGGTCGCGACGGCACCGGTGCGGGACCGGATCTGCTGGAGCAGCTTGTCGTTGACGCGCTTCAGCTTCCACCAGCGCTCCGCCCAGCGGGCGTGCGCCTCGCGATCGGGGCAGGCATGGCAGGGGTGCCGCTGCATCTGGCGACGGACCGCCGTGATCGCGGCCTGCCGTTCCTGCCGCGCGCCGTGCGAGGCCTCGCGCCCACCGGGCACGTTCGTGCGCTCGAGGTCGGAGAGCTCGCGGCGGAGCGTCGAGTACTCGGTGAAGTCGCCGAGGTGGCACTGCATGGCCTCGCGGTAGCCCTCGAGGGACTCCTGCTGCGAGCGGACCTTGCGGGCCAGGTCGACCACGGACCGGTCGGCCTGGAACTGCGCGAACGAGGTCTCGAGGACCTCGCGCGTGCGCTGCCGCCCGAACTGGTCGATCAGGTTGACGGCCATGTTGTACGTCGGCTTGAACGACGAGTTCAGCGGGTAGGTGCGCCGGCTGGCGAGCGAGGCGACGGCCTGGGGGTCGAGGCCGTCGGTCCACTGGATGACCGAGTGCCCCTCGACGTCGATGCCACGGCGTCCGGCACGCCCGGTGAGCTGGGTGTACTCCCCCGGGGTGATCGGGACACGGGCCTCGCCGTTGAACTTCTCGAGCTTCTCGAGCACCACCGTGCGCGCGGGCATGTTGACACCGAGCGCGAGGGTCTCGGTGGCGAACACCACCTTGAGCAGCTTGCGTTGAAAGAGGTTCTCGACCACTTCCTTGAACGCGGGGAGCATGCCGGCGTGGTGCGCGGCGACACCGCGCTCCAGGCCCTCGAGGAACTCCCAGTAGCCGAGGACGGCGAGGTCCTCGTCCGGCAGGGTGCGGCAGTGGTACTCCGCGGTCTCGCGGATCTCGTTGCGCTCCGGGACCGTGGTGAGCGACAGGCCGGAGCGCAGGACGTTGCGGACGCCCTGGTCACACCCGGCTCGGCTGAACACGAAGAAGATCGCGGGCAGCAGCATCCGCTCGTCGAGCATGTGCGCGATGCGTTCGCGGTGCAGTTTCTCGGTACGCGGCCCACGGCGGTCGTGGTATCCCCCACGCCCTCGTCCGCCACGGTGGCCGCCGCCGTGCCGTTCGCTGCGCGAGGCTCCACCGACCATGCGGAGCAGTTCCGGGTTGACGCGGTTCGTCGCCGCCGCACCGCTCGAGTCGAACAGGTCGACCATCTTCGAACCGACCAGGACGTGCTGCTCGAGCGGGACCGGGCGGTCTTCCGACACGATGACGTCGGTGTCCCCGCGGACGGCCTGCAGCCAGTCGCCGAACTCCTCGGCGTTGGACACCGTCGCGCTGAGCGAGACCAGCCGGACCTCGGTCGGCAGGTGCAGGATCACTTCTTCCCACACCGCACCGCGGAACCGGTCGGCCAGGTAGTGGACCTCGTCGAGGACGACCCAGGCCAGGTCGTCGAGCAGGTCGGAGTCGGCGTAGATCATGTTCCGCAGGACCTCGGTCGTCATCACGACGACCCGCGCCCGCGGGTTCACGTTCGTGTCACCGGTGAGCAGGCCCACCTCGGACTCGCCGTAGACCTCGACCAGCTCGGCGTACTTCTGGTTGCTCAGCGCCTTCATCGGTGTCGTGTAGAACACCTTCGCCGTCGGCTGCCGCATGGCCAGCCAGATCGCGAACTCGGCCACGATCGTCTTGCCGGCACCGGTCGGCGCAGCCACGAGCACGCTGCGGCCCTGGTCGAGCGCGTCGCACGCGGCGAACTGGAACGGGTCGAGGTCGAAGCGCAGGTCGGCGCGGAACAGCTCCAGGTTGCGGGAGCGGTTCCGGACCTTGGCGGCGGCGAAGCGCTCGGCCGCGCTGAGGTCCGCGCCCGTCACAGGCCGTACTCTTCGTCGAGCTTGGCCTGCTTCTTCGCCACCCTGCGGTCGTGGAACCAGGCCACGACGCACGCGGCGATGTAGAGCACCACCATCGGGACGGCCAGCAGGAACATCGAGATGACGTCGGCGCTCGGCGTGACGATCGCGCAGAAGACCAGGATGCACAGGATCGCGATGCGCCAGGACTTGATGATCGCCGCCGCCGACAGCACGCCGACGAAGTTCAGCAGCACGATGAAGACCGGCAGCACGAACGCGATGCCGACTGCGACGATGAGCTTGATGACGAAGTCGTAGTACGCCTTCGCGTCGACGATCGAGGTGTCCTGGCTCGACACGAAGCTGCCGAGGATGCCGACCACGTGCGGCAGGATGTACCACCCGAAGTAGCACCCGGCGAAGAACAGCGGGATCGCGGTGCCGAGGAAGCCCCACACGTACTGCTTCTCACGCCGCACCAGGGCGGGCACGATGAACGCCCAGATCTGGTACAGCCAGACCGGGCTGGCGATGACGATGCCGATCGTGATCGCGATCTGCAGCTTGAGGTCGAACGCGCCTGTGATCATCGGGAAGTTCAGCTCGGCCGTGTGCCCGCCGACCTTGGCGAGCTCGGCCACCGGTGCCCGGAGCGAGTCCAGCACGAACGGGGTCAGGAACCATCCACCGACCGCGGCGATGACCACGGCGATCACTGCGCGGAACAGGCGGTTGCGCAGCTCGATGAGGTGCTGCCCGAGCGACATGCGGCCTTCGGCGTCGTTGTCACGGCGCCCTTGCCGCCTCGCTCGCCCGCGCGCGGTCGTCGAAGCCATGGGTCGATCCTACGGGGTGGGGACCGACAGTTCGGCGCGCTCCGTGCGAACGCACATGCAGGAGCGGTCGGCGGCGGGGCTGCGACGTCAGCTGGCGGCGAGGGCAGCGGCGGCGAAGTCCCGCACCGCGTCCCGCGCGGCGGGCGGGTCGAGCACCACGGCACGGCCGGGCAGCCCCGCGACGAGCCGGACCACACCGTCGAAGCCGTTCGACGCCGCGAGCCGGATGCGCACGCGCGCCTCGGCGTCAGGGGCGTCCGCGGTGTCGGCGAGGAAGTCGGCCACGAGCGGCAGCGACGACGAGTCGAGCTCGACGGTGACGATGACGTCCTCTGCCGACTGCTGGAACAGCGTGTCCGGGATCACCACCTGGTCCGCCGACTTCTCCACCGCACGGTCGTCGACGCGTGCACCGGACATCCGGTCGAGGCGGAAGGTCCGGAGCGCCTGCCGGTCGAGGTCCCAGGCGCGGAGGTACCAGTCGGTGTCGATCGACTCGACGCGGAGCGGGTCGACCCGGCGGGTGCCGCCCTGGGTGCGCGGACCGGCGTACTCGAAGGACAGACCGCGGCCGTCGGCCATCGCACGACGGATCGTTGCCAGGGCGACGTCGTGCAGGTCCTGGCCGACCGCGACCGTCGAGGCGGCACCGCCGGCACCGCGCGACAGCTTCGCCATGAGTGCGCGGATGGCATCGCGGTCAGCGGCCTCGGGCAGCGCCGAGAGGTACTGCAGCCCGGCGATGAGCGCAGAAGCTTCTCGCGCGGACAGTCGGGGCGAGTCGTCGATGGCGACGAGGTTCGTCAGGACGATCATCTCGTTCTGGTCGAAGTCGTCCCAGGCGATGTCGAACAGGTCGCCGTGCTGGTACTGCATCGTCTCGCCGGGGACCCCCGACACCGCGATGAGCTCGACGGCGCGGCGGATGCGGGCCTCGGGGACACCGAAGTGGCGCGCGGCCTCGGCCACCGAGACACGCTCGCGGTCGATCAGGTACGGCACCAGGGCGAGCAGGAAGGCGAGCTTGTCCTGCGCCTGCAGGGGCTGGGCGTCAGCCACGGGCGGACTCCTCTCCGTCGCTGTGGTCGCGCACGAGCGCACGGAGCCGCTCGACGACGCGCAGCCGCAGGTCCTCCGGCTCGAGCACCCGGACCTCGGGTCCGAAGGCGGCGAGTTCCTCGGCCAGGATCTGGGGGTCGACGTGGTGCAGCACGAGTGCGCCGTCGGCGTCGGTCTCGGTGTCACGACGGCGGGCGAGCCGCCGCTCGGCGTCGGAGCCGGGGGTCACCGCGATGCGCGCCGTGCGGGCAGACCAGATCCGCTCGAGCTCGGCGAGCGTGCGCTCCCCCGCGCCCACCGGGGCGGTGTGCTGCCCGACGTCGTACTGCGTGACGGGTCCGACGATGCGCGAGAGCAGGTAGTTCTTGTCCGAGTCCGTGGCGAACTCGCGGGCGGCGAGCATCCAGCGACCGCCGTGCTGCACCAGGGCGAGCGGGGCGAGTTCGCGACGACGGGCCTCGTGCTGGCCCGGCGTGATGTAGTCGAACCGGACGGCGGCACCGCGGTCGAGGGCGGAGCGGAGCGGCTCGAACGCCGCGTCGCGTGCTCGGAGCCGCGGGGCGTACGCGTCGACGCCGAGCTGGAGTGCGCCGTCGTCGTCCTCGGAACCCGCGGACCGGACCTTCAGCAGCCCGCGACGCGAGTCAGCCGACAGCGCGCCTTCGCGCCAGGCCATGGCGGCCAGCGACAGCAGGGCCGACTCGTCCGGGGTGAAGCGGACGTCGACGGGCAGGTCGTACTCGCCCTTCGGGATCCGGTACCGCAGCGTCTGGTTGTTGCCGGCGGCACCCGGTGTCTCGATGGTCTCGAGCGGGATGCCGAGCTCGCGGACGTCGTCCTTGTCGCGCTCGAACTGCCGCTCGAGCGAGGCGTTGTCCCCACCCGGTGTGAACCGCTGGCGGTAGCCCTGCACGTTGGTCAGGATCTCCGCCTTGGTCAGCCCGGACTCCGTCGAGAGCAGCGCGAGCACGAGGCTGAACAGCCGCTCCTCTGCGGGCACACGGGGCACACGGGTCGCTGGCACGAGGCGATCCTACGGCAGCGCGGGTGCACCGGAGTGCACCCGCGCCGCGGTCGGTGGACGGTGTGGGAGCGTCAGCTCGACATCGCTCCGAGCACGTCGATGACGTAGGCGTAGGCGGTGCCCTGCTGGTTCACGACGGCCAGGACCTGGTCGCCGACGTGGTGCCCGACGATGGCGCCCCGCACGCCCTCGTCGACCTGGCCCTTGGTGAGCGGCACGGTCTGCGCACCCGAGCCGTCGGTCCAGCTGGAGCCTGCAACGGACGGGTCAGCGCCCCACGTCACGGCGGTGTACTTGATGACCGCGGTGTCCTTGGCGGTGAGCACGCGACCGGACCCCTTGCGGAGCAGGTGCGTCTCGTTCGACTTCGGCGCGCTCCACGACGGGATCGTGATGCCGGGGGCACCGGACGGTGCGAGCACGACGGCGGGCATCTTGTCGCCGGCGAGCTGCGGGGTGCCGGTCGCGCGGGCGTCGAAGGCCCGCTTGACGTCGATGACGGCGATGACGGCGTCCTCGGTCTTCGTCGACGAGCCGCTGTCGGTGGTCGCGCTGGTGTCCGAGCTGCTGAGGGCGCTCTTCGGCAGTGCGACGGCCAGGCGGTCGCCGACCTGCGCGCACTCGAGCGATTCGCCGAGGGCGCCGTAGTTGCTCGCGCCGGCGGTGATCGGAGCCGTCTGCCCCGAGTACCCGCTGGTCTGCGCGACCTCGCCGGTGGCGCCGTCGACGAGCGTGTACTCGATCAGGACGGGGGTGCCGTCGTCGATGGTGCGGCCGTTGCCCTGCCTCAGGACGGAGACCTGCGTGCCCTTCGTGGTGAGTCCGCTCGGGATCGACACCTTCGGCTCCTTGCCGAACGCGCCGGTGGCGGTCACCGCTTCGGACGCCGCACCGGGTGCGGCGCAGCTCGAGGGGGTGGTGCCGGCGCCGTTCGAGGCGCACGCCGTGAGCGACGCCACGAGACCGATGGTGACCAGGAGTGCGGGGATGGTGCGCACGGACCCTCTTTCCGTTCGATGCAGGACGGGCACGACCGTCAGCCTACCGTTCGCCGTCGGTCGGCTCGGACGCGCTGACGGGTTGGGACCCCTCGGCGGCGGCGGCTGCTGACCCGGCCTCGGCAGCGGCGACCTTGCGGGCCTGCGCCGCCGACTGCCGTGCGACCTTGCGGAGCTTCTTGTCGCTCGTCGCGCGCTCGCCCACGGCGCCGGGGGTCCACGCCTCGATGTCCTCGTCGGAGAACTCGACCTTGCCCGCGCGGCGCTTCAGGTTCGGCAGGACGGTGCCGTCGGCGAGACGACGGGCCGTGATGAGGAACCCGGTGTGCCCGACCATGCGGTGGTCCGGTCGGACGGCGAGCCCCTCGACGTGCCAGGTGCGCACCAGGGTCTCGCTCGGCATCGGGTCGGTGAAGCGGCCGGTGTCGCGCAGGGCCTCGGCCGTGCGGGACAGCTGGGTGACGGTCGCGACGTAGCAGACGATGAGTCCGCCGGGCACGAGGGCGTCGGCTGCGGCGTCGACGCACTCCCACGGCGCGAGCATGTCGAGGACCACGCGGTCGACACTCTGCTCGTCGACGGCGCCGGGCAGCTCCTCGACCAGGTCGCCGACGGTCACCGACCAGTTGTCCGGGACGGCGCCGAGGAACGTCCCGACGTTGCCCTGTGCGATCGCGGCGAACTCCTCGCGACGCTCGAACGACTGCAGCTGCCCCGTCGGACCGATCGCCCGCAGCAGGAACAGGGAGAGGGCACCGGAGCCGACGCCGGCCTCGACCACCCGGGCGCCCGGGAAGACGTCCGCGAACGCCACGATCTGGGCGGCGTCCTTCGGGTAGACGATGGCGGCACCACGCGGCATCGACATCACGTAGTCGTTGAGCAGCGGACGCAGCGCCAGGTACTCGTCGCCCGTGCTGGCCCGGATCACCGAGCCGTCGGGCTGGCCGATGACGTCGTCGTGCCGGAGGACCCCGCGGTGCGTGTGGTACTCGCCGGCGGTCTCGAGGGACAGCGTCGTGAGCTTGCCCTTCGGGCCGGTGAGCTGCACGCGGTCGCCGGCCCGGAACGGGCCACGCGGCGGCGTGTGGGGTGCGCCACCGGCGGTGTGCGGCAGGGCCGCTGTCGGGTCGTCGGTGTGGCTCATCGGGTGACTCCCTCGGTGTCCGCAGCGTGCGCCGGGTCAGGAGCCGGGCCTCCCGTCACGGCAGCGCGCGCGGCCAGCGCCGGCCCCGTCAACTCGACCAGGCGGTCGACGTCGACACCCGACAGGGTGGTCAGGTGCACGTCACCGCCGGCGATCTCGGACAGCGGGACGATGTGCTCCACGGCGACCGTGACGGCGCCGGAGGCGACGGCCGAGGCGACGCCGGTGGCGGAGTCCTCGATCGCGACGCACGCGGTCGGCTCGACACCGAGCTGGGCGGCGGCGGAGAGGTAGGCGTCCGGGTACGGCTTCGGACGGTCGACGTCGTCACCGGCCACGACGACGCGGAACCCGCGCTCGCCCAGTGCCTCGGCGGCGACGAGTGCCATCTTGCGGCGGGACATCGTCACCAGCGCGGTGGGGATGCCGCGGGCGTGGAGCTCCTCGACGAGCTCGCGGGCACCCGGGCGCCACGGCAGCTCACCCGCGCGCAGGTGCTCCATCACGTAGTCGGTCATCCACTGGATGATCTCCTCGACCTCCATGTCGACGCCCTTGGCGCGCAGGAGCTCGCCGGAGCGCTCGAGGCCGGAGCCGACCAGGGACAGGCCGTCCTCGTGGGTCCACTCGGCGCCGTAGCGGTCCGTCAGGTCGACCTGGGAGCGCTGCCAGATCGGCTCGGTGTCGATGATCGTGCCGTCCATGTCCCACAGCACGGCTGCGGGCGGGACGAGGGCAGGAGGATGCGCGGTCACGGGCGACGAGTCTACCGGGGCCGTGCGGCGCGGCGGGCGCGGGCCGTGCACACGGCGGGCGCGGGCCGTGCACACGGCGGGCGCGGGCCGCCCGCCACCGTCGGCGCGGCCGCCTTGCCGTTCCGCTGGGCGCGGACGGGCATGCCCGCGGGCGTCGCCGGGGCCTACAGTGGATGCCTGCATCGTGTCCGGCCGGGTGCCTCGTCGCGCCCGCCCCGCTCCGCTCCACCACCAGGAGGTCCGCTCCGTGCCACAGCACTCCCCCTTCAGCGACGGCCGGTTGCTCGTCGTCGCCTTCGAGGGCTGGAACGACGCCGGCGAAGCCGCGAGCGGACTCGCCCGCCGCATCGTCGAGTCCCTCGGGCTCGACGAGCTTCGCGAGCTCGACGGGGAGCGGTACGTCGACTACCAGTTCAACCGTCCGACCATGGGGTCCGACGAGACCGGCGCCCGCGGGGTGCAGTGGCCCCGCATCGTGCTGCACGGGCCCGGGACCGAGGGCCGTCCGGTCATCGGCGCCACCGGCTCCCCGACCGACCGCGACGTGTTCGTCCTGGTCGGTCCGGAGCCCTCGCGCACCTGGCGCGGCTTCTGCGCCGAGATCATCGACCTCGCCGACGTGTACTCGATCGACGCCGTCGTCTTCGTGGGCGCGATGCTGGCCGACGTGCCGCACACCCGCCCGATCTCGGTCTTCGTGTCGAGCGAGAACGCCGGCGTCCGCACCGCGTTCGACGTCGACAAGTCCTCGTACGAGGGTCCGACGGGCATCCTCGGCGTCCTGGCCGACGCGATGGACAAGGCCGGGCTGACCACGCTGTCGCTCTGGGCTTCGGTCCCGCACTACGTGCACAACTCGCCGTCGCCCAAGGCCACGCTCTCGCTGCTCGACAAGATCGAGGAGCTCACCGACGTCACCGTGCCCCGTGGCACCCTGCTCGACGACGCCACCGAGTGGGAGGACGGCATCGACGCCCTCGCTGCCGACGACGAGGACATGGCGTCGTACATCGGGCAGCTCGAGCAGGCTCGCGACACCGTCGACTCCCCCGAGGCCTCGGGCGACGCGATCGCGCAGGAGTTCGAGCAGTACCTGCGGCGCCGCGAGCACAAGGACGGCAAGGACGGCGGCACCGCTGGTGGCGAGGGGCCCTGGCGGCCCCCGCAGCCGCCCCAGCAGTAGCGCGGGCGTGGCGCGGGCTTCGGCGCGCGCTTCGGCGCGCGCGGTCCTGTTCGCCGAGGTTCCGAAATCTCGGCATCTCGCGCCCTCTCCCAGCGATCCGTGGAACCTCCACGGTACGCGCGCGGCGTGTCGCCGTTGTCTGCTCACGGCCGGTCATGCGGTGTATTCGCGACCGGTCGCCGGACGGGAGGCACGGTGCCAGCCCGCCACGGGCCTCCCGTCCGTCGCCGGGTCGCGCCCAGCGCCCCCAACACGCCCAGCGCGCCCGGCCGGTCCCACCGAGGTTCCGAGATCTCGGAACCTCGGGGCCGCAAGGTGCCGCCTGTGGAACCTCGGCAGCGCGCACGCGGCGTGTTGTGGAACCTCGGCGAACCCGGCCGGGCGTGTCAGCGCCAGCCCCAGCGCCAGACCCCAGCCCGAGCCCCGGCAATCCCAGCCGGCCGGCCCGAGCTCAGGCCAGACTGATGCCGAGCAGTGCGTCGATCAGGTCGGCGAGCTCCGGCGTGCACGCCGTGCCCCCGGCGATCGCAGTGTCGACCGCGGCGACCGCGCCCGGCGTGTCGAGGTCGTCGGAGACCCGCGCTCGGATCCGGGACGCCACGTCGGCCGCGTCGTCGGCGTGCCCCGCAGTCGCACCTGAAGCCCAGGCGTCCCAGGTCGCGAGGCGCGTCGTGGCACTCGTGAGCTCGGCGTCGAACCACTCCCAGTCGTCGGAGTACTTGTGCGACAGCAGCGCGAGCCGGATCGCGCGGGGGTCCGCGCCGTCGTCGAGCAGCCCGCGCACCGTGACGAGGTTGCCGAGCGACTTCGAGATCTTCGTGCCCTGGTAGGCGATCATCCCGGTGTGCACGAACGCGTGCGCCAGGGGCTGGTGCGCCAGGGCCGCTGCGTGTCCCGCGCTCATCTCGTGGTGCGGGAAGACGAGGTCGCTGCCGCCGCCCTGCACGCTGATCGGCAGGCCGAGACGGTCGCCGGCGATGACGCTGCACTCGATGTGCCAGCCGGGCCGGCCGGGGCCGATCTCGGAGTCCCAGCTCGGCTCACCGTCACGGGCCGCACGCCAGAGCAGCGGGTCGAGCGGGTCGCGCTTGCCGGGGCGCTCCGGGTCGCCGCCGCGCTCGGCAGCGAGCGTGAGCATGGTCTCGCGGTCCAGGCCGCTCTCGTCGCCGAGCGACCACGCGTCGGTGGGGTGGTTCACGTCGAAGTACAGGTCGTCGCCCTCGGCGTCCGGGGTGGGGACCTCGTAGGCGGAGCCGGTCTCCTGCAGGAACGCGACGGCCTCGGCGACGCGGTCGACCTCGTCGGTGACGGCCACGAAGTCGTCGGGCGGCAGGATCCGGAGCGACTCCATGTCGCGACGGAACAGGTCGATCTGCGACGCGGCGAGCTCGCGCCAGTCGATGCCGTCGCGGGTGGCGCGCTCGAGCAGCGGGTCGTCGACGTCGGTGACGTTCTGCGCGTACTCGACGTCGAGGCCGGCGTCGCGCCACGCGCGGCCGAGCGTGTCGAACGCCAGGTAGGTCGCCGCGTGCCCGAGGTGGGTGGCGTCGTACGGGGTGATCCCGCAGACGTACAGGGCAGCGCGCTCGTCGCCCTGCGTCGGGTCGACCGGCTTCCCGGTGGCGGTGTCGTGCACGACGGGCCGCGGCGCTGCGCCGGGGACGTCGGGGACGGATGGGGCCTGCCAGGCCCTCACGGCTGGATCACTCCGAGCGACAACAACACGATGAGAACGATACCGAGTGCGATGCGGTACACGACGAACGGCATGAAGCTGCGCTTGCTGATGTAGTTCATGAACGCCGCGATCACCACGAACCCGACGACGAAGGCCACCACCGTCGCGATGAGCGTGTCGGCGAGTCCGAACGGCGCTCCGTGGTCACCCAGGCTCGTCGCGGCCTCGTACAGACCGGACAGGAACACCGCGGGGACGGCCAGCAGGAACGCGAACCGTGCCGCGGCCGGTCGTGTGTACCCGAGCGCGAGCCCCATCGACACGGTCGCGCCCGAGCGGGAGACCCCGGGGACGAGTGCGAGCACCTGCGCGAGCCCGATCAGGATGCCGCCACCGAAGGTCATGTGCTCGATCCGACGCTCCTTGCGGCCGACGACATCGAGCACACCGAGCACGATGCCGAAGACGATGAGCACGATCGCGACGATCCAGAGCGAGCGGAACGTGGTCTCGATGGAGTCCTTCAGCAGGAGCCCGGCGATGCCGATCGGGATGGTGCCGAGGATCACGAGCCACCCGAGACGCACGTCGGGGTCGCCCTTCGGGACGTCGCGCCGGAACACGGAACGGAACCACCGCCCGATGATCCGGGTGATGTCCTTCCAGAAGTAGATGAGCACCGCGGTCTCGGTGCCGAGCTGCGTCACCGCGGTGAAGGCAGCGCCCGGGTCCTTCGCGTCGGGCAGGAACAGCCCGACGATGCGCAGGTGCGCGCTGGAGGACACCGGCAGGAACTCGGTGAGCCCCTGGACGAAGCCGAGGAAGATCGCCTCGAGGATGTGCACGCACGGGCCTTTCGGGGGAGGTCGGTCAGGACACCGCCACGCAGGCGACCATGAACAATATCAGTACGTGGCCAGGAGGTCCCCGAGAACACGCCGACCGAAGGCCAGTGAGTCGAGCGGCACCCGCTCGTCGACACCGTGGAACATCGCCGGGAAGTCCACGCCGGCGGGCAGCTGCAGCGGCACGAAGCCGTACCCGGCGATCCCGAGCGTCGACAGCGCCTTGTTGTCCGTGCCGCCGGACAGCAGGTACGGCAGCACCGGGGCGCCCGGGTCGTGGCGGCCGAGGACGTCGCGGACGGCGTCGACGAGCGGTCCGCCGAAGTCCTGCTCGAGACCGATGTCGCGGAAGGACATCACGACCTCGACCTCGTCACCGGCGAGCTCCCGCACACGCGCCAGCACCGACTCTTCGTGACCGGGCAGGCAGCGGATGTCGACGAGCGCCTCGGCCGTGTCCGGGATCACGTTGTGCTTGTAGCCCGCGGTCAGGACCGTCGGGTTCGTCGTGGTGTGCAGTGCGGCGTGGATGAACCGCGAGGCCGACCCGGTCGCGAGCGCGACCTCGTCCGGGCCCGTCACGGTCGGGTCGACGCCCAGGAACCGAGCGACCTCGGCGACCATCGCGTCCGTCGTGGCCGACAGACGCACCGGCCACTCCTCGCTGCCGATCCGGGCGACCGCCGCGGCGAGCTTCGTCACGGCGTTGTCGCGGATGACGTGCGAACCGTGCGCAGCAGTGCCGCGGGCGATGAGCTTGATCCACATCAGCGCCTTCTCGCCCGTCTGCAGCAGGTAGGCGCGACGGTCGCCGAGGGTGATCGAGTACCCGCCCACCTCGCTGATGGCGGCGCTGGCCCCGGCGAAGACCTCGGGGTGGTGCTCGACGACGTGGTGCGAGCCGAGCACTCCCCCGGCTTCCTCGTCGGCGAAGTACGCGATCACGAGATCCCGCTCGGGAGCCCCCTGCGCCGCGATGACGTCCGACAGCGACGTGAGCATCATCGCGTCCATGTTCTTCATGTCGACGGCGCCCCGCCCCCACAGCGAGCCGTCCTTGACGACACCGCCGAAGGGGTCGACCGACCAGTTCGCCGGATCGGCCGGCACGACGTCGAGGTGCCCGTGCACCACGAGGGCCGGCTTGTCACGATCGCGGCCGGGCACCCGCGCGACGACACTGACGCGATCCGGCTCGGACTCGAACAACTGCGGCTCGAGGCCCAGCCCGCGCAACTTGTCCTCGACGTAGTGCGCCGCCTCGGTCTCGCCGCGCGACTTCCCCTCGCCCCAGTTCGTGGTGTCGATGCGGATGAGGTCGCGCGCGATCGCCGCGGTGGCCTCGAGCTCGGTCGCGGTCGGCTCCGGGTTCGTCATGCCACCACGGTATCGGTCCGCACCGACGCGCCCCGGCCCGGTGACGCCGCGGGACGCCTCGCGACGCCGCCGGCTGGACGCGCCCGGGATGCGCGGCCGTGTTCATCGGGCGTTCAGACCCGTGCTAGTGTTTTCTCTCGGCAGGGACGCCGGGGAAACCCGGGGAAATCGCCACACATCCAGTCCGGATGGCGGAATTGGTAGACGCGCTAGCTTGAGGTGCTAGTGCCCGTATTAGGGCGTGGGGGTTCAAGTCCCCCTTCGGACACAGAAACATGCAGTGCCCCCTGACCTTTCGGTCCGGGGGCATTTTCTGTTGCATCTCCCGGCGAGTGCCGCCATCGCTGCGCTCAGGGCGTCACCGCCTCGGCCAGTTCGCTGCGCTCACGGCCAGGGGTGGGGGCGCGGACAGCTCGCTGCGCTCACGGCCACCGCCAGCTCGCTGCGGTCTCGGCCGGGCGACAAGATCGACGTCGTACGACATCGATGGTGTCGCAACGGCGCCGGCGCAACGGTTGCCGGCGCGTGCCGACGACATCATCGACGTCGTACGACATCGATGGCGTCGTTGCGGGTCGGGTCGGGCCGGGTCGGGGCGTGGGTTGCGGCGCACGCACAGACGGACGGGAGGCGCGGTGCCAGCTGGCACCGCGCCTCCCGTCCGTCAGGTGGTTGCGTCTAGCTCTTCGACGCCTCGACGAAGTTGCGGCGCGGGTCCGTCTCCTTGATGAGCGAGGTCGCGTCGCGGCCCGAGACGGCACCGGTGACCCAGCCGATGACGATGCGCGCCTTGCGGTTCAGCGTCGGCATCGCGTACACGTGGTAGGCGCGGTGGGCGAGCCAGGCCAGCAGGTTCGTCATCTTGATGCCCTTGATGTTCGCGGCACCCTTGGCGACGCCGTACGAGGCGACCGTGCCGATCGAGGGGTGGCGGTACTCCTCGAGGGGCTTGCCGGTGATCGTCGCGACCACGTTGTCCGCCGCGACGACGGCCTGGCGGACCGCGTTCTGCGCGTTCGGCGGGTAGAACGCCGGCTGCTTGTCGGCGGTCAGGTCGGGCACCTGTGCGACGTCACCGAGACCCCAGACACCGGGGACGACCTCGTGCGTGTCCTCGGCCTCGACCTGGAGCTTCGCGTTGGCGGCGAGGTGCCCCTTCGGTCCGCGGGGCAGGTCGGAGGCGTCGAGCAGCGGGTTCGGCTTCACGCCGGCGGTCCAGACGAGCAGCCCCGTGGGGATCTCGTCGCCGTCGGAGAGCTTGACGATGCCGCCCTCGGCGCTCGGCATGGTGGTCTTCAGGCGCACGTCGATGCCGCGGGCGCGGAGCGACTCGAGCGTCCACTTGGACAGCTCCGGGCCGACCTCGGGCGCGACACGGTCGAGCGCGTCGATGAGGATCCAGCGGGGCTGCTCCCCCGCGAGCGACGGGTAGGTCTTGATGGCGGCCTGCGAAACGTCGAACAGTTCGCCGATCGCCTCGACGCCGGTGTAGCCACCGCCGACGAAGACGCTGGTCAGCAGACGACGACGCTCGTCCTCGTCACGGGTGGCAGCGGCCTTGGCGATGTTGTCGAGGAGCTTGGCGCGCACGTAGGCGGCCTCTTCGACGCTCTTGAAGCCGACGCCGTACTCCTCGAGCCCGGGGGTCGGGAAGGTGCGGGTGACCGAGCCGAGCGCGACGACGAGCTGGTCGTAGCCGAGCGTGCGGTCGTCGCCACCGGCGGTCGCGATCGAGACGGTCTTGTCCTTCGACGAGATGCCGGTGACCTTGCCCTGGATGACGCGGGTCTTGCGGAGCGCACGGCGCAGCTCGACGGTCACGTCCTTCGGGGCGATGTGGCCGCCGGCGACCTCGGGCAGGAACGGCAGGTACGTGTAGTAGGTGTTCTGGTCCACGAGCGTGATGCGCATGGGCACGGTCGCGGCGTGCTTCTGCAGCTGCTTGACGGTGCTGTAGCCAGCGGAGCCGCCGCCGAGGACGAGGACGTGAGGGATCGAGTCTGCCATTCCTCCGGTCTACCGGATACGGGCCGTCAACGTCATGAACGCCGCACTTCCTGAGCGAATCAGCGCTCTCGGAGTCGCCACCAGGCCGTCTCGGCGAGGTCGAGGCCCATGTAGACCCCGTGCGGGGTGCGCCGGGACTCGGTCAACGAGAACCGTCGCAAGCGGTAGCCACCACCGAACCGGTCGATGATCGCCTCTGGGGAGGACTCCGCGTCGCGCTTGACGTACCAGGTGCGGTCGTCGACGGACTCGATCACGGGCGGACCGCCCGGACCGGACCCGTCACCGGCGCCCGCCGATGCGGGAGCGCAGGACGTCGATGCGCTTCTGGATCTGCTCGATGCTCGCCTGTGCCACGGCCGGCCCACCGCTGATGCGCCGGAGTTCGGCGTGGATGGAGCCGTGCGGCTCGTTGGAGTGCCGGGACCAGATCGACACGAGGCGCGCGAGCTCGGTCCGCTGCTCCTTGATGGTCATGTACATCGGGCGGTTCTCGGGCTCGGCGGCCTTCGGTTGGCCGTCCTTGACCGCCCGGCCCTTGGAGCGCTTCGCCTGGGTCGCCTGGCGCGCCCGGAGCAGGTCGCGCACCTGGTCGGGTTCGAGGAGTCCCGGGATGCCGATGAAGTCGAGTTCCTCGAGCGACCCGACCTCGCCGCCGGTGCCGAACTCACCGCCGTCGTAGAGGACGCGGTCGAACGACGCCTGCGAGTCGAGCGCCTCGAACGGCTGGACCTCGAGCAGGCTCTCGGACGCGCGGTCTTCCTTGTTGGCCTCGGCCACCATCGCGTCTTCGGGGTTGTACATGCCGTCGTCGGCGCCCTTCGGACGGTCGAGGGCGTGGTCGCGTTCGAGCTCGAGCGTCGCCGCGAGTGCCATCAGTCCGGGCACGCTCGGCAGGAACACCGAGGCGGTCTCGCCACGACGCCGAGCACGCACGAAGCGGCCGATCACCTGGGCGAAGAACAGCGGGGTGCTCGCGCTCGTGGCGTACACGCCGACGCAGAGCCGCGGGACGTCGACGCCTTCGGACACCATGCGCACGGCGACCATCCACCGCGAGGTGTCGTCGGCGAACGCGCTGATCCGGCTGGACCCGGCGGCTTCGTCGGACAGGACGACCGTCGGCCGTTCCCCGGTGATCTGCTGCAGGATCCGGGCGTAGGCGCGGGCCGTGGTGGTGTCCGTCGCGATGACCAGACCGCCGGCGTCGGGCACGCCACGGCGCACCTCGGTCAGGCGCTTGTCGGCGGCGGACAGCACGGCCGGCATCCACTCACCCTCGGGCGACAGCGCCGTGCGCCAGGCCTGTGCGGTGATGTCCTTCGTGACCTGTTCGCCGAGGGAGGCCGACATCTCGTCGCCCATCCGCGTCTTCCAGCGCATCTGGCCGGCGTAGGCCATGAACAGCACCGGTCGGACGACGCCGTCCTTGAGCGCGCGGCCGTAGCCGTAGTTGTAGTCGGAGATCGAGGTGCGGATGCCCTGCTCGTCGGGGGCGTACTGGACGAACGGGATCGGCGCGGTGTCGGACCGGAACGGCGTGCCGGACAGCGAGAGCCGTCGGGTGGCACCGGAGAAGGCTTCCCGGATGCCGTCGCCCCAGGTGAGCGCGTCGCCGCCGTGGTGGACCTCGTCGAGGACGACGAGGGTGCGCCCGCCCTCGGTGATCTTCTTGTGCACCTCGGGGTTCATGCCGACCTGGGCGTACGTGATCGCGACGCCTTGGTAGTGCCGGCCGAACATGCCGTCGCCGTTCTTGAACATCGGGTCGATGCGGATGCCCACGCGGTCGGCGGAGTCCGCCCACTGCCGCTTCAGGTGCTCGGTGGGGGCGACGACCACGATGCGGTCGACGGTGCCGCGCGCCAGCAGCTCGGTGGCCAGGCGGAGCGCGAACGTCGTCTTGCCGGCGCCGGGCGTGGCGGCCGTGAGGAAGTCACGCGGCTCGGACTCGAAGTACTTCGTGAGGGCTTCGACCTGCCAGGCGCGGAGCTTGGAGGCGGTGCCCCACGCGGCTCGGTCCGGGAACGCGGGCGACAGGTGCTGGACGGCCGAGTTGCCGGCTGCTTCGGCCAGGGCGGCCGCGTCGGCTTCGTCCCGTGCCACGGCGTCGGCGTCCGCCGATGACTGCGCGGACATCGACGACGAAGACGTCGACGACGTGTGGTCGTCCCCTGACTCGGCCCACAGCGTGGCGGGCTGCTGCTGTTCGTACTCCGCTGCGCTCACTGGACCTGATTCTACCGCCACCGTCAGTCCTGCCTGGCGTGCGGGACGTGGCCGTCGGGAGTCCGGCGGACCAGGGATGCCGGTCGCAGCACGCCTGCGCCGAAGCGCGCGGCGACCGCGTCGACCGTGGTCTCGGTCTCGCGCCACGGCGCGTCGTCGTCCCACAGCGCGTTGCTCGCGGCGGCCGGCACGAGGTTCTCGCCCCGGACCCCGATGAGCCGGATCCGGTTGCCCGGTCGGTGCAGCACGTCGTACAGCTCGACGGCTTCGCGGTGCAGCCGCTTGGCGACGTCCGTGGGCTCGGCGAGGGTGCGCGACCGGGTCAACGTGGTGAAGTCGGTGTAGCGGACCTTGAGCGCCACGGTGCGGGCCTGCACGTCGGCGTGGCGCAGGCGGACGGCGACCTTGTCGGCGAGGCGCAGGAGCTCGCGCGCGACGTCGTCCCGCTCGGTCAGGTCGTGGCCGAACGTGACCTCGTGCCCGATGGACTTCTCGCCCACGCCGGTGTCGACCACGCGTGGGTCGCGCCCCCAGGACAGGTCGTGCAGGCGCTGGCCACCGGCCGGCCCGAGCGCGGACACGAGCGACCCGAGCGGCGTGTTCGCCAGGTCGCCGACGGTGCGGATGCCGCGGCGCTCGAGGGTCTCCTGCGTCTTGCCGCCCACACCCCACAGCGCCGAGACCGGCTGCGGGTGCAGGAACGCGATGGTGTCGGCCGCGGGCACGACGAGCAGCCCGTCCGGCTTGGACCGGCTCGACGCGAGCTTCGCCACGAACTTGGTCGACGCGGCGCCGACCGAGCAGTGCAGGCCCGTCTCGGCGTGGACCGCGCGCCGGATGGCCCGGCCGATCTCCCACGGCGTGCCGTAGAGCCGGAGCGCGCCGGCGACGTCGAGGAACGCTTCGTCGATGCCGAGCCGTTCGACCCGCGGCGTGAACCGGTCGAAGATCGCCATCACCGCGGCGGACTGGTCGCGGTACTTCTCGAAGTGCGGCTCGACGATGATCGCGTTCGGGCAGCGGCGCTTCGCGATGGCCATCGGCATGGCGGAGTTCACGCCGTACCGACGGGCTTCGTAGGTGGCAGCGGTGACCACGGAGCGGTCGGAGTCGTGGCCGACGATGACCGGCAGACCCACCAGGTCGGGTCGGTCGAGCAGTTCGACGGAGGCGAAGAAGGCGTCCATGTCGACGTGCAGCACGGTCGCCGAGACGTCGTCCACCGGTGCGTCGGAGACGAGCCGGTTGCTTCCGTCCTGCTTGCTCACACCGAGATGATGCCAGGGACCACCGACATCGCCGGGCTCAGCGTGCGCCGGTGGCCGCCGAACGCGTGGCGGTCTCGCCGAGCACGGTCGCCCGGTGCCGGTCGGCCAGCAGCGCGAGCGCCTCGTCGATGCGGCCCAGCGCGTGCGCCGCGACCTCGACGGTCTGCTGGTCCGGACGACCCGCCGCCGCGGCCACCGCCGTGTCGAGCTGGTCGCCGACCCGCGCCCAGACCGGCGCCGGCGCGGCGGACCGGGGCCCGGCCACGATGCCGTCGGCCAGGTCCGCGATCGACGCGGCGAGGCGGTGGGCGGCACCGACCAGGGCGGCGGGCGGGTCCTGCGGGGGCGAGCCGAGCCTCCCGGCCGCCTCGCGCGCGAACGTCGCCGCCGCCTGCAGGGACGTCCGGGTCCTGGCATCCGCGCGGGCGGGTCCGCCCGTCGGGAACCGCACCATCGGGCGCAGGACGGCGTCCAGCTGGTAGGTGGCCGCGTCGACGGCGCGCGATCGTGCGCGCAGGTCGGGTGCGGCGGCGTCGGTGGCCGTGTCGGCGGACCGGGAGGCCCGGTTCCCGCCCGCACCGTCGGTCGCGTCCGCCTCGGCGTCCGCATCGACCCCGACCAGCGCGAGCACGAACGCCCGGACCGCGGTCAGCTGCCGGCGCACGGCCCGTCGGATGACGGCCCGGGTGGCGATCGGGAAGACGACGGCGCTCACGAGCACGGCGACCGCGGCGCCGAGCAGGTTCTCGGCGAGTCGGATCGGGATGAGCGAATCCGTGAAGCTGCCGGAGAACGCGTACACCTGGCAGAGGACGACGACCAGGCACGCGACCCAGACCGAGTAGACGCCGCCGAAGCCGTACGTGCCGACCGCGAGCAGGACGCAGACGAGCACGAGCGTGAACCAGGGGTGCGCCGTGCCGACGACGTGCACGAGGACGATGCCGACGGCGCCGCCGACGACCGTGCCGACGGCGCGGTGCAGGCCCTTGCGGACCCGCTCGTGCGTGGTGTTGGTGCCGGCGAGGACGATCATCACGCCGATCACGCCCCAGTAGAACCGGGGGCCGTCGAGCAGGAGCGCGAGAGGCTCGACGATCGCGACGGCGATCGCTGCGTGCACCGCGGTGCGCAGTGAGACGGAGAGTCGCCAGCGGCGCCAGGGGCCGTCGGCGACGGTGTCGGCCAGCACCGGCACCGCTCCGGCAGGACGCCCGCCGGCCAGGACGACGGGCGTGACGAAGGGTGCCGCCAACGCGACGCCGTCGCCGCGGCGCGGCAGTTCGTCGCGGAGCTCGCGCCACCGCAGCCCGGCGTCCTGCAGGTCGGTGAACTCGGCGGCCATCCGACGGACGACGGCCGTCGTGCGCGAGCCGGGGTCGCCGGCGGACGCCGTGATGCCGTACCGGGCGAGCAACGTCCGTGCCGCGTCCTCGCCGTGCCCGCCGCCGTGGCGCAGGACGATCGTGACAGCACGGAGCGCGGCGTGCCGGACGTCCGACGGCGCGCCGTGCTCGACGAGGGCACCGGCACCGCGCCCGAGCTCGTCGACCGCGAAGTGCGTGTCGAACACGAGCCGGTGGAGTTCCTCCGCCGTGGTGTCGGCGTCCACCCCGCTCGCGGCGAGCATCCCGTCGACCGTCAACGCGATCTCGTGGTACCGGTCGCGGCTGCGGCGGAGGCGGCGCAGCGTGCGGCGTCGTGCGGCCGGGTCGTCCGCCGCGGCGAGGACGGCGGCAGCGGCCTCGAGCACGGCCGAGCCACGGGCGACGAAGCCACGGCGGGTGCGCAACAGGGCACGGTGCGCGTCCGGTCGGAGCACCAGGCGGACCAGGATCGTCGCGGCGAGCGAGGCGGCCACGACGAGGCCGAGCGGCACGACGCTCGTCTCGGGCAGCGGGAGGAGCAGCCCGCACAGGTACCCGGCGAACCCGACGATCGCGGCGTCGGCGGCCCACGCGCCCCACGCGGCTGCGGCGAACTGCAGGAACAGCAGCACGACGATGAGCACGAGCTCGAGGAGCCGGAACGGCTGCAGGGCGATGCTGCCGGCCAGGGCGACGACGAACGGCACGAGGACGGCTCCGGTGCGGGCAGCCGTCCGGCCGGTGCTCGGATCGACGATGACGAGGCAGGTGATGAACGCGGGCATCGCGCCGATCATCACGCCCAGGATCGCGGGCAGGCCGAACGCGGTCGCGACGGCGTACCCCACGGCCATGCCGGCGGGCACCGCGACCAGGTTGCGGAGGGCGCCGTCGGTCTTCACGAGCCCGGGGTCGAGCGCGAGGACCGCGTCGGCCAGTCGCCGGGAGCGGGTCCGTCGACGGGGAGCGGTCCGGTTCGTGGTGTCGGTCCTCGGCACGAGTCGGCCGCCTCCTCTGCGCTCGGGAGGCCAATCGTACCGGATGCTAACTATCCGGTCGTGCGGGCGGCGGCCGCACGGTGCGGCCTTCGGCGCTCGGTGCGAGGTTGATCGCTCGGTGCGGCGCTACAGGGCCGCACGAGGCGAGCAACCTCGCACGGGCTCACAAGTCCCGCACCGTGCGACCGTCGCCCTGGCCCCGGAGCACCGTGCCACCGTCGCCGATCCGTGCCGGGTTGATCGCTCCGTGCGGCACTACAGGGCTGCACGAGGCGGGCAACCTCGCACGGACTCACGCGCTCTGCACCGTGCGACCGTCGCACCGCACCGTGCGACCGTCGCACCGCACCGGGCCGGGCGCGCGACCGCTCCAGGCCGCGCGCGACCGCGTCAGGCGGGCGGGCCGAGCACCGACGCCGCGAGCGTGCGCGCCGCCGAGTCCCGCGACGACGGGTGGTACTGGCCGGCCCGGACGTCGCGCGCCAGGCGGGCGATTTCGCTCGAGGACCGGAACGCCGAGCCCCCGACCACCCGCATGGCCTCGTCCACCACGTGCTGCGCGGTGTCCACCGCCCGCGCCTTCGTGCCGACGAGCAGCGGGAACCAGCGGGTGCCGAGGTCGTCCTGTTCGTCCACCGAGCGGGCGAGCGCGTCGACCTGCAGGGTGATCGCGTCGACTGCGCCGCGCAGCTCCGCGATCGCACGCCGGACGTCCGGGTCCTGCGACCGGAGCGAGCCGTCGGCCGCGACGCGACGTCCGACAGCAGACACCGCCAGCGTGATCGCGCGTTCGGCGATCCCGACGTACACCGAGGCGATGAGCAGCTCGAAGGCCGCGAAGACCCCGAACACGAGCGGGTCCTGGTTCGGCCCGACCGGCAGCGACCGCACGATGCGGTCGGCGGGGACGTGCACTCCGTGCAGCTTCGTCGTGCGGCTCTGCGTGGCCCGCATGCCGAGGGTGTCCCAGTCGTCCAGGTGCTCGACGTCGCCGTCGGACCGGAGCACGAAGCCGTGCACCAGCCGCGGTTCCGGACCCGACTCGTCCTTGCCGAACACGCTCAGGACGTCCCACGCCGGTGCGAGCGAGGTGGAGACCTTGGTACCGGTGAAGCGGTACCCGCCGTCGCCGTCCGGCTCCGCCGTCGTCGACGAGTCGAACAGGACGGCGTCGTTGCCGGGTTCGCTCACCCCGAAGGCCAGCAGGTGGTCGTCCGACGCGTGGTCGGTGACGGCCTGGAGGAACGACTCACCCCGCGCAGTCACGGCGCGCGCCGCCTGCACCCACACCTGGTGCATCCCGAGGCCGAGTGCCGTCGCCGGTGCGGCCTGGGCGAGGGTCCGCTGCACGGTGGCCGTGGCGCGGAGTCCGAGACCGGAGCCACCCCGCTCCACCGGCACCCCGATGCGCAGGTAGCCCGCAGCGCGGAGTTCCTCGAGGTCCTCGGCGCAGAACGCGTTCGCGGTGTCGTACCCGGGGGCGCGTTCGGCGATGCGAGCGAGCAGGTCGTCCGGCACGGTCCAGGCGGCTGAGTCCGTGCCGGCGTCCGCGCCGGCGGCTGCGCCCGTGTTGGCCTTCGTCATGGCACGAGACTATGGTCCGGAGCGTGTCAGATCGTCATCCGTGGTCCAGGTACGTCGCGATCGGTGACTCGTTCACCGAGGGGATCGGCGACCCCGACCCCACCGTGCCCGGGGGAAACCGGGGCTGGGCGGACCGAGTGGCCGAGGTGCTCGCCCACGGGTCCGACGACTTCGCGTACGCCAACCTGGCGATCCGCGGGCGACTGCTGCAGCAGATCATCGACGAGCAGGTGGAACCGGCGCTCGCGCTCCGTCCGGACCTGGTCACGGTGTCCGCCGGGGGCAACGACATCATCCGGCCGGGCTCCGATCCGGACGAACTCGCCGAGCGGGTGGACGCCATGGTGTCGCGCCTGCGGAGCGACGGCGCCACCGTGGTGCTGTTCACCGGGCCCGACGTCGGCATGACGCCGGTGCTCGGCATGGTGCGCGGCAAGACGGCGATCTACAACGAGAACCTGCACGCCATCGCCCTGAAGCACGGCGCGCTGGTAGCGGACATGTGGGCGCTCCGAGTGCTCCGCGACCCGCGCATGTGGGCACCGGACCGACTGCACCACTCGCCCACGGGGCACGCCACGATCGCCGCCGCGGTGCTCGACGCCCTCGGCGTGCCGCACGGCCTCGAGCCGTTCAACCCCGAACCGCTCGAGGCGCGGCCGTGGCGTGAAGCCCGCGCCGAGGACCTCGGCTGGGCGAAGGAGCACCTGGTGCCGTGGGTCGTCCGGCGCATCAAGCACACCTCGTCGGGCGACGGTGTCTCCGCCAAGCGCCCCGAGCTGCAGGACGTCGTCGAGCACAAGTCCGACACCCCGTAGCCGGTCGACGCCGAACCGAGTCCGCACGCCTCCCCGGCCGCGCCCCACCGCGGTCATCGCGCCCCGACTCCCCAGGGCGCGATGACCGCACGGGGGCGCGAACCGCGACGTACGCACCCTATGTCGGCACAGGTCAGTCGGCGGGCCGGTGCAACGTCAGTGGGCCGTCGTGCAGCGGCTCGGTCTCCCACTTCGTCCCGACCGTGCCCGCGTCGAGGTCGACGCGCAGGTGCAGCAGGTGCGGTGTCTCCACGAAACGGAGCGCGACGAGCACGGTGCCGTCCGACTGGGTCGCGGCGCTCGCTGCGAGGGCGCCCTCGACGGCCCACTCCCCCTCGCCGACCGGCACCGACGCCGACGCTCCGTCGGCCGACACGGACAGCCGGATTCCGTGGGCCCCGCGGTCGAAGCCCACGGCGTCGAGCGCCGCACCGGGCAGCACCCGGAGTGCACGACCGGCCACGTGCTCGGGGAGCGGGCCGCCGCTCACCGGAGGCAGCCCCAGGGAGGCGAGCCGTGCCTCCAGAGCGGTGTCCGCACCCGTGTCGGCGGGACGGTCGACGGCGGGCAGCAGGTGCTGCCAGGCAGCGTCGAGGACCGCCTGCATGTCGAGGCTCTGTCCGGTGATCGCGAGGACGACGTCCTGCTCCGGCAGGACGACGCAGAACTGACCGTAGGCGCCGTCGCCGCGGAAGCCGTGACGGGCCATCCAGAACTGGAAGCCGTAGCCCTGCGACCAGTCCGGGTTCTCCTCGTCGAGGTTGTCGATCTGCTTGCGCGTGGCGGCCGCGACCCAGTCCTCGTCGAGGATCCGCTCGCCCTCCCAGACGCCGCGCTGCAGGTACAGCTGCCCGAGCGCGGCCACCGCCGACGTCGTGGTGTAGCAGCCGCTGAAGCCGAGCTCGCCGCCGGACTCGTCGCGGCGCCACGCCAGGTCGTCGATGCCGAGCGGGTCGAGCAGCCGGGGACGCAGGTAGTCGACCAGCGAACCGCCGCTGACCCGCCGCACGATCGCGGCGAGCGTGTACGTGCACGGCTGGTTGTAGGTGAAGAGCGAGCCGGGCTCCTCGTCGGGCGGCAGCAGCAGGAAGCCGCGCACGACGTCCATGCGGTCGAGCTCACGGGCCCGGTCGATGGCGTCCTCGCGGTGCCCGCTCGCCATCGCGAGCAGGTGCCGGACCCGGATGCGGCGGCTGCGTTCGTCCGTGATCTCGTCGTCGAGTTCGGGGAAGTACGACAGCGCGGTCGCGTCGAGGTCGATCAGGCCCTCGCGCACGGCGATGCCGACGGCCGCTGCGGTGAAGCTCTTGCTGAGCGAGTAGAGCAGGTGCACCCGGTCGGCCGCGTACGGCTGCCACCACCCCTCGGCGGCGACTTGGCCGTGGCGGAGCAGCATCAGGCTGTGCGGCTCGACGCCGGGGGTCGACTCGAGGGCGTCGACGAACGCGAGCACACCGCGGGCGTCGATGTCGAGGGCGGAGGGGGTGGTCCGGGGGAACGTCTTCGTCGTCGTCACCCGTCCGACAGTACGGACTCCGCGTGGTGCGCGTCAGTGCTCCCGCACCGTCAGCCCTGGAACGGGTTCGTCCAGCGCCACCAGACGCCGGGGTCGTCGATCGTCCGCTCCAGCACGAGCGGCACCGTCACCGGGTCGTGGTCCGTCACCGTGAAGCGGACCTTCCCGACCCGCTCGCCCTTCGTCCCGAGGGTGACCTCGTCGAGGTGCGCCTTCGCCCGGACCTTCGTCTTGCCCCAGACCAGGACCTCGGCCGCCTTCGCGGTGACGGCGTCGGCCTCGTCCTGCCAGGGGGTGGAGAACGTGCCGAAGGTCTGGCCGGCGTGGGTCAGGGTGACGACCTGGAAGTTGTCGGCCACCGAGCGCAGCAATCGCTGGACGTCGACGTCGAGCGAGTCGTGGTCGACGCCGCCGAGCATCACGCCGATGACGGTGACGTCGCGGCCGCCGCGCTCGTAGGTCGCCGCGAACAGCAGGCAGGCGCCGGCCTCGTCGAGGGTGCCGGTCTTGATGCCCTCGATGCCGTCCATGCCGAGCAGCTTGTTCGAGTTCGTGATCTCGCCCGCTCCCGGCACCGTGACGTGCTCGGTGCCGACGATCTCCTTGACGACGGGGTTCGCCAGGGCCAGCTGCCCGAGGTCGACGAGGTCCGTCGCCGTCGACCGGTTGCGGGAGTCGAGTCCCGTCGGCTCGTGGATGGTCGTGTCGTCGAGGTGGTGCTCGTCGAGCCAGATCGCGGCAGCCTTCTGGTAGGCATCCATCGACCCGAAGGCCCACAGCGCCAACGAGCCGGCGTAGTTGTTCGCCGACTTCATCAGCATGACCTGCATGGTCTGGTACTCGGAGAGCTTCAGGCCGGACGGCATCGGCGCGACCTCGCCGTTCACCGCGAGGTACTTCGCGTACAGCCCCTGCATCTCGGCGTTGAACGCGACCGACGGTCCGGACTCCCCGACGCGCAGCGGCTTGTGGTCGAGCACCACCAGGGCTGTCACGATCTTGGTGATGCTCGCGATCGACCGCGGCTTCGTGTCACCGCTCGTGCGCAGGCTCTCCGGGAATTCGGTGGCCTCGACCGCGGTGGCGCCGTAGCCCGGGAAGCTCAGCGCCGGCACGCTCGACGTCGGGGCCGAGTACGTGGTGGTCGAGGCGCTCGCCGGACCGAACGGCACGACGGCCGCGGCCACGAGGTACCCGGCGACGAGCACGAGGACCGCGACGACGGAGATCGTCACGGGCCTCCGGACGGCGGAGCGGGGGCGACGGACGACTCGTGACACGGGAACCGAGCGTACCGGTGACGAGTCCCGCGTGGCTGCGAGCGGGCCGCGGTGTCGCGTGTGCAAAAGTGGCTCCGTGAGCACCCCCGCGATCCCGACCCTGCAGCCCGGCGCCGGCCCGATCCGGTCCGGCCACTACCTCCCCGTCGACCCGGACACGGTCCTGTGGGGTCGGCTGCCGAACGCCCACGACCGCCCGGTCATCACGATCGCGTCCGGCGAGGACGTCACGATCGACACCGTCAGCCACGAGGGGATCCTGCCCGACCAGGGCAGCGACCCCCGCGCGTACTTCGCGTCGCACGGCGTGGCCGCGGAGCACGTGCTGGACGACGCCGTCGCGATCGCCAGGAGCGGCCACCGGGACCCTGCCACCGACGGCCCGCACGTTGTCTCCGGCCCGATCGCGATCGCGGGCGCCGAGCCGGGCGACGTCCTGACCATGACGGTGCTCGAGACGCTGCCGCGGGTGCACTACGGCGTCGTGTCGAACCGGCACGGCCGCGGTGCCCTGCACGGTGAGTACCCGGTCGACGGCACGACGGTCAGCGTCTTCGCCGACGTGGTCGAGACGGCCGCGGGGCAGCGGGGCCGCATCCCCCTGACCGGCGCCCGCGACCGCTTCGCGCACTTCCCGCTCGCCCCCTTCCTCGGGATCATGGGCGTCGCCACCCCCGGCGAACGGTTGCACTCGGTGCCGCCGGGCCGCCACGGCGGCAACGTCGACGTCAACCTGCTGCAGGTCGGCGCGCAGCTGCACCTGCCGGTCCTGGTCCCCGGCGCGCTCGCGTACGTCGGTGACCCGCACTTTGCGCAGGGGGACGGCGAGGTCGCGCTCACCGCGATGGAGGCGTCGCTCCGCGCGACCGTCCGGTTCGACGTGACACCCGCCGCCGAGGCCGCGCAGCAGTTCGGCGACCTGGTCTGGCCGCTCGTCGAGACCCACGAGTTCCTCGTGCCGACGGGCATGGACCCGGACCTCGACGAGGCCGTCCGCGCCTGCGTCCGGCACGCCGTCGCGATCCTCGGCGCCCGCTGGGGCATGGATCCGCACCTGGCGTACGCCTACCTGTCGGCGGCGACGGACTTCAACATCTCGCAGGTGGTCGACCTGGTCACCGGCGCGCACGCGCGCATCCGCAAGGCCGACTTCGAGGAGCCCGCACGATGAGCACGCACGAGACGAGCACTGCAGCACCGGAGGGCTTGCTCGACGCGCTCGACGCGTACGAGGCCGCCCTCGCCGCGAACGACCTCGACGCGCTCGACGCCGCGTTCGTCGACGCCCCCGGCACGATGCGCGGTGACGACCGCGGCCTGCTCGTCGGGCACGACGCGATCAGCGCGTTCCGCGGCGCACGGGGTGGGGTCCAGGCCCGGTCGCTGACGCGCGTCGAGGTCCGCCCCCTGGCCGAGGGCCTCGCCCTCGTCGTGTCGCTGTCCGAGTTCGCGGCGGGCGGGCAGGGCCTCCAGACGCAGCTGTGGCGACGCGACAGCGACAGCGACAGCGACAGCGACAGCGACAGCGACCACGACAGTGACCACGACGGCACCACCGCGCCGCGCTGGCGCATCGAGGCAGCCCACGTCACCGGCCGCCCGAAGGCCTTCGACACCACCGTCTGGCGCGCCGTCGGCGACCCGCTCGTCGCCCCCACCGCGTCCGGACCGCTCGACGGGCTGACCGTCGCGGTGAAGGACCTCTACGCCGTCCCCGGGCAGCCCGTCGGCGCCGGCAACCCGACCTACCTCCGTGAGTCCCCCGTCCAGACGACGCCGGCAGCGGCCGTCGCGGCGCTCCTCGACGCCGGCGCCGCGATCCGCGGCATCGCGCGCACCGACGAGTTCGCCTACAACCTGACGGGACGCAACGAACACCACGGCACCCCACCGAACGGGGCGGTTCCGACCCGACTGCCAGGAGGCTCGTCCAGCGGATCCGCATCGGCCGTCAGTCTCGGCACGGCCGAGATCGGGATCGGCACGGACACCGCGGGATCGGTGCGGGTCCCCGCCTCGTACCAGGGACTCTGGGGCCTCCGGACGACCCACGGCGCGGTCTCCCGCGACGGGCTGCTCCCCCTCGCGCCGTCGTTCGACACGGTGGGGTGGCTCACCCGGAGCGCCGACGTCCTGCTCGCGGCGCTCGACGCCACGGTGCCGTCGGATCCGGACGCTCCTGCGGAGCCGGAGCTCCTCGTGCCCGCCGAGCTCCTGGACCTCGTCGAGCCGGCCGTCGCCCGGGCCTTCACCGCGTTCGTCGCCGGACAGGGCCACCCGATCGGCACCGTGCGGCTCGCCGACCTCGGGATCCCGCCCCTCGACGACCTGCGCGAACTGCTGCGCCTCGTGCAGGCCGCCGAGGCCGTCGCCGCCCACGGTGCCTGGATCGACGCCCACCACGGCGCCCTGAGCACCGTCGTCGGCGACCGGTTCGCCGCCGCCCGGGCGAACGACCCCGCAGCCACCGCCGACGCCGTCGCACGACTCGACCACGTCCGCGCGACGATCCGCACGGCACTCGCCGGCCGGACCCTGCTGTTCCCGACGGTCCCCGGACCGGCACCGCTCATCGCCGCCGACGGCGCGGCACTCGAACGCACCCGGACCGCGACGACGGCGATGACGAGCCTCGCGAGCGTCGGCGGCGTCCCGGCGGTCAGCGCCCCGGCGCTCACCGTGGACGGAGCCCCCGTCGGCGTGTGCCTGGTCGGCGAACCGGGCACCGACCGTGCCCTGGTGATCCGCGCCGGACGGATGCTGCAGGGCTGAGGCGAGCCGGGCCTCCCGGTCCGCCCGTGGCGTGGCTAGGAGGTGAGCCGCTGGGCCTGGGTGACCGCCCACAGTCCGACGGCGCTCGCCGCGGCGATGTTGAGCGAGTCGACACCGTGCGCCATCGGGATCCGCACCGTGGTGTCGGCAGACGCGATCGCGGCGGGCGTCAGCCCCTGCCCCTCGGTGCCCATGACGAGCGCGACCTTGCCGGGCACGTCCCGGGCGAACTCGGCGAGGTCGACCGACTCGTCGGTGAGCGCCATCGCGGCGAGGTGGAAACCCTGCGCGCGCAGTTCCTCGCCCGCAGCCGGCCACTCGCCGATGCGGGTCCACGGGATCTGCAGGACCGTGCCCATGCTCACCCGGACGCTCCGGCGGTACAGCGGGTCGGCGCAGCGCGGGCTGACGAGGACCGCGTCCGCGCCCAGGCCGGCGACGCTGCGGAAGACGGCACCGACGTTCGTGTGGTCGACGATGTCCTCGAGCACGACGACGAGCTTCGCGTCCCGCACCACGTCGGCGACGGTCGGCAGCTCGGGGCGCTGCACCGCGGCGATCGCGCCACGGTGCATGCGGAAGCCGGTGAGCTCCTCGAGCAGGGCGTCCGGGCCGACGAACACCGGTCCGTCGTGGTCCGCGACCAGGGGCAGCACGCTGTCGAGCCACTTCTCCTGCACCAGGATGCTCCGCGGGGTGTGCCCGGCACGGACCGCGCGTTCGATGACCGTGTTCGACTCGGCGATGTACAGGCCACCCTCTGGTTCGCTCACCCGGCGGAGCGCCACGTCGGTCAGACGGGCGAAGTCGTCGAGGCGGGGGTCGTCGAGGGAGTCGATGCGGACGGGGTGCACGGGGCTCGTTTCGGTGTGGTGCAGGTGGGCGCCGGTCGGTGTCGTGGCTTGCGTGCCGGCCGGTGTCGCGGCTGGCGTGCCGGCCGGTGTCGCGGCTGGCGTGCCGGCCGGTGTCGCGGCTGGCGTGCCGGCCGGTGTCGCGGCTGGCCCACCGGCTGGGAAGCGACCGGGACGGTCGGCTGTTGAGGGTACCGTGAACAGGGTGCTGGATGATGCTGGGTCGACGACCGGACCGCCCACCGGGGCGACGGCCGGTCAGCCGACCGGTCTGCCGACTGCCGCGGATCTCGACCGCGTGCTCGAGGTGCTCGCCGGCAAGCGCGTCGCCGTGCTCTCCGGCGCCGGCCTGAGCACCGACTCCGGCATCCCCGACTACCGCGGCGCCGGACGGGTCGTGCGCAAGCCGATGACCTTCCAGGAGTTCCGCGCCGACGCCGCCAAACGGCAGCGGTACTGGGCCGGCTCGCACCTCGGCTGGCGGAGCTTCGCGGCCGCCCGACCGAACGAGGGGCACCGGGCGCTCGCCGCCCTCGAGGACGCCGGTGTCGTCACGGGCGTCATCACGCAGAACGTCGACGGCCTGCACCTGCGCGCCGGGTCCCGCCGCGTGGTCGAGATCCACGGGTCGATGGACCGCGCCCTGTGCCTGACGTGCGGGCAGGTGTTCTCCCGCGCCGACCTCGCCACGACCATCGACCGCGCCAACCCGTGGATCGACGAGCCCGGTTCGGTGCAGCTGCAGCCCGACGGCGACGTCGAGATCACCGACGTCGAGCGCTTCGTGGTGCCGGACTGCTCGGTGTGCGGCGGCATGCTCAAGCCCGACGTCGTCTTCTTCGGCGAGTTCGTGCCCACCGAGAAGTTCCACGAGGCGGTGTCGATCGTCGCCGACGCCGAGGCGCTGCTCGTGGTGGGGTCGTCCCTGACGGTGAACTCCGGCGTGCGGCTCGTCGACCACGCTGCCCGCCGCAAGAACCCGGTGGTCATCGTGAACCGCGGTGCAACCCGCAGCGACCGCCGTGCCGCCGTGAAGCTCGACGGCGGGACGACCGAGACGCTGGTGCACCTGGCCGAGCGGCTGGGGTCCGGTCCCGCGGCGGCCGGTCCCGCGGCGGCCGGTCCCGAGGCGGCCGGTCCCGAGGCCTCTGGTCCCGCGGCGTCTGGTCCCGCGGCGTCTGGGATGATCGACGGGTGACGACGCTCCTGTACCTGGTCCGGCACGGTGAGACCGACTGGAACGCGCAGCGCCGCATCCAGGGTTCCACCGACATCCCGCTCAACGACACCGGACGGCGACAGGCCGCCGAGGCCGCCGAACTCCTCGCCCGCCGGCAGTTCGACGCCGTCGTCGCCTCGCCGCTGTCCCGCGCCGCCGAGACCGGGGCGATCATCGCCGACCGGCTCGGGCTCGCGGCGCCCGTCACGTACGCCGGGCTGGCCGAACGCTCCTACGGCGAAGCCGAGGGGCTCACCGACACCGAGGTCACGGCGAAGTACCCGCACGACGACATCCCGGGCCGCGAGTCCCGGTCCGCGCTGCTCGCCCGCATCACTGAGACGCTCGGTGAGATCGCGGTGCGCTTCGACGGCGGGGTCGTGGTCGTCGCCACCCACGGCGCGGTGATCCGGAGTGTGGTCAACGAGGCGGCGCCCGGCACCGCCGACCGGCACGCCACCCCGATCCGCAACGGCTCGATCCACTCGTTCCGCTGGGACCCCGAACGCTTCCACGCGGAGCTCGTCCGGTTCGACGACCCGATCGACGACGTCTCGGACGGGCCCGGGCGGTACGCGTTCGACTACCAGAACCCGCTGGAACGCCGGGGCTGACGCGCGCCGGCCGCGGACGGGGCGGCGGTCCTGCGACTAGGCTCCGACGCACCCGAACCAGGGGGGCGACATGGTGACCGACGGAACCGACCCGGGTGGCTCGCACGCCGCCGACCGGCAGGAGGACGACCTCGACCGTGCCTTCGGCCCCGAGACCGCCAGCGTGCAGACCCGCACGATGGGACAGCGGGCCCGCACCTGGCTCGTCATCGGCGGCGGTACCGTCGTCGTCGCGGGCGTGATCGCCCTCGTGCTCGGCACCATCATCGGCAGCGTGCAGACCGGCATCGGCGGTGCGTTCCCCCGGCCGGACCTGGCACTCGACCGCCTCGACGACCGGCTCGCCGACGTGCCCGGCGTCACCGAGGTCCGCCACCACGAGCCCGAGAAGACCGGCTTCGCGAGCTACGACGCCACCGCGACGATCACCGCCGACCCGTCGCTCGATGCGGCTGAGCGCACCGACCTCGTCGAGACCCTGAGCCGCGCGACCGACTCCGCTGGCGGCAACGGTGTCCGGGTCGCCGCGATCGCCGACCTCGGCACCCTCGAGGTGGGCGTCTCCGACTCGCGGACGGTGACCGCGAAGCGCCTGGTGCTGGCGGACACGCTCGACCACATCGGTGGGGTCACGGCCGTCCGCTGCTCGTGGGTACGCGGTGGCATCCCGTCGGACCTCGCCGCCGACCAGGCCATCGTCGTCCGTACCCCGGGGCGTGGGGCCGCCGTCCCGCCGATCGTGGCGCGGGTGACGGAGGAGACGCACAAGGTGTTCCCCGGGGCGAGCGTCGAGGTGATCGCCGCGAAGTAGCGGTGGGCCGGTCGCGTGTCCGACGCAGAACGACGAATCTGATGTCGTACGACGTCGACGATGTCGCATCGCATCGCATCGACCGACGCGCCCCGCCCCCGCCCACCTGCGCCCCGCTACCGCCCGCGCCGGTCGGCCACGGCCCGCTCGACCGCCCGCACGACCTGCTCCGCCGAGTCCTGCCACCGGAACCGCGCGGCTCGCTCGACCGACTGCGCCGAGGCCTCGTCCCACCGCTCCTCGACCCGCCGCACCGCAGCCGCCACCGCCGACGGCGACGCCGGGTCGAAGTACTCGGCCGCATCGCCCCCGATCTCGCGGAAGATCGGGATGTCGCTCACGACGACCGGGGTCCCGACGCCCATCGCCTCGACCAGCGGGATGCCGAAGCCCTCGTCGTACGACGCCGTCGCCAGGGCCGTGGCGGATCGGAGCACCGACAGGTACTCCTCGTCGGTCGCACCGTCGTGGAACACGATCGAGCCGGCCGGCGCGAGCCCCTCGATCCGTGCGCGGTCGGCGTCGGACACCCGCGACATGCAGTGCAGGGTCCAGTCCGCTCCGAGCAGCGGCAACGCGGCCGCCAGCGTCTCGACGTTCTTGTACGGCATGAACGAGCCCATGTAGACGAGCGAGCGCTCGCGCGGCGCACCCGCCGCACGCGGGGTCGCCGGATCGGCAGCGTTGTACGCCACCGTCACCGGACGCTTCGTCAGCCGGTGCTCGGCGATGAGCCCCGCGGTGGTCTCGGACACCGTGACCACCCCGTCGGCACCGTTCAGCAGGACGCGCTGCGGCACCCACGACAGGTGGAACGCGCGCCACCCGAGCCGGAGCGGCCACGAGAACTCGCGCGGAGGCGTCCGGTTCCGGTAGTAGATCAGGTCGTGCAGGGTGAGCACGAGCGCGTAGTCGCGCCCCCGTGAGCCCATCGTCTGCATCGGCGAGAACACCGCGTCGAGGCCGAGCCGGTTCACCCGTCGTGCGACGAGCGGCTCCCCCGCGTCGGTGGGCGCCGGCAGCAGCTCCCACGGCAGGTCGCGCGGCAGGGACTCGAGCTGGCGCTCGTCGTGGACGAGCAGCACGACGTCGTGCCGGTCGGGCAGGTTCCAGGCCACTCCGGCGGTGAAGCGGCTGATGCCGTCGTGCCGACCGATCCGCACGTACCTGCAGTCGATGCCGATCCGCAGGCGCGTCACGCGTCGGTCTCCTTCGCGTCACTCACCGTCGAGTCGTCCGAATTCGGCGCGCTCGCCTTCGTCGCCGACGTCTTCGTCGCGGTCGTCGTCGTCGCGGTCGACCGGGAGGCCCGTCCCGCCCCCGACGGTCGGCCTGCCTTGGTGCCGCGGCCCCGTCCAGGGCGCGCGGCCGTGTCCGCCATCCGGCGCAGCACCGCCGCAGCGGCCGGTGCCGGTGTCTCGTAGTGCACCAGGTGCCCGACCCCGGGGATGACCACGAGTTCGGCATCGCGCAGGCGGGCGGCCAGGGCGCGCTGCTCGGGGACGGCCGTGATGTCGTCGTGCTCCGCGGCGATCATCAGCACCGGCACGTCGATGCGGTCCGCGTACTCGGACACGTCGTGGGTGACCGAGGTCCGGAACGCCTCGAGCACGCTCGTGCGGTTCGCGAAGGCCGAGAAGTACCGGTCGTGCTGGTCGTGCACCCAGCGGCGCATCCCGCGGTCGTGCGACTTGAGCATCGCGATGCTCATCACCCGCACGATGGCGGCGTTCCGCAGGATCCCGAGCCCGATCGGCTTCGGCAGCACCGCGCCGGCCTTGTAGTAGCCGATCGCGATCCCGGTGCCCACCGCGCGGGGCCCCTGCAGCGCCGGGGCGGCGATCGGGTTCACGAGGACGAGCAGCCGGGTGTCGAGCCCGGCGGCGACGGTGGCGGACACCACGATCGACCCGAACGAGTGGCCGAGGACGACGGCGTCGCGGCCGAGCCCGAGCGCCTCGTGGAACGCGCGCAGCCAGCCGACGTACGACTCGATGTCCGACACCGGCAACGGGTCGGACACGCCGAAGCCGGGCAGGTCGGGCACGATCACGCGGACGTCCTGCAAGTGCGCGGCGATCGTCTCGAGGCCGTGGTGGTCGCCGCGGAACCCGTGCACCGCGAGGACGGTCTGCGTCGCGTCGGACGGCCCGTACTCCCAGTAGTGCGTGGTGCGGCCGTCGACCTGCACGGACCGGTGGACCACCGGTGTGGCGGCCATGAGTGACTGGTACGGGGAGAGCACGGGCGGTTGCATCGGCGCCAGTCTACGAAGACAACCGCACGAAACCCCGGACACCCGCAGCATCGCGCGCCTATCGTGTCCGGGGCGGGCCGTCGACCGGCCCGTCGATGACGACGAGGAGCACGGTGACCTTCACAGCCCCGATCCAGCTGCCCGGCCTGACGCTCGACCCGCAGTGGTACAAGCGCTCGGTCTTCTACGAGTGCATGATCCGCTCGTTCGTCGATTCGAACGGCGACGGGATCGGCGACCTGCAGGGCGTGATCGGCAAGCTCGACTACCTGCAGTGGCTCGGCGTCGACGCCCTGTGGTTGCCGCCGTTCTTCCAGTCGCCGATGCGCGACGGCGGGTACGACATCGCCGACTACAAGGCGATCCTGCCGGAGTTCGGCACGCTCGACGACTTCCGCGAGCTCGTCACGAAGTCGCACGAGCGCAACATGCGCATCGTCATCGACATGGTGATCAACCACACCAGCGACCAGCACGAGTGGTTCCAGCAGTCCCGCGAGGACCCCGACGGCCCCTTCGGCGACTTCTACGTCTGGCGGGACACCGACGAGGAGTACCCGAACATCCGGGTCATCTTCGTCGACACCGAGGAGTCGAACTGGACGTTCGACCCGGTCCGCCGGCAGTTCTTCTTCCACCGGTTCTTCTCGCACCAGCCCGACCTGAACTTCGAGAACCCCGCGGTGGTCGAGGCCGTGTACGACGTCGTGCGGCACTGGCTCGACCTCGGTGTCGACGGTCTGCGGCTCGACGCGATCCCGTACCTGTTCGAGTCCGAAGAAGGCAACGGCGAGGGCGAACCGGAGACCCACGAGTTCATCAAGAAGATGCGCGCGATGGTGGACGACGAGTACCCCGGCCGTGTCCTGCTCGCCGAGGCGAACCAGTGGCCGCGCGAGACCGCCGCCTTCTTCGGCACCGACGAGGAGCCCGAGTGCCACATGGCGTTCGACTTCCCGGTGATGCCCCGCATCTTCTACTCGCTCCGTGCCCAGCACGCCAAGGAGCTGTCGGCGATCCTGTCGGAGACGCTCGACGTGCCGTCCGCGGCAGCCTGGGGCGTGTTCCTCCGCAACCACGACGAGCTCACGCTCGAGATGGTGAGCGAGGAGTACCGGCAGGCCATGTACGGCTGGTACGGCTACGACCCCCGGATGCGCTCGAACATCGGCATCCGGCGCCGGCTCGCTCCCCTGCTCGACAACTCGCGTGCCGAACTCGAACTCATCCACGCGCTGCTGTTCTCGCTGCCGGGCTCGCCGTTCCTGTACTACGGCGACGAGATCGGGATGGGCGACAACATCTGGCTGCCCGACCGCGACTCGTCCCGTACGCCGATGCAGTGGACCCCCGACCGCAACGCCGGGTTCTCCACGGCAGACCCGGGCAAGCTCTACCTGCCCGTGGTGCAGTCGCTCGTGTACAACTACGCGCAGGTCAACGTCGAGGCGCAGCTCGCCCAGTCCCGCTCACTGCTGCACTGGGTGCGCAACGTCATCCACGTGCGGAAGGCCCACCCGGTGTTCGGGCTCGGGACCCTGCACGTGCAGGAGACCTCGAACGAGTCGGTGCTGGCGTTCGTGCGCTCGTGGGAGGGCTCCGGCCAGCAGTTCGGGCCGTCGGCGGAGGACGTCCTGTGCGTGTTCTCGTTCGCCACGAACCCGACGTCGGTCACGGTGTCGGCTCCCGAGTTCGCCGGTCGGCCGCTCTACGACCTGTTCGGCGGCGGTTCGTTCCCCGCGTTCGACGAGGACGGGACCGTGACGTTGACCCTCGGGACGCAGTCGTTCTACTGGCTGCACGTCGGCGCGCCGGTCGGGTAGCACCGATCGTGTCGGTGCGTCCCGTTAGCCTGACCGCGTGACGTTCCCCACAGCACAGCTGGATCCGACAGCACAGCTCGACACGCCCGCCCCGGCGCAGGACCTCTCCGGACGCCCCTGGTGGCACGCCCTCGGCGTCTTCGACCTCGAGACCACCGGTGTCGACGTCGAGACGGCGCGGATCGTCACGGCGCACGTCGGCCTCATCGACATGACGGGTGCATCCATCGCAGAGGGTGCGTGGATCGCCGACCCGGGCATCGCGATCCCCGAGGGCGCCGCGGCCGTGCACGGCTACACCACCGAGCGCGCCCAGGCCGAGGGGCGTCCCGCGGCCGAGGTCGTCGCCGAGATCATCGCCGCGATCGAGGCGGTGTTCGCCCGCGGCATCCCGCTGGTGATCTACAACGCCCCGTACGACCTGACGGTCCTCGACCGCGAGGCGAAGCGGCACGGGTTCGCCTCCCCCGTCATCGGCAACGTCGTCGACCCGCTCGTGATCGACAAGGCCCTCGACACCTTCCGCAAGGGCAAGCGCACGCTCGAGGCAGCGTCCGAGCTGTACGGCGTCACCCTCGACGACGCACACGACGCCGGCGCCGACGCCATCGCGGCCGGTCGGGTCGCCCAGGCCATCGCCGGCAAGTACCAGGACGAGCTCGGCATCTCGGCAGAAGAGCTCCACCGCAAGCAGGTCGGGTGGTGCGCCGAGCAGGCGACCTCGTTCCAGGAGTACATGCGCAAGAAGCGCGACCCGTCCTTCACCGCCGACGGTCGCTGGCCGCACCGCAACGGCGCCTGACCCGCGCACCGGCCGTACAACGCAGAACGGGCGGTCCTCCCGAAGGAGGACCGCCCGTTCCGACGTGCTGTGAGGCTGCTTACTTGGAGAAGCCCTTGAAGCGCTGGTTGAACTTCTCGACGCGACCGGCCGAGTCGAGGATGCGCTGCTTGCCCGTGTAGAACGGGTGCGAAGCGGACGAGATCTCGACGTCGATCACCGGGTAGGTGGCACCGTCGAGCTCGATCGTCTTGTCGCTGTTCGCGGTCGAACGCGTCAGGAAGGTCTCACCGGAGGCCAGGTCACGGAAGACGATGGCGCGGTACTCGGGGTGGGTGTCGGTCTTCATGGAGTTTCCTCGATAGCGGTAGCGGTGGTGGGATTGCGCGAGATGCGCGGGAAGTCATCGGCTTGCGCCAGCCGTCAACGTTACCAGACGGACGGCACGATCGCAGCGCTAGGACGCGCGCGCCGTGTACCGACCGGCGTCCTTCGTGACGGACAGCGCGATGCCGAACGCCTCGGTCAGGGTCTGGTCGGTCAGGACCTCGTCGATGGGCCCGGCGGCCTGCACGTGGCCGTCGGCGAGCACCAGCGCGTGGGTGAACCCGGCGGGGATCTCCTCGACGTGGTGGGTGACGATCACGATGGCCGGCGAGTCGGCGCTCTGGGCGTAGCCGCCGAGGGTGCGGACGAGGCTCTCACGGGCACCGAGGTCGAGCGAGGCGGCCGGTTCGTCCAGGAACAGGATCTCCGGGTCGGTCATGACGGCACGGGCGATCTGGACGCGCTTCTGCTCGCCGTCGCTCAGCTCGCCGAAGGTGCGGTCGGTGAACGACCCCAGGCCCCACTCCTCGAGCACGCGCTGGGCACGGCGGACGTCGAGCTCCTCGTACTCCTCGTTCCAGCGACCCGTGACCGAGTACGCGGCCGTCAGCACGACGTCGATGACCTTCTCGGTCACCGGGATGCGACGGGCCAGGGCGGTCGACGCGAAGCCGATGCGCGGGCGGAGCTCGAACAGGTCGGCGCCGCCCAGCTCGGTGCCGAGCACCTCGACGTCACCCGAGGTCGGGAACGTCTGGGCACCGGCGACCTGCAGCAGCGTGGTCTTGCCGGCGCCGTTCGCGCCGAGCACGACCCAGCGTTCGTCGTCCTGCACCCCCCACGAGATCGAGTCGAGGATGGTGGCCCCGTTGCGGACCACGGAGACGTCTGACAAGCGCACGACCGAGGGCATGCGACCAGCCTACGGGTTCCGGCCGAGCACCTCGTCGTAGACCTGCCGTGTCCTCGTGGCGATCGCGTCCCAGGTGAACTCGGACTCGACGCGCAGGCGTCCGGCGCGGCCCATGAGCTTCGCGAGCCCCTCGTCGGCGAGTACCTCGTTGAGGGTCGCGGCCAGGTCCGCCACGTACTTGTCGGGGTCGGTCGGGGTGCCCGTGCCGTCCTGCGCCTGGTCGATCGGCACGATGCGACCGGTGAAGCCGTCCGCGACGACCTCGGGGATGCCCCCGGTGCCGGTGCCGACGACGGGGATGCCGCACGCCATGGCCTCGAGGTTCACGATGCCGAGCGGTTCGTAGATCGACGGGCACACGAACACGGTGCCCGAGGACAGCACGTTCACGATCTCCTCGTGCGCGAGCATCCGGTCGATCCAGACGACGCCCTCGCGCTGCTCGCGCAGGCCCTCGACCAGCCCGGTGACCTCGGCGAGGATCTCCGGGGTGTCCGGGGCACCGGCGCACAGCACGATCTGGACGTCCTCGGGGAGCGACGCCACGGCACGGAGCAGGTAGGGCAGGCCCTTCTGCCGGGTGATGCGACCGACGAAGACGACGCTGGGGCGCGATGGGTCGATGCCGAGGGCGCGGACGGCGTCCTCGTCGACCTGCGGCTTCCAGGCGTCGATGTCGATGCCGTTGTAGACGACGTGCACCTTCGCCGGGTCGATCGACGGGTACGAGCGCAGGATGTCGGCGCGCATGGCCTTCGACACCGCGATGACGCCGTCGGCGTTCTCGAACGCCTCGCGCTCCATCCAGCTCGACAGGCGGTAGCCGCCGCCGAGCTGCTCGGCCTTCCACGGGCGGAGCGGCTCGAGGCTGTGCGCCGTGACGACGTGGGGGATCCCGTAGGTCAACTGCGCGATCCGGCCCGCCGAGTTCGCGTACCAGGTGTGCGAGTGCACGAGGTCGGCGCCCTCGACGTCGGCGGCGATGGCCACGTCGGTACCGAGCGCCTGCAGCGCGCCGTTCGCCTGCTCGAGGCCGGCCGGGGTGCGGTACCCCCAGACGTCGGCTTCGTCGCGGAACGCCCCGAACGCCCGGACACGGACGTCGGTGTCGGTCCCCGACCGCAACGCAGCGGTGAGTTCGGACACGTGGACACCCGCTCCGCCGTAGACCTCCGGCGGATACTCCCTGGTCAGTAGATCGACTCGCACGGGTTCAAGGTAACCGGTTCCCAGTGCTGACGCCTACTGTGAGCGGCATGGCACCAAAGAAGGTCTTCGGCATCGTGCTCGCTGGCGGCGAGGGGAAACGGCTCATGCCGCTCACGGCCGACCGGGCGAAGCCCGCAGTCCCGTTCGGCGGGAACTTCCGTCTCATCGACTTCGCGCTGTCGAACCTGGTGAACTCCGGTCTGCAGAAGATCGTCGTCCTCACCCAGTACAAGTCGCACAGTCTCGACCGGCACGTCGCCGAGACCTGGCGCATGGAGGGCCTGCTCGGGTCCTACGTGGCGTCGGTCCCCGCGCAGCAGCGACTCGGCAAGCGCTGGTTCGCCGGTTCGGCCGACGCGATCCTGCAGTCGCTCAACCTGCTCCGCGACGAGCGTCCCGACATCGTCGTCGTGGTCGGCGCCGACCACGTGTACCGGATGGACTTCCACCAGATGGTCGAGGCGCACATCGCCTCGGGTCGCAGCGCCACCGTCGCGGCGATCCGTCAGCCCATCGAGCTCGCCGACCAGTTCGGCGTCATCCAGGTGGACGCCGACGACCCGACGAAGATCGATGCCTTCCTCGAGAAGCCGAAGAACCCGGTCGGGCTCGCCGACTCCCCCGGCGAGGTCCTGGCCTCGATGGGCAACTACGTGTTCAACGCGGACGCCCTCGTCGACGCGGTGCTCCGCGACGGCCAGGTCGAGTCGTCCGCGCACGACATGGGCGGCGACATCGTCCCCGACTTCGTGGACCGCGGCGACGCCGGTGTCTACGACCTGCAGCGCAACGAGGTCCCCGGGTCCACCGACCGCGACAAGTACTACTGGCGCGACGTGGGGACGATCGACTCGTTCTTCGACGCGCACATGGACCTCATCGCCCCGGTGCCGGTGTTCAACCTGTACAACCAGGACTGGCCGATCTTCAACCAGCAGACGAACCTGCCGCCGGCGAAGTTCGTGCGGGACGCCAACGGCAACACCGGCTCGACGGTCGACTCGCTCGTGTCGCTCGGCTGCCTGGTGTCGGGCGCGCAGGTCGAACGCAGCATGATCGGCCCGTGGTGCGGGATCGACTCCGGCGCGAAGGTCCTCGACTCCATCGTCTTCGAGCGGGCGACGATCGGCGCCGGTTCGGTCGTGAACCGGGCGATCCTGGACAAGGACGTCGTCATCGCGCCGGGTGCGCAGGTCGGCATCGACCGTGAGGCCGACGAGGCCCGCGGCTTCACCGTGACCGAGTCCGGCATCACCGTGGTCGGCAAGGGCGTCCGCGTCGACGCGTAGCGTCGGCCGGTCACGTCGACACCGACGAACGGACGGACAGGAGGCACGGCTCGCGTCACGGACGCGGGCCGTGCCTCCGTCTGTCGGTACCGTTGGTCCGTGCCCCGCTTCCTCGTCGTCCTCGATGCCGATTCCACCCTCCTCGAGGACGAGGTGATCGAACTCCTCGCCGACACCGCCGGGACCCGGCCACAGGTCGCGGCGATCACGGAGCGCGCCATGCGCGGGGAGATCGACTTCGCCGAGAGCCTCCGGGAGCGGGTCGCGACCCTTGCGGGCCTCCCGGTCGACGTCTTCCGACGCGCACAGCAGGCGGTCCGCGTGACGCGGGGTGCCGACCAACTCGTCCGCGGCGTGCACGCCGCCGGTGGGACCGTCGGTGTCGTGTCCGGCGGGTTCCACGAGGTCCTCGACCCGTTCGCCGAGCAGCTCGGTCTCGACCACTGCCGGGCGAACCGACTCGAGGTGTCCGACGGCGTCTTGACCGGCCGTGTGCTCGGCGACGTCGTGGACGCGCACGCGAAGGCCGTCGCCCTGCGCGACTGGGCCGAGGCCGACGGCGTGGACGCGGTCCGCACCGTCGCGATCGGCGACGGGGCGAACGACCTCGAGATGATGCGCGTCGCCGCCCTGTCGGTGGCGTTCGACGCGAAGCCGCGCGTGCGGGAGCAGGCGGACGTCGCCGTGGTGGACCGCGACCTGTCCGCCGTGCTCGCGACGCTCGGCCTGCGCGGCTGACGCTCCGCCGATCCTCGCAGCCGAGTCTCGCGCAGGGCGACACTGCTCGGCCCGCGCGGCCCGAGCAGTGTCGCTCAGGCCGAGCGGGCCCGCCGGGCTGGCTGGCTAGTGGCCCATGCCGAGGCCGCCGTCGACCGGGATGATCGCGCCGGAGACGTAGCCGGCCCCGTCGCTCGCCAGGAACAGCGTGGCATCGGCGACGTCGTCGACCGTGCCGTACCGGGCCGCCGGGATCGCCTTCTTGAACTCGGCCTGCAGCTCATCGGACAGCGCGGCCGTCATGTCGGTCTGGATGAACCCAGGCGCGACGACGTTGGCGGTGATGCCGCGCGAGCCGAGCTCTCGGGTGATCGACCGGGCCATGCCGACGAGGGCGGCCTTCGACGACGCGTAGTTGACCTGGCCGATCTGGCCGTAGGCGCCGACGACGCTCGACATGAGCACGATGCGCCCGAACTTGGCCTTCATCATGCCCTTGGTGGCGCGCTTCACGACCCGGAACGTGCCGGTCAGGTTGGTGTCGACGACGCTCGTGAAGTCGTCCTCGGACATACGGAGCAGCAGCTGGTCGTTCGTGATGCCGGCGTTGGCCACGAGCACTTCGATCGGTCCGAGCTCGGCTTCGACCTGCGTGAAGGCGGCGTCCACCGAGGCCGTGTCGGTGATGTCGGCCTGCACGGTGAGGGCCCCTTCGGGTCCGCCCTGTCCGCTGCGCGACGTGACCGCGACGCGGTGCCCGGCGGCGACGAAACGCTCGGCGAGGGCGTGGCCGATGCCGCGGTTGCCGCCGGTGATCAGGACGGTACGGGGGGTGCTCATGGTCGCTCCGTTCGGTGGTGGTGTGCGGTCGTGTCGTGCCGACGGGTCGGCGGACACGCCCGGACGAGCGTAGCGGAGCCAGCACCGCAGCCCGTTCGCGCGCGGCGCACCCACGATCGGCCCCGGAGGCTTAGGCTGGACCACGGGTAGACGGAGACCATCTGTATGAAGAGCACGCACACCAGCATCACCACGCTCCCGGATTCGCCGGAGCTGGACCGGGCGCACCGCCTGTCCCGCTACGTGTGGCAGATGGCCATCCGCGTCGTCCTCTTCGTTGTGGCCGTGCTCGTCTACTCCATCTGGCACTCCTGGATCGCCGTCGTGCCGATCGTCCTCGCCGCCGTGATCCCCTGGGTCGCCGTCATCGTCGCGAACGCCGGCAGCCGGACCGAGAGCGACATGATCTCGCCCGCCGGTGCGATGCAGCTCTACGACGCAGTCGACCCGGGCCTCCGCGAGCAGCAGGAAGAGGACCGGGCCCAGGCCTACCGCGACGAGCAGGACCGCCTCCGGCAGCAGGCCCAGCACGCACAGGACGAGTGGCAGCGCAACGGCGACCGCTCGAAGATGTGGGGACCCCGCTGATGGGCGCGACCTTCGACCTGCACACCGAACCGGGCTCGACCCCCGTCTGCTCCCGGGCCGGCTGCTCCAACACGGCAGCGTGGCGGGTGAACTGGCGCAACCCCCGGATCCACTCCGCCGACCGCGTGAAGATCTGGGCCGCGTGCGAGGAGCACCGCGACTTCCTCGCCGACTACCTGCGGTCCCGCACCTTCCCGGTGCGCGTCACCGGCATGCACGAGGACGTCGACCGGCTCGACGACGAACGCGACCCAGCCGCGTCGCCGAAGAACGACGTCGGGGTGCGCTCCGCCGGCACCGGTCGATGACCGACGACTTCGACCCGCACTCCCGGTACGGCCGGAAGCACGCAGCCAAGCTGCAGCGCGCCGCCGACCACGCCCGTCGCTCCGTGCCGGACGATGAACGCCGCACCCAGGATCCGGACGAGCCCTTCGTCGGCTGGCACTTCGTCCGGAGTCGCCGCTGGCTGGGGTACTTCGCGATCGCCGTGGCCTTCGCGATCGTCTGCGCCCTGTTCGGCATGTGGCAGTGGGACCGCCGCAACGAAGCGGTGCGCCAGAACGAGCAGGTCGCCCAGAACTACGACCACACCCCGGTTCCCCTCGACCAGGCGCTGCCGACGGCGTCGAGCTGGCAGGACGAGCAGGAGTGGCTCCGCGTCTCCGTCACGGGGCGCTACGACATCGACGCGCAGCTGCTCGTCCGCAACCGCGTGCACAACGGCCAGCCCGGCTTCGAAGTCCTCACCCCCCTGGTCGCCGACGACGGCCGCGCGTTCATCGTCGACCGCGGCTGGGTCCCCACCGGCAACGCGCAGGACGCCCCCGACCACGTGCCCGCTCCCCCGTCGGGCGAGGTCACGGCGATCGTCCGGCTGCAGCAGAGCGAACCCCGGATCCCCGGCCGCACCGACCCCGCGCACACCGACCAGGTGCAGTCGGTGACACTGGCGGACGTCGCGAAGAAGGTCGACACCCCCATCTGGACCGGTGCGTACGGCGAGCTCGCCTCTGAGTCCCCCGCCCCGACCGAGGCGCGCCCGCTCGGTTGGGAGCGTCCCACCGCCGACACCGGCCTGCACCTGAGCTACTTCATCCAGTGGTTCCTGTTCGCGGCCGGCGGCTTCGGGTTCCTGGCGTACGTGATGGTGCAGGAGTACCGGAACCTCAACCAGGACGACCCGGAGGAACGCGAGCGCGCCCAGGAGCGGCAGCGCCGCAAGGACGCCAAGCCGAAGACCGACGCCGAGATCGAGGACGACCTGATCGCGTCCCGCCGCTGACGCGCGCGCTTGTGTGCGCGCGTCAGCGCACCGTGCGCACCTCGCAGCCCCGTGCGCGCTTCCGCGCACCGTGCTCCGCTGCAAGCGCGCACCCAGCGCGCAACGCCGCACCGGACGGCGAACCCGGCACCGTGCGAACGGGAGGCACGGCGCACGACCGGCACCGCGCCTCCAGGCCGCACCGTGCGCACCTCGCAACCCCGTGCGCGCTTCCGCGCACCGTGCTCCGCTGCAAGCGCGCAACGCCGCACCGGACGGCGAACCCGGCACCGTGCGGACGGGAGGCACGGCGCACGACCGGCACCGCGCCTCCAGGCCGCACCGTGCGCACCTCGCAACCCCGTGCGCGCTTCCGCGCACCGTGCCCCACTGCAAGCGCGCACCCAGCGCGCAACGCCGCACCGAACGGCGAACCCGGCACCGTGCGGACAGGCTCCGCCTGGCCGCCCGGCTGCCCTGCCGACCGACCGGCGTCAGGCGAGCTCGATGAGCTCCGCGTAGTCCTTGTTCCAGTGGTCCTCGGTGCCGTCCGGCAGCAGCAGCACGCGCTCGGGGTTGAGCGCCTCGACGGCACCGGCGTCGTGCGACACCAGGACGACCGCGCCCTCGAACCCGGCGAGGGCATTGAGGATCTCCTCGCGCGACGCCGGATCCAGGTTGTTCGTCGGCTCGTCGAGCAGCAGCACGTTCGCGCCCGAGACCACGATCATCGCGAGCGACAGTCGGGTCTTCTCGCCACCCGACAGGACCCCGGCCTTCTTGTAGCCGTCGTCCCCGGTGAACAGGAACGAACCGAGCACGCGACGGGCCTCGGTCTCGTTGAGGTCGGTCGACGCCGACACCATGTTCTCGATCACGGTGCGGTTGATGTCGATGTTCTCGTGCTCCTGCGCGTAGTACCCGATGCGCAGACCGTGGCCGGGTTGGATCTCACCGGTGTCGGGCAAGTCGGCACCCGCGAGGATCCGGAGCAGCGTCGTCTTGCCGGCACCGTTGAACCCGAGGATGACGACGCGCGAACCGCGGTCGATCGCCAGGTCGACGCCCGCGAAGATCTCGAGCGACCCGTAGGACTTCGACAGCCCCTCGGCCATCAGCGGGGTGCGGCCGCACGGAGCCGGCGTGGGGAAGCGGATCTTGGCGACCCGGTCGGCGACGCGCTCGTCCTCGAGGCCCGCGAGCAGCTTGTCGGCACGCGCGACCATCTGGTGCGCCGCGGCGGCCTTCGAGGCCTTCGCACCGAACCGAGCGGCCTGGTCCTTCAACGTCGCGGCCTTCTTCTCGGCGCCGGCGCGCTCCTTGCGGCGACGCTCCTCGTCGGCGACGCGCTGGCGCTGGTAGAGCTTCCAGCCCATGTTGTAGATGTCGATGGTCTGGCGGTTGGCGTCGAGGTAGAACACGCGGTTGACGACCTCTTCCACGAGCTCGACGTCGTGGGAGATGATGATGACGCCGCCGGGGTAGGTCTTCAGGTGCTCGCGCAGCCACACGACCGAGTCGGCGTCGAGGTGGTTCGTCGGCTCGTCGAGGATCATCGTCTCGGCGTCCGAGAACAGGATCCGCGCGAGCTCGATGCGACGACGCTGACCACCGGACAGGGTCTTGAGCTGCTGGTCGAGGATACGGTCCGGCAGCTTGAGGTTCGACGCGATCGACGCCGCCTCGGCCTCGGCCGCGTAGCCGCCGAGCGCGTTGAACTGGTCGTCGAGTCGGCTGTACCGGCGCATCGCCTTCTCGGCGACGGCGGTGTCCTCGCTCGCCATGTCGAGCGTGGCGAGGCGGATGCCCTCCACGAGCTCACCGAGCCCGCGGGCATCGAGGATGCGCTTCCGCGCGGTCTCCTCCGGGTCACCGGAACGGGGGTCCTGCGGCAGGTAGCCGATCTCACCACCGCGGTCGATCGTGCCGCCATTTGGCTGCGTCTCGCCCGCGAGGGCCTTGGTCATCGTCGTCTTCCCCGCGCCGTTGCGGCCGACGAGTCCGATCTTCTCGCCCTTCTCGACACGGAAGGACACGTCTTCCATGAGGAGACGAGCTCCGACGCGGATCTCGAGTTCGTGCACGGCAAGCACAGTGGACGTCCAATCAGTTGGTGGGTTTGCACAACGACGTGTGCGTGAGGTGCACCGCTACGCTGACGGGACCGATGGTTCCGAACGGGACCAGCAGTCCATTCTAGGAGAATCCATGACGAACGCCACCGGGTTCGCTCCCCGCGCAGTCCTCGCCGACCGTCTGCGGACGCACGGGCTGGCCACGAACGCCGCCCTCGTCGCCGGCGGAGCCCTGTTCACCGCTGCGATGGCACAGCTCGAGGTCCCGATGTGGCCGGTCCCGATCACCGGGCAGACGCTCGCCGTCGTGCTCGTCGGTGCGACCCTGGGTGCCCGCCGCGGCATGCTCTCGCTGCTCGTCTACGCCGTCGCCGGCCTGGCGGGCGCACCGTTCTTCGCCGACATGACCGGCGGCCTGCAGGCCTTGGCCGTGCCGAGCTTCGGCTACGTCATCGGGTTCATCCCCGCCGCGGGCGTCGTCGGTTGGCTGGCCCGCCGCAACTGGGACCGGCACTTCGGGCGCGCAGCCGTCGCGATGCTGCTCGCCAGTGCCATCCCGTTCGTGACCGGCCTGCCGTACCTGGCGGTCGTGCTCGGGCAGCTCGGTGCACCCAACGACCTGCAGTCGGTGCTCGCTGCTGGCCTGTACCCGTTCATCGTCGGTGGGATCGCGAAGGCGCTCATCGCCGCGGGCATCGTGCCGCTCGCGTGGAAGGCGCTCGGCCGCCGCTGACGCGCGGCGCGCTCGTCGTCGACACGGTCGACACGCCCGGCTCCGGCGGCCGGGGTTCCGATATCTCGGAACCCCGGCCGCTTGTGCGTCCGTCCGTGGAACCTCGGCGAACGTGAGTGGCGTGTCGCGCACCGCGCGCGGCGCGACCACGGACAGACGGGAGGCCCGGTGCCAGCTGGCACCGGGCCTCCCGTCAGCGATGTGGTCGCGACTAGATCGCGAACCCGAGCGCGCGCATCATCTCGCGCCCGTCGTCGGTGATCCGTTCCGGACCCCACGGCGGCATCCAGACCCAGTTGATGCGGAAGGCGTCCACGATGCCGTCGAGGGCGTTCGCGGTGTCACCCTCGATGACGTCGGTCAGCGGGCAGCCGGCACTCGTCAGCGTCATGCTGATCACGAGCGCCGAGGCCTCGTCGTCCCAGGCCAGGTCGTAGATCAGGCCGAGGTCGACGATGTTGACGCCGAGCTCCGGGTCCTGGACCTCCTTCAGGCCCTCGACGACCTCGTCGAACTTCTCCGGTGCGAGTGCCGCGATCATCAGGCCTGCGCCTCTGCGGCGGACGCCGCCGCGGCCTGCACGTAGCGGTCGTAGCCCTCGTTCTCGAGGCGGTCGGCGAGCTCCGGGCCACCCTGCTCGGCGACCTTGCCCGCGACGAACACGTGCACGAAGTCCGGCTTGATGTAGCGCAGGATGCGCGTGTAGTGCGTGATGAGCAGCACGCCCAGGCCGGTCGCGGCCTTGGCGCGGTTCACGCCCTCGGACACGATCTTCAGCGCGTCGACGTCGAGGCCGGAGTCGGTCTCGTCGAGCACGGCGAAGCGGGGCTTGAGGAGCTCGAGCTGCATGATCTCGTGGCGCTTCTTCTCGCCACCGGAGAAGCCCTCGTTGACGTTGCGCTCGGCGAACGACGAGTCCATCTTGAGGTCCGCCATCGACTGGCGGAGCTCCTTGATCCAGCCGCGCAGGGCGGGGGCTTCGCCGTCGATCGCCGTCTTGGCGGTGCGGAGGAAGTTCGACACCGTCACGCCGGGGATCTCGACCGGGTACTGCATCGCCAGGAACATGCCGGCACGGGCGCGCTCGTCGACGCTCATCGCGAGGACGTCCTCGCCATCGAGGGTGATCGAGCCACCGACGACGTTGTACCGGGGGTGCCCGGCGATCGTGTACGCCAGCGTGGACTTGCCGGAGCCGTTCGGCCCCATGATCGCGTGGATCTCGCCCTCGTTGATCGTGAGGTCGACACCCTTGAGGATCTCCTTGGTGCCCTGATCGGTGTCGATCGAGACCTGGAGGTCGCGGATTTCCAGAGTGGACATTGCGTGGGTTCCTTCGGTTTTCTGTCGTGTCGCGGACGGGCCGCGGAAAGTGTGGGGGCCGGGAGGCGGAGTCAGTCGACGGGGACGGGATCGTGCACGTCGACGTAGACGTCGCCCTCGCGCACCTCGACCCGGAACACCGGGACGGGCTCGTACGCCGGGAAGTTCTGCGGCTTCCCCGTGGCGAGCGAGAAGCGGGAGCCGTGGGCCCAGCACTCGAGCGTGTCGCCCTCGATGAACCCCTCGGCCAGCGAGATGTCCCCGTGGGTGCAGGTGTCACCGATGGCGTGCACGGTGCCGGAGGAGTCCTTCACGATGGCCACCGCGGTGCCGTCGACGACGGCGCGCATGGGGCTGTCCACCGCGATCTCGGACTCCGCGCAGACCTTCGTGGGCATCAGGCGTCGGCCTCCGCCGGCGCGACGATCACCGAGCGGCCCTCGGCGAGCTCCTGCTCGACCGCGGCGATGAGTCGTTCCTCGAGCTCGGGCGCACCGATCTTCTGGATGACCTCGACCAGGAAGCCGAGCACGACGAGACGACGCGCTTCTTCCTCGGGGATGCCGCGGGCCTGCAGGTAGAACAGCTGCTCGTCGTCGAAGCGACCGGTCGCACTCGCGTGGCCGGCGCCCTCGATGTTGCCCGTCTCGATCTCGAGGTTCGGGATGCTGTCGGCACGGGTGCCGTCGGTCAGCACGAGGTTGCGGTTCTGCTCGTACGAGTCGGTGCCGTCACCGGCGCGACCGATGAGCACGTCACCGATCCACACGGTGTGCGCGCCCTTGCCCTGCAGCGCGCCCTTGTAGTTGACCCGACCGCGCGTGTTCGGCGCGTCGTGGTTCACGTAGACCTGCTGCTCGATGTACTGACCGGCGTCGGCGAAGTACACGCCGTACATCTCGGTGTCGGCGCCCTGCGCACCGAGGTGCGTCGAGGGGTTGACCCGGATGACGTCGCCGCCGAGCGAGACCACGACGTGCTTCAGGAAGGCGTCGCGGCCGACCTCGGCGAAGTGCGTCGAGACGTGCACCGCGTCGTCGTCCCAGTCCTGGAGGCTGACGACGGTCAGGCGTGCGCCGTCCTGCACGACGATCTCGATGTTCTCGCTGAGCAGTGCGCTGCCGCGGTTGTCGAGCACGACGATGCCCTGGGCGTGCGGCTCGGCCGTGATGACCGTGTGCGCGGCGCGGGGCTGCGTGCCGAAGTCGGAACGCGTGATGGTGATGAACTCGTGCGCCTCGGTCGCCGTGATGGTGACGGCGAGGACGGCGTCGCGCGCCGTCCACGCAGCGGCCGCTGCACGGTCCTCGGGCAGACCGGCGGTCCCGACGCGGGGGTCGTCGCTGCGACCCCACTCGACGTCGGCACCGTCGGACTGGCGGGCGAGGAACCGGTAGGCGGATCCGTCGAGACCACCGTCGAGGAGCGGCTGGAGCTTCGCCAGAGGCGCGAACTTCCAGTTCACCTCGCGGCCGGTGACGGTCGGGAACGCCTCGAGGTCGCCGGACTGGAACCGCTCGGAGCGGGTCTGGACCGGGATCTTCTTGTCCGGGGCGTCCCAGCCGCCGTCGGAGTGGGCTCCGGCGCCGTGCTGTTCGGCACCCTGGGCGGGTGCCGCGGGCTCGATCGGCTGGTCGATGTGGGGAGGGGTGGTGCTGGACATCTAGCCGACGGATCCTTCCATGCTCATCTCGATGAGCTTGTTGAGTTCGAGCGCGTACTCCATCGGGAGCTCGCGGGCGATCGGCTCGATGAAGCCACGGACGATCATCGCCATCGCTTCGTCCTCGGCCATGCCGCGGGACATCAGGTAGAAGAGCTGCTCCTCGCTCACGCGCGAGACCGTGGCCTCGTGCCCGAGCTGGACGTCGTCGACGCGGATGTCGATCGCCGGGTACGTGTCGCTCCGGCTGATCGTGTCGACGAGCAGCGCGTCACACCGCACGGTGTTCGCCGCGTGGTGGGCCGACGGGTCCACCCGGACCTCGCCGCGGTAGCCGGCACGACCACCCCCACGGGCGATCGACTTCGAGACGATCGACGACGTCGTGTACGGCGCCATGTGGATCATCTTCGCGCCGGCGTCCTGGTGCTGGCCGGGGCCGGCGAACGCGACGGACAGGGTCTCGCCCTTGGCGTGCTCACCGGCGAGGTAGATCGACGGGTACTTCATCGTCACCTTGGAGCCGATGTTGCCGTCGATCCACTCCATCGTGGCGCCCTCGTGCGCGATCGCACGCTTGGTCACGAGGTTGTAGACGTTGTTCGACCAGTTCTGGATCGTCGTGTAGCGAACGCGGGCGTTCTTCTTCACGATGATCTCGACGACGGCCGAGTGCAGCGAGTCCGACTTGTAGATCGGGGCGGTGCAGCCCTCGATGTAGTGGACGTAGGAGTCCTCGTCCGCGATGATCAGCGTCCGCTCGAACTGGCCCATGTTCTCGGTGTTGATCCGGAAGTAGGCCTGGAGCGGGATCTCGACGTGGACGCCCTTGGGGACGTAGACGAACGAGCCGCCCGACCACACGGCCGTGTTCAGCGCGGCGAACTTGTTGTCGCCGGCCGGGATCACGGTGCCGAAGTACTCCTGGAAGAGCTCGGGGTGCTCGCGGAGCGCGGTGTCGGTGTCCATGAAGATGACACCCTGCTGCTCCAGGTCCTCGCGGATCTGGTGGTACACGACCTCGGACTCGTACTGCGCGGCGACACCGGCGACGAGGCGCTGGCGCTCGGCCTCGGGGATGCCGAGCTTCTCGTACGTCGCGCGGATGTCCTCGGGGAGGTCCTCCCACGACTGCGCCTGCTTCTCGGTCGAGCGCACGAAGTACTTGATGTTGTCGAAGTCGATGCCCGTCAGGTCGGCACCCCACGTCGGCATCGGCTTGCGGCCGAAGAGCTGCAGGCCCTTGAGCCGGTTCTTGAGCATCCACTCGGGCTCGTGCTTGAGGTTCGAGATGTCGGTGACGACCTCGTCCGAGACCCCACGGCGGGCCGAGGCCCCGGCCGAGTCGGAGTCGGACCAGCCGAACTCGTATTGCCCGAGCCCTTCGAGCTCGGGACGGTCGATGAGCACGTCGGACATGGTCTCCTCGTTTCCTTCTCGCGGGGCAGCGTCTTCAGGTGTCAACCCGTGGCGTCTGGACGCCATTCCACCGCAGACCGCCGACAGGCGGACACGGTGCTGCTCCCTCGCAACGACAATGGTTCCACGCAGTCCCTGGATCGATCGGCGATCTCGGCCCATTCGGAGCCGGCGCCTGCCTAGACTTGACTGCTGCTGAACCCTCGAATCCTACAGGTTCACTGCACGGAACAACAGGAAGGCACCACCCTCGTGACTCGCGTCGGACCCCCCGTCGACCAGGATCTCCGGACCGCACGGTGGTGGTCACTCCCCCGGGTCGTCGACCGCCGGGTCATCGCGCTGGCGTGGGCCTCGTTCGTGGTCGAGGTCGTGTTGATCGGCACCGGCGGCCTCGTCCGCCTGACGGCGTCGGGCCTCGGATGCCCCACCTGGCCCAAGTGCACGGCCGATTCGCTCGTCTCCACGCCCGAGATGGGCATCCACGGGATCATCGAGTTCGGCAACCGACTGCTCACCTTCGTGCTCGTCATCGTGGCGATCGCGATGTTCCTGGCCGTCGTCCGGATGCTCCGCACGCGCCCCGAACTGTTCTGGCTCGCGTTCGCTCAGGGCGTCGCGATCCCGGTCCAGGCCGTCATCGGTGGGCTCAGCGTGCTCACGAACCTCAACCCGTTCGTCGTCGGGCTGCACTTCGTCGTGTCCGCCGCCCTGACCTCGGTCACCGCGGCCCTGGTCTACCGGACGATGCACGGCCCCCGCACCAGCCACCGCCTCGTGCCCGGCTGGTACACCGGCGTCGTCCGCGGCACCGTCGCCGCCGTCGTGGTCACCGTGCTCGTCGGCATCCTGACGACCGGCAGCGGCCCGCACGCCGGTGCCGACGAGGCCGTCGACGGCGGGATGCTGCACCGCACGGGCTTCGATCCCGCGGTCATGGAGCACGTGCACGCCTGGCCCGCGTACGCCCTGTTCGCGCTGACCCTCGTGCTCGTCGTCGGCGCCGTCCGGCTCCGGATCTCGAGCAAGTGGGCGCTGTTGCTGCTCGTCGTCGAGTTCCTGCAGATCGCCGTCGGCCTGACCCAGGCCCGCACCGGCCTGCCCGTCGGGCTGGTGGGCACGCACATGGTGCTCGCCGGGCTGCTCGTCGGGGCCACCACGGCGGTCGTGCTCGCCACGCGCGCCAGCGCCGGCCGCGAGGCCGTGCGCGAACCACTCGACGCCGCCTGACGCCCGGGCGCGTCGCGCCCGCTGCGCCCGTCTCCGACACCCGTTCTGCGACACCCCACGAGTCGATCGACTCGTGGGGTGTCGTTCGTTGCACACGCATCGGGTGCGTACGCACGGCCCGACAGTCCACGCGACGATCGACCGGTGGATCGTCGCTGGACGCGTGCGCCCCGCGCCCGAGCAGGCACCCGTCGGCCGGGAGGCCCGTGGCGGCGCCGCCACGCGCCTCCCGTCCGCCCCGCGCCCACGTCCACGGCCGCGCAAGGTCCCGCACTGACCCGCAACGACGTCCTCGACGTCGTACGACGTCGAGGACGTCGCAACCCCGCGCCCGCAACCGTTGCGCACGCGCACCGACGACGAAGGCGACGTCGTACGACATCGAGATCGTCGTACGACGTCGCCCAGTGGCGGCGCACAGCGCCTAGAAGGTGAAGACCTGCGGCAGCAGCGGGTCGATGCCCACGGCGATGAAGAGCAGCGTCAGGTACGTGATCGAGCTGTGGAACACGCGCATCGGCTGCACGTGCTCGACGTGCTGGATCGCCCGCGAGTACAGCCGGTGCGACTCGACGACGAACCAGATGCCACCGGCCAGTGCGACCACGGTGTACAGCGGCCCCATGTGCGCAACGGGGATGAGCAGGAGCGAGCAGACGAGCGTCGCCCAGGCGTACAGCACGACCTGCAGGCCGACGACGGTGCGACCGCGGACCACGGCGAGCATCGGGACGTCGGCGGCGTCGTAGTCGTCGCGGTACTTCATCGACAGCGGCCAGTAGTGCGGCGGCGTCCAGAGGAAGATGACCATGAAGAGGATGACCGGGGCCCAGGTGAGGGAGCCGGTGACGCCCGCCCAGCCGATGAGCACGGGCATGCAGCCGGCCGAGCCGCCCCACACGATGTTCTGCGGGGTGCGGCGCTTGAGCCACAGCGTGTAGACGAACACGTAGATGAGGATCGCGATGACGCTCAGGGCCGCGGCGAGCCAGTTCACCAGGAACCCGAGCACCGCGGTGGACAGGACGCCGAGGATCCACGAGAACACGAGGGCTTCGCGGTCCGAGAGCTCACCGGTCACCAGCGGGCGGGTGCTCGTCCGCTTCATCAGGCGGTCGATGTCACGGTCGATGTAGCAGTTGAAGGCCGACGCCGAGCCGGCGGACATCGCCCCGCCGAGCATCGTCCAGAACACGAGCCAGAGGTCCGGCACGCCACGCTCGGCCAGGAACATGGTCGGCGCGGTGGTCACGAGCAGCAGCTCCATGACCCGCGGCTTGGTCAACGAGACGTACGCACGGACCTTGCGGGACAGCGTCGATCGGGGTCGATCGGTGTCGGGCCTGGTCACGGTGGCAGTCGGCAAGGGAACCTCAGTCTGTTCGCATCAGCTCGCACACTCGGTGGACGACTGCGGCGGCGTCCGGGCATGCGCTGACCCGGAATGTCCACGGGTCGTCGACAGTTTACGTGATGGAAGCGCCGCGATGATGCCCCGCTCCCCCATCCCGTGCAGACATCCCGTGCAGAACGACGAGCCGCGGAGCACGACACGCCCGGCGGACGGGGGCCCGGGTGACCCGACTCGTGAACATCGGGCGTCACCTGAACCCCTTCTGAGTGGCTGGTCACTATGCTGGACCTGCCCTCCCGCAGTGCGCGCCCCGATGACGTCGGCCGCGATGAGCCGGTCGGCCGCCGCTAGACGGCGACACGACTCGGCCCCGGGATGGCCACATGTCCGTGCGATGGCACGAGCCCTCGCACATGTCGCATCAAGAAGGGTCAACATCCAAGTGGCTGAATTCACCTGGGACGCCATCGACCGGAAGGCCGTCGACACGGCCCGCGTTCTCGCCGCCGACTCGGTCGAGGCCGCCGGCAACGGTCACCCCGGCACCGCGATGAGCCTCGCGCCGCTCGCACACCTGCTCTTCCAGAAGGTGATGCGTCGCGACCCGAGCGACTCCACCTGGATCGGCCGCGACCGCTTCATCCTCTCCGCCGGTCACGCCTCGATCCTGCAGTACGTGCAGTTCTACCTGCACGGCTACGGCCTCGAGCTCGACGACCTGCAGCACCTGCGCAAGTGGGGCTCGAAGACCCCGGGTCACCCGGAGTACGGCCACACCGACGGTGTCGAGATCACCACCGGCCCGCTCGGCCAGGGCCTCGCGTCCTCGGTCGGCTTCGCCTACGCCCAGCGCTTCGAGCGCGGCCTGTTCGACCCGGAGACCCCGGCCGGCCAGTCGCCGTTCGACCACTTCACCTACGTGATCGCCGGTGACGGTGACATGCAGGAGGGCGTGACGAACGAGGCGGGCTCGCTCGCCGGCCGTCAGCAGCTCGGCAACCTGATCGCGTTCTACGACTCGAACCAGATCTCGATCGAGGACAACACCGACATCGCGTTCTCGGAGAGCGTCCCCGAGCGCTACGAGGCGCTCGGTTGGCACGTCCAGATCGTCGACTGGAAGAAGACCGGCGAGTACTCCGAGGACGCCGTGGAGCTCCACGCCGCGATCGAGGCCGCCCAGCAGGTCACCGACAAGCCGTCGCTCATCGTCCTCAAGACGATCATCGGCTGGCCGTCGCCGACCAAGCAGAACTCCGGCAAGATCCACGGTTCGGCGCTCGGCGCCGACGAGATCAAGGGCCTCAAGGAGGTCCTCGGCTTCGACACGTCGAAGACCTTCGAGGTCGCCCCCGAGGTCCTCGAGTACACCCGCGGCGCCGTCGCCAAGGGCCAGGCGCAGCACGCCGAGTGGCAGAAGACCTTCGACGCGTGGGCTGCTGCCAACGCCGACAAGAAGGCGCTGTTCGACCGCGTCAACGCCAAGGAGCTCCCCGCGGACCTCGAGGCAGCACTGCCGGTCTTCCCGACCGACAAGGCCGTCTCGACCCGTGCCGCCTCCGGCAAGGTCATCAACGCCATCGCGCCACTGATGCCCGAGTTCTGGGGCGGTTCCGCCGACCTCGCCGAGTCGAACCTCACCACGATCGAGGGCGCCAAGTCCTTCGGTCCGGCCGAGGCCTCGACGTCGACGTGGAGCACCGACCCGTACGGCCGCGTGCTGCACTTCGGCATCCGCGAGCACGCCATGGGCTCGATCCTCAACGGCATCGTCCTGCACGGGAACACCCGCCCCTTCGGTGGCACGTTCCTCATCTTCAGCGACTACATGCGTCCGGCGGTCCGTCTCGCCGCGCTCATGCAGGCGCCGGCGATCTACGTCTGGACCCACGACTCCATCGCCCTCGGCGAGGACGGCCCGACGCACCAGCCGATCGAGCAGGTCTCCTCGCTCCGTGCGATCCCCGGTCTCGACGTCGTCCGCCCGGCCGACGCCAACGAGGTCGCGTACGCGTGGCTCGAGATGCTCAAGCACACCGACCGCCCGGCCGGCATCGCGCTGAGCCGTCAGAACCTCCCCGTGTTCGAGCGTGGCGAGGGTGACGCCTCCGGTGAGGTCTTCGCCTCGGCGAAGAACGTCGCCAAGGGTGCGTACATCCTGGCCGAGGCGCCCAACGGCACCCCGGACGTCATCCTCATCGCGACCGGTTCCGAGGTCCAGATCGCGGTCGAGGCACGCGAGCAGCTCAAGGCCGAGGGCATCAACGCCCGCGTCGTGAGCGCCCCGTCGATCGAGTGGTTCCGCGCCCAGTCCGAGAACTACCAGGACCAGGTGCTCCCGAAGGACGTCACCGCTCGCGTGTCGGTCGAGGCCGGCATCGCCATGAGCTGGCGCGACATCGTCGGCGACAAGGGCCGCAGCGTCTCGATCGAGCACTTCGGTGCCTCGGCCGACTACCAGACGCTCTTCAAGGAGTTCGGCTTCACGACGGAGCACGTCGTGGCCGCCGCGAAGGAATCGATCGCAGCTTCCTGACCTGCAAGGGCCGGGTCCGGTTTCCGGATCCGGCCCTTCTTCCGGGAGGCCCGGCTCGGTTCCGCCACGGGCCTCCCGTCCCCGAAACCCCGACTCACGGTCCTCACGGACCCGTCGATGAAAGAAGAAGAGAAACACATGGCTGAGAACACCCCCACCGCCGCCCTCTCCGCGGTCGGCGTGAGCATCTGGCTCGACGACCTCTCCCGCGAGCTCCTCGAGACCGGCAAGCTCACCGAGCTCATCGAGCAGAAGAACGTCGTCGGTGTGACGACCAACCCGACGATCTTCGCGTCGGCCCTCGCCAAGGGTGAGCGCTACGACTCGCAGGTCAAGGAGCTCGCCGCTGCGGGCACCGACGTCACCGACGCGATCTTCGAGATCACCACGCAGGACGTCGCGAACGCCTCCGACGTCTTCAAGCCGATCTACGACGAGACCAAGGGCTTCGACGGCCGCGTCTCGATCGAGGTCGAGCCGGGCCTCGCGCACGACACCGCCAAGACCATCGAGCAGGCCAAGTTCCTGTTCGAGAAGGTCGGCAAGGAGAACGTCCTCATCAAGATCCCGGCGACGCTCGAGGGTCTCGAGGCGATCACCGAGGTCATCGGCGCCGGCATCTCCGTCAACGTCACCCTGATCTTCTCGCTCGAGCGCTACCGCGCCGTCATCGACGCCTACCTCGGTGGGCTCGAGAAGGCCAAGGCCGCCGGCCACGACCTCTCCAAGATCCACTCGGTCGCGTCCTTCTTCGTGTCGCGCGTCGACTCCGAGATCGACAAGCGCCTGGACGCCGTCGGCACCGACGAGGCCAAGGCCCTCAAGTCGAAGGCCGGCATCGCCAACGCGCAGCTCGCGTACCAGGTCTGGACCGAGGCGTTCGCCTCCGAGCGTGCCCTCGGCCTGCTCGAGTCCGGTGCCAACACGCAGCGTCCGCTCTGGGCCTCGACCGGTGTCAAGGACCCGTCGCTCCCCGACACGCTCTACGTGACCGAGCTCGCCGCCCCGAACACCGTCAACACGATGCCGGGCAAGACGCTCGACGCCACGTTCGACCACGGTGAGATCCACGGCGACGCCATCGCCGGCACGTTCGACCAGGCGCAGCAGGTCCTCGACCAGCTCGCCGCACAGGGCGTCGACTACGACGAGGTCGTCGCACTGCTCGAGAAGGAGGGCGTGGACAAGTTCATCGTCTCCTGGGGCGAGCTCGTCGACACCGTCAAGGCAGCGCTCGAGGGCGCCAAGTAGTGACGGTTTCCATCGCAGCCAGCGGCGACGCCGCGCGGGCCATCGAACAGGTGGTCCCGCGGCTCGTCGCTGACCTGGTGGCCTCGGGCATCACCGCCCAGGACGCCGATCTGTGGGGAACCGCCGCCGAGGCCGAGGCGTCGAAGCGCCTCGGCTGGGTGGAGGCCGTCTCGGTCTCCCGCCCGCTCGTCGCCGAGGTGACCGCGCTGCGCGAGTCGCTCCGTGCCGAAGGGGTCGACCACGTCGTCCTCGCCGGCATGGGCGGCTCGTCCCTCGCACCCGAGGTCATCACGCGCACCGCCGGCGTGCCCCTCACGGTCCTCGACTCGACCGACCCCGCACAGGTCCGCGCGGCCGTGACGACCGACCTCGAGCGCACGGTGCTCGTCGTCTCGTCGAAGTCCGGCTCGACCCTCGAGACCGATTCGCAGCGTCGTGTGTACGAGCAGGCCTTCCGCGACGCCGGCATCGACCCCGCCCGCCGCATCGTCGTCGTGACCGACCCGGGCTCCGCGCTCGAGGCCGCTGCGATCGACGCCGGGTACCGCGTCTTCACCGCCGACCCCACGGTCGGCGGACGCTACTCCGCGCTCACCGCCTTCGGCCTCGTGCCGTCCGGGCTCGCGGGAGCGGACATCGCCGAGCTCCTCGACGAGGCCGACGCGATCTCCGCGCTGCTCTCGGTCGACCTGAACGAGAACCCCGGGCTCGTGCTCGGTGCGGTCCTCGCCGGCACCGAGCCGCTGCGCGACAAGATCGCCATCGTGCCCGACGGCACGCACATCGTCGGTTTCGGCGACTGGGTCGAACAGCTGATCGCGGAGTCGACCGGCAAGGACGGCCGTGGCCTGCTGCCCGTCGTGCTGCACACTGACTCCCCCGAGGTCACCGCCGGCCTGCCCGACGTCCAGGTCATCCGCTTGGTCGGTTCGCGCGAGGACGAGCGTCACGTGGCCGACGGCGAGGTCGAGATCACCGGCACGCTCGGTGGCCAGATCCTCGTCTGGGAGTACGCCGTCGCGGTCGCCGGTCGCCTGCTCGGCATCAACCCGTTCGACCAGCCCGACGTCGAGGCCGCCAAGGTCGCGACCCGCGCGCTGCTCGACGACCGCCCCGCTCCGGCCGAGCCGGCGTTCTCCGAGGACGGCATCGCCGTCCGCGCGACGCCCGGACTCGCGGTCGGTGCGACGCTCTCGGAAGCCGTGTCGGGCCTCCTGTCCGCACTCGACCCGACCGGCTACGTGTCGGTGCAGGCGTACGTCGACCGCACCACGAACAGCGACCTCGAGTCGCTGCGTGACGCGATCGCGGCGCGCACGGAGCGACCCGTGACCTTCGGGTACGGTCCGCGGTTCCTGCACTCGACCGGCCAGTACCACAAGGGCGGCCCCGCCACGGGAGTGTTCCTGCAGATCGTGGCCGACGAAACAGACGACCTGGCGATCCCGGGTCGGCCGTTCACGTTCGGGCAGCTCCTCCGGGCCCAGGCAGCCGGCGACGCGAGTGTCCTCGCCGAGCACGGCCGGCCGGTCCTCACCCTCACCACGTCGGACGTCCACGCCGCCACCGCGGCGATCGCGTCCGCCGTCTCCCACTGACTCGTAAGGAGTTCACCGACTCATGTCACCGGTGGCAATCACCCCGGAGCACAACCCGCTCCGGCTGCCGACGGATCGTCGACTGAACCGGATCGCGGGACCGAGCACGCTCATCATCTTCGGCGTGACGGGCGACCTGTCACGCAAGAAGCTGATGCCCGCGGTCTACGACCTGGCCAACCGGGGGCTCCTGCCCCCGGGGTTCGCGCTCGTCGGGTTCGCTCGTCGCGACTGGGAGGACCAAGACTTCTCCCAGCTCGTGCACGACGCCGTCAAGGAACACTCCCGCACCCCGTTCGACGAGGACGTCTGGCGTCAGCTCGAACAGGGCATCCGCTTCGTCCAGGGCTCGTTCGACGACCCCGAGGCGTTCCTGCAGCTCAAGCAGACCGTCGACGACCTGGACGCCGAGCGCGGGACGCTGGGCAACCACGCGTTCTACCTGTCCATCCCGCCGAAGATGTTCCCGGTGGTGACCGAGCAGCTGAAGCTGTCCGGCCTCACCGCGAAGCGCGAGGGCTCGTGGAGCCGCGTGGTCGTCGAGAAGCCGTTCGGCTCCGACCTCCGCACCGCGCGCGAGCTCAACGCGATCGTCGAGAGCGTCTTCGCGCCCGACGACGTGTTCCGCATCGACCACTACCTCGGCAAGGAGACCGTCCAGAACCTGCTGACGCTCCGGTTCGCGAACCAGATGTACGAACCCATCTGGAACTCGAACTACGTCGACCACGTCCAGATCACGATGGCCGAGGACATCGGCGTCGCCGGACGTGCCGCGTACTACGACGGCATCGGCGCGGCGCGCGACGTCATCCAGAACCACCTGCTGCAGCTCCTCGCGCTCACCGCGATGGAGGAGCCCGTCTCGTTCAAGGCCGCCGACCTGCGCGCCGAGAAGGAGAAGGTGCTGTCCGCCGTGCGGCTGCCCGAGGACCTGTCGACCGCCACGGCGCGTGGACAGTACGCCGGCGGCTGGCAGGGCGGCGAGAAGGTGCTCGGGTTCCTCGACGAGGCCGGGATGAACCCCGAGTCCGGCACCGAGACGTACGCGGCGATCAAGCTCGACATCGCGACCCGTCGCTGGCAGGGCGTCCCGTTCTACCTGCGCGCCGGCAAGCGCCTCGGGCGCCGTGTGACCGAGATCGCGATCGTCTTCAAGCGTGTCCCCGAGGACGTCTACGGCAACTCGCAGTCCCCCCTCGGTCAGAACGCGCTCGTGATCCGCGTCCAGCCGGACGAGGGCGTCACGCTCCGGTTCGGCTCGAAGGTTCCCGGCGTCGGCACCCAGGTGCGCGACGTGACGATGGACTTCGGCTACGGCCACGCCTTCACCGAGGCGTCTCCCGAGGCGTACGAGCGACTCATCCTCGACGTGCTCCTCGGCGACCCGCCGCTGTTCCCGCGGCACCAAGAGGTGGAACTGTCCTGGAAGATCCTCGACCCGATCGAGGAGTTCTGGGCCACGCAGGGCCAGCCCGAGCAGTACCGTCCCGGCACGTGGGGTCCGGCGTCCGCCGATGCCCTGCTCGCCCGCGACGGCCGGACCTGGAGGCGTCCATGAAGATCGACCTGCCGAACACCACGGTCTCGAAGATCCAGAAGAAGCTCGTCCACATCCGCGAAGAGGGCGGCGCCGTCGCCCTCGGTCGTGTCCTGACGCTCATCATCTCGACGGCCCTCGGCCACGAGGAAGAAGCGATCGAGGCCGCGAACGAGGCGTCCCGCGAGCACCCGATGCGCGTGATCATCGTGTCGAAGAACGACGGCGACACGAAGTCGCCCGGCCGTCTCGACGCGCAGATCCGCGTGGGCAGCGACGCGGGCGCCAGCGAGGTCATCGTCCTCCGCGCCTACGGTGAGACCGCGACCGACGAGGAGAGCCTGGTCACGGGCCTGCTCCTGCCGGACGCCCCGGTCGTGGCCTGGTGGCCGCAGACCGCGCCGTCGCAGCCGTCGGCCTCGGCACTGGGCCGCATCGCCCAGCGCCGGATCACCGACGCCGCCGCGCAGAAGGACCCGAACGGCGCGATCGAGGCGCTCGGTGCCTCGTACGTGCCGGGCGACACCGACTTCGCGTGGACCCGACTGACCCTGTGGCGGAACCAGCTCGCCGCGGCGCTCGACCAGCCGCCGTACGAGCCGATCACCGGCGTCGAGGTGACGGGCGCGTCGGACAGCCCGTCGACGATCCTGCTCGCCGCGTGGCTGCAGCTCCAGCTCGAGGTGCCGGTGACGGTCACCACGTCGCCGCGCGCGACCGGCTCGAGCGGCATCCACGGCGTCAAGCTCGTGCGCGAGTCGGGCACCATCGACCTCGAGCGTTCCCTGGTGGACGTCGCGACGCTCTCGATGCCCGGTCAGCCCACGCACGACCTGTCGCTGCCACGCCGCAACCTGCGTGACTGCCTGGCCGAGGAACTCCGTAGACTCGACCCGGACGTCCTCTTCGGAGACGTCGTCAAGCACGGGGTTCCCCAGCTGCGCGAGACCATCGCCCGCTGAGCACCCCACAACGGTCGGGCCGCCTGTCTGGTGCAGGCGGCCCGACCGGACCGAAGGCGGTCGTACGACCGGTCGGCCGCCACGAACACGGGAGTCACGTGACCAACGAACGGCGGGTGCTCGTGCACCCGGACAAGCAGGCCCTCGGCGCTTCGGTCGCCGCACGCTTCATCACCAAGATCATCGACGTGCTCGACGAGCAGGAGCGTGCCGACATCGCGATCAGCGGTGGCTCGGTGTCGTCCCTCGTCCTCGCCGCGATCGGCCAGTCGCCGGCGCGCGAGAGCGTCGACTGGTCGAAGGTCCACGTCTGGTGGGTCGACGAGCGCTGGGTGCCGGCGGGTGACGCCGACCGCAACACCACGGGGACGCAGACCGACTTCTTCGACCACGTGGACATCCCGGAGTCGAACATCCACCCGATGCCCGCGTCCGACGCCGGCATCGACATCGAAGCGGCCGCGCTGCAGTACGAGCGCGAGCTGCAGGACGCCGCGTACGAGGGTGCCGTCGCTCCGCGCTTCGACATCACGCTGCTCGGTGTCGGCCCCGACGGGCACACCGCGTCGCTCTTCCCCGAGTTCCCGCAGCTCACGGTCACCGACCGCACCGTCGTGTCGGTCGACGACTCCCCCAAGCCGCCGCCGCAGCGTCTGACGGTCACCTACCCGGTGATCAACGCTTCGCAGCGCGTGTGGGTCATCCTGTCCGGTGCCGAGAAGGCATCGGTCCTCGGGCTCGCCCTGGCGGGCGCCTCCGTCGAGGACGTCCCCGTGGGCGGCGTCCAGGGGCGCAAGCGCACCGTCTTCTTCGTGGACCAGGACGCCGCGCGCGACGTCCCCGAGAACCTCATCGCGTCGACGTACTAGACGCGCGTCCTGCCTGACGGGAGGCCCGGTGCCAGTTGGCACCGGGCCTCCCGTCCGTCGTGCCGTCGCTCCCCTGCCCCCGAGGTTCCGAAATCTCGGCATCTCGGCGCTCGCACCGGCCGGCCGTGGAACCTCGGCGGGACGCACGCGGCATGTCGTGGAACCTCGGCGACGCCCACACGCTGCTGCACCGCCGGCCCGTCGAGCTGTCGTGCCGCGGTGGCCGCCCTCACCGCCGACTCCCGCAGGTTCCGAGATTTCGGAACCTCGGCGCTCACACCGACTGGCCGTGGAACCTCGGCGGGACGCACGCGGCATGTCGTGGAACCTCGGCGGGACGCACGCGCCCTGTGGAGCCCAAGAACCCCCGCGACGCACGAAGGCCCCCACACCATCGCGGTGCGGGGGCCTTCGTCAATGTGTGTGGGCGCTACGCCTTCTTGGCCGCGGTCCCGCGACGCTCGCGGAGCTGCTGGAGCGCGTCCTCGAGGAGCTGCGCTGCCTCTTCCTCGGTGCGACGCTCCTTCACGTACGCGAGGTGCGTCTTGTAGGGCTCCGTCTTGGAGACCACGGGAGGGTTCTCCTTGTCGCGCCCGGCGGGGAGCCCGCTCGACGGCGAATCGACCGTCTCGGGGATCTCTTCGTCCGGGAGGTTCGCGGCGAAGTACCGCACGACCTCGTTGCCGAGGGCGTCCCAGTACGAGATCGCCACACGCTCGGCCTGGACCCCACGGTCCTGTTCGCCCATCGGTCCGGCGCCGACGCGGGACCCTCGGATTGCACTGCCTCCGCTAGCCATGGATCAGACCCCCGCCGTGAACTTGTTGATGAGACCGAGCACGATGATGGAGACGATCCAGACCAGACCGAGGATCACCGTGATGCGGTTGAGGTTGCGCTCGGCGACGCCGGACGCCCCGAGGTTGCTCGTCACGCCGCCACCGAACATGTCGGAGAGGCCGCCACCGCGGCCCTTGTGCAGGAGGATGAGGAGCGTGAGCAGGAGGCTCGTGATTGCGAGCAGGACCTGCAGCACGACGGAGAGTATCGCCACGACGTACCTTTCGTGTCAGTCAGCCGTACCAGTGTACCGGCCGCGCGAGGCACGGCCGGTACATGGACGGGAGTGGTGCGGACTACAGCCCGACGCCAGCAGGTGTGGCTACAGCCCGACGTGCTGGCGGAACCGGGCGATCGCCGCGAACTCCTGCACGTCGAGGGATGCGCCGCCGACGAGGGCGCCGTCGATGTCGGGCTCGCGGAGGAACCCGGCGATGTTGCCGGACTTGACCGAACCGCCGTACAGGACGCGCGTGTCGGCAGCGGCCTGGTCGCCCCAGGCAGCAGCGATGCCGCGACGGATCGCGGCGCACTCGTCCTGCGCCTGCTCGGCCGTGGCTGCCTGGCCGGAACCGATCGCCCAGACGGGCTCGTAGGCGACGACGATGTCGGACGGCTGCACGGCGTCGAGCACGACACGGAGCTGCTCGACCGGCACGACGCCGGCGCCGCGCTGTTCGCGCTGCTCACCGGTCTCGCCGACGCAGACGACCGGCACCAGGCCGTGCTTGACGGCCGCGGCGGTCTTGGCCGCGACGACCTCGTCGGTCTCACCGTGCAGCGTGCGCCGCTCGGAGTGTCCGACGATGACGTACTGCGCGTCGAGCGCCGACAGGAACGCGCCGGAGACGTCGCCGGTGTAGGCACCGGAGTCGTACTGCGACAGGTCCTGCGCACCGAAGTGGATCGGCAGCTTGTCGGCCGAGATGAGCGTCTGCACGCTCCGCAGGTCGGTGAAGGGCGGGAACACCGCAACCTCGACGTCGTCGAAGTCGTGGCGGGCGTCCTTCAGCGTCCACGCGAGCTTCTGGACCGTGGCGATGGCCTGGAGATGATCGAGATTCATCTTCCAGTTGCCGGCGATCAGCGGCGTGCGGGTCATGCGGACCACCCCAGTGCTTCGAGACCGGGAAGCGACTTGCCCTCGAGGAACTCGAGGCTCGCACCGCCACCGGTCGAGATGTGCCCGAACTGGTCGTCCGAGAAGCCGAGCGAGCGGACCGCAGCGGCGGAGTCGCCACCGCCGACCACACCGAGGCCGTCGACCTCGGTCAGGGCCTTGGCGACGGTCTTCGTGCCAGCGGCGAAGGCCGGGAACTCGAACACGCCCATCGGACCGTTCCAGAACACCGTCTTCGAGCCGGACACCGCCGACGCGAACCGTGCCGCCGTCTCCGGGCCGATGTCGAGGCCGATGCCGTCGGTGCCGAACGACGACGACTCGATCGCGTCGGCCGCCACCGTCTCGTGTGCCGCGTCGGCGGAGAACCCGGAGGCCACCACGACGTCGGTCGGCAGGTCGATCGTCACGCCGAGCTCCTCCGCCCGCGAGAGGTACTCGCGGACGACGTCGAGCTGGTCGGCTTCGAGCAGCGACTTCGCCACCCCGTGGCCCTGGGCCGCGAGGAAGGTGAAGAGCATGCCGCCGCCGATGCACAGCGTGTCGACCTTGGGCAGGATGTGGTCGATGACGCCGAGCTTGTCGCTGACCTTCGAGCCACCGAGCACGACCGTGTACGGTCGTTCCGGCGAGGCGGTCAGGCGCTCGAGCACCCGCAGTTCGGTCTCGATGAGCGAACCGGCTGCGCTGGGCAGCGCGGACGCGAGTTCGTAGACCGAGGCCTGCTTGCGGTGCACGACACCGAAGCCGTCGGAGACGAAGGCGTCACCGAGTGCCGCGATGCGGCCCGCGAACGCGGAGCGCGCGGCAGCGTCCTTCGAGGTCTCCTCCGGGTTGAACCGGAGGTTCTCGAGCAGCAGGACGTCACCGTCCTCGAGGGCCTCGGCGGCCGCGGTCGCCTCGTCGCCGACGGTCTCGCCGACGAACGTGACCTCTTTGCCGAGCAGCTCGGAGAGCCGCTGGCCGACCGGCGCGAGCGAGAACTCCGGCTTGGGTTCCCCGTCGGGTCGGCCCAGGTGGGAGATCACGATGACTCGCGCGCCGGCGGTGATGAGGGTGTTGAGGGTCGTCAGGGACGCCCGCACGCGGCCGTCGTCCGTGATCGTGCCGTCCTTGAGCGGGACGTTCAGGTCACAACGGACGACGACGCGCTTGCCGGCGAGGTCGCCGAGGTCCTCGAGGGTGCGGAGGGCCATGTGTTACAGACGCTCGCCGACGTACTCGGTCAGGTCGACGAGACGGTTCGAGTAGCCCCACTCGTTGTCGTACCACGAGGTGATCTTCACGAGACCGCCGATGACCTTGGTCAGGCCGGAGTCGTAGATCGAGGAGTGCGGGTCCGTCGTGATGTCGGTCGACACCAGCGGGTCCTCGCTGTAGAGCAGGATGCCCTTGAGCGGGCCCTCTGCAGCTTCCTTGTACGCGGCGTTGATCTCGTCGACGGTGACCTCGGACTTTGTCTCGAGGGTGAGGTCCGTGATCGAGCCGGTCGGGACCGGGACGCGGAGCGCGAAGCCGTCGAGCTTGCCGGCGAGCTCCGGCATGACCTGGCCGATGGCCTTGGCGGCACCGGTCGAGGTCGGGACGATGTTCAGCGCGGCCGCACGGGCACGACGGGGGTCCTTGTGCGGCCCGTCCTGCAGGTTCTGGTCGGCGGTGTAGGCGTGGATCGTGGTCATGAGGCCACGCTCGATGCCGAACTTGTCGTTGAACACCTTGGCCAGCGGCGCGAGGCTGTTCGTGGTGCAGGACGCGTTCGAGATGATGTTGTGGTTCGCCGGGTCGTACTGGTCCTCGTTCACGCCGAGGACGATGGTGACGTCGTCACCGGTGGCCGGGGCGGAGATGATGACCTTCTTGGCACCCGCGTCGATGTGCTTCTGCGCATCGGCGGCCTTGGTGAAGAAGCCGGTCGACTCGATGACGATGTCGACGCCCAGCTCGCCCCAGGGGAGGTTGGCGGGGTCGCGCTCCGCGAGGACCTTGATGGCCTTGCCGTCGACGACGATGTTGTCGCCGTCGAGCTCGACGGAGACGCCGAGACGACCCGTGATGGAGTCGAACTTCAGCAGGTTCGCCAGCGCGGCGTTGTCGGTGAGGTCGTTCACCGCCACGATCTCGAGGTCGGAGCCCTTCGCGAGGGCGGCCCGGAAGAAGTTGCGGCCGATACGGCCGAAGCCGTTGATACCGATCTTGACGGTCAATGGATCTCCTGGTGGGTGTGGAGCGCCCGAGGGGCGCTGCTTTCGGAGGGCGCTGGCCCTGTCGGGCCCGCGTGTGGTGGACGATACGCCCCGTAACGTCGCCGTAACGACCCTAGCAGTCGGACCCTGCCAGACCGTGCCGGATGACGGTCCGTCCGGACGGTCTCGCACGGTGTCCTGACGGGCGTCGGTGCGGCCCGCGAAGTCGACCACAGAACGGACGGGAGGCGCGGTGCCAGCTGGCACCGCGCCTCCCGTCATGCAGGTCGGACGACCCGTCTCAGACCCCCTCGAGCTCCTCGGGGACGCTCGCTTCCGTCCCGGGGATGCCGAGGTCGGACGCGCGCTTGTCGGCCATGGCGAGGAGTCGGCGGATGCGACCCGCGATGGCGTCCTTCGTCATGGGCGGGTCGGCGTGCTGGCCGAGCTCGTCGAGCGACGCGTCGCGGTGCTGCAGGCGCAGCGCGCCGGCGTACTGCAGGTGGTCGGGGACCTCGTCGCCGAGGATCTCGAGCGCGCGCTCGACGCGGGCGCAGGCGGCGACGGCGGCCTGCGCCGAGCGGCGGAGGTTGGCGTCGTCGAAGTTGACGAGGCGGTTCGCGGTCGCACGGACCTCGCGGCGCTGCCGCATCTCCTCCCAGTCGGCGGTGGTGCGGGCGGCGCCCATCACCGTGAGCATCTGACCGATGGCCTCGCCGTCGCGGATGACGACGCGGTGGACGCCACGGACCTCGCGGCCCTTCGCGGCGACGCCGAGACGCGACGCGGCACCGACGAGCGCCATGGCGGCCTCGTTGCCGGGGCACGTGACCTCGAGCGCTGCAGCCCGGCCCGGGTCGGTCAGGGTGCCGGAGGCGAGGAACGCACCGCGCCAGATCGCGGCGAGGTCCTCGCGGTTGCCCGTGGTGAGCCGGTTCGGCAGCCCGCGGACGGGACGGCGCCGGGCGTCCATCAGACCGGTCTGGCGTGCGAGGGTCTCCCCCGCCTCGAGCACGCGGACCAGGTAGCGGGTGCCACGACGGGACGACGCGGACGAGCCCACCGATGCCTCGCTGCGGACGCCGTACAGCTCGGCGAGGTCCTTGCGGACCCGGTGCACGATGATCCGGGTGTCGAGCTCCACCTCGACCGCGATGCGGCCCGAGATGACGTGCAGGCCACCCGCGAACCGGAGGATCGTGGCGAGTTCGGCGGCGCGGACCGTGTTGCGGTTCACGGCGACCCTGGCCAGTTCGTCCTTGACCTCGGCAGTCAACGGCACAGCATCATTCCTAACGTTCATCTGGTGGTCCCGCGATTCCGGCGGCACGTACGTGGGGAGCGGCCGGAGGGACGGTCACTCCCGGCCGAGATCTCGGTTCTTCACACGCACGGCGACGCCAGGCATCCCGCGGAGGAGGTTCGCCAACTCGGCGACGATGGCGACCGAGCGGTGCTTCCCGCCGGTACAGCCGATGGCGATCGTAGCGTGTCTTTTGTTCTCGCGCTGGTACCCCTCGAGCACCGGCTCGAGCACGGAGACGTACCGATCGACGAACGGACGGGCTCCGGCCTGGGCCAGGACGTAGTCCGAGACGGGCTGGTCGAGGCCCGTGTGGGCCCGGAGTTCCGGGACCCAGTAGGGGTTCGGCAGGAACCGGACGTCGGCCACCATGTCGGCGTCGGCGGGCAGTCCGTACTTGAACCCGAAGCTCATGAGCGTCACCTGAACACCCACGAAGTGATCGTCGGCGAACTGCTCGGTGACGGTGTTCGCGAGCTGGTGGATGTTGAGGTCCGAGGTGTCGATCACCATGTCGGATGCCTCGCGCAGCCCGGCCAACCGGGTCCGCTCGCGCGCGATGCCGTCGAGCAGGGTGTCCTCGCCCTGGAGCGGGTGGGGTCGTCGGACCTGCTCGAAGCGTCGCACCAGGACGGCGTCGGTGGCTTCGAGGAACAGCACCCGGACCCGTGCGGACGTGGTCGACCGCACCTGTTCGACCGCGTGCTCCGGGTCCGTGAAGAACCGTCCGCCGCGGACGTCGACGACCGTGGCGATCTTCGGGATCTTCTCGCCGGCGCGGTCGGCCAGTTCGGTGAGCGGTGCCAGCATCTGCGTCGGCAGGTTGTCGACGACGTACCAGCCGAGGTCTTCGAGGGCCTTGCCGACCGTCGAACGCCCGGCCCCGGACATGCCGGTGACGATGAGGATGTCGTGCTGCGACGCGTGCGCGGTCGCTGTGGCGCTGTCGGTCATCTGGGAGTGGGCTCCGTCGTGGCGGCCCGGGCGCGTCGCCCGGGGAGGTCTCGGCTGCGGGACCAGGGTATCGCCCGACAGGTGTCGGGAGGCACTGGATGCGTCACGTGGGCAGCTGCGGACCGTCGTGGGTCACGTCGGGGACCCGCACCGGGCCTCCTGGGAGCGGCGCAGTGTCCGCAGGGCCCGCGGGGTCCGCGGCGTCCGTCGGGTCCGTCCCGTCGTCCGGCGCGCTCGTCGGGCTCGCCGCACTGGTGGCCGGCGCGCTCGTCGGGGTCTGCTGCAGCTTCGTGACGACCGCAGCGGCCGTCGCCGGACCGACGCCGTTCACCTCGCTGATCTCGTCGGCCGTGGCCTCGCGCAGCCGTGCCACGGACCCGAAGTGCTTGAGCAGCGCGTTCACCCGCGACGGCCCGAGCCCGGGGATCTCCGACAGCCGGGACCGCACGTCGCGCTTGCGGCGGGTGCGCTGGTGCGTGATCGCGAACCGGTGCGCCTCGTCGCGGATGCGCTGGATGAGGAAGAGCGCCTCGGAGTTGCGCGGCATGATCACCGGGAAGTCGTCGTCGGGCAGCCAGAGCTCCTCGAGACGCTTCGCGATGCCGACCAGCGCGATGTCGTGCACCCCGGCTTCGTCCAGCGCACGCTTGGCGGCCTGCACCTGGGGTTGTCCGCCGTCGACGATGAGCAGTTGCGGGCGGTAGGCGAACCGCTTCGAGGGCTTGGAGCCCTCGACCACCTCGGCGCTCGTCACGTCGGGGACGTCCGGCAGGTCGGCGTCCTCGTCGAGGCGCGCCAGGCGCCGGCTGAGCACCTGGTACATGCTGTCGGTGTCGTCGGTGGTCTCGGCGATCGTGTAGCGGCGGTACTGGTCCTTGCGGGGCAGGCCGTCCTCGAACACCACCATCGACGCCACGACGTTCGTGCCCTGCAGGTGCGAGATGTCGTAGCACTCCATGCGGAGCGGGGCCTCGGTCATGCCGAGGGCGTCCTGGATGTCGGCGAGGGCCGCGGAGCGCGTCGTGTAGTCGGCGGACCGCTTCGTCTTGTAGAGCATCAGCGCCTGGGCGGCGTTCTGCGCGGCCGTGCGGGCCAGGCCTGCCCGGTCACCGCGTTGCGCCGTGCTGAGCTTCGTGCCGCGGCCGCCCCGTCGTTCGCTGAGCCATTGCTGCAACGCGTCGGCGTCCTCGGGCAGGGTCGGCACCACGACCTCGCGCGGGGGTTCCTCGGCGACGGCGGCCGGCGTGAGCTCGTTGTCGGCGTAGACGCCCTGCACGATCTGCTCGACCAGGTCACCGGTCGAGATGTCGAGCTCCTTGTCGACGACCCACCCGCGGACACCGCGGATGCGCCCGCCACGGACCGAGAACAGCTGGACGGCGGCGGCGAGTTCGTCCTCGGCGATGCCGAACAGGTCGAGGTCCACCGAGTCGCGGAGCACCACGGCGGACTTCTCGAGCACGGCCTCGAGCGCCTCGACCTGGTCGCGGAACTTCGCCGCCTGTTCGTACTGCATGGCGTCGGCCGAGGCGCCCATGCGCTGGCGCAGCTCGGTGATCACCCGGCGGTCGTAGCTGTTCATGAACCGCACGAACTCCTCGACGAGCGCACGGTGCTCCTCGATGGTGACGCGCTGCGAGCAGGGACCGCCGCACTTGCCGATCTGCCCGGGGAAGCAGGGCTTGCCCGTCTGCATCGCGCGCTTGTACGACGAGTCCGAGCAGGTGCGGATCGGGAACACCTTGATCATCAGGTCGATGGTGTCGTGCACCGCCCAGATCTTCGGGTACGGCCCGAAGTACTTCGCACCCTTGATCTTCCGGTTCCGCGTGACCATCACCCGTGGGGCTTCGTCCGCCATGGTGATCGCCATGTACGGGTACGACTTGTCGTCACGGAACTTGACGTTGAACGGCGGGTCGAACTCCTTGATCCAGGTGTACTCGAGCTGCAGTGCCTCGATCTCGGAGCCGACCGTCGTCCACTCGACGCTGCGGGCCGTCAGCACCATGCGCCGGGTGCGTTCGTGCAGCGTCGGCAGCGGTGCGAAGTAGTTGCTCAGCCGGGCGCGGAGGTTCTTCGCCTTGCCGACGTAGAGCACCCGGCCGGCCTCGTCACGCCAGCGGTAGACGCCCGGGTCGGTCGGGATCTCCCCCGCCTTCGGACGCCACGGAACGGTGTCCGCCACCTACCGTGCACCCGCCTTCTGCTTGGTCGACTTGCCCGGTCGGCTCGCCGTGCGGGCCTCCACCGCCTGCTGCTTGCCGACCCGGGCGTCCTGTGCGTCGAAGATCTCGCGCAGGAAGACGCCCGTGAAGCTCTCTGGCACGTCGGCCACGTGCTCCGGGGTGCCGGTGGCGAGCACCGTACCGCCGCCGGCGCCACCCTCCGGGCCCATGTCGATGACCCAGTCGGCCGACTTGATCACGTCGAGGTTGTGCTCGATCGTGATGACGGTGTTGCCCTTGTCGACCAGGCTCTGCAGCACCAGGAGCAGCTTGCGGACATCCTCGAAGTGCAGACCCGTCGTCGGCTCGTCGAGCACGTAGACGGTCCGGCCGTTCGAACGGCGCTGCAGCTCGGTGGCGAGCTTCACGCGCTGCGCCTCGCCGCCGGAGAGCGTGGTCGCGCTCTGGCCGAGACGGACGTACCCGAGGCCCACGTCGACGAGCGTCGCCATGTACCGGTGGATCGCGGAGATCGGCTCGAAGAACTCGGCCGCCTCGCTGATCGGCATGTCCAGGACCTCGGAGATGCTCTTGCCCTTGTAGTGGACCTGGAGCGTCTCGCGGTTGTAGCGCGCACCGCCGCAGACCTCGCACGCGACGTAGACGTCGGGCAGGAAGTTCATCTCGATCTTGATCGTGCCGTCGCCGGAGCAGTTCTCGCACCGGCCGCCCTTGACGTTGAAACTGAACCGACCGGGCTGGTAGCCGCGGGTCTTCGCCTCGGGTGTCTCGGCGAACAGCTGACGGATCCGATCGAACACGCCCGTGTAGGTCGCCGGGTTCGACCGCGGCGTGCGGCCGATCGGTGCCTGGTCGACGTGCACGACCTTGTCGAGCTGGTCGAGGCCCTTGACGCGGGTGTGCTTGCCGGCGATGTGCCGCGCACCGTTGAGCTGGTTCGCGAGCACCTTGTACAGGATGTCGTTGACCAGGGTGGACTTGCCCGACCCGCTCACGCCGGTGACGGCGGTGAACACCCCGAGCGGGAAGTCGGCGTCGATCGTCTTGAGGTTGTTCGCCCGTGCGCCCTGCACGCTGATGGTGCGCTTCAGGTTGACCTTGCGACGCTCGGCGGGGACCTCGATCGCACGACGACCGGCGAGGTAGTCGCCCGTCACCGACTCGCGGTTCGCGATGATGCCCTCGTACGAGCCCGAGTGCACGACGTTGCCGCCGTTGACGCCGGCCCCGGGGCCGATGTCGACGACCCAGTCGGCCGTGCGGATGGTGTCCTCGTCGTGCTCGACGACGATCAGCGTGTTGCCGAGGTCCTTGAGCTTGACCAGGGTGTCGATGAGGCGGCGGTTGTCGCGCTGGTGCAGCCCGATGCTCGGCTCGTCGAGCACGTACAGCACCCCGGTCAGGCCGGAGCCGATCTGCGTCGCGAGACGGATGCGCTGTGCTTCGCCACCGGAGAGCCCGCCGGCGCCGCGCGCCAGGGTCAGGTAGTTCAGGCCGACCTCGAGCAGGAACTCGAGGCGCGCCCGGATCTCGCGCAGGACCGCCGCGGCGATGTGCGCTTCGCGGTCGGTGAGCGTCAGGGTGTCCATGAACGCGTACGCGTTGTCGAGGGACATGTCGGTCACGTCGGCGATGCTGCGGCCGTCGACCGTGACCGCCAGGACCTCGGGCTTGAGGCGTGTTCCCTCGCACACCGGGCACGGGACCTCGCGCAGGTAGCCCTGGAAGCGCTGGCGCTGCGAGTCCGACTCGGCCTCGGCGAACTTCCGCTCGATGTAGGGCATGACGCCCTCGAACCCGCTGGTGTAGCGCATCTCGCGGCCGAACCGGTTGCGCCAGGACACCGACACCTGGAAGTCCTTGCCCGTCAGGATCGCGGCCTGCACCGAGGCGTCGAGCTGGCTCCACGGGGTGTCGAGCGTGAACCCGAGGTCCTTGCCGAGGCCGGCGAGGAGCTTCTCGAAGTACGAGTACAGCCCGCTCGCGCCGGTCCAGGGCAGCAGGACGCCGTCGCGCAGCGAGGCATCGGGGTCGCCGAGCACCAGGTCCGGGTCCACCGACATGCGCGTGCCGAGCCCGGAGCACTCCGGGCAGGCACCGAACGGCGCGTTGAACGAGAACGTGCGGGGCTCGATCTCGGTCAGCGCGAGCGGGTGGTTGTTCGGGCACGACAGGTTCTCAGAGTAGGTGCGCACCGCACCGGGACCGTCGTGGTCGACCAGGTCGATGCCGACGGTGCCACCGGTCAGGCGCAGTGCCGTCTCGAGCGAGTCGGTGAGCCGACCGAGGATGTCCTCGTTCGACACCAGACGGTCGACGATCACCGAGATGTCGTGCTTGACCTGCTTCTTGAGCTTCGGCGGGTCGCTGAGCTGGATGCGCTCACCGTCGACGATCGCGCGGGCGTAGCCGGACGCCGCGAGTTCCTGGAAGAGGTCGACGAACTCGCCCTTCTTCTTGGAGATCACCGGCGCGAGCACCTGGAAGCGCGTACCGGACTCGAACTCCATGAGCTGGTCGGCGATCTGCTGCACGGTCTGCTTGCTGATGACCTCGCCGCACGTCGGGCAGTGCGGCACCCCGATGCGCGCCCAGAGCAGACGCATGTAGTCGTAGACCTCGGTGATCGTGCCCACCGTCGACCGCGGGTTGCGGTTCGTCGACTTCTGGTCGATCGACACCGCGGGCGACAGCCCTTCGATGAAGTCGACGTCGGGCCGGTCGACCTGGCCGAGGAACTGCCGCGCGTAGGCGGACAGGGACTCGACGTAGCGTCGTTGCCCCTCGGCGAAGATCGTGTCGAAGGCCAGCGACGACTTGCCGGATCCGGACAGGCCGGTGAACACCACGAGGGAGTCACGGGGGATCTCGAGGTCGACGTTCCGGAGGTTGTGCACCCGGGCCCCGCGGACGCTGAGCGTCGAGGAGCCGGTCGGGACGGTCACGCCGGGGAGGTGGGGGTCGGTCGGCTCGCCGAAGGCGTTCCGGCCCGAGGTCGCGGTGCCGCGGTCAGAGGTGATTGTCATCGCCGTCGATTCTACGAAAGGGGTCCGACATCCGCCCGCGAGTCGGTGGTCAGACGAGTGCGTCGAGAGCGAACGCGACCCCGGAACGACGCTCGCTGGCCGTCCAGAGCCGAGCGGCGGCGGTCCGGTCGTGGGCGCGCGGCTCGGCACGGACCACGGCTGCGGGTCCGCGCAGCTGCATCCACCCGGCCGGGCCCCAGTACTCCCCCGAGCGCACGTCCGCGGCGACCGCAGCGTGCACGAGGGGCTCGGCACCGGCGTCCTTGCCCTGGGCGTACAGCCGCTGCGCCGGACGGGTCCACGCGGGTTCCGGGCGGGACGGCGCGACGTCCGGGCGCTCCGGCGAGAGCGCGTCGAGCGACAGCCCGGGGTGCGCGACCACGCTGGCGACGGACGAGCCCGCATCCGCCAACCGCTGGGCGAGTTCGAAGCCGAACAGCATCACTGCGAGCTTGCTGCGGCCGTACTGCCGGTAGCTGGAGTAGTGGCCGACGCGGAACGGGTCACCCGTGTCGAGCCTGGCCCACCGGTGTGCGATCGACCCGAGGTGCACGACGCGACCGCCACGCTGTTCGAGCAGCGGCATCGTCAGCGCCGTCCAGGCGAAGTGTCCCAGGTGGTTCGTGCCGATCTGCAGCTCGGTGCCCTGTGCAGTGGTGCTCGGGGTCGAGGCCCCGACGACACCGGCGTTGTTCACGATCGCGTCGACGCCGTCCGGTTCGAGGGCCGCGAGCTCGTCGGCGGCGGCACGGACGGAGTCGAGGTCGGCGAGGTCGAGGTGCACGTGCGCCAACGAGGCTCCGTTCACGTGCCGGCGAATGCTCCGTTCCGCCGCTGCGGCCCGACCGCGGTCGCGAGTCGCGAGCACGACCCGGTGCCCCGACGCGGCGAGCTGCTCGGCCGCGTGGTACCCGAGGCCCGCGCTCGCCCCGGTGACGACGACCGTGCGGCGACCGTCAGCTGACATGCCCGGCCGACTCCATCTGCCGCAGCGCCTTCTTCAGGTCCTGCACCTCGTCACGGAGTCGCGCGGCGAGCTCGAACTTCAGCTCGGCCGCGGCCTGCAGCATCTGGTCGTTCAGGTCGCCGATCGTCGCCTCGAGCTGGGTCGCGCCCTCGCCCGCGATGCCGCCCCGCTTCAGGTTCGGCGTGGGCGAGCGGCGGCCATCGACGCCGGGACGGCCCTGCAACAGCGCCTTGGTGTCGTCGTTCTCGCGCTGCAGCACCTCGGTGATGTCGGCGATCTTCTTGCGGAGCGGCTGTGGGTCGATGCCGCGCTCCAGGTTGTACGCGACCTGCTTCTCGCGACGACGATCGGTCTCCTCGATCGCGGTCTTCATCGAGTCGGTCATCTTGTCGGCGTACATGAGCACCTGGCCCGACACGTTGCGGGCTGCTCGACCGATCGTCTGGATGAGCGACGTGGACGACCGCAGGAAGCCTTCCTTGTCGGCGTCGAGGATGGCCACCAGGGACACCTCGGGCAGGTCGAGGCCTTCTCGCAGCAGGTTGATGCCGACGAGCACGTCGTAGACGCCCTGTCGCAGTTCGGTCAGGAGCTCGACGCGCTTGAGCGTGTCGACGTCGGAATGCAGGTACCGCACCCGCACACCGGCGTTGCCGAGGAAGTCGGTCAACTCTTCCGCCATGCGCTTCGTCAGCGTCGTGACGAGCACGCGCTCGTCCTTGTCGACGCGCTGCTTGATCTCCTCGAGCAGGTCGTCGATCTGGCCGTCGCTCGGCTTCACCACGATCTCGGGGTCGACCAGGCCGGTCGGGCGGATGATCTGCTCGACGACGCTGTCCGTGATGCCGAGCTCGTACCGACCGGGCGTCGCCGACAGGAAGACCTTCTGCCCGACGCGGTCGAGGAACTCCTCGAACCGCAGCGGACGGTTGTCGAGGGCGCTCGGCAGCCGGAACCCGTGGTCGACCAGGGTGCGCTTGCGCGAGGCGTCGCCCTCGTACATCGCGCCGATCTGCGGCACCGTGACGTGCGACTCGTCGATGACGATGAGGAAGTCGTCGGGGAAGTAGTCGATGAGGCAGTGCGGTGCCTCGCCCGCGACGCGGCCGTCCATGTGCCGCGAGTAGTTCTCGATGCCCGAGCAGAAGCCGATCTGCTCCATCATCTCGATGTCGAACGTGGTGCGCATGCGGAGCCGCTGGGCCTCGAGCAGCTTGCCCTGCCCCTCGAGCTCGGCCAGGCGCTCGGCGAGCTCCGCCTTGATGTCGACGATGGCGCGGTGCATGACGTCGGTGTCGGCGACGTAGTGCGACGCCGGGAAGATCGACACGGCGGGCAGGTCGTCGATCACGTTGCCCGTCAGCGGGTGCAGAGACGAGAGCGCTTCGACCTCGTCGCCGAACATCTCGATCCGGATGGCGTGCTCTTCGTACATCGGGATGATCTCGATGGTGTCGCCGCGCACGCGGAAGGTACCGCGGGCGAAGTCGACGTCGTTGCGCTGGTACTGCATCGAGACGAACTTGCGCACGAGCTGGTCGCGCGAGATCGTCTGCCCGACGTGCAGTGCCACCGAGGCGTTCATGTACTGCTCGGGTGTCCCGAGGCCGTAGATGCAGGACACCGTCGACACCACGACGACGTCGCGCCGACTGAGCAGCGAGTTGGTCGTCGAGTGCCGGAGCCGCTCGACCTCGGCGTTGACCGAGGAGTCCTTCTCGATGAAGGTGTCCGTCTGCGGGACGTACGCCTCGGGCTGGTAGTAGTCGTAGTAGGACACGAAGTACTCGACCGCGTTGTTCGGCATCAGACTGCGGAACTCGTTCGCCAACTGCGCGGCGAGGGTCTTGTTGTGCGCGAGCACGAGCGTCGGCCGCTGCACCTGCTCGATGAGCCACGCGGTCGTCGCCGACTTGCCCGTACCGGTCGCACCGAGCAGCACGACGTCGGTCTCACCGGCGTTGATGCGCCCAGCGAGCTCGGCGATGGCCGCTGGCTGGTCGCCACTCGGCGTGTACTCGCTGATGACCTCGAACGGACGTACCGCTCGGGTCGGTTCGATCGCAACACCCATGCCCGCAACGGTAGTCGGCACCCCTGACACCGGCGCCCCTGCTCGCCCTGGGCGTATCGTCCTCGCCAAGCAGCCTCCAAGTCCGCTGATAACCAGCGGGCATAGCGTCCGGTCCGTTCAGCAACCCGATCGCTCCGCACGTCCCCGACGAGCCAGCACGAGCCACACCCGAAGAGGCCCCATGACGACGGCGACCCCCGCCGCACCGACGAAGGGCACCCCGTTCCGCGGTCGCATCCGCGGACGAGTGCTCCTCCTGCTCTGTTTCATGTACGCGATCTCGTACATCGACCGGACGAACATCTCGACGGCGCTGCCGCACATCACCGAGGAGTTCGGCTTCAACGAGGCCACCGCGGGTCTGATCGTGTCCGCGTTCTCACTGCCGTACGCGCTGCTGCAGGTCTTCGGCGGCACGATCAGCGAGAAGTTCGGACCGCGCAAGGCCCTCTTCGTCATCACCGTGGTGTGGGGCGTCGCGACACTGTGGACCGGCTTCGCCGTCGGCTTCTGGACCCTGTTCGCGGCCCGGGCGCTCCTCGGGCTCAGCGAGGCCGCGGCGTTCCCGACCGCGACCCAGGCCATGACCCGCTGGATCCCCCGCGACCGCAACGGATTCGCGCAGGGCGTGGTGCACTCCGCGGCCCGGCTCGGGAACGCGCTGGCCCCGTTGCTCGTCGCCTGGGTGATCGGTTCGACGGGCAGCTGGCGGTGGGCGTTCTTCGCCACGGCGGTCCTGTCCTTCGCCTGGGGAATCGTGTGGTTCGTCTGGTTCCGCGACAAGCCCGAGTCCACGAAGGGCATCACGCAGGTCGAGATCGACGAGCTCCCACCCGTCGAGACCCGTGCGACCCGTCCGCCGGTGCCGTGGCGGCAGATGGCGCGGCAGATCCTGCCGGTGACCTTCGTCGACTTCGGCTACGGCTGGACCCTCTGGGTGTTCCTCACGTGGCTGCCGACGTTCCTCAGCTCGACCTACGGGCTCGAGATCGGCGACTTCGCGCTGTTCACCACGCTCATCCTGCTCGCCGGCGTCGTCGGGGACACGGTCGGCGGCATGCTCAGCGACCGGATCATCCACCGCGGCGGCAACACCCGGAACGCCCGCCGGACCGTCCTGGTGATCGGACTCGGCGGGTCGCTCGTCTGCCTCATCCCGCTCGTCATCGGGCAGGGCCTGCTCGTCGCGACGATCTCGCTCGCGCTGTCGTTCTTCTTCCTGGAGCTCTGCAACGCGAACCTCTGGGCGATCCCGATGGACGTCGCCCCGCAGTGGTCCGGCACCGCGTCCGGCTTCATGAACACCGGCTTCGGCATCGCCGGCGTCGTCTCCCCGATCGTCTTCGGGCTGCTCATCGACGCGTCCGGCTGGCAGCTGCCGTTCGCCCTGTCGTGCGTGCTGCTCGGCGCCGCGGCGGTCGTCGCGTGGTTCATGAAGCCGCAGCGGCTCACGTCGACGAACGGCGTCCTCGAGGTCGGCACCCCCGCCGCCGAGCAGCGAGCCGCCTGACCCGCGACGCGCGCCGTCAGCGGCACGCCGTGCCGAATCGGGCGTACCTGGTCGAGAGGAACGACCAGGTACGCCCGATTCCGCTGGCCGCAACGGGACCCGCCGGGCGCGTGCGCGGCCCTGGTGGTCCCCGACCGCCGGACGGGAGGCCCGGGTCCGGCCCGACCCGCGCCTCCCGTCCGCCGCGCAGCGCGTCCACCGCCGCGCAGCGCATCCGCCGCCGCGCACAGCGAGCAGGAACGGGCGTACCTGGTTGGAAGAACCGACCAGGTACGCCCGGAACGGACAGGTCAGCGCCGGGTGGCGCGCGCCTGACGCTGGGCGCGGGACGCGAGCGACGGCCGGCCGGTGAGCGGCACGCTCAGCGGAGTCCACCGGAACGCCTCGGTGACCGCCACGGACAGCACCACCACGAGCAGGTACGTGACGAGCGTCAGCCACGGCCGCGGCACCACGGCCTCGAGCCAGCTGTCGCCGTACAGCAGGATCCAGATCAGGAACGGGTGGCTCAGGAAGATCCCGAACGACCGGTCCGAGGCGTAGTCGACGAAGCGCGCGACCGGGCTGCCGGGGCGCCGACGATCCGCCCAGCGCGCACCGATCGCCAGGAAGCCGACGAAGACCGCGGTGCTCCACACGGCCTGGATCGGTTGCAGTGGCGTTCCGGCGGCGTAGAGCGACTGGCCGAGGGCGACCTGGAGCGCCCAGACGCCGAGCGTCAGCGCGCCGACGCCGGCGAACGCCCAGAGCACGGCCCGGCGGTGCACCCGGATGAACCGGAGGAACGCGTCGGCGTGGTCGGCGGCGATCGCCCCGGAGACGATGAAGAACACGTACGAGAAGAAGAACTGCTTCTGGTACCCGTGCAGCCAGGCGTCGCTCGCCGGGAAGTACTTGTACCCGGCGAACACGACGAGCTGCACCACCAGCGCCACGACGAGCGTCGTGACGTGGTGCCCGCGGGTCTTCCGGACCAGCCACACGATGACCGGCAGCAGCAGGTACACCTGCATGGTCACGAGCAGGAAGTACAGGTGGTACCAGGACGAGCCGGTGACGATGCCCTCGGCGAGAGTGCGCACCAGGTCGGGCACGTCGCCCCGACGGGTGCTGCTGAGGAGCCAGCTCGAACCGACGTACACGAACGACCACGCCAGGTACGGCACCCCGACGAGCAGGAACCGCTTCGGCCAGAACTGCGCCATCGGCCGCGGTCGCAACGTGTAGCTGTAGACGAGCACGAACGCCGTCAGCGAGAAGAAGACGAGCCGGGTGAAGTGCAGCAGGGCGAGCAGCGCGTTCAGGCCGACGTCGTCGGACGCGGCGGTGTGGCTCGTGGTGTGCACGCCGATGACGCAGGCGAAGGTGAGGATCCGGAGGACGTCGACCTCGTACAGGTGGCGAGGCTTGCCCGCCGCGGTGCGGGTCGGGGTCTGGACCTGTGGCTGTGGCTGCGGCTGGGCCTGCGGCTGCGACTGCGACTGCGGCTGGGCGCCGGTCACGACGGCTGCGCCATCGTCCGCACCTTCGCCCGCTGCACCTTGCCGGTGGGCGCGCGCGGCAGGTCGGGGACCACGATGATCTCGACGGGGCGGCGGAAGCGGGTCAGGTGGGCCTCGGCGCGCGCGGTCAGGTCGGCGACGAGCACGGCGGCGTCGGCTTCGTCGGCTTCGTCGGCTTCGCCCTGCTGCAGGATCACGTACGCCACCGGGACAGCCCCGAGCACGTCGTCCGGCCGCCCGACCACGACGGCCTCGAGCACCCGGGGGTCGCCGAGCAGGACGTCCTCGACCTCGGAGGGGTACACCTTCTCGCCGCCGCGGTTGATGACGTCGTCGGAGCGTCCGGCGAGCGAGACCCAGCCGTCTGCAGCGACGGACCCCACGTCGCCCGTGCTCAGCCAGCCGTCGGCGTCGAAGCGGTCCGCCGCGCGCCCGAACAGGTAGCGCCCGACGATCCCCGGGCCGCGCACCCACAGCGCACCGACCTCGTCGGCGGGCAGGGCGGCGCCGTCCTCGCCGCGTGCCTGCACCTCGGACCCGACGGGCACGCCGACGGTCCCGGGACGAGCGGGCGCGTCGAGCGGCGTCGCGGTGATCTGCGACGCACCTTCGGTCATCCCCCAGCTCACGACGAGCGGGACGTCCCCGAGTGCCGTGCGCACCGGGTCGGGCAGCGGTGCCGAAGCACTCCGGACGAACCGGAGGCCCTCCGGGAAGTCCAGCGGCCCGGTCTTCGCGAGCACGGCGAGGATCGCCGGCACCGCGTTCAGCCAGGTGATGCGCCGCTCGGCGAGCAGTTCCCAGAACCCGGTCCGCCGGAAGCGCACGTCGAGCACGAGCGTCGCCCCGGCGACGAGCGTCGCCAGCAGGCCGACGACCTCGGCGTTGACGTGGAACAGCGGCAGCGAGTTGAACCCGCGGTCGCGGCCGGTCAACCCGTTGTGCCGCGCGACCGCCCGCGCGACGAACAGCAGTTGCGACTCCGGCAGCTCGACGCCCTTCGGAGCGCCGGTCGACCCGGAGGTGAAGAGCACCACGGACCCCTCGCCCGGTGCGTCCGGGCTCTGCGTGGGCACGTCACCGTCACGGACGGCGGCCGGGAGGAACGTGGCCGCGTCGATCCCGCTGGCGGGCACTCCGGGGCCGGTCCCGTCCACGGCGCGGTCCGACACCACGATCGAGGCCCCGCCGATCAGGTCGGCGAGACGGGCCGGCTCGGTCGCCGGCTGTCCGGTGTCCACCGGGACGGCACGGCGCCCGGTCGCCACGGCGGTCAGGTGCACCACGGCGAACGCGAGGGGGTCGCCGACGTCGACGAGGACGGCTCCGGACGCGGGGACGCCGATCGCGTCGAACGTCGCGGACCAGGCGGTCACGGCGTCCTCGAGCGCTCGGTAGGTCAGGACGCGCGCGGAACGGGCGTCCTCCAGGTAGGGGCGCTCGGGGCTCTCCGCCGCGCGGTCGCGGATGAGCGAGCGCAGGTCGGGTTCTCCGTCGACGGGCTGCACCAGCAGAGGCTATTGCGCGAGCCTATGAGCCGTCAGAGGGGAACCGGTGCAGCATCCACTGCCAGAGCGCGGTCATCCGGGGGTCCCCGTCCGGTCCGAGCGGCGTGGAGTCCTTGATGATGAACGAGTGCGCCTTCCCCCGGCCCCGGACGTCGGTCAGGATCGCGTGCGGGTCCGCGCCGGCGAGCGGTGGATCGGTGTCCGTCCGGAAGGGGCCGTCGACGCCGTCGAGCCCGAGGACCCGCCACGACCCGGTGATCCGCGGGCCGAAGGTGTCGCGGACGTCGTCGACGGCGTACATCCGGGCGACGGGGGTCTTGCCGGGACGGTCCATCCAGGCCGCGTGCGACGGACCCCGCGACTCGACGGGCGACGAGAACATCAGCGCGCCGCGCACCGACCGGATGTGCGCGATGTACGCCGCCTCGCCGCCGCCCTGGGAGTGTCCGGCCACGACGATGTCCTGCCAGGCGATGTCGTCGTCGCCCTGCACGAAGCGGCCCCACCCGCCGTCAGGGTCGTGGTCGTCGAGGTAGGCCACCGCGTCACGGAACCGCGACACGATCGACCCGGCGGGCGTCACCGAACTGAAATCGGACTGACGGGTGCCGTCGAACCGGTTGCGCTGCACCATGCCGTAGCAGCGGGCGTCGGCCTCGCAGGTGCCGGACAGGGTGCGACCGAGGTTCCAGTAGTCCAGCCCGAGCACGTGGTACCCGTCCGCCAGGGCCTGCCCGAGGAACCGCTGGTACTCCGCCGGCCGCGACCGCGTCGCGGGCAGGAACAGCAGCAGGGGACCGCCGGCCGCGGTGCGGGCGGCGAAGTCGTCGCGGTTCGGGGTGAGCCGTTCGCCGTTGACGGTACCGAGCCGGAACCGGTGGAACTCCCCCTCAGGTCCGCGCTCGTCGCCCGATGGCGGCGCGGCGGCGTGCGATCGGTCGATCGTCGGGACGCGTCCGTCGTCCTCGATGCGCTGCGCACCGACGAGGTTCGCCGCGAACAGCGCTCCGCCGCCGATCGCGACGAGCACGATCGCGGCGAGGACGAGCAGCAACCGGTGCTTCACGAGGTGATCCGCGACCACACCTCGTCGGCCGACCGGATCGTCTGGTCGAGTGTGCCCGTCGCGTCGACGACGTGGTCGGCGAGGGCGAGACGGTCGGCGTCGCTCGCCTGTGCGGCGACTCGGCGCTCGGCCTCGTCGCGGGCCATCGCACGGTGTTCGACCAGCCGCTCGATGCGTTGCGCGGCAGGGGCGTCGACGACCACGACCGCATCGAACCGGAGCGGGCGGGATCCGCGGGCCTCGGCGAGCAGCGGCACGTCGTACACGATGACGGCGTCCGGGTCGGCGGCCTCGGCCGCGTCGAAGGCACGCTGGGCGAGCCGCCAGACCTCGGGGTGGGTGATCGCCTCGAGGTCCTTGCGTGCCGCCGGGTCGGAGAACACGATCGCGCCGAGCGCGGGACGGTCGAGCGAGCCGTCGGCCGCGATCACCGAGGAGCCGAACCGCTCGGCGACCTGCGCGAGCCCGGGGCTGCCGGGTGCGACGGCGTCCCGTGCCAGCCGGTCGGCATCGACGACGATGCCGCCATGCTCCGCCCAACGCTTGGAGACCGTCGACTTGCCCGCGGCGATGCCGCCCGTGAGACCGATGATGCGCACTGCGACAGGCTAACGACCCGCAGCGTGGAAACGCCGGAAGCCCGGCACCCCCTGGGGGATGCCGGGCTTCCGGTCAGTGCGACTCGCTCGATCAGTTGGTCGAGCTGAGCTTCTCGCGGAGCGCCGCCAGCGAAGCGTCGTCGGCGAGGGGGCTTGCACCACCGGTCTCGCTCGAGAACGACGACGAAGAGGAAGCGGACGACGTCGAAGCGCCGGCCGGGAGGTCGAAGCCACCCTTTTCCTCGTCGGCGATGGTCTTCGCGACCTGCGCCTTGTGGGCTTCCCAACGACCCTGGGCGGCCGCGTACTGGCCCTCCCACTCGGTGCGCTGGGTGTCGTAGCCCTCGAGCCACTCGTTCGTCTCCGGGTCGAAGCCGTCCGGGTACTTGTAGTCACCCTTGTCGTCGTACTCGGTCGGCATGCCGTAGAGCGCCGGGTCGAACTCGGTGCCCTCGGGGTCCACGCCCTCGTTCGCCTGCTTGAGGCTGAGCGAGATGCGGCGACGGTCGAGGTCGATGTCGATGATCTTGACGAAGACCTCGTCGTTGACCGAGACGACCTGCTCGGCGAGCTCGACGTGCTTGTTCGAGAGCTCGGAGATGTGCACCAGTCCCTCGATGCCGTCGGCAACGCGGACGAAGGCACCGAAGGGGACGAGCTTCGTGACCTTGCCCGGTGCGATCTGACCGATCGCGTGGGTGCGGGCGAAGACCTGCCACGGGTCCTCCTGCGTCGCCTTGAGCGAGAGCGACACGCGCTCACGGTCCAGGTCGACCTCGAGGATCTCGACGGTGACTTCCTGACCGACCTCGACGACCTCGCTGGCGTGCTCGATGTGCTTCCAGCTGAGCTCGGAGACGTGGACGAGACCGTCGACGCCGCCGAGGTCCACGAACGCACCGAAGTTGACGATCGAGGACACGATGCCCTTGCGGACCTGGCCCTTGTGCAGGTTGTTGAGGAACGTGGTCCGGGACTCGGACTGCGTCTGCTCGAGGAGCGCACGGCGCGACAGGACCACGTTGTTGCGGTTCTTGTCGAGCTCGAGGATCTTCGCCTCGATCTCCTGGCCGAGGTACGGCGTGAGGTCGCGGACGCGACGGAGCTCGATGAGCGAGGCGGGGAGGAAGCCGCGGAGACCGATGTCGACGATCAGGCCACCCTTGACGACCTCGATGACCGTGCCGGTCACGACGCCGTCGGACTCCTTGATCTTCTCGACGTCGCCCCATGCGCGCTCGTACTGCGCACGCTTCTTGGACAGGATGAGGCGGCCTTCCTTGTCCTCCTTCTGGAGGACCAGGGCCTCGACCTCGTCGCCGACCTTGACGACCTCGTTGGGGTCGACGTCGTGCTTGATCGAGAGCTCGCGCGAGGGGATGACGCCCTCGGTCTTGTAACCGACGTCGAGGAGGACCTCGTCGCGGTCGATCTTCACGACGGTGCCGGAGATGAGATCACCGTCGTTGAAGAACTTCAGGGTCTTCTCGACCTCGGCCAGGAAGTCATCAGCCGAACCGATGTCGTTGATGGCGACCTGCTTAGGAGCCTTGGTCGTAGTGGTTGTCATGTAGAGATTGCTCCGAACGGACATGAGTCGGGCCGTGGCGGGTGAGGAGTCGAGACCCCCGTGGTGCACCGCCGTGGCGATTGATTGAGTGGCGCGGATTGCGCCGCACAAGTCTAACCGCACCGGCGGAGCCCCCACAACCGGGCGTGTCTCCCGCGCGTCAGCCGAGCAGCGCACTCCGCAGGGTGTCGAGACCGATGCTGCCGAGGGCGAGCGCACGACGGTGGAACGACTTCAGGTCGAAGTCGGCGCCTTCGCGGGCGGCGACCTCGTCGCGGATCGACTCCCACACGCGCTGGCCCACCTTGTACGACGGCGCCTGTCCGGGCCACCCGAAGTACCGTGCGACCTCGAACTGCACGAACGCGTCGTCCATGTTGACGTTCTCGCGCATGAAGTCCAGGGCGTACTCCCACGTCCAGCCGCCGCCGTCCGGGTTGGTCTTCTGCAGGTGCACGCCGATGTCGAGCACCACGCGCGCGGCACGCATGCGCTGGCCGTCGAGCATGCCCAGCCGGTCGCCGTCGTCGTCGAGGAACCCGAGCTGCTCCATCAGGCGCTCGGCGTAGAGCGCCCAGCCCTCGACGTGTCCGGACGAGCCGGACAGCTGGCGGCGCCACGTGTTCAGCTCACCGCGGTTGTAGACGCCCTGGCTGATCTGCAGGTGGTGACCGGGGACGCCCTCGTGGTAGACCGTCGTCTTCTCGCGCCAGGTGCCGAACTCGGTGACGCCCTCGGGCACCGACCACCACATCCGGCCCGCGCGCGAGAAGTCGTCGGACGGCCCGCTGTAGTAGATGCCGCCCTCCTGCGTCGGGGCGATGCGGCACTCCAGCCGGCGGATCGGGTCCGGGATGTCGAAGTACGTGCCGGCCATCGCCGCGACGGAGGCGTCGCTCGTCTCCTGCATCCAGCGCTGCAGGGCGTCCGTGCCGTGCAGGATCCGCGACGGGTCGGTGTCGAGCACCTCGATCGCCCGGGCCACGCTCGCACCCGGCTCGATCCGGTCCGCGATCCGCTCCTGCTCGTCACGCATGCGGGCGAGTTCCTCGAGGCCCCACTCGTACGTCTCGTCGAGGTCGACGACGGCACCGAGGAACCGGCGGGAGTGCAGCTCGTAGGCCTCACGCCCGACGGCGTCGACCGGGGTGGCGAGCGGCAGCAGCTCGTGCTCGAGGAACTGCCCGAGGCTCCGGTACGCGGCCGACGCGACCTCGGCCCCGCGGGTCAGCTCGGCACGGAGCGAGTCCGGCACGGGAGAGCCGTCGTCGAACGCCGCACCCTCGGCGAGCCGGCGGAAGAAGCCGTCCTCGGCACCGTTGCGGGCGGCCTGCTCCGCGACCAGGGCGACCTGCCGCTTCGCCGGGGTGACGTCCTCGCGCGTGCCCTCGAGCAGGGTCTCGCGGATGCCCTCGAGCGCGTCCGGCAACGCGTGCAGCCGGCTGGCGACGTCGTGCCAGTCCGACTCGGTCGCCGTCGGCATCAGGTCGATGATCTCGCGGACGGACTGGGCCGGGCTCGCGATCACGTTGAGGTCGCGGAGGTGCAGCTTCCGCGCGTACGACTCCTGCACCAGGTCGAGTTCGGCGCCGAGGTCCGCCTTCGTGACCTCGTCGACGGGGTCCACCGCGGCCGCGGCGTCGAGCTCGCGCTTCGCCGCCCGTGCCGCGTCGGCCAGGGCGGCCGCACCGGCGGGCGAGGTGTCGCCGTACTCCCCCGTGCGACCCGGCACACCGATGTACGTGGCCGTCGTCGGGTCGAGGTCGACGAGGGTGGCGACCCATCCCTCGGCCACGTGGTCGACGGCGGTCTGCTGGCGGACGGGACGCTCTTCGCTCATGCTCCGACCCTACCCACGTCGGCAGGCGCCGTCGGCCGGGCGCGCATCGGACGGGAGGCCCGGTGCCAGCTGGCACCGGGCCTCCCGTCCGTCCTGTGGTCGCGTCGCGACCCGCGGTCAGTGCGCTGCGCTCTCCCAGTTCGCACCGAGACCGACCGAGACGTCGAGCGGCACGGTGAGTTCGGCGGCGTTGCCCATCCGGGTGCGCAGGATCTCCTCGACGCGGTCCTGTTCGCCGGGCGCGACCTCGAGGATGAGCTCGTCGTGCACCTGGAGCAGCAGGTGCGAATCGAGTCCGCCGTCGCGCAGGTCCTGGTCGACGCCGAGCATCGCGATCTTCATGATGTCGGCCGCCGAGCCCTGGATCGGCGCGTTCAGCGCAGCGCGCTCGGCGTTCTCGCGCAGGACGCGGTTCGGGCTCTTCAGGTCCGGGAACGGCCGGCGACGACCGAAGATCGTCTCGGTGTAGCCGTCCTCGCGCGCCTGCTCGACGACGTTGCGCAGGTAGTCGCGCACGGCGCCGAACCGAGCGAAGTACTCGGTCATGAGCGTCCGGGCCTCGGACTGCTCGATGCGGAGCTGCTTCGACAGCCCGAACGCGCTCAGCCCGTAGGCCAGGCCGTACGACATCGCCTTGACCTTGGTGCGCATCTCGGCGGAGACCTCGGCCGGCTCGACACCGAACACCCGCGCGCCGACGAAGCGGTGCAGGTCCTCGCCCTCGTTGAAGGCCTGGATGAGCCCGGGGTCGCCGGACAGGTGCGCCATGATGCGCATCTCGATCTGCGAGTAGTCGGCCGTGATGAGCGTCGTGTACGGCTCCGCGACGGCGAACGCCGACCGGACCCGGCGTCCGACCGCGGTCTTCACCGGGATGTTCTGCAGGTTCGGGTCGGTGGACGAGATGCGGCCCGTGCTGCTGCCGGTCTGCTCGTACCGGGTGTGGATGCGCCCGTCGACGATCGCCGCGTCGAGCGTGTCGACGATCTGGCGGAGCTTCGTGGCGTCGCGGTGCTGCAGCAGCAGGCCGAGGAACGGGTGCGGGTGCTGCTCCTGCAGGTCGGCAAGGCTGGCAGCATCGGTCGAGAACCCGGTCTTCGTCTTGCGGGTCTTCGGCATCGCGAGCTCGGTGAACAGCACTTCCTGCAGCTGCTTCGGGGACCCGAGGTTCACCTCGTGCCCGATCTCGGCGAACGCCTGCTGCGCCAGGTCGGCGGCACGCTCCCCCAGTTCCTTCGACAACCCCGTGAGCACCGGGCGGTCGATGCCGACACCGATCGTCTCCATGCTCGCGAGCACCGACACCAGCGGGAGCTCGATGTCGTCGAGGACCTTGAGCGACGACTCGTCGATCCGGGCACGGAGCGCCGTGGTGACCCGCAGGACGAACCACGCGTGGACGCCGACGTTGACCGGGTCGTTCTCCGGCACGAGCTGGTTCGGGTCGGCGGTGGGGAGCTCCTCGCCGAGCTCCTGGTAGACGAGGTCGGCCAGCGGCTGCCCCTGCTTGCCGGGCTGGGCGAGCCACCCCGTGATGCGGGCGTCGCCGGCGATGCCGTTCACGACGAAGCCCGCGGTCGCGAGCACCTTGATCGCGGTCTTGGCGTCGTGGAAGTGCTTCGGGGCGTCGGAGGCGAACCACGCCGACAGCTGCTCGTAGTCCTTCGCACCGCTGCCACCGGGCACCTGGACGGCGTCGTCGTGGGTGGCGATGCCGATGGTGCTGAGTCGGCCGTCGATGACCTCGACCGCGACGCCGTAGCCGTTCGCCGCCTCGGAAGCGTTGCGTCGCTCGAGCCAGTACCCGAGTTCCTCGTCGATCAGGGTCTTCACCGACGGCGGGGTCGCGGCACTGTCCGTCACCCCGCCCTCGGCCGGCTGCTCGGACGGCTCACCGGAGCCGGCGACCTTGAAGACACGGTCGAGCAGCGTCCGGAACTGCAGCTTGGCGAACAGCTCGCGCACGGCGGTCTCGTCGAGGGGCCGGAGCGCGACGTCGGCCGGACCGACGGGCAGTTCGACGTCGGTGACCAGGCGGTTCAGTCGGCGGTTGCGGACGGCACGGTCCTGCTGCTCGCGCAGGTTGTTGCCGACGACGCCCTTGATCTCGTCGGCGTGTTCGAGGACCCCCTCGAGCGAGCCGTACTGCGTGACCCACTTGACCGCGGTCTTCTCGCCGACCTTGTCGATGCCGATCAGGTTGTCGCTGGTCTCGCCGACGAGCGCGGCGATGTCCGGGTACTGGTGCGGCTCGATGCCGTAGCGCTCGTACACCTTGTCGCGGTCGTACCGGGTGAGCTCGGACACGCCACGGACCGACGGGTACAGCAGCGTCACGTCGTCGTTGACGAGCTGGATGGCGTCGCGGTCACCGGAGACGACGTACACCTGGTACCCCTGCGCAGCACCCTGGGACGACAGGGTCGCGAGGATGTCGTCGGCCTCGTAGTCCTCCTTCGTCACGGTGGTGATGCCCATCGCCTCGAGCGCCTGCTGCAGCAGCGGGATCTGCCCCTTGAACTCGGCCGGGGTCTCGGAGCGGGTGCCCTTGTACGCCTCGTACTCACGGGTGCGGAACGAGAACCGGGAGATGTCGAACGCCACCGCCAGGTGCGTCGGCTTCTCGCGCTGCAGGAGCATGAGCAGCATCGAGATGAAGCCGTGGATGGCGTTCGTGTGCTGCCCGTCGCGGTTCACGAAACTGTCGACCGGCAGCGCGTAGAAGGCCCGGAAGGCGAGCGAGTGGCCGTCGATGACCATGAGGGTAGGCTTTGCGGAGTCCGACACCCGGACAGCCTACCGACGCCATCCGACACGGGAGTTCGAGCGCGTGACCGACGAAGCCATCATCACCGGGAACGTCGACGAGCGGCTCGCGGCCCGCGGGATGGGCGAGCTCGCCGACAAGATGGGCATGGTCATCACCGAGATGTCGGCCGACCGCGCCGTCGGCAGCATCCCGGTCGAGGGCAACCGTCAACCGGTCGGCCTGCTGCACGGGGGCGCCTACGTCGTCCTCGCCGAGAGCCTCGGGTCGATGGCCGCCAACGTGCACGCCGGCGAGGGCCGCTACGCCGTCGGCATCGAGCTGAACGCCTCGCACACCCGCAGCGCCACGTCCGGCACCGTCACCGGTGTCTGCACCGCGATCCACCTCGGCAACACGCTCACCACGCACGAGATCGTGCTCACCGACGACCAGGGGCGCCGTTGCTCCACCGTCCGCATCACCAACCTCATCCGCGAGGCACGCTGAACCCCTCGCACCGACGCAGGGAGTCCGTCATGGACTGGAAGATCGAACTCGTCATGGTCCCCGTCAGCGACGTCGACCGGGCCCGCGAGTTCTACGAACGCATCGGCTTCACGATCGACCACGACCAGCGCGTGTCCGACGACGTGCGGTTCGTGCAGGCCACCCCACCCGGATCGGCGTGCTCGATCGCGTTCGGCGAGGGCATCATGTCCCCCGACGTCCAGCCCGGGTCGCTGAAGTCCGTCCAGGTGGTGGTGCCCGACGCCGACGAGGCCCTCGCCCACCTGCAGGGGCTCGGCGTGCACGCGATCGGTGTCGACGAACTGGCCTGGGGTCGCTTCGTCTTCTTCACCGACCCCGACGGCAACGCCTGGACACTCCAGCAGCTGCCCGCGCGCGGCTGAGGTACCGAGCGCTCAGTCCTCGGGCGGACGCTGCAGCAGCAGCCGTGCGTCGCCGAAGCCGAGCCGCCGGTAGAGCCGCTCCCCGTCCACGCTCGAGTGCACCGAGGTCCGCTCGACACCGAGGTCGTCCGCGATGTCGAGCAGCGCGGTGACGAGTCGTCCGGCGACGCCGAGCCCGCGCAGGTCGGGGTGCACGTAGACGGTCTGCACGTCGGCGGTCAGGCGTCGGCCCGGCCGGTCCGGGGTCGGCGGCCGGGCGACGAGTCCGAGCCACGCCATCCCGAGCACCGCACCGTCGCGCTCCGCGACCATGCACCGGTGCGTGTCCGGGTGTTCGAGTGCGAAGGCCGTCATCGCCGCGCGGTAGTCGTCCGGCGTCGCGGCCGGCTCGGCACCGCCCTCGCCGACACTCCACCGCCACCGCAGGTCGGCCACCGCTGGCATGTCGTCAGGCCGGGAGGCCCGGATCACCACGTCGTCCACCCCTCCAGCCTGCCAGGTGGTCGCCTCCACCGCCCCGCGCGCCCGGGAACGCAGCAGCGCCGCCGGACCGGGGGTCCGACGGCGCTGGTGTGAGCGACGGGTGGTGCTACTTCTTGGCGCTGAGCTGCTCGATGATCGCCTTGGCGACGTCGTGCATGGTCAGACGGCGGTCCATCGAGGCCTTCTGGATCCAGCGGAACGCCTCGGGCTCGGTGAGGCCCATCTTCTCGTTGAGCAGCCCCTTGGCACGGTCGACGAGCTTGCGGGTCTCGAAGCGCTCGACCAGGTCGGCGACCTCGGCCTCGAGCGTGATGATCTGCTGGTACCGCGAGAGGGCGATCTCGATCGCGGGGAGCAGGTCGTTCGGGGTGAACGGCTTGACCACGTAGGCCAGCGCGCCGGCCTCGGTCGCACGCTCGACGAGGTCCTTCTGGCTGAACGCCGTGAGGAGGACCACCGGAGCGATGTGGTTCTTGGACAGCTTCTCGGCTGCGGAGATGCCGTCGAGCTGGGGCATCTTGACGTCCATCACGACGAGGTCGGGGCGGAGGTCGGTGGCGAGCTGCACGGCGGTCTCGCCGTCGCCGGCCTCGCCGACCACGTCGAACCCGTTGTCGCGGAGGATCTCGACGATGTCGAGGCGGATGAGCGACTCGTCCTCGGCGACGACGACGCGGCGCGGTGCTGTTGCAGTTGCTTCTGTGTCACTCACAGCCGCAAGCCTACTAGACGTCAGAAGTGCTTCATGTCAGCACACGGCTCAGGATGCCAGAAAGCGTTGTACGAGTGGCGGGACGCGGTACCGAACAGCCCCGCACGCCGTGAGCCTGCGTTGTACGAGTGGCGGGACTTGAACCCGCACGCCGTGAGGCAGAGCATTTTGAGTGCCCCGTGTCTGCCGATTCCACCACACTCGCGAGACCTCCAGGCTAGCAGGACCCCCGCCCCTCGACCGCCGCTGGCAGCCGCAGCTCGAACACCGCACCGCCGAGCACGCCGGCTTCGCCGTCCACGCCGACCTCGGCGTGCTGCAGGGACCCGCCGTGCGCCTCGGCGATGCCCCGTGCGATCGGCAGACCCAGTCCGGCCCCGCCGGACCGGGCGTCGCGAGCGGCCTCGAGCCGGACGAGTCGGTCGAACACCCGCGCGCGGTCCTGGGTCGGGATGCCCGGACCGTCGTCCGCCACCCAGACCACGGGGCCGGCCCCCGGATCGTCGAGGGAGACGACGATCCTGCCAGCGGGCCCCGCTGCTCGGGCGGCGTTGTCGACGAGGTTGCCGACGACCTGGGCGAGCCGCTCGGCGTCGACGTCGGCGGAGACGGGCCGCTCGGGCACCACGACCTCGAGTGCGACGGACGGCAGCCGCACCCGCAGCCGGTCGCCCTCCGCGACGAGGAAGGCACCGAGGTCCACCGGTCGTCGGTCGAGCTCGATCCCCCGGTCGAGCCGGGCCATCGTGAGCATGTCCTCGATGAGCCGTGCGGCTCGGTCGGCCTGGCGGACGACGTGCACGGCGAGCACCTCGCGCGTGGCGACGTCGCCGCCACCGTCGCGCACGAGGGTGTCGGCCGCTGCCCGGACCCCGGCCACCGGCGTCCGCAGCTCGTGCGCGGCGTCGGAGAGGAACGAGCGGACCCGTGCCTCCGCGGCGACGGCCTCGCGCTCCGCGCCCTCGACGGCATCGAGCATCTCGTCCAGGGCGACGGCGACGCGGCCGATCTCGGTGTCCTGCCGCGAGGGCCGGAGTCGCCGTCCGCGGTCGCCGCCCGCGATCGACCGCGCGGTCGTCGCCATCTCGTCGAGCGGCCGCAGGGACCGCCGGACGACGAGCACCACCCCGAGGACGGCGACCCCGAGGAACGCCGCGGAGGCACCGCCCATCACCCAGCCGAGCTGCACCAGGGTGTCCTGCACGTCGCGGGTCCCGGCGGTCAGGGTGATGCGCGTGCCGTCGTCGAGTCGGCTCACGAGGGTGAGCACCCCGTCGTCCTCGCGCACGGACGACGACGTGACCGTGGCGCCGTCCTCGGTGGTCGTGGGCGTCGCCGCGGCCGTGGGTGTGGTCCCGCCGACGAGCCCGCTGCCCCGCGGCACCGTCGCCGGCAGCCCTCCCGGGTCCGGTGGCCCCGTCCGGAGCTGGTCCGGTGTCGGACCGGCCTCGACGGCCCCGCCGTCCGGCTGGACGATGCGCACCGACAGGCCCTGCGCGGAGAGCCGGTCGGCGAGGTCCTCGGCGTCGACGGTCCCGACGAGCGCCGCGGCGGCAGATGCGCGGTCGCGGAGCCGGTCCTCGGCCTGGGCGCGCAGCCGGATGCCGAGCAGCACCTCGACGGCGACCGCCAGCCCGGCGAGCAGCACCGCGAGCAGGACCACGATCGCGACGACCGTGCGCAGCCGCAACGAGGTCGTGCGGAGCGCACCGTCGTGGACCCTCACGCCGCCGTCCGCTCGTCGCTCAGCCGGTACCCGATGCCGCGGACGGTGTGCACGAGCCGCGGCCCGTGCGCCTCCATCTTCCGTCGGAGGGCGCTGAGGTGGACCTCGACGACGTTCGCCGCGACGTCGTCGTAGCCCCACACCTGCGTCGTGATCTGCCCCTTCGACACCGTGCGGCCCCGGCTCTCGGCGAGGAACCGCAGCAGGCGGAACTCGGTCGCGGTGAGGTCGAGCAGGACACCGGCACGCCGAGCGGTGGCGGCGTCCGGGTCGAGGACGAGGTCGCCGACCTCGACGACCGACGGGATCCGCCCGCGCCGCCGGAGCACCGCCGTCACCCGCGCCACCAGCTCGGCCATCGCGAACGGCTTCACCACGTAGTCGTCGGCGCCCTCGGCGAACCCGCGCAACCGCTCGTCGAGCTCGTCCCGCGCGGTCATCATCACGACGGCGGCATCCGAGGTGGAGCGCACCCGGCCGGCGAGCACGATGCCGCTCGGCCCGGGCAGCATCCAGTCCAGCAGGACGAGGTCGGGCGCGGCGCGGCGGAGGTCCTCGACGAGGTCGCGTCCGTCGGACGCCTCGGCGACGAGGAAGCCCTCGGCACGCAGGGTCGTCGCGACGGAGGTCCGGATGGAGTCGTCGTCGTCGACGACCAGGATTCGAGCGGGAACAGGCACGGCGGACACCGTAGGGCGCTCCGGCGGCCACCGAGCATGGAGGACGCTGGAGAACCCCTGTGCTTCAGGCATGCTTCAGATTCGGACTCGAGCGTCGTCTCCAGTGGCGGATCACCCGGATCCGCCCGGACACGGAACGGATCCCCCATGCGCGACGAACGAGACGACTCGACCACCACTGCCACCCCGCGACGCGGTGCCCTCCTGCGACGGATCGGCATCGGCACGGCCGCGGCCGCGGTCCTGGTGCTCGGCGGGTTCGGCATCGCCACGGCGAACGCCGCGACGACCACCCCGGCGCCGAGCACCCCGACGGGCGCACCGAGCGGTGCTCCGACCAGCGCGACCACACCGGCTCCGGCTCCGGCCGACGGCGACGCCGCGACGCTGCCCGCTCCGCCCGAGGGCGGCCCCGCGACGGCGCCCGGTTGCACGGCGCTGCCGAAGGCCGGCGCCCCCGCGACGATGCCCGCGCCGCCGAAGGGCGACGAGGGGAAGGCACCCACCCCGCCGAAGGACGGCACGAAGCCCACCGCACCCACTCCGCCGAAGGACGGTGCGAAGCCCACGGCACCCACCCCGCCGGCTCCCGACGCGACCACGACCCCGGCGCCGACCACCGGTTCCTGATCACCAGGCCGGGAGGCGCGCGCCGTCGGCGGTCTCGACCGCGCGGGGCGCGCCTCCAGGCCGGGTCGTCCCGACCGGTTCAGGGACCCTCGAGCGCCTCGATAGCTGCCACGAGACCGGCTCGTCGCGGCGACCGCCGCGGCAGGACCGCGAGCAGCGCGCGGAGCACGCGCGCGTCCGCCGCCCCGTCCGGCGTCCGCGCCCACGCGAGCAGCGCCTCGACGCTGCCGTCCGCGACGACCGACTCACGGAACCGACCACGCACCAGGTCGCGCACGGCGTCCACCCCCGGCGCAGCCGACCCCGGCAGGACCGGTCCGGTGTACCGGTCGACGGCCTGGAGGCGCGCCCCGCGGTCGAGCGCGGACAGCACGGTGTCGACGTCGGTCGCCATCCCGGTCACCCGGTACGGTCGCGACGTCACGGTCACGCCCGACGCGTGCTCCGCGAGGACCCGTCGGAGCCGCACCACCTCGGCGCGCAGCGTCACGACGGCGCCGGCGTCACCGTACACGGCGTGCGCGAGGTCGGCGGCCGCCAACCCGTCGGGGTGGGCGGCGAGGACGACCAGGAGCTCGGAGTGCCGCGCGGACAGGCGGACCCGGCGGTCGTGGACGCGCAGGACGGCGGTGTCGGTGCCGAGGACCGACAGCTCTGCGCCGGGCGCGCGCGGCGTCGACGCGGCGGACGCCGGGAACCGGCTCGCGGCCAGGGCGAGCTGCGCCTCGGCGGCGGCGACCGTGGCCGCGAGGAGCGAGAGGGTGTGCCGTTCGACGGCCCGGTCATCGCCCGTCAGGTCGAGCACGCCGACGGTGGCACCGTGAGCGTCGTGCACGGGCACGGCGCTGCAGGACCACGGCTTGACGGCGTTGGCGTAGTGCTCGTCGGAGCGGATCTGCACCGGCCGGTCGAGCCGCAGAGCGGTACCGGGCGCGCTCGTGCCGACGCGGTCCTCTGCCCAGTCGGCGCCGGGGACGAAGCCCATGTCCTCGGCAGCACGTCGGGCCGTCCGCGCGCCGTCGACCCACACGAGCCGACCGGAGGCGTCGCCGACGGCGAGGACGCAGCCGGCGGACCGGGTGTCGTCGAGCAGCAGGTGCCGGACCACGGGCAGCAGGGTGGCGAGGGGGCCGTCCCGGCGGGCGGCGTCGAGTTCGTCGTCACCGAGCGCGAGCGATGGCACGCCGTCCGGGTCGACCGCTGCAGACCGTCGCCAGGACGCGGCGACGAGCGGGCGGAGCCGGTCGGGTGCGCGCATGCGTCCTCCGATCGACCCCACCCGCCGCACCGTCGCGACGAGTACGGCCAGCCTACGTCCGGTGCGCGACCGGGACCAGGCCGAGATCCGCCAGCTCGGCGTCGTCGAGCATCCGCGACCGGGTCAGGAACCGCTTTCCCTCGGGGCTCTCGACCGAGAAGCCGCCGCCCCGCCCGTCGACGACGTCGATCGTGAGATGAGTAAATTTCCAGTACTCGAACTGCGACACCGACATGTACACCTCGACGGGGTCGATGCCGTCGACCTCGAGTGCCCCGAGCAGGACGTCCCCGGAGCCCGTCCGGAACATGCCGACGGGGTAGCACATCGGGCTCGAGCCGTCGCAGCAGCCGCCCGACTGGTGGAACATCAGCGGGCCGTGCCGGGCGGCGAGGGTGCGCAGGAGCTCCCCCGCCGCCGGCGTGACCGCCACGCGTGCGGTGTCGGGCATCAGAAGAAGCCCATCGGACCGTCGGCGTAGGACACGAGCAGGTTCTTCGTCTGCTGGTAGTGGTCGAGCATCATCTTGTGGTTCTCGCGCCCGATGCCGGACTGCTTGTACCCACCGAACGCCGCTCCCGCCGGGTACTGGTGGTACGTGTTCGACCACACGCGTCCGGCCTGGATGTCGCGGCCGGCGCGGTACAGCGTCGTGGCCTCGCGACTCCACACCCCGGCACCGAGTCCGTAGAGGGTGTCGTTGGCCGTGGCGATCGCGTCGTCGTAGCCGCTGAAGGACGTCAACGCGAGGACCGGACCGAAGATCTCCTCCTGGAAGATCCGCATCGAGTTGACGCCCTCGAACACCGTCGGCGTGACGTAGTACCCGCCGGAGAGCTCCCCGCCGAGGTCCGCGCGCTCCCCGCCCGTCAGCAGCTTCGCGCCCTCCTGCTTGCCGATGTCGATGTAGCTCAGGATCTTCTCGAGCTGGTCGTTCGACGCCTGGGCGCCGATCATCGTGGACAGGTCGAGCGGGTGGCCCTGCTTGACGGCGCGCACCCGGTCGAGGCCGTCGGCGACGAACCCGTCGTAGATCTCCTTCGCCACGAGCGCCCGGGACGGACACGTGCAGACCTCGCCCTGGTTGAGGTTGAAGAAGGTGAAGCCCTCGAGTGCCTTGTCGTAGAAGGAGTCCTTCTCGGCGGCGACGTCGGGGAAGAACACGTTCGGGCTCTTGCCGCCGAGCTCGAGCGTCACCGGGATGAGGCTCTGCGAGGCGTACTGCATGATCAGCCGACCGGTGGTGGTCTCGCCGGTGAACGCGATCTTCCGGATGTCCGGGTGCTGGGCGAGTGGTGCGCCGACCTCGATGCCGAAGCCGTTGACGACGTTGAGCACGCCGGCGGGCAGGAGGTCGCGGATGAGCTCGACGAGCACGTGGATCGACGCCGGGGTCTGCTCGGCGGGCTTCAGCACGACGCAGTTGCCCGCGGCCAGGGCCGGTGCGAGCTTCCACACGGCCATCAGGATCGGGAAGTTCCACGGGATGATCTGTCCGACGACGCCCAGCGGTTCGTGGAAGTGGTACGCCACGGTGTCGTGGTCGATCTCGCCTGCCGAGCCCTCCTGCGCGCGGATCGCTCCGGCGAAGTAGCGGAAGTGGTCGATCGCGAGCGGGATGTCGGCGCCGAGGGTCTCGCGGATCGGCTTGCCGTTCTCCCACGTCTCGGCGACGGCGAGCATCTCGAGGTGCTCCTCCATGCGGTCGGCGATCTTGTTGAGGATGACCGCGCGCTCGGCGGCGCTCGTCCGCCCCCAGGTCGGGAACGCCTTCCAGCCAGCCGCCACCGCACGGTCGACGTCGGTGGAGTCACCGCGCGCGACCTCGGTGAAGACCTTGCCGGTGACAGGGGTGGGGTTCTCGAAGTACTGGCCGCTCGCCGACGGGACGTACTCGCCGCCGATGAAGTGGTCGTACCGCGATCGGTACTGCACGAGGGAGCCCGGTTCGCCGGGTGCGGCGTAGCTGGTGGGCGATGGTGCGATGGTCATGGTGGTGGCCTTTCGACGACGCTGTCGGGGCACGCACGGTTCGCGTGCTGCTCGCACCGTACGACCGCGGGGGTTGCATCCGGTTGCACGGGCTCACGCCCGCTCGGATCCGAGGACCGCACAGGCTCGCCGTCGGCCGGGTAGCGTTCGGGACTCCAGCGGGTCCGATCAGGAGGAGTGTCCGTGGATTCTCGTGCCGTCCGCACGTTCCGGGTGTTCGTCGTCGTCACGGCGGTCGTCGCGATCGCCCTGGGGATCGTCGCCATCGTGTGGCCCCGGCCGTCGCTCGTCCTCGTGGCGCTGCTGTTCGGCGTGTACCTCGTCGTCGCCGGCGCCCTGCGGGTCGTGGCTGCGGCGCGCGGGCACGGGACGCCGACGGTGTGGCGATGGACCTCCGGGATCGTCGGTGCGCTCGTCGCGGTCGCCGGACTCGTCGCGCTGCTCGACCCCGCGATCCCCCTGGTCGTCTACGCCGTGCTCGCCGGGGTCGGCTTCGTGATCGAGGGCATCGTGTCGATCGTGGGCGGATTCGTCGGCCACCCCGGGTCGTCCCGGGTGCCGACGCTGGTGAGCGGCGTGCTGTCGATCCTCGGCGGCGTCGTCGTGCTCGTCGCACCCGGCCTCGCGCTCACCGTGTTCATGGTCTTCGCCGGCATCGCCCTCATCGTCGTCGGTGCCGCAGCCCTGCTGCTGCTCCCGCCGCGAGCCGCCGTCCGCCGGTAGGCGTCAGGCGGAACCGGTGCCGAACAGCAGCCCGAGCGCGTAGGTCACGACGGCGGCGCCGATCCCGATCGCCAGCTGCCGGAACGCCCGCTTGCCCGGCGACGCTCCACTCAGCACGCCGACGATCGCACCGGTGCCGAGCAGGGCGAGACCGACGAGCGTGCCGGCGACCGCGATGGCCGCCCACCCCTGCATGCCGAACAGGAACGGCAGCACCGGGATGATCGCGCCCGACGCGAAGAACAGGAAGCTCGACACCGCGGCGCTCAGACCGTTGCCCACCGCCTCGTGGTCGTCGGTGACGGTGACCGGACCGGTCGACGGGTGTCGCTCACCGATGCCGGACAGCACCTGCGCCGCGTGCTCGGTCGCCTCGGCCTCGGCCATCCCGCGGGCGCGGTACACCAGGGCCAGCTCGTTCGCGTCGACGTCGAGGTCCGCCACGGCGCGGCCGGCCTCGGGGTGCGGTGCGGACGCCTCGAGCAGCTCGCGCTGCGACCGGACCGACACGTACTCCCCCGCACCCATCGACAGGGCGCCGGCCAGCAGGCCCGCGATGCCGCTCAGCAGCACGAAGTGCCGGTCGGCGCCCGACGCGCTGATGCCGATGATGAGAGCCAGGTTCGACACGAGTCCGTCGTTGGCGCCGAAGACCGCCGCGCGGAACGTGCCCGACAACCGCATCCGACCGCGGTTCGCGAGCCCGCGCACCACCTCGCCGTGGATGCGCTCGTCGGCGGCCATGCTCGCGGTCGCGTCGTCGTCGTCGGCGTACGGCGAGCGGTCCTCGGCGCGCTGCATCAACGCGAGGACGAACACCGACCCGAACCGCTTCGCCAGCGTCGCGAGGACCCGGGTGCGCAGACTGCCCCGCTGCGGACGTCCGACGTCGTCACCGAGCAGGTCGAGCCAGTGCTGCTCGTGCCGTCCCTCGGCCTCGGCCAGCGCGGCGAGGATCTCGCGTTCCTCGCCGGACCGCCGCGCGGCCAGGTTGCGGTAGACCGCGCCCTCGGCGCGTTCGTCGGCCAGGTAGCGGCGCCAGCGGCGGACGTCGGCGCGCGGCGCCGGTTGTTCGGTCTGGAGGCTCACAGCAGCCATCTTGCCGCCTGCGGCCCACCGGTGGTCACCACCAGGGCCGTGGAGACGCGGCAGGGCGCGGACCGGAAGCGACGCGTGTTCGTGCGCCGTGCCTCCTGTCCGCGCCCTGTCGGCGTCGGGATCCTGCGGATCAGTCCCGCACGTAGGCCGGAGCGGCCTCGGCGTGGGCGTCGCCCACCCGGTGCACGCGCAGGTCGTTCGTCGAGCCCTCGATCCCGGGAGGCGAACCGGCCGTCACGATGACGCGGTCGCCGGGGGCGGCCAGGCCGTTCTCGAGCAGGACGTCGTCCACCTGCGAGAAGAGCTCGTCGGTGTGGGTCTTGCGCTCGACCAGGAAGGACCGGACACCCCAGGTGAGCGCCATGCGGCGACGCGTGGCCTCGTTCGGGGTGAAGGCGATGATCGGCAGGCCGTGGCGCAGACGCGACATACGGCGCGCCGAGTCGCCGGACTCGGTGAACACGCAGAGGTACGAGGCCTCGGTGAACTCCGCGATCTCGACCGCGGCGAGGGTGATCGCGCCGCCGAGGGTGCGCGGCTTCGTGCCGAGGGGCGCGATGCGCTCGAGGCCGTGGTCCTCGGTCGACTCGACGATGCGGGCCATCGTGCGGACGGTCTGCACTGGGTACTCGCCGACGCTGGTCTCGCCCGAGAGCATGACCGCGTCCGCACCGTCGAGGACGGCGTTCGCGACGTCGGAGGTCTCGGCGCGGGTCGGGATCGGCGACGAGATCATCGACTCGAGCATCTGGGTCGCGACGATGACCGGCTTCGCCATGCGGCGCGCGAGCTCGACGGCGCGCTTCTGCACGATCGGGACGGCCTCGAGCGGGAGCTCGACGCCGAGGTCACCGCGGGCGACCATGATGCTGTCGAAGGCGTCGATGATCTCCTCGAGCGCGTCGACGGCCTGCGGCTTCTCGATCTTCGCGATGACGGGGAGGCGCTTGCCCTCTTCGTCCATGATCTCGTGCGCGCGGACGACGTCCGAGGCGTTGCGGACGAACGAGAGCGCGATGAGGTCGGCGCCCTGGCGGATGCCCCAGCGGAGGTCGGCCTCGTCCTTCTCGCTCAGCGCCGGGACGTTCACTGCGACGCCGGGCAGGTTGATGCCCTTGTTGTTCGACACCGTGCCGCCGACGACGACCTCGGTGCGGACACGGACGCCGTCGGTGTCGAGCACGCGCAGGCGGACCCGACCGTCGTCGATGAGCAGCGGGTCGCCGGGCTTGACGTCCTGGGGCAGGCCCTTGAACGTCGTGCCGCAGATCTCCTTGGAGCCGGGGACGTCCTCGGTCGTGATCGTGAACACGTCGCCGACCGCCAGGTCGTGCGGGCCGTCGGCGAACTTTGCCAGACGGATCTTCGGACCCTGCAGGTCGACGAGGATCGCGACCGGCTTGCCGAGCTCCTCGGCAGCGCGACGGACGTTCACGTAGTTGGCCTCGTGGACGCTGTAGTCACCGTGGCTGAGGTTGAGTCGGGCGACGTCGACGCCCGCTTCGATGATCTCCTTGACGGTCTCGTAGTCCGACGTTGCCGGTCCGAGCGTCGAAACGATCTTTGCGCGTCTCAATGGATTCCTTCGTGGTGGTGGATGATGCTCTGGTTTCCGCGCTGTGGGGCCGCGCGGAACGAAGCGAGGCCACCAGCACCTTATCGAGTGCTGGTGGCCCCTCGCTCACCGGGGGGTGAGCATCTGGTGGTGGTTGGTCATGCGGCGATCGGTCATCTCAGACGGACATCGCTCGGTCGGTCGCCTTCACCGGCGCCGGCAGGATCGTCGAGCCCTCGAGGTACTCGTCGACCTTCGCCGCCGCGGCACGGCCCTCGGCGATCGCCCAGACGATCAGGGACTGCCCGCGGCCGGCGTCACCGGCGACGAACACGCCCGCCTCGTTCGTCGTGTAGTCGGCACGGCGGTCGAGCGCACCGGACACCGTCGTCGGCAGACCGAGCTGCGGCTCGATCGTGTCGGATTCCGGACCGGTGAAGCCCATCGCGACGAGGACGAGGTCTGCGGGGATCTCACGCTCGGAGCCGGCCTTCGGCACGCGACGACCGTCGAGGTACTCGGTCTCGGCGACCCGGAGCGCCCGGACCTCGCCGGCCTCGTTCGCCAGGAACTCGACGGTCGAGGCGAGGAAGTGCCGCTCGCCGCCCTCTTCGTGGGCGCTCGTGACCTCGAAGACGGTCGGGAACATCGGCCACGGCTGCTCGGACGGACGCTCCAGCGGCGGCTGCTTGCCGATCGCCAGGTTCGTCACGCTCAGGGCGCCCTGCCGGTGCGCGGTGCCGATGCAGTCCGCACCGGTGTCACCGCCGCCGATCACGACGACGTGCTTGCCCTCGGCGGTCAGCTGGTTGTCGACCCGGGTGCCGGCGTTCGCCTTGTTCTGCTGGACCAGGTAGTCCATCGCGAAGTGCACGCCCTCGAGGTCGCGCCCCGGGATCGGCAGGTCGCGCGGCACCGTGGCGCCGGTGGCGACGACGACCGCGTCGTAGCGCGACTTCAGGTCGTCCCAGGTGATGTCGCGGCCGATATCGACGCCTGCACGGAAGCGGGTGCCCTCGGCCTGCATCTGGGACAGGCGCGCGTCGATCTGGCGCTTCTCCATCTTGAAGTCCGGGATCCCGTAGCGGAGCAGCCCACCGATGCGGTCGTCGCGCTCGTAGACGGCGACGGTGTGCCCGGCGCGGGTGAGCTGCTGCGCGGCGGCCAGCCCGGCGGGGCCGGAACCCACGACGGCGACGGTCTTGCCCGTCAGGCGCTCGGGCGGGTGCGGGGTGACCCAACCGTTCTGGAACGCCTCGTCGATGATCGAGACCTCGACCTGCTTGATCGTCACGGGCGGCTGGTTGATGCCGAGCACACACGAGGACTCGCACGGAGCGGGGCACAGCCGGCCCGTGAACTCCGGGAAGTTGTTCGTCGCGTGCAGCCGCTCGATCGCCTGACGGCCCTCACCGCGCCAGGTCAGGTCGTTCCACTCCGGGATCAGGTTGCCGAGGGGGCAGCCCTGGTGGCAGAACGGCACGCCGCAGTCCATGCAGCGGCCGGCCTGGCGCTTGAGGGCACCCGACTCCTGCTGCTCGTAGACCTCTTTCCAGTCCATGAGCCGGACGGGCACGGGGCGCCGTGCCGGCAGTTCGCGTTCCTGGACCTTGAGGAATCCCTTGGGGTCACCCACCAGTCACCTCCGTGGTCGTGTTGGGCGCTGCCGGTTCCACACGTGCGTGACGCTCAGCCACCGGTCACCTCCATGATTCGATTCCACACGACGTCGCCGTCGGGGTCGAGCCCCTCGTCGACGGCGCGCTGACGGGTCTCGAGCACCGCCGCGTAGTCACGCGGCAGCACCTTGACGAAGTCGCCCAGGTCGCCGGACTCGAGCAGGTCGGACGCGAGCGTCGAACCGGTCTCCTCGGCGTGCCGGGTGAGCAGGTCGGTGACGATCTCGACGTCGGCGCTGTCGAGCGCCTCGAGTCGGAGTTCACCGGTCGCGAGGGCATCGGTGTTGACGTGCTCCTCGCGCAGACCACGGACGTACGCGGTGCCACCGGACATGCCGGCGCCGAGGTTCCGACCGGTCTCGCCCAGGATGAGCGCGAGCCCGCCAGTCATGTACTCGAGCGCGTGGTCGCCCACGCCCTCGACCACTGCGGTCGCCCCCGAGTTGCGCACCAGGAAGCGCTCGCCCACGATGCCGCGGATGAACATGCTGCCCTGGGTCGCGCCGTAGCCGATCACGTTGCCGGCGATGACGTTCTCCGCCGGGTCGAAGCCCGAGCCGGCGTCCGGCCGCACGATGATCTCGCCACCGGACAGGCCCTTGCCGACGTAGTCGTTGCTGTCGCCGATGAGGCGCAGGGTGATGCCGGCGGGCATGAACGCGCCGAGCGACTGCCCGGCGGAACCGCGCAGCGTGACGTCGATCGAGCCGCTGGGCAGCCCGTGCTCGCCGTGCCGCTTGGTGACCTCGTGGCCGAGCATCGTGCCGACCGCGCGTTCGGTGTTGCGGATGGGCAGGTCGAGCGCGATCGAGCCGCCGTGGTCGAGCACGTCGGCGGTCTGCTGGATCAGCCCCACGTCGAAGTGCTGCTCGAGCTCGTGGTCCTGCTCACGCTGGTGGCGACGCGGCTCGGCGTCCTCGAAGTGCGGTCCTGCGAGGACCGGTTCGAGGTCGAGTCCTGACGCCTTCCAGTGCTCGAGGGCACGGTCGACGTCGAGGGCGTCGGACCGGCCGATCGCCTCGTCGAGGGTGCGGAAGCCGAGCTCGGCGAGGAGCTCGCGCACTTCCTGCGCGATGAACTCGAAGAAGTTCACGACGAACTCGGGCTTGCCGGAGAAGCGCTTGCGGAGCTCGGGGTTCTGCGTCGCGACCCCCACCGGACACGTGTCGAGGTGGCACACGCGCATCAGGATGCAGCCCTCGACGACGAGCGGAGCGGTGGCGAAGCCGTACTCCTCGGCGCCGAGCAGGGCTGCCACGACGACGTCGCGCCCGGTCTTCATCTGACCGTCGACCTGCACGACGACGCGGTCGCGCATGCCGTTCAGCATGAGCGTCTGCTGCGTCTCGGCGAGGCCGATCTCCCACGGGGTGCCGGCGTGCTTGAGCGAGTTGAGCGGGGACGCGCCCGTGCCACCGTCGTGTCCGGACACGAGCACGACGTCGGCCAGGGCCTTCGTCACGCCGGCCGCGACCGCGCCGATGCCGGACTGGCTCACGAGCTTCACGTGGACGCGGGCGGCCGGGTTGGCGCGCTTCACGTCGAAGATCAGCTGCTTGAGGTCCTCGATCGAGTAGATGTCGTGGTGCGGCGGCGGCGAGATGAGGCCGACGCCGGCGGTGGCGTGCCGGGTGCGTGCGACCCACGGGTACACCTTCTGCGGGGGCAGCTGGCCGCCCTCGCCGGGCTTCGCACCCTGCGCCATCTTCAGCTGAATGTCGGTGGCGTGGGTGAGGTACATGCTCGTCACGCCGAACCGCCCGGAGGCGACCTGCTTGATCGCGCTGCGGCGCTCGGGGTCGAGCAGCCGGTCGACGTCCTCGCCGCCCTCGCCCGTGTTCGAGCGGCCACCGAGGCGGTTCATCGCGATCGCGAGCGTCTCGTGGGCTTCCTTCGAGATGGAGCCGTACGACATCGCGCCGGTGTTGAAGCGCTTGACGATCGACTCGATCGACTCGACCTCGTCGAGCGCGACGGGCTTACGCGCCCCGTGCTTGAAGCGGAACAGCCCGCGCAGCGTCATGAGCTCCTCGGACTGGTCGTCCACGGCGCTCGAGTACTCACGGAAGATGTCGTAGCGGCGGGCACGGGTGGCGTGCTGCAGCCGGAAGACGGTGTCCGGGTTGAACAGGTGCGGGGGGCCTTCGCGACGCCACTGGTACTCGCCGCCGGTCTGCAGCCGCTCGTGCGACAGGACCGCGCCGTCCTGCGGGTACGCCTGGGCGTGCCGCTCGGCGTTCTCCTTCGCGATGACGTCGATGTCGACCCCGCCGAGGATCGACGACGTGCCGGTGAAGTACTTGTCGACGAACTCCTGGCTGAGCCCCACGGCTTCGAACGCCTGGGCGCCGGCGTAGCTCGACACCGTCGAGATGCCCATCTTCGACATGATCTTCAGGACGCCCTTGCCGAGCGCCTTGATCACGTTCTTGACGGCCTGTTCCGGGGTGATCCCGGTGATCATGCCAGCACGGACCAGGTTCTCGCAGGTCTCCATCGCGAGGTACGGGTTGATCGCCGACGCGCCGTACCCGATGAGGGACGCCACGTGGTGGACCTCGCGCACGTCGCCGGCCTCGACGATCAGGCCGACCTTCATGCGCTGCTCGGTGCGGATCAGGTGGTGGTGCACGGCAGCGAGCAGCAACAGACTCGGCACGGGCGCCTGCTCGGCGTTGCCGTCGCGGTCCGACAACACGATGAACTGCTTGCCCGACTCGATGGCGGCGTCGACCTCGTCGCACACGGCGGCGATGCGCTTCTGCATCGCCTTCTTGCCGGCGTCGACGCGGTACAGGCCCTTGATCGTGACGGTCAGGTGCCGACCCGACTCCGTCTCGAAGTGCTGCACCTTGGCGAGCTGGTCGTTGTCGATCACCGGGAAGTCGAGCGTGATCTGCTTCGCGTGCTCGGGACCGGCCGACAGCAGGTTGCGCTCCGGACCGAGGCCCATGCCCATCGAGGTGATGACCTGCTCGCGGATCGAGTCGAGCGGCGGGTTCGTCACCTGGGCGAACTGCTGTGTGAAGTAGTCGAACAGCAGCCGGGGGCGCTGCGAGAGCACCGCGATCGGGGTGTCGGACCCCATCGCTCCGAGTGGCTCCGCGCCCACCTGCGCCATCGGGCGGAGCAGGATACGGACTTCTTCCTCGGTGTAGCCGAACGCACGCTGGCGGCGGGTGACCGATGCCGGGGTGTGCACGATGTGCTCGCGGTCGGGCAGGTCGTTCAGGTTGATGCGGCCCTCGTCGAGCCACGCACCCCACGGGCCGGAGGCCGCCAGGCCCTGCTTGACCTCGTCGTCCTCGATGATGCGGCCGGCCTCGGTGTCCACCAGGAACATCCGGCCGGGGCGCAGACGGCCCTTGCGGACGACCTTCGCGGCGGGCACGTCGATGACACCGGTCTCGGACCCCATGACGATGAGCCCGTCGTCGGTGACGAGGAAGCGCCCGGGACGCAGCCCGTTGCGGTCGAGGGTCGCGCCGACGAGCGAACCGTCGGTGAAGGTGATGGCGGCGGGCCCGTCCCACGGCTCCATGAGCATCGAGTGGTACTCGTAGAACGCCCGCAGCTCCGGGTCCATCCCGATCTGGTTCTCCCAGGCCTCCGGCACCATCATCGACACCGCGTGCGGCAGCGTCCGGCCGGTCAGGGTGAGGAGCTCGAGCACCTCGTCGAACGACGCCGAGTCGCTCGCACCGGGGCTGACGATCGGCAGCAGCGGTGCCACGTCGCCGAGCAGTTCGCTCTCGAGCTGCGACTGGCGTGCGCGCATCCAGTTGCGGTTGCCGCGCACCGTGTTGATCTCACCGTTGTGCGCGATCGTCCGGAAGGGCTGGGCGAGCGGCCACGACGGGAACGTGTTGGTCGAGTAGCGCGAGTGCACGATCGCGAGCTTCGACGCGAAGCGCTCGTCGCTGAGGTCCGGGTAGAACGGCTCGAGCTGCAGCGTCGTGACCATGCCCTTGTAGACCATGGTGCGGCTCGACAGCGACATGAAGTACAGGTCGTTCGCGTGCTCGGCGCGCTTGCGCAGCCGGTAGGTCTGGCGGTCGAGGGCGATCCCGCTCCACGAGGCGCCGTGCACGTCGTGGCGCACCGAGGCGACGAACAGCTGCTCGAACGCCGGCATGGCCGCACGAGCCAGGGTGCCGAGCACCTCGGGGCGCACCGGGACCTCGCGCCAGCCGAGGACCTTCAGGCCCTCTTCGCGCGCCAGTCGTTCGACGGCGCCCTTGACGGCGTGCCGGTCGCCCTCGTCGGTCGGCAGGTAGGCCGTGCCGACCGCGTACTCCCCCGCCGCCGGCAGGTCGAACGGCACCACGGTGCGCAGGAACTCGTCCGGCACCTGGCACAGGATGCCCGCGCCGTCGCCCGTGCCGGCGTCCGAACCGACGGCACCGCGGTGCTCGAGGTTGCGGAGGGCGCCGAGTGCAGCGTCGACGATGTCGTGGCCGGGCGTCCCGCGCAGCGTCGCGACCATCGCGAGACCGCAGGCGTCCTTCTCGTTCGCCGGGTCGTACATGCCGGTGGCGTCGGGGACCGCCGAGAACCGCCGGTGCGGCGGCACGAGGGACTTCGGTGCCGAGGGCTGGAGTGGCTGGAGCGCCATGGGGGAACCGTCCTCACGAGGAAGTGGAACAGGGACAGCGGTGGCCCGGTGGTGCGTTCCGCCCAGACGGGCGGGACTGGTGCCCGTGCCCCGCTTGTGGCGGGGAGGAGTGCTCCTAAGCGCGGTCAGTGGGAGTCGTGACCGCTCCGGAGCCCTGGGCGACGAGGCGTTCGTCGTCGTCCTCGTGCTCCGAGAAGGTGTCGTCGGAGTCTACATCGGACTTCGGACGCGGCTCGCGACCGGGCAGGTACGGGCTCGGCTCCTTGCCGGTGTGTCGACGGGTCTGCACGATGAAGATGACGATCCCGAGCAGGATGGCCGCGAACGACATCCACACGTTCGTCCGGATACCGAAGAAGGTCTCGCTCGTGTCGACGCGGATGGACTCGAGCACCGAGCGGCCGATGCCGTACCAGATCAGGTAGAGCGACAGGACCTTGCCCCACTGCAGCCGGAACTTCTTGTCGAGCAACAGGATGACGACGACGCCCAGGACGTTCCAGATGATCTCGTAGAGGAACGTCGGGTGGAACAGCGTGCCCTCGGGCAGGCCCTTCGGGAACGCGGCGTTCGTCGACTCGATCTGCAGGCCCCACGGCAGGCTGGTCGGCATGCCGAAGAGCTCGTGGTTGAAGTAGTTGCCGAGCCGACCGAACGCCTGTGCGAGCAGCACCCCGGGCACCACCGCATCGATGAACGACGTGAAGCGCAGGCCGACCTGGCGACAGCCGATCCAGGCGCCGACGGACCCGAGGATCAGGGCGCCGAAGATCGCGAGCCCGCCCTCCCAGATGTACAGGAAGGACAGCGGGTCGATGCCGGGGCCGAAGTAGTCGGACACGTGCGTGAACACGTGGAAGAGCCGACCGCCGATGATGCCGGCGGGGACCGCCCAGATCGCGATGTCGATGATGATCCAGCGCTCGACGCCGCGGGCGTTGAGGCGGCGGTTCGCGAGCAGGACCGCGGCGACGATCCCGAGGAGGATGCAGATCGCGTACGCGTGGATGCGGAAGTCGAGCGGCAGCGACCAACCGAACACGTCGCGCAGCCAGGCGGTCAGGTCGAAGTACTGCCAGGCGGTGCTCGGGCTCGGGATGCTCAGGAGGGGCATGGAGGAACGGTCGCCTTTCGGAACTGACGGGGCGCGGTGTCGACGTGTCGTCGGCCCCGCTCACTGTAGCGCGGGTCGTGGGCCCGCCAGGAACTGGACTAGGAGCGGCGGGCGCCGGTGGTGAGGTCGGCCGCGCGGTCGGCGACCCCCTGCACCCCGAGGTCGGCCAGTGCGCGGACGAACGCCGAGCCGACGATCGCGCCGTCGGCGTACTCCAGGACCTCGGCGACCTGCTCGGCCGTCGAGATGCCGAGGCCCACGCAGGTGCGCGCGACGCCGGCGTCACGGAGCCGCGACACCACGGTGCGTGCAGCGACGTCGACGCCTGCCCGTGCTCCGGTGACGCCCATCGTCGAGACGGCGTAGACGAACCCGCGGCTCGCCTGCACCGCCTGCTGCATCCGGGCGTCGGACGAGGACGGTGCCGCGAGGAACACGCGGTCCAGGCCGGTCCGCTCCGACGAGGCCATCCACTCGGCGGCTTCGTCCGGGATCAGGTCGGGCGTGATGAGCCCGGCGGCACCGGCGGCGACGAGGTCGTCGGCGAAGCGGTCCACGCCGTAGCGGAGGACCGGGTTCCAGTACGTCATCACGAGCACCGGCACGTCGGCGCGCTCGGTGATCTGGTGCACGGCGTCGAAGACCTGCGCGACCCGGAAGCCGTTCGCCAGGCTCTCCTCGGCCGCACGCTGGATGACCGGGCCGTCCATGACGGGGTCGGAGTACGGCAGGCCGAGCTCGATGACGTCCACGCCGTTCTCGGCGAGGGCGACGGCAGCGTCGACGCTGGTCTGCACGTCCGGGTACCCGGCGGGCAGGTAGCCGACGACGGCCCCGGCACGCTCGGCGTTGGCGGTGTCGATCGTCGTGGCGACGGTCTGGTTCGTGGTCACAGCTGCACCGCGTTCTCGTCGAGGATGCCGAAGTAGCGACTGGCGGACGCCACGTCCTTGTCGCCACGGCCGGACAGGTTCACGAGCACGACGGCCTCGGGGCCGAGCTCCTTGCCGAGCTTCATCGCACCCGCGAGCGCGTGCGACGACTCGATCGCCGGGATGATGCCCTCGGTCTGGCTGAGCAGCCGGAACGCCTCCATCGCCTCGGTGTCGGTGATCGGCGCGTACTGCGCGCGACCGATCGACGCCAGGTACGCGTGCTCCGGCCCGACGCTCGGGTAGTCGAGCCCGGCGGAGATGCTGTGGCTCTCGATGGTCTGGCCGTCCTCGTCCTGCATCAGGTAGGACTTCGCGCCCTGCAGGACGCCTTCGCGACCGAGCGTGATGCTTGCGGCGTGCCGACCGGTCTCCACGCCGTCGCCACCGGCCTCGAAGCCGTGCAGCGCGACGGACTCGTCGTCGAGGAACGCCTCGAAGATCCCCATCGCGTTCGAGCCGCCACCGACGCACGCGGCGACGGCGTCGGGGAGACGCCCGACGCGGTCGAGGACCTGCTGCCGGGCCTCTTCACCGATCACCTTGTGGAACTCGCGCACCATCTCGGGGAACGGGTGCGGGCCGGCGACCGTGCCGAGCAGGTAGTGGGTCGAGTCCACGTTCGCCACCCAGTCGCGGAGTGCCTCGTTGATGGCGTCCTTCAGCGTGCGCGACCCGGTCTCGACCGGGATCACCTCGGCGCCGAGCAGGCGCATCCGGGCGACGTTGAGCGCCTGCCGCTCGGTGTCGACGGCACCCATGTACACGACGCAGTCCATGCCGAACAGCGCCGCAGCGGTCGCCGTGGCCACACCGTGCTGGCCGGCACCGGTCTCCGCGATGAGGCGGGTCTTGCCGAGCCGACGGGCCACGAGCGCCTGGCCGAGCACGTTGTTGATCTTGTGGGACCCGGTGTGGTTCAGGTCCTCGCGCTTCAGGATCACGCGGGCACCACCGGCGTGCTTCGCGAACCGCGGCACCTCGGTGATGATCGACGGACGGCCGGTGTAGTCGCGCTGGAGCTCGTCGAGCTCGGCACGGAAGGCCGGGTCCGCCCAGGCCGTGCGGAAGGCGGCCTCGAGCTCGTCGAGCGCGAGGACGAGCGACTCAGGGACGAAGCGTCCGCCGAAGTCACCGAAGTACGGGCCGTGCAGGTCGCGGAGTGAGGTCACGATGGGTCTTCCCGGGACGAGTCCGACGCGACCGGCGGTGCCGGTGGTCGGACGGGTGGAACGTTCAGCCGCGGTCGGCGGCCTCGATGAACGACGCGAGGGTGGCGGCGGGGTCGGCACCCGTGACGAGCGCTTCCCCGACCAGGACGACGTCGGCACCCGCTGCGCGGTAGTGGGCGACGTCGGCGGGACCGGCGACGGCGGACTCGGCGACACGCACGACCCCGTCGGGGATGCGGTCGGCGAGCGATCCGAACAGGTCGCGGTCGAGCGAGAAGTCGGTGAGGTCGCGGGCGTTGACGCCGAGGATCCGCGCACCGGCGTCGAGGCCACGGGAGACCTCGTCGGCGGAGTGCGCCTCGACCAGCACGCGCATGCCGAGTTCTTCGGCCAGCGTGTGGAGCTCGACCAGCTGCTGCTGCTCGAGCGCGGCGACGATGAGCAGCACGACGTCGGCTCCGGCGGCCCGGGCCTCGACGACCTGGTACGGGTCGGCGATGAAGTCCTTGCGCAGCACGGGGATGCCCACGCGGGCCTTGACGGCTTCGAGGTCGGCGAGGCTGCCGAGGAACTTGCGCCCCTCGGTCAGGACGCTGATCGTCGACGCGCCACCGCGCTCGTAGTCGGCAGCGAGGGCGGCCGGGTCCTCGATGGGGGCCATCGAGCCACGGGACGGGCTGGCGCGCTTGACCTCGGCGAGGATCTTCACCCGGTCGCCCGGGGCGAGGAACGCGAGGGCGTCGAGCGGCGACGCCACCCGGTCGAGGTCGCGTTCGACGTCCGAGTACGGGCGGTCGACGCGACGGGCGGCGGCGTCCTCGAGCGCGCCCGCGACGAGGGTCTCGAGCACGTTCGGCATGCGAGTCCTACTCGGCGTGGTGCTTGGCGACGTACTTCGGGCCGTTCACGCCGTAGCCGGCCTTCGCCATGACCGCGCCGATGACCAGACCGATGACGACGACGGCAGCGGAGACCCAGACGCCCCACGGCTGGTCGAACCAGAAGAACAGCGTGCCTGCCGCGAATCCGATCAGCATGATCACGACGGCGGTCCAGGCGGCCGGCGAGTGGCCTTCGCCGAGTTCTGCGGGCTCAGTGTTGCTCACGGTGCTCCTCGTTCTGCTCCGGCGTCGTCGGTCGACCGACGCCCATCCGATCCTACCGTGCCGTCGGTCGGGTCGACCCCAGCACTGAGGTCGTCCCAGTCCACGACGGCGTCGCGCACGACCGGGGCTGCGGCACGCGCGTCGGCGGCGGCTCCGGCGGTCGCTGCCCCGTACTTCCGGCTCGGACCGGGCCACGCACGCTGCACGACGATGACGACGACACCGAGCAGGACGGCGAGGACGCCACCGGCGATGCCGACGGCCGGCCAGAGCGACACGTCGACGCCGGACACGACGCGGCGCACGGCTGTCAGGTCGCTGACCCCGGCCACCGCGCCGACGGCGCCCTTCGCCGCGGCGACCGGGTCACCGAGTGCGGTGATGCCGCTGACCACGACGCCGAGTCCGAGCAGGATCTCGACGCACGCGAGCACGATGCGCAGCACCCGGCCGGCGATCGTCATCGCGAGGAACAGGGCCAGGCTCGCGATCGCCAGGGCGGTGTACTGCGGCACGACCGCGGCCCCGTCGGCGTCGACCGTCGAGGTGACGGCGGCACCGGCGTGCAGGTCCACGGTGAACCAGGTCTGCGTCCACGCGAGCATGATGATGCCGGCGACGAGCAGTCCGGCGACGACGACGATCGGGCGCGAGCGCTTCACGAGCGCACCTCGCGCATCCGGTTCGCCGTGGCGACGGCCCGCAGGGGTGCCGCCGCCTTGTTGATGGTCTCCTCGTGCTCGGTGGCGGGGTCGGAGTCCGCCACCAGGCCGGCACCGGCCTGCACGCGTGCCACGCCGTCCTTGATCAGGGCCGTCCGGATCGCGATCGCGATGTCCGCGTCACCGGCGAAGTCGAAGTAGCCGACGACCCCGGCGTAGGCACCGCGCTTCGCCGGTTCGAGCTCGTCGATGATCTCCAGCGCGCGGGGCTTCGGCGCACCGGACAGGGTGCCGGCCGGGAACGTCGCCCGGAACACGTCGATGGCGGACATCCCCGGGCGCACCGCACCCTCGACGCTCGACACCAGGTGCATGATGTGGCTGAACCGCTCGACCGTCATGAACTCGGTGACCGCGACGGTACCGGGCTCGCAGACCTTCTGCAGGTCGTTGCGAGCCAGGTCGACGAGCATCAGGTGCTCGGCGCGTTCCTTCGGGTCATCGAGCAGGTCGTCACCGAAGCGGACGTCCTCTTCCGGCGTCGCACCACGTGGACGCGACCCGGCGATCGGGTGCGTGATGGCGCGGCCGGACTGCACCTTCACCAGGGCCTCGGGCGAGGCGCCGACGATCCAGTACCGCTCGTCGGCGGTGTCCGCCAGGGCCAGGAAGTACATGTACGGACTCGGGTTCAACGTCCGGAGGACCCGGTACACGTCGAGCGGGTCGGCGGTCACCTCGTGGTCGAAGCGCTGCGAGATCACGACCTGGAACACGTCGCCGTCGCGGATGAACTCCTTCGAGCGCTCCACCGCGGCCATGTACTCGTCCGGCGTGGAACGGTGCGTCGGCGTCGGCTCGGCGATCTCGAACGCCTCGGCGACGGTCGCGACGCTCGGCTGGACGAGGTCGGCCTGCAGGCGGTCCAGGCGGCGCTGGGCGTCGGACCAGAGCGTGTCGGCGTCGTCGGTGCCGTCGTTCAGCACGCTCGCGACGAGCAGGACGAGTCCCGTGCGGTGGTCGAGCGCGACCAGCTCGGACACGAAGGACAGCGCCTGTCCGGGCACGTCGAAGTCGGCAGGCGGCACGTTCGGCAGGTGCTCGAGCTGACGCACGGCCTCCCACCCGATGAACCCGACCGTCCCGCCGACGAGCGGCGGGGAGCCGGGCACCCGCGGGGTGGCCCAGCGCTCGTGCAGGCGTGCCAGGACCTCGAGCGGTTCGCCGTCGAGCGAGCCGACCGCACGTTCGGCGTCGATGCCGGTGTCGATCCAGGCGGCGCGGTCGCCCTCCTGCGTGAGGACGCCGAAGCTGCGCACACCGACGAACGACCAGCGCGACCAGAGGCCGCCCTGGCCCGCGGACTCCAGCAGGAACGACCCGGGCCGGCCGTCGGCGAGCTTCCGGTAGACACCCACCGGCGTCTCGCTGTCGGCGTAGAGCGCGCGCACCACCGGGACGACGCGGTGGTCGCTCAGCAGGGCGTCGAATTCCGGCCGGGAGGTCGTGTGCGGCGCTTCGGAGATCGTCGCGGTCGTCATCGGGTCGCCTCCACTGCCGTGTCGGCCGGGGCAGACGCGGTCGCGTCCGTCGGCCCGGACGCGGTCGCGGCCGTCGGCGCCGACGCCGTCACGGGCGCGAGCGGATCGACGTCGAAGCAGCGGTGCGCTCCGGTGTGGCATGCGGCCCCGACCTGCTGCACGGTCACGAGCAGGGTGTCGGCGTCGCAGTCGAACGCCGCGTCGCGCACGTACTGCGCGTGCCCCGACGTGTCGCCCTTCCGCCAGTACTCGTTCCGCGACCGCGACCAGAAGGTCACGCGCCCCTCGGTGAGGGTGCGGCGGAGCGCTTCCCGGTCCATGTACCCGAGCATGAGGACGTCCTTCGACGACTCCTCCTGCACGATGGCGGGGAGCAGCCCGTCCGCACCGAAACGTGCGCGGTCGAGGACCGCGTCGGTGTCGGTGCTGGTGCTGTCGGTCATGAGACTCCTAGCCTACGGCGGCGGATCAGCGGGCGGCGGCGGTTCAGCGGACGGCGTGGCCGGTCGCGCGCAGCGCGGCCTTGACGTCGCCCACCGTCATCTCGCCACGGTGGAAGACGGACGCGGCGAGGAGGGCATCCGCACCCGCGTCGACGGCGGGGGCGAAGTGCTCGACCCGACCCGCGCCTCCCGAGGCGATGACCGGGACCCGCGCGACCGACCGCACCGCGGCGACGAGTTCGAGGTCGAACCCGTTCTTCGTGCCGTCCGCGTCGATGGAGTTGACGAGCAGCTCCCCCGCACCCCGCTCGACGGCGTCGCGCGCCCAGGCGATCGCGTCGATGTCGGTCTCGGTGCGGCCACCGTGCGTGGTGACCACGAAGCCGGACGCGGTCCGGTCGGAGCGCTTGACGTCGAGCGACAGCACGACGGCCTGCGCGCCGAACCGGTCGGCGATCTCGCCGACGAGGTCGGGCCGGGCGATCGCGGCGCTGTTCACGCCGATCTTGTCCGCGCCGCACTGCTGCAGGCGGGACACGTCGTCGACGGAACGGACGCCGCCGCCCACCGTGAGCGGGATGAACACCTGCTCGGCGGTGCGGGTGACCGTGTCGTACATCGTGGCGCGGTTCTCGACCGTGGCACCGACGTCGAGGAACGTCAGCTCGTCGGCACCCTGCTCGTAGTAGCGCGCGGCGAGCTCGACCGGGTCACCGGCGTCCTGCAGGTCGAGGAAGTTCACGCCCTTGACGACCCGGCCGCCCTTGACGTCGAGGCACGGGATGACGCGGACGGCCACGCCGCCCGGCGCCGTGGCTGCCGCGGTCACAGCCGGGCCGCGTGGATCGGGCTGACGAGGATGGCGCGGGCCCCGAGGTCGTACAGGGCGTCCATGATCAGGTTCGCGTCGTCGCGCGGGATCATCACGCGCACGGCGGACCAGTCGCGGCCGTGCAGCGGCGACACCGTCGGCGACTCGATGCCGGACGCGACGGCGGTCGCCTGCTCGAGCAGCGCGGTGGGGATGTCGTAGTCGAGCATGACGTAGCCGCGCGCGACGAGCACGCCCTGCAGTCGACGGCGGAGCACGTCGATGCCCGGGATCGTCTCGTCGGTCGACACCAGCAGTGCGGTCGACTCGAGGATGACCGGACCGAAGATCTCGAGGCCGGCCTGCCGCAGCGTGCTGCCCGTGGAGACCACGTCGGCCACGGCGTCGGCGACACCGAGACGCACGGCGCTCTCGACGGCCCCGTCGAGCTTGACGAGCGTCGCCGTCACCCCGTGGCGAGCGAGGAAGTCGCCGACCAGGCCCGGGTAGCTCGTCGCGACCCGGACGCCGTCGAGGTCCTGCAGCGTGCTGTACCGGCCCGGCGTGCCGGCGAACCGGAAGGTGGAGTCGGCGAAGCCGAGCGCGTCGACCTCGTGCGCCTCGGAACCGGAGTCGAGCAGCAGGTCACGGCCGGTGATGCCGACGTCGAGTGCGCCGGAGCCGACGTAGGTCGCGATGTCCCGCGGGCGGAGGAAGAAGAACTCGACGCCGTTGCGCTCGTCGAGCAGGTGCAGCGCCTTCGGGTCGCGGCGTCCGGCGTACCCGGCCTCGCGCAGCATGTCGGACGCGGTCTCGGACAGGGAGCCCTTGTTGGGCACGGCGATGCGGAGCATCAGGGGGTCTGCTTTCTGGTCGGGGTCGTGGCAGATCGAGGTCGGTGCACGGGCGGGCCCGAGCGCGTCCTACAGATGTCGCCAGATGTCCGCCGGGGACAGCCCCTTCGCGACCATGAGGACCTGCAGGTGGTACACGAGCTGCGAGATCTCCTCCGAGGTGCGCTCGTCGCCCTCGTACTCGGCCGCCATCCAGACCTCGGCCGCTTCTTCCACGATCTTCTTGCCGATCTGGTGCACGCCGGCGTCCAGTTCGGCGACGGTGCCGGAGCCCTCGGGGCGCGTGCGCGCCTTCTCGGTGAGCTCCTGGAACAGGTCGTCGAACGTCTTCACGCGGTCCAGGCTACCGGTCTCCGCTGACGCTTCCGACGTACCGTCCGGACGGGTCGCGCTCATGCCCGCGCCCGCGCGGCCGCTTCGCGCAGGTCCGTGATCCGCGCGGCGGGCTCACCGCCGTAGACGGCCGACCCGGCGACGAGCGTGTCGGCGCCGCTGCGCACGGCCTCGGGCACGGTGTCCACCGAGATGCCACCGTCGACCTCGAGCCACACGTCGAGCCCCGAGGCGTCGACCGCCGCACGGGCGTCGGCGAGCTTCGGCATCACGGACGGCATGAACGACTGGCCGCCGAAGCCGGGCTCGACGGTCATGAGCAGGATCATGTCGTAGGCGTCGAGGTGGTGCAGCACCTGCGTGATCGGGGTGCCGGGCTTCACCGCGACGGCGGCACGGGCCCCGTTCGAGCGGATCGCGGCGGCCGTGGCCACGGGGTCGTCCGCGGCCTCGAAGTGGAACGTCACGCTCGACGCACCCGTCTCGGCGTACTTCGGTGCGTTGACGTCGGCGTCGGTGATCATGAGGTGCACGTCGAGCGGCACCGGGGAGACCTGCTGCAGGCGCTGGACGATCGGCAGCCCGAGCGTCAGGTTCGGCACGAAGTGGTTGTCCATCACGTCGACGTGCACCAGGTCGGCGGTCTCGATGCGGTGGAGTTCACTCTCGAGGTTCGCGAAGTCGGCGGACAGGATGCTCGGCGAGATGCGGATCGTCACCGGGCAAGCCTACCGGCGCGAGCCTGCCGGGCCGCTCCGCGGCGACGTCAGCGCCCGCCGACCACCCGGTTGCCGAGCTCCGAGCCGAGCATCGTCTCGAGCGCGGCGTCGACGAGCCGTTCGCCCTGCGCCCGGTCGATCCGGTGCGAGACGACCAGGGTGGCGATCCCCTGCATGGTCGCCGCGAACAGGAGCTTGAAGAGGAGACGGGCGTCCGCACCGTCGTCCTCCGTCGTCGCGGTTCCCACGGCACCCTCGAGCACCGCGAACAGCGACTCCGCGGCAGCCTGCACGGGGCCTGTCCGGCCGGTCGTCTTCGCCTGGAACATGAGGTCCATCAGCGCCGCGTCGTCGATCGCGAAGTCCACGTACGCCAGGGCGACCCGGCGGAACCGGTCCTCCAGCCCGTCGGCACCCGACAGTGCCCGGCGCACGGCAGCGGTCAACCGGTCGAAGCCGAGTTCGGCAAGGGCGTCGAGGAGCGCCTGCCGATCGACGAAGTGGCTCCGGGGGGCGCCGTGACTGACCCCGGCGCGGCGGGCGAGGTCGCGGAGCGAGAGTCCGTCGACCCCGGACTCCCGCAGCACCGCCACGGCCTCGTCGAGGAGCACCGCCCGCAGGTTCCCGTGGTGGAAGGGCCGCTCGGTCATGAGGACATCCTACTCCCGAACTAGGCATTGACTATTTTCTAGGCAACGCCTAGTTTGACGACATGCCTTCGGAACAGACCCTCCTCGTGTTCGGCGCGACCGGCCAGACCGGCCAGCACTTCACCCGACTCGCGCTCGACGCCGGGCACCGCGTCCGAGCAGTCGCACGGACGCCGTCGAAGCTGGCCGTCCAGCACGACGACCTGCAGGTCGTGCAGGGCTCGGTCACCGACGACCTCGACCTCGATGCACTGCTCGACGGCGTGACGGGCGTCGTCGTGATGCTCGGGGACGTCGCCGCGCAACGCGAGCGACCCGTCAACACGCAGTTCGTCCGCGTCCTCGTCCCCGCCATGCGCCGGAACGGCACCCGGCGCCTGCTGTACCAGGCCGGCGGGCTGAGCGCCCCTCCCGGCAAGCGGCTCGCCCCCGTGCTCCGCGTCGTCCGGTCGACGCTCGCGCGGGACTACCGCGGCCAGCACGCGGACAACGAGGCGGTCATGCGCTACCTCGACGCCGACGCGCAGGACATCGCCTGGACCGTCCACCGGGCCGGCATCGGCTCGGACGGTCCCACGAAGGGCGAGCTCCGCCGGTCGGCGCGGTGGATCAGCATCGGCACGTTCCGTGACTGTGCCGCGTACAACCTGCGGGCGCTGTTCGACGACTCGGCCGTGCACACCTGCGACGGCAGCGCCTACCGGCGAGCGGCCTGAACGCCGGGCGACGCGCTCAGCCCACGCGACGGAACAACGCGATGAACATCGCGTCCGTGCCGACCCGGTGCGGCCAGAGCTGCGCCGTGTTGCCGTCCGCGATCTCCGGGTCGCGCGCGGCGACCCCCCGGACGATCGTCGCGGTGTCGAGCTGCTCGAGGACTCCCCCGTGCCGCCCCATCAGGGCGTCGACCTGCCCGCGCGTCTCGGCCAGGTGCGGCGAGCACGTGACGTACGCGAGCGTCCCACCCGGTGCGAGCACCCGGACCGCGGCGTCGAGCAGCTCGGTCTGCAGGGCCGCGAGCTCCTGGACGTCCTCGGGGGTCTTCCGCCAGCGTGCTTCCGGACGCCGACGCAGGGCGCCGAGGCCGGTGCACGGCGCGTCGAGCAGGATGCGGTCGAAGGTCATCCCGGTGCCGTCGCGGCCGTAGCGCCGGGCGTCCCCCTCGACGACGCGGACGTGGTCGCCGAACACCCCGAGGGCGTTCCGCACGAGTCCGGCACGTGCCGGCACGAGCTCGTTCGCGACGAGGGTCGCGCCGCCCTGCTGCGCCTCGGCCGCGAGCAACGCGGCCTTGCCGCCGGGGCCGGCGCACATGTCGAGCCAGCGCTCGCCCTCGCGCACCGCGGACGACCGACTCAGCGCGAGGGCGGCGAGCTGCGAGCCCTCGTCCTGCACGCGCAGGCGCCCGGCAGCGACGCCCGGCACGCGCGCGGGGTCACCGGAGATGCCGCGGATCCCGACGGGCGAGACCGGCAGGGCGTCGGCGGCCGGCACGGGGTCGGCGGTCCGGACGGGAGGCACGGTGCCGGTCGCGCCGTCGGCCTCCGGTTCGTCGTCGGCGGGCACCAGGGCCGCCGGCACGTCCGCCGCGCCGGTCGCCTCGGCGAACGCGGCATCGGCGTCGGCGTCGTCGTCTGCGTCTTCGTCCGGCACCGCGGTCGCGGTCGCGGTGGCGATGTCCTCGTCGGTGGCGAGCCCGGGCAGCGCCGCGAGCTGCACCCGGGGCGCGGCGTTGTCGGCGGCGAGCAGGGCGGCGAGCTCGTCGCGCGAGCGTTCGGCGGCGAGGGCGTCGCGCAGTGCCGAGACGACCCAGACCGGGTGCGACCACCGCGTGGCGAGCAGGGCGTCGCCACCACGGCCCTCGGTGATCTGCGCGTCCCACTCGTCGTCGGTGCGCGCGGCGATCTTGCGCATCACGGCGTTCACGAAGCCGGTGGCACGGCGGGCACCGACCTCGCGGGCGAGCTCGACCGTGGCGTCGACCGCGGCGTGCGTCGGGGTGCGCATGGCGAGCAGCTGGTGGGCGCCGAGCCGCATCACGTCGAGGACGTCGGCCTCGATGTTCTCCGGCCGACGACCCGACGCCAGCGCGATGATGACGTCGTAGCGACCGAGCATCCGGATCGAGCCGTAGGTGAGCTCGGTGGCGAACGCGGCGTCGCGCGCGGTGAGGCCGGCACGACGGATGCGTGTCGGCAGCAGCAGGTTCGCGTACGCGTCGTCGACCTGCACGGCACGGAGCACGTCGAACGCGACACGACGGGCGTTCGCGGGGCGGGGACCGCGGCGGGCGCCCCGGGTGTTCGTCGGCTGGCTCATGCGAGGACCTTCCCGTCCAGTTCGCCCAGGCCACGGGCCCAGGCTGCGGCGTCCATCGCCTTCTTGCCGGCCGGCTGCACCTCGAGCAGCGCCAGCGGAGTGTCACCGGTCCCGACCAGCAGCCGACCGCCGTGGAGTGCCAGCGCACCGGGCGCGAGGTGCGGGGCGGGGTCCGCGGGGCCTCCTGTCAGGCGGTTGCTGCGGAGCAGCTTCACGCGGGTCTCGCCGAGGTGGGCGTACGCGCCGGGCTCGGGGGTGACCCCGCGCAGACGGGCGTGCACGACCGCAGCCGGAGCGTCGAAGTCGATGCGCCCGTCGTCGATGGTCAGCTTCGGTGCGAGCGTCGGCTCACCGGTCTGCTCGGTCGCGACGGCCGTGCCGGCGGCGATGTGGTCGACCACCCGGGCGACGGTCTCGGCACCCGACTCGGCCATGGCGGCGAGGACCTCGCCGGCGGTGGCCTCCGGGTCGATCTCGAACGGGTCCGCCGCGAACACCGGGCCGGCGTCGAGCGCCTCGACGAGCTGGAAGACCGACGCGGCGGTGCGGATCTCCCCCGCCATCACGGCCCGCTGGACCGGCGCGGCGCCGCGGTACGCCGGCAGGTCGGAGAAGTGCAGGTTGACCCAGCCGAGGCGCGGAGCGTCGAGCGCGGGGCGTCGGAGCAACGCGCCGTAGGCGACGATGACCCCGAGGTCGACGTCGAGCGCGGCGATGCGCGCGGTGACGTCGTCGTCGACGCGGTTCGCCTCGATGACGGGCAGCCCGAGCTCCGCGGCGACCTGCGCGACCGGTGTCGGCGTCAGGACGCGCTTCCGGCCCTGCGGTGTCGGCGGACGCGTGAGGACCGCGGCGATCTCGTGGTCGGACGCCGCCAGGCGGCGGAGGGTGGGAACGGCCGCAGCGGGGCTGCCGGCGACGACGAGACGCATGGGTTCGATCCTCCCACGCGCGCGCTCGGTGGACTGACCCGAACCGGGCCCGCGCCGGGTGGGTACGGTCTGCGGCACAGCACGAGAGGGGTTCCCATGTCCGACGTCACCACGTCCACCGACCGCTTCGCAGGGTCCAGCATCCAGAAGGTCGCGCTGCTCGTCGGCGTCGTGTTCCTGCTCGTCGGGATCGCCGGGTTCGTGCCCGGGCTGACGTCCGGTTCGCTCGCAGGTGCCGGCCACGGGTCGATGGCGATGCTGCTCGGGGTCTTCCAGGTGTCGGTGCTGCACAACGTCGTGCACCTGTTGTTCGGGGTCGTCGGGGTGCTCGCGGCGGGGTACGCCACCGGTTCGCGGATGTACCTGGTGCTCGGCGGAGTCGTCTACTTCGTGCTCTGGGTCTACGGGCTGTTCACCGCGGGGCACTCGTTCGGCGCGAACTTCGTGCCGCTGAACTGGGCGGACAACTGGCTGCACCTCGTGCTCGCGGTCGGGATGGTCGCGCTCGGCGTGGTGTTCCCGCGCGTCGGTGGGCGGGCCGTGCGGGCCTGACGCTGCTGCCGCGGACTCGGAACGACACCCTCGTCGTCGTACGACGCCGAGGGTGTCGTTCTGCGTCGGAGCTGGGCGGGGTCAGACCTCGGAGAAGGGTTCGGCGTCGTCGAGCCGGACCCGCAGCGTCGGTGCCGCCCTACGCCGGTTGCCACCCTTGAGCACCCGCCGGGTCGACGACCGCCGGATCACCTCGGCCTTCAGGGTCGCCGCGACCTCGGCACCATGGGCGTACGGGAACCGCACGATCGCCCGGACCGTGCCCGGCAGGGCGTCGTCCTCGACGGGGACCGGGCCGAGCACCGGGCCCGCGGTCGCCCCCTCGAGGGCCTCGACCGCGGCGGTCACGGCCTCGTCGGTGCCGGTCATCGTCGCCACGCGGACCGCCGGCGGGAAGTGCAGCTCGCGCCGGTCGGTGAGTTCGTCGTGCGCGGGACCGTCGAGCCGCCAGAGCGCCATCGCCGTCGCGAGCTTGCCGCCGATGCCGACCAGGTACGCCTCGGCCCCGGGAGCGCCCTTCGCGGCGGCGTTCGTCCAGAACCGGAGCACGTCCTCCTGCACGCGCAGCCCTTCGCGCGCGAGCATCTTCTCGCCGTCGAGCAGCAGGACGCACGCGTAGCCCCCGGGCACGCTCGGCTCGGCACCGCGGGTCGCGACGACGACGGAGGGCCGCGCAGGGACCTCGTCGAGCGGGCGTGAGCCGTCCGCCACCACGATCCGGGTGCCGGGGAACGCCCGCCCGAGTTCGTCGGCGGTGCGTTGGGCACCCTGTCCCACGGGCTTCACGGTGCCGTTGCCGCACGTCGGGCAGCGGAACCCCACGGCGAGGGCACCGCAGAACCGGCACTGCGGCGTGGCACCGCGGTGCGGGCTGCCAAGCGGACCGCCGCAGATCCGGCAGTGCGCCCGCTCACCGCACTCTGCGCAGACGAGCCCGGTGCCGAACCCGGGGCTCGCGACCTGCACGAGCACCGGGCCGTGCTGGCTGGCCTCGCGCGCGGCGCGCCAGGCTGAGCTCGGGATGCGCGCTTGCGCGGCGTAGCCCTCGGCCGAGGTCTGCTGCACGGTGGGGATGACCTTCGGGGTCTTCACCCGGAACGGCGTGACGTCCTGCAGCCAGTGCAGTTCGACGAGCCGTTGCACGTCGGTGCTGCGGGCGTGCGAGAGGAACAGCAGTGCGGCACCCGACTGCGCAGCCCGCACGAGGGCGACGTCACGCGTGTGCACGTACGGCGCGCGCTGCTCGATGAACGAGGCGTCGCCGTCGTCCCACATCGCGATGAGCCCGAGATCGGTCGCCGGCGCGTACACCGCCGTGCGGTTGCCGATCGCGACGACGGGGTGGGTCCGCGCCTGCAGCAGTGCCTTGGCCCGCTGCCCGTTCGTCTGCTTGGCGTCGAAGCGCACGACCCGTTCCGGCGGCAGCACCGCGAGCAGCGCGCGCTCGAGGTCGATCACGTCGCGGAAGTCGGGGACGGCGATGACGGCGGACTGCTCGCTCGCCAGCGTGTGGGCGGCGGCCTGGGCGAGGGTCGCCGCCCAGCCGGGCACCCAGATCGGATCGGAGTCGCCGTCGCCCTCGTCGCTGGTGGGCCCGGCCAGCGCCACCGGGTGGGGAACGGCGGCGACCGCAGCGCGATCGTGCTCGGCGATCACGCCTTCGAGCATGCCCGGGGTGTAGCCGGTCACCGGCGGGGCGGACACCGGGGGCGGGGACCACGAGGTGTCCCGCGCGAGCCAGGCCTTCTCGGCGCGGACCTGGCGGGTCGGCACGGCCAGACGGAGGACGTCGGACGCCACACCGGCGGCACGGTCGGCCACGGCGCGGGCGAGCTTCCAGATCTCCGGCGCCAGCACCGGGACGGGTGACACCAGGGTCTCGATCGCGCTCAGTTCACCCGGGTAGTCGCCCTCGTCGACGATCTCGACGACGTAGCCGTCGGACATCCGGGCCCCGGTGCGGAGCGGGACCTTCACGCGGACCCCCGGCACGCAGTCGTCCTCGAGCTCGGCCGGCACCCGGTAGTCGAACAGACGGTCCAACTGCGGGAGCGGCGAGTCGAGGACGACGCGCGCGACGGTGGTCACGCGGTGCCTCAGACGGCGGCGGTGACGAGCCCTGCGGCGGCGCGGAGTTCCTCGACGCGGTCGAGCTGCTCCCAGGTGAACCCGGGGAGCTCGCGGCCGAAGTGTCCGTACGTCGCGGTCTGCGCGTAGATCGGACGGAGCAGGTCGAGGTCGCGGATGATCGCGGCCGGACGCAGGTCGAAGACCTGGCGGATCGCGGCTTCGATCGTGGCGTCGTCGACGTGTCCGGTGCCGAAGGTCTCGACGTAGAGCCCGACGGGCTTCGCGCGGCCGATCGCGTAGGCGACCTGCACCTCGAGCCGGTCGGCGAGGCCCGCGGCGACCGCGTTCTTCGCGACCCAGCGCAGCGCGTACGCCGCCGAGCGGTCGACCTTGGACGGGTCCTTGCCGCTGAACGCGCCCCCACCGTGACGGGAGGCCCCGCCGTAGGTGTCGACGATGACCTTGCGGCCGGTGAGTCCGGCGTCGCCCTGGGGGCCACCGATCTCGAAGCGACCCGTCGGGTTGACGATGACGTCGACGTGCGAGGAGTCGAGGTCGACGAGGTCGAGCACCGGACGGATCACGTGCTCGGTGATCTCGGCGGTGAGCTGCTCCAGCGTGACGCTCGGCGAGTGCTGCGTCGACAGGACGACGGTCTCGACGGTCTTCGGCACGACGCCGTCGTAGCCGACGGTGACCTGCGTCTTGCCGTCCGGGCGCAGGAACGCCAGCTCGCCGGACTTGCGCACGGCGGCCAGACGCTCGGCCAGGCGGTGCGCCAGCCAGATCGCGACCGGCATGTACTCGGGGGTCTCGTTCGTCGCGAAGCCGAACATGATGCCCTGGTCGCCGGCACCCTGACGGTCGAGCGGGTCGACCGCGCCGGTGCGGGAGTCGAGCGACTCGTCGACGCCCTGCGCGATGTCCGGCGACTGCGCACCGATCGACACCTCGACGCCGCACGTGGCGCCGTCGAAGGAGACGTCCGACGAGTTGTAGCCGATGCCCGTGATGACGTCACGGACGAGCTTGGGGATCTCGACGTAGCCCGAGGTCGTGACCTCGCCCGCGACGTGCACGAGCCCGGTCGTCACCATCGTCTCGACGGCGACCCGAGCGTGCGGGTCCACCGTGAGCAGTGCGTCGAGGATGCTGTCCGAGATCTGGTCGCAGATCTTGTCGGGGTGCCCCTCGGTCACCGACTCGGACGTGAAGAGGCGCAGAGTAGCTGCAGTCACCGGGATCAGTCGGAGGGCTGCTGCTGCTTGGTGACGGTGAGCTTGTCCTCGTTGATCTCGTGGAGAGCCACGGACAGCGGCTTGTCGTCGATCGTCGAGTCGACGAGCGGGCCGACGTTGTCGAAGAGCGAGCCCTCGTGCAGGTCGGCGTAGTAGTCGTTGATCTGACGCGCACGCTTGGAAGCGAAGATGACGAGCGCGTACTTCGACTCGACCTTGCTGAGCAGGTCGTCGATGGGCGGGTCGATGATGCCCTGGGGGTTGGCCATGGAGTCTCCTCGTCGTCGGTGCACCCGTCAGGGCGCAGAGAACAAGTCTACGACCTGCCGTGCCGCGGTGCCGACATCGGAGTTCACGATGCGGACGTCGAACTCGTCCTGGGCGGCCAGTTCGACCTTCGCGGTGTCGAGTCGACGCGCCTGTTCCTCGGGCGACTCGGTGCCGCGGCCGATGAGTCGACGCACCAGCTCTTCCCACGTCGGGGGCAGCAGGAACACGAGCACGGCCTCGGGCATGGCGTCACGGACCTGGCGAGCACCCTGCAGGTCGATCTCGAGCATGACCCGCTCGCCGGCGTCGAGCGCTCGGTCGATCGGCGGCCGCGGGGTGCCGTATCGGTACGAGTTGTGCACCGTGGCCCACTCGAGCAGTTCGCGCTCGCGGATCATCCGGTCGAACTCAGCGTCGTCGACGAAGTAGTAGTGCACGCCGTCGACCTCGCCCGGGCGGGGCTTCCGGGTGGTGGCGGAGACGCTGAGGTTCACGTCCGGGTACTGCTCGCGGATGTACGCGCTCACCGTGCCCTTGCCGACCGCCGTCGGCCCGGCGAGGACGACGAGCTTCGAGGCACCGCGCTTGCGACCGCGGGCGGCGAGCCAGTCGGCCAGGGCCGTGCGCTGCCGGGTGCCGAGGCCCCCGAGGCGCTTCGACGGCGCGATGCGCAGCGTGCCCATGATCGACTCGGCACGTGCCGGACCGATGCCGGACAGGCTGACGAGCAGGTCGCGCACCCGGAGCGAGCGCTCCGCCGAGGTCGTGTCGACGAGGGCGTCATCCCATGCAGACCGTGCGACCTCGAGCGCCGAGCGCTCCCCCGACGCGATCGCAGACTTGACCGCAGCCCGGGCGCGTCGCGCGGCGACCGCTGCCTGGGCCGCCGCGACGCGGTCGACCTGCGGTGGCGTGCGGTGGGCCGGCAGGTCGGTGCCGTCGGCGCGGTCGCCGTCGGCGGTCATGCTGCGGCCCCGAGGGCGGCGCGGATCCGGTCGGCGCGGTCGGACACGAGTGCCGCGACGCCGTCCGGACCGTCGGTCAGCAGCCCGCGCGACTCGCTCACGAGCACCTGTTCGGCGCGCGCACCGTACAGCGCACGGAGGTCCTCGATCCGGGCGCCCTGGGCACCGAAGCCCGGGGCCAGGACCGGCGCGGTGCCGATGGCGTCCGCGTCGATGCCGAAGTCGTCGAGGTGAAGGGTCGCGCCGAGCACGAGCCCGACGTCGCCGAGGGCCTGGTCGCCCGCGGCCCGGTTGTCGTCTGCCACGTCCAAGACGATACCGGCAGCCACGGACCGCCCGGCACGCGGGCCCTCCGCCAGGACCGCGGTCTGCAGCACCCGCGCCTCAGGGTTGCTCGTCGCGGCGAGCACGAAGACCCCGGCACCGTTCCGTCGAGCGACGTCGACCGTCCCGCTGAGCGAGCCGTAGCCCAGGTACGGCGACACCGTCATCGCGTCGGCCGCGAACGGCCCGTCACGGTCGAGCCACGCGAGCGCGTAGTCGTCACCGGTCGACCCGATGTCGCCCCGCTTCACGTCGGCGACGACCAGGAGGCCCGCATCACGTGCCCGACGGATCGTCGCGTCGAGCGCGCGGTAGCCCGCAACCCCCGCCGCCTCGAAGAAGGCGATCTGCGGCTTCACGATCGCCGCGCGGCCGGCGGCCGCGTCGACCAGGGCCGCACCGAAGGCGGTCAGGCCCTGCTCGTCGCGGCCGAGCCCCCACGCCGCCAGGGTGGTGGCGTGGGGGTCGATGCCGACGCAGAGCGGTGAACGCTCGCGCATCGCGGACGCGAGCCGATCGCCGAAGGAGGCCGGGCCTCCCGTGTGCCCCTCGCTCACCAGGTGGCGCGCTCCCGCGCGTAGTCCTGCAGGCTCCGGACGTTGAGTGGCGTGCCGATCGTCTCGATCGCCGCGACCGCCGCACCGATCTGCGCGATCGTCGTGAACAGCGGCTTGTCCGCTGCGACCGTGGCCGCACGGATCTCGTACCCGTCCGCACGACCGGCGGCACCGGACGGCGTGTTGATGACGATGTCGACCTCGTTGCGCGTCAGCAGGTCGACGACGCTCTCGCCGCCCTGGCTGTACTTGCCGACGATGCCGACCTCGATGCCGTTGCGGCGGAGGATCTCCGCCGTGCCCTCGGTCGCGATGACCGTGAAGCCGAGCTGCTGCAGGCGGTGCACCGGCAGCACGATGGCGCGCTTGTCGGTGTCCGCGACGCTCACGAAGACCGTGCCGCTGGTCGGCAGGCCGCCGTACGCGGCGTCCTGCGACTTGAGGAACGCCCGCGGGAAGTCGCGGTCGATGCCCATGACCTCGCCGGTGGAGCGCATCTCGGGGCTGAGGACCGAGTCGACGACCTGGCCCTCGCGGGTGCGGAAGCGGCGGAAGGGCAGGACGGCCTCCTTGACGGCGACCGGCGCCTCCATCGGGACGAACGCCCCGTCGCGTGCCGGCAGCATGCCCTCGGCGACGAGCTCGTCGACGCTGGTGCCGGTCATGATGCGGGACGCGGCCTTGGCCAGCGCGATGCCGAGCGCCTTCGAGACGAACGGGACCGTGCGGCTGGCGCGCGGGTTCGCCTCGAGGACGTAGAGCACGCCGGCGCCGATGGCGAACTGGACGTTGAGCAGCCCCTGCACGCCGATGCCGCGGGCGATCTTCTCGGTCGCGTCGACGACGCCCTGGATCTCGGCACGGCCGAGGCCGACCGGGGGCAGGGTGCAGGCGGAGTCACCGGAGTGGATGCCGGCCTCTTCCAGGTGCTCCATGATGCCGCCGATGTAGAGCCGTTCACCGTCGAAGAGCGCGTCGACGTCGATCTCCACCGCGTCGTCCAGGAACCGGTCGACGAGCAGCGGGAGCTCCGGGCCGATGATCGCCTGGTCGGCCATCCGGTCGAAGTAGTCGGCGAGCGACGGGGAGTCGTACAGGATCTCCATGCCGCGGCCGCCGAGCACGAAGGACGGGCGGACGAGCACCGGGTAGCCGATCTCCTCGGCCACGGCGGTCGCGCTCGCCAGGTCGTGGGCGGTGCCGTTGCGCGGCGCGAGCAGCCCCGCGGCGTCGAGGATGGCGGAGAACTGGCCGCGCTCCTCGGCGGAGTCGATCGCCGTCGGGCTCGTGCCGAGGATCGGGATCCCCGCCGCCTCGAGCGGCTTCGCCAGGCCCAGGGCGGTCTGCCCGCCGAGCTGCACGACGACGCCGACGAGCTCGCCCGACGCTGCCTCGGCCTCGATGACCTCGAGGACGTCCTCGGCCGTGAGCGGCTCGAAGTACAGGCGGTCCGAGGTGTCGTAGTCGGTGGAGACCGTCTCGGGGTTGCAGTTGATCATGATCGTCTCGAACCCGGCGTCGCTCAGCGCGAAGGACGCGTGCACGCAGGAGTAGTCGAACTCGACGCCCTGGCCGATTCGGTTCGGGCCGGAGCCCAGGATGACGACCTTCTTGCGGTCGCTCGCGACCACCTCGGTCTCGGCGTCGTACGACGAGTAGTGGTACGGCGTCAGGGCCGGGAACTCCCCGGCGCAGGTGTCGACGGTCTTGAAGACGGGGCGGATGCCGAGGGCGTGCCGGTCGTCGCGGACCTGCTGCTCGCTGACCGGGCGCTCCGGGGTGCTGCGCAGCGCCGCGATCTGGGTGTCGCTGAAGCCGTGCTCCTTGGCCCAGCGGATGGTGTCCGCGTCGAGCTCGTCCGCGGCCGCGACCTCGGCGGCGACCTCGTTGATGAGCACGATCTGGTCGATGAACCAGGGGTCGATCTTCGTGGCGTCGAAGACCTCGGCGGCGGTGGCGCCGGCGACCAGGGCCTGCTGCACCGTGACGATCCGGCCGTCGGTGGGGATGGACGACTTCGCGAGCAGGGCGTCCTTGTCGAGCTCCGCCGCCGGGGTGTCCCAGTGGAAGCTCGAGCCGCGCTTCTCGAGCGAGCGCAGCGACTTCTGCAGCGCCGTCGCGTAGTTGCGGCCGATGGCCATCGCCTCGCCGACGCTCTTCATCGTCGTGGTGAGCGTGGCGTCCGCCGCGGGGAACTTCTCGAACGCGAAGCGCGGGGTCTTCACGACCACGTAGTCGAGCGTCGGCTCGAAGCTGGCCGGAGTCACCTTCGTGATGTCGTTCTGGATCTCGTCCAGGCGGTACCCGATGGCGAGCTTCGCGGCGATCTTCGCGATCGGGAAGCCGGTGGCCTTCGACGCCAGGGCCGACGAACGGGAGACGCGCGGGTTCATCTCGATGACGATCAGGCGGCCGTTCGACGGGTCGACGGCGAACTGGATGTTGCAACCACCGGTGTCGACACCGACGCGACGGATGATGTCGATCCCGATGTTGCGCATGTTCTGGTACTCGCGGTCGGTGAGCGTGAGCGCCGGGGCGACGGTGATCGAGTCGCCGGTGTGCACGCCGACCGGGTCGACGTTCTCGATGGAGCAGATGACGACGGTGTTGTCGTAGTTGTCGCGCATCAGCTCGAGCTCGTACTCCTTCCAGCCGAGGATCGATTCCTCGAGCAGGACCTCGGTCGTCGGGCTGGACTGCAGCCCGTCGCCGACGAAACGGACGAGCTCGGCTTCGTCGTACGCGAAGCCCGAACCGAGACCACCCATGGTGAAGGACGGGCGGACGACGAGCGGGTAGCCGAGGTCCTTCGCGAACTCCTTCGCCTCTTCCAGCGTGTGGGCGATGTGGCTCCGGGCCACGTCGGCGCCGGACTCGAGCACGAGCTCCTTGAAGAGCTGGCGGTCCTCGCCGCGCTGGATGGCGTCCACCTTGGCGCCGATGAGCTCGACACCGTGCTTCTCGAGGATGCCGGCCTCGTCGAGCGCGATCGCCGCGTTCAGGGCGGTCTGGCCGCCCAGCGTCGGCAGGACGGCGTCCGGCTTCTCGATGCGGATGATCTCCTCGAGGCACGCGTTCGTGATCGGCTCGATGTAGGTCGCGTCGGCGAAGTCGGGGTCGGTCATGATCGTCGCCGGGTTCGGGTTGACGAGGATGACCCGGACGCCCTCGGCACGGAGGACACGACACGCCTGGGTGCCGGAGTAGTCGAACTCGGCGGCCTGACCGATGACGATCGGGCCGGAACCGATGACGAGGACGGAGTTGATGTCTGCGCGCTTGGGCATCAGTTCGCTTCCTTGGTGATGTCTGCTGCGGGAGTGGTCGCGTCGGCGGTGGCCGCGTCGAGCGGCTCCCCGTCACGTCGCGCGCGCACCAGGTCCGCGAACCGGTCGAAGAGGTACATGCTGTCGTGCGGACCAGCGGCGGCCTCGGGGTGGTACTGCACGCTGAACGCGGGCACGTCGAGCGCCCGCAGGCCCTCGACCACGTCGTCGTTCAGTGAGTAGTGCGAGACCTCGACGCGGCCGAACCCGGCCGGCGACTCGAGGACCTGCCCCAGAGGAGCGTCGACCGCGAAGCCGTGGTTCTGGCTCGTGATCTCGACCTTGCCCGTGGTGGTGTCGAGCACCGGCTGGTTGATGCCGCGGTGACCGAAGGGCAACTTGTAGGTGCCGAAGCCGAGCGCGCGGCCGAGCAGCTGGTTGCCGAAGCAGATGCCGAAGAACGGGCGACCGGTCCGCAGGCTGCCCTGCAGCAGTTCGACCTGGGCGTCCGACGCGGCGGGGTCGCCGGGGCCGTTCGAGTAGAACAGGGCGTCCGGTGCGAGCTCCTCGAGCGCCGCAGCGGAGATGTCCTGCGGCACGACGTGCACCTCGAAGCCGCGCTGGGCGAGGTAGCGGGTGGTCGACGCCTTCACGCCCAGGTCGAGGACGGCCAGTCGGCCGATCTGCTCGCCCTCGGCCGGCACGACGTAGGTCTCCGGGGTGGACACGATCGCCGAGAAGCTCGCGCCGGCCATCGTGGCCTGCGACCGGACGGCGTCCAGCTGCTCCGACTCGGACTGCTGCGCGTCGGCACCGCTGAAGACGCCGCCCTTCATGGCGCCGGCGTCGCGGATCCGGCGCGTGAGGGACCGGGTGTCGATGCCGGAGATCCCGACGATGCCGTCGCGCACCAGGTGGTCGTCGAGCGACGCGTTCGCGCGGTGGTTCGACACCACGCGACTGGGGTCGCGCACCACGTACCCGGCGACCCAGATGCGACGGGACTCCGGGTCCTCGTCGTTGACGCCGGTGTTGCCGATGTGCGGCGCGGTCTGCACCACGATCTGGCCGGCGTAGGACGGATCGGTCAGCGTCTCCTGGTAGCCGGTCATGCCGGTCGCGAAGACCACCTCGCCGAGCGTGCGCCCGCGGGCGCCGTAGGCCCAGCCGTCGTACCGGGTGCCGTCTTCGAGGACCAGGACGGCCCGTTCGCGTGTCATGCTTTCTTCCCTTCGCCCGCGGTTCGCGGGGCATCGGCCGCAGTCGCCTGCGGCCCGGTCTCGGTCAGTCCCTGCAGGGCGAGCAGCGCTGCTGCGTCGTCCTCCGGGAACCGGAAGTACGTGTCGAGGTCCGTCGCACCTGCGGCGCCGGTCGCCGTCCATCGCAGACGGACCAGTCCCCCGGGCTCGACCACCCGGTCGATCGCCCACGTCGAGCGGTCGGCCCCGCGGACCGCAGCGCGTGCGACCCAGCGGTCGTCCGCGCCGGCGAGTCGCAGGACCACACCGGTCTGGTGGACGCGCACGCCGCCGCGGCCGCGGAAGCCGAGTCCGCCGGCGGTGATGCGTTCCAGCGGCTGGTCGGCACGGGTCGTCGCGACGGAGAAACCGTCCCAGGCCCCGACTTCCGGTCCGATCGTGGTCGGGACGGGGACGGGAGGCACGGATTCCGCCTGCTTCCTGGTCCGCGTCCGCCAGGTGCGCGCCATGGCGACGAACAGCGCGGCCACCGCGAGCAGGATCACCCCGCCGAGCAACCAGCGCGCGGCGTCGCCGCTCATGCGCGCGCCCCCGTCCGGAGTGCCGCGGCGTGCGCGGCGACGGTGTCGGCGTCGACGAGACGGCCGTCGAGCACCGTCGGCGCGCCCAGGTGGAACGTGGCGACGACCCGGCCGGGCAGCGTCATGCCGAGGTACGGCGAGTTCTGCGACTGCCCGGCGAGGTCGGCGACCGCGAACTCGCGGCTGGCCGTCGGGTCGTAGAGCGTGATCTCGGCGGGCGCGCCCTCGGCGATGCGCTGACCGTGGCCCTCGACCTGGCCGATGCGCGCGGGCGCCTCGGACAGGACCCGGGCGACGTCGGCCCAGTCGAGCTGCCCCGACACGACGACGGCGGACTGCACGACGCTCAGCGCCGACTCGAGGCCGACCATGCCGTTCGCCGCCGCCGGCCACTCGCAGCACTTCGCCTCGGCGGTGTGCGGTGCGTGGTCGGTCGCGACGATGTCGATGGTGCCGTCGGCCAGGGCGGCGCGCAGGGCGTCGACGTCCTCGCGTGCCCGGAGCGGCGGGTTCACCTTGTAGCGGGCGTCGTACCCGGGGGCGCCGTCGTGCCCGGCGATGAGGTCCTCGGTGAGCACGAGGTGGTGCGGGGTGACCTCGGCGGTGACGTCGATGCCGCGGGACTTCGCCCAGCGGATCACCTCGACGCTGCCGGCGGTCGAGACGTGGCAGACGTGCAACCGAGCCCCGACGTGGTCGGCGAGCAGGACGTCGCGGGCGATGATCGCCTCTTCCGCCACGGCCGGCCAGCCCGCGAGCCCGAGCTCCGACGACAGCCGGCCCTCGTTCATCTGCGCACCGATGGTCAGGCGGGGCTCCTGCGCGTGCTGCGCGAGCACCCCGCCGAAGCCCTTGATGTACTCGAGTGCGCGGCGCATGAGGAGCGGGTCGGCCACGCAGGAGCCGTCGTCCGAGAAGACCCGGACCTTCGCCCTGCTCGTCGCCATGGCACCGATCTCGGACAGGTGCGTGCCCTGCAGCCCCTGCGACACCGCGCCGATCGGGCGGACCGTGACGTAGCCGGCGTCGTCGCCGAGTGCCTGCACCTGCTCGACGACCCCGGCGGTGTCGGCGACCGGGCTCGAGTTCGCCATCGCGTTGACGGCGGTGAAGCCTCCGGCCGCCGCGGCGCGCGAGCCGGTGAGGACCGTCTCGGATTCCTCGTGACCGGGCTCGCGCAGGTGGGTGTGCAGGTCGACGAGACCCGGCAGGGCGATGAGCCCGTCGGCGTCGACGACCGTTGCACCGCTCGCGTCCACGCCGGAGCCGATCGCCGTGATGCGGCCGTCCTGCAGTCGGATGTCGGCGCGCGAGCCGTCGACCAGCTGCGCGCCGCGGATCAGGTGAGCGGTCATGCTGCGGACTCCTTCGGTTCGGTGCCGGTCAGGGCCAGGTAGAGGACCGCCATGCGGACCGAGACGCCGTTCTCGACCTGCTCGACCACGGTGGAACGGGGGTCGTCGGCAGCGACGCCGGCGATCTCCAGCCCGCGGTTCATCGGACCGGGGTGCATGATCAGTGTGCGCTCGGACAGCCGCGCGAACCGCGCAGCCGTCAGGCCCCAGTGCCGCGTGTACTCGCGCGGGTTCGGGAAGAACGCGTCGTCCATCCGCTCCTGCTGGATCCGGAGCGTCATGACGACGTCCGGGTCCTCGGCCAGGGCGGCGTCGAGGTCGTGGTGCACCGCGGCTCCGAACGGCGTCGTCGTCGCGGGCAGGAGCGTCGGCGGTGCGGCGAAGGTGACGCTCGCGCCGAGGGTCCGGAGCAGCCACGCGTTCGATCGGGCGACGCGGCTGTGCAGCACGTCGCCGACGATCAGGACCCGGACGCCGTCGAGGCCCTGGCCGCGCGACCCGGCACCGTGCAGGCGACGACGCATGGTGAAGGCGTCGAGCAGCGCCTGCGTCGGGTGCTCGTGCGTGCCGTCGCCGGCGTTCACCACGGGGACGTCGATCCAGTCGGCGTCGGCCAGCACGCGCGGCGCACCGGACGAGCCGTGCCGCATGACGATGCCGTCGATGCCCATCGCGCCGAGGGTCTGCACGGTGTCCTTGAGGGACTCACCCTTGGAGACGCTCGAGCCCTTGGCCGCGAAGTTGATGACGTCGGCCGACAGGCGCTTCGCCGCGGCCTCGAACGAGATGCGCGTGCGTGTCGAGTCCTCGAAGAACAGGTTCACGACGGTCTTGCCGCGCAGGGCCGGGAGCTTCCGGACCTCGCGCGTGTTGACCTCGGCCATCTCCTCGGCGACGTCGAGGATGTGCACGGCCTGGTCGCGCGACAGGTCGGCGGTGGAGAGCAGGTGCCGCATCACGCCACCCCCTGCTCGATGAACACGGTGTCGTCGCCGTCGGTCTCGGACAGGTGCAGGGTGACCCGCTCGTCCGAGGCGGTCGGCAGGTTCTTGCCCACGTGGTCCGCGCGGATCGGCAGCTCGCGGTGGCCGCGGTCGACGAGCACGGCGAGCCGGACGGCGCGCGGCCGGCCGATCCCCTGCAGGGCGTCGAGCGCTGCCCGGACCGTGCGGCCCGAGTACAGGACGTCGTCGACGAGCACGACGACCTTGCCGTCGATGCCGCCGGCGGGGATCACCGTGCGGTGCGGGGCACGACCGATACCGTGCCCGAGGTCGTCCCGGTGCATGGTCACGTCGAGCGTGCCGACCCGTTCGGATCCGATGCCCGCCCGCGCGGACTGCCACTCGGGCTCGATGTCCGCCAGGACGCGGCCCAGCCGTTCGGCGAGCACGGCGCCCCGGGTCGGGATGCCCAGGAGGACGAGGTCCGAGCCGCCGTGGTTGGCCTCAAGGATCTCGTGTGCGATGCGCGTCAGAGCGCGCGTGATGTCGGGTTGCTGCAGGACCGTTCTGGTACCCACGTCGACCCCCTTCCCCGCCTCACTGGACGGCATTAAAGGATGCTGACGTGCACAAGCCTAGCGGGACTCCTGGTCCCCTGCGACCGTCCGACCGGACGGTGCACGACCGCCGGCGACGGCTCCGAGGACACCGTTCACGAAGCCCGCGGAGTCCTCGGTCGAGAGCGACTGGGCGAGCTCGACGGCCTCGGCGATCGCGACGGCGTCCGGCACCTCCGGGTTGAACCGGAGCTCCCAGACGGCCATCCGCAGGATGCAGCGGTCGAGCACCGGCATCCGGGCGATCGACCACCCCTGGGCGTGGTCGATGATGACGGAGTCGATCTCGTGACGGGCCTCGTCGACGCCCGTCACGATCTGCCGCGCGTAGTCCCAGCTCGAGGCGCGCTCGGGCTGGTCCAGGTGACGGACGGTCTCGGTGGCCAGGACGTCCGCGATCGGGAGCTCACGCACCTCGGCCACGTACAGCATGTCGAGGGCGCGCTTACGAGCCTTCGAACGAGCACTCATACAGCGTCGCCTAGGAGTTGACGCGGCCGAGGAAGCTGCCGTCGCGCGTGTCGATCTTCACCGTGGTGCCGCTCTCGAGGTACAGCGGGACCTGGATGCGGTGGCCGGTCGCGACGATGGTCGCGTCCTTGGTACCACCGGAGGAGCGGTCGCCCTGCAGACCCGGCTCGGTCTCGACCTCGGTCACGATCGACGTCGGAAGCTCGACGTAGAGCGGGTTGCCCTCGTTCATCGCGATGGTGACCATCGCGGACTCGAGCAGGTAGTTCTTCGCGTCGCCGACGACCGTCGCCGAGACCGGGATCTGGTCGTAGGTGTCGGTGTCCATGAACACGTACGAGTCGCCGTCCTCGTAGAGGAACTGGTAGTCGCGGCGGTCGACCACGGCGGTGTCGATCTTCGCACCGGCGTTGAAGGTGCGGTCGACGACCTTGCCGGAGACGACGTTCTTCAGCTTCGTGCGGACGAACGCGCCACCCTTGCCGGGCTTGACGTGCTGGAACTCCACGACCGACCACAGCTGTCCGTCGATGATGAGAACGGCGCCGTTCTTGATGTCAGTGGTACTGGCCATGAGTCTTCGGTGTCCCGTTCGGTCGTGTTGTGAAAGGTCTTCGGGCCGCGCTGGGCCCCGGATGAGTGTAGCGGACGCCCGCTCGTCGCCATCAGCGCCGGCGCCGGGCGCGCCAGGAGTCGATCGCCGCCCAGCCGAGCAGCACCACGGCCGCTCCCCCGAGCAGTGACCCGGCCACCGCGGTCGAGATCGCCGCGTCCGGTCGGGCGGGCAGCGCCAGGTAGACGATCGCCAGGATGCCGGCACCGGCGCCGAGCAGCACGAGCAGGATGCGCCGGATCATGCCGGACACGAGCTCGCGGTCGCGGCGGTCCGCGAAGAGCCGGATGTTGACGGTGAACTTGCCCGTCTCGATCGCCTCGCCGATCCGGTCGACCCGGCGCGGCAGCCGTCGGGCCGCGGAGACGACGCCGATCAGCTCCTTCGCCGCCAGGTCGCGCAGCTTGCCGGGGCGAAGTTGGTCGGTGATCTGCTCACGGGCGAGCCCGCGCGACTCCTCGAGCAGGTCGAAGGACGGCGCGAGCGTGCGGAGGGTGCCCTCGAAGATCGCCAGCGCCCGCGCGGCCGCGACGAAGTCCGGCGGCGCCTTGAGCCGGTACCGCCCGAACACCTCGACGGCGTCGTCGACCGTCTCGACGCCGATGCGCGCGCCCGGTCCGAGCTCGTCCGCGACGAAGCGCGCGATGTCCCGACGGAAGTCGGGCTCGTCGTGCGCGTCGCGCACCGGTGCCATCCGCAGGACCGCATCCGCGATCCGCGAGGTGTCGTCCTGCAGGTAGGCGACCAGCAGGTCCTGGACCGTGTCCCGGAGGGTCGGGTCGAGCCTCCCGACCGATCCGAAGTCGATCAACGCGGGCCGCCCGTCGGGCAGCACCAGGACGTTCCCGGGGTGCAGGTCGGCGTGGTACAGACCGTCGAAGACGACCTGGCGCAGGAACGCGCGCAGGATCGCGCGCATCGGGCCGTCGAGGTCGCGGTCCGCACGCTCGGCGCGGATCGCGCTGAGCGTGTCGCCCTCCAGGAACTCCATCACGAGCACGCGGCGCCCGGACAGGTCCGGGTACGGGTCCGGGAACCGGACCTCGTCCGGACGGGCGCTGCGGGCCTGTGCGGCACGCAGGGCGGTGAGGTTCCGCAGCTCGGACACGAAGTCGACCTGGCGGACCAGGTCGTCGGCGTACTGCGCCGCCACGTCCTGCACGCCGACCTGCCGGGCCTCGGTCGACCAGCGCGCCATGAAGCGGACGACGCGGAGCGCGATGTCGACGTCACGGCGGACGGCGGCGTCGATGCCGGGGCGCTGCACCTTGACCGCGACCGCGGTGCCGTCGGGCAGGCGGGCGCGGTGGACCTGGGCGATCGAGGCCGCGGCGACGGGCACCGGGTCGAAGGACGCGAACACCTGGTCGACCGGTGCGCCGAGTTCCTGTTCGAGCAGGGCGAGCACCTGGTCGGCGGGGGCGGCGGTGACGTTGCGCTGCAGGTGGGCGAGGCCCTCGGTCCACTCCTCCGGCAGCAGGTCGTCACGGGTGGAGAGCAGCTGGCCCATCTTCACGAACCCGCCACCGGCCTCTTCCAGCGCACGGCGCAGGTGCTCGGCCTGGCTGCGGCGCAGGTCGGAGGTGGCCGGGTCGTGCGAGAAGTCGAGGCGACGGAACGGGACGAGGCGGTGGCGTCGCGCGATCGACAGCAGTTCGGTGAACCGGCGGCCGCGGGACCGGAGGGTGCCGGTGTCGGCCTCCTGCGAGCCGGACAGGTCGCTCAGTCGGGGTGGGTTGGGCACGTCGTCAGTCTGCTCCCCGCTGCTGGGTCCGCCGGGTGCGCCCGTTGTCGTGCACAGGCCGGGAGGCGCGGTCCGGCATCCACAGGTCGGCTCGCGTGTCGCGTCGGGTCGCGCCCACTGCCGCAGGCTTGCCCCATGGAGACAGCACTGGTCGCGGCGTGCATCGCCGCCGGCGCGCCGATCGTGGCGGCGGTCGTCAGCTGGTTCGGGGCGTTCCAGAGCCGGCGGACGACCGATCGAGATCACGCCTGGAAGCGGTTCACCTGGTCGCTCGCCAAGCCACGAGGCGGCCGTGCATACGACATTTCGAGAACTGTGCTCCGGGAACTCGAGACCGTACGGTGGTGGTCGAAGGCGGACCGACGGCTCGCCACTCGTGCACTCCGGAGGCGAACCGCCGCCGATCACGTCCACCCTGAGGAAGAGGAGTCCACCTGATGCCGATCTTGCGACCCTTGCCGGATGCGCCCGACGTGGACGCGGACGACGACGTGCTCTTCGCGTGGGACAACGGAGCCACCGTCGCGGAGTTCCGGGAATGGCAGCGGACCGGCGTCCTCACCGTGTCGATGCACGTCAAGTGGTGGTGGCGACGGACGCGGCGGGTGTTGCGCTGACGGGTCAGGCACCGCTGCCGTTGTAGCGCGCGGTGGCGCCCGACTCGACCAGGTCGCGGTAGCGCTCGAGCGCCGCCTCGGCACCGGTGCCGTGCTCCTGGTGCACGTCGATCCCCCGAGCAACGAGCTGCTCGCGCCAGTCCCCCGGCACCGGTCCCTCGTCGAAGCCCGTGATCCGCTCGACCGTGGCGCCGTCGGCGGCGAACTCCAGCGCGGAGACCCCCGACCACAGCAGGGCACCGAAGCACATCACGCACGGTTGGGCGTTCACGACGAGCACGCGCCGGTGGCCGACGTCGCGGCCGAGGTTCCAGACCCCCGTCCGAGCCTGTGCGAGTCCGAGGGTGACGACCTCGGCGTGCATCGACGACAGGTTGGTGTGCAGCACCAGGTTCACCCCGAGGGCGACGACCGCGCCGGTGTCCTCGTCGACGACGGCCGCCGCGAACGGACCGCCGGTGCCCTCCTCGACGTTCCGTTCGGCGAGGGCGTTCACGAGCGCGAACCGCTCCGCACGGGTGCCGAGGTGTTCCGGAGCAGCGGCCTGCGCGTCGCGGAGCCAGTCGGGGACGCCGACACGGAGCTCGGTCGGGAACGGGGCGAGGGCTGCTGCAGACATGCGGCGACGCTAACGGCGCATCGTTTCGACGGTGTTTCCCGATCGAAACGATGCCGAAACACCGCGCCCGTAGCGTCGTCCACCACCGGCTCGAGCCGGTGAGAGAACGCGACACGAGCACGGGAGACAGGGGGGGGCGACGATGACGGCACACCACGCGACCGCCGCGTCCCGCTGCTGGCCCCGGGGCGCCATCGCGCACGGACACTGACGTCCGTCCGACCGACCGACCGTTCGTCCGTCTGACCGCCGCGCGCCGATCCGCCGGGCGGTCCACGTGCTCTGGAGCGCGCTGTCTCGCCGAGCCGCGCCGATCCGCGCACCCTGCTCCGTGCCTCCCGGCCGTCCGCCGGACGCACCCACCCACCTGCTCCGCCGTCCCCTCCGATTGGACCCCCGTGACCACGATCCACCTCGCAGTGTTCCTGTTCCCCGGATACCACCTCGGCGCCTGGCGCCTGCCGGACGCCGTCCCCGAGCTCGACCTCGGCATCGACCACTACGTCCGCGCCGCCGAACTCGCCGAGGCGGCGAAGCTCGACGCCCTGTTCTTCGAGGACCAGGCCGCAGTCCGACGCAGCAACGACATCCTGGCCGGCGACACCTACGGTGCCGCGAACCCCCGCTCGATCCACTTCGACCCGACGATGCTCCTGCCCGCCCTGGCGATGCGGACCACACACCTGGGTCTCGCGGCGACGTCGACCACGACCTTCAACGACCCCTACAACCTCGCGCGGCGGTTCTCGACCCTCGACCACATCAGCAAGGGCCGCGCGGGGTGGAACCTCGTGACGTCCTTCAACGAGGACGAAGCCCAGAACTTCGGACTCGACGCCCACGTGCAGCACGCCGCCCGGTACGAGCGGGCGAGCGAGTTCGTCGACGTCGTCACCGGGCTCTGGGACTCGTGGGACCCGGACGCGATCGTGCGCGACAAGGAGTCCGGCACCTACTTCGACATCGAGAAGATGCGGTTCCTGCAGCACGACGGCGAGCACTTCCGCGTGCGAGGACCGCTGACGACGGGTCGGAGTCCGCAGGGACGGCCTGTCGTGTTCCAGGCGGGTGCGTCGGAGCCGGGCCGCGCACTCGCGGCGCGCACCGCCGACGTCGTGTTCACCCTGCAGTCCGACCCGGACGAGAGCCGTGCGTTCCGCGACGACATCCGGGCGCGCGCCGAACGGTTCGGCCGCGACCCCGATCACGTCAAGGTGCTCGTCGGGATGACCCCGATCGTCGGCGACACCGACCAGGACGCACGCGACCTCGCCGACCGGATGATGGCGTTGATCCCCGACGACCTGGCACTGAGCAACCTGAAGCCCCTCGCCGGTGGCGTCGACTTCCGGCAGTTCGACCTCGACGCGCCCGTGCCGGAGCTGCCCGAGTCGAACGCCGGCAAGTCACACCGTGCAGCGATCATGGCGGTGTCGCGGCAACAGGGACTGTCGGTCATCGAGACCGCCCGGTACTTCGCCGAGGGCAGTTACCGGAAGATGATCGGGTCACCGTCAACGATCGCCGACACCATGCAGGCGTGGTCGGAGGCCGGGGCGTGCGACGGGTTCCTGGCGGTGCCGACGCACTTCCCGGCCGGGGTCGAGGACTTCACCCAGAAGGTCGTGCCGGAGCTGCAGCGCCGCGGACTGCACCGCACCGAGTACACCGGACCGCACCTGCGCGACCACCTGGGCGTGCAGAAGTACTAGACGCCGACCTCTTGGTAGGCGGTGAACAGCAGGTGGTCCTCGGGGCCCTCGAGGATCACCGGCTTGCCGACACCGTCGAGGATGATGAACCGGAGCATGCCGGCACGGGCCTTCTTGTCGCGACGCATCGCGGCGAGGAGGCCCTGCCACCGGCCGAGACCGTACGACGTCGGCAGGTCCAGGGAGTCCAGGATCGCCCGGTGCCGGTCCACGGTCGCGTCGTCGAGGTGGCCCGTCAGGCGTGCGAGCTCGGCGGCGAACACCATGCCGACCGACACCGCAGCACCGTGCCGCCACTGGTACCGCTCCGCGTGCTCGATGGCGTGCCCGAGCGTGTGACCGTAGTTCAGGATCTCGCGTCGTCCCTGCTCGGTGAAGTCGTCGGACACGACCTCGGCCTTCAGGGCGATGGCGAGTTCGACCACGCGGCGGAACTCCGGCGACGTCGGGTCGGTGACGCGGGCGACGTCGGCCTCGATGATGTCCAGGATCTCCGGCACGGCGATGAACCCGGCCTTCACGATCTCGGCGAAGCCGGTGAGGATCTCGTTGCGCGGCAGGGTGCGGACGAGGTCGAGGTCGGCGACCACCGCGCGCGGGGCGGAGAAGGAACCGACGAGGTTCTTGCCCTCGTTCGTGTTGATGCCGGTCTTCCCACCCACGCTGGCGTCCACCATGCCGAGCACGCTCGTCGGCACCGACACGTACGGCACCCCGCGCAGCCACGTCGCCGCGACGAAGCCCGCCAGGTCGGTGACGGCACCGCCGCCGAGGCCGATGACGGCGTCGGTGCGGGTGAAGTCGGACTGGCCCATGATCTGCCAGCAGAACGACGCGACCTCGATGCGCTTGGCGGCCTCGGCGTCGGGCACCTCGGCGATGAGGGCTTCGAGGCCGGCGTCGACGAGCAGGTCGCGCAGGTCGTTCGCCCGCGCACCGAGGGTCGGGGCGTGCACGATGAGGACCTTGGCGACGCGAGGGCCGAGGATCGCGGGCAGCGAGCCGAGCAGGCCCGAGCCGACCGCCACCACGTAGCCGTCGTCACCGCCGACGCGGATCTCGGTGGTGCCTGCGGGCAGGATCGGGTCGGTCACGGTGCTCCTTCGGTGGTGGTGCTGGTGTCGTCGCGTCGGCTGGCGCCGCTGTCGCCGCTGGCGCTGCTGGCGCTGCTGTCGCCGCTGGCGCTGCTGTCGCTCCGCAGCCAGGTGACGACCTCGTCGACCACCCGGGACATCGGACGGCGCGACGTGTCGACGACGACGTGCGCGAGCTCGGCGTAGGTCGCCGCGCGCTCGTCCATGATCGTCTGCCAGGCGTCGATGCCGCCGTTCGCGAGCAGGGGCCGGTCCGAGCCGGCGATCCGCTCGGCGACGGCCTCGGGCGAGACGGTGAGCAGGACGATGCGGGCGCCGGACAGTGCCTCGCGGGTGGCGGCGTGCGTCACTGCTCCGCCGCCGACGGCGATGACGCCCCCGGTGCCGAGGGCGGTCCGGACGGCGTCGGCCTCGAGTGCACGGAAGGCCGGCTCACCGCGGTCGGAGAAGATGCCGGGGATCGGGCCGTGCTCGCGGACGATGACCCGGTCGGTGTCGGTGAACGGCACGCCCAGCGCCTTCGCGACGCGCTTGCCGACGCTGGACTTGCCGGCGCCCATCGGGCCGATCACGACGACGGGCGCAGCCGGACCTCGTGCGGCGCCGCCGGACGGGGCACCCCCGGGCGCGGCGCCGCCGCCGTTCCTGCTCACGACGCGTCGGCCGGTGCCGCCGGCTCCGTCCGACGGGTGCGGAGCGTCTCCGGGATCGACGCGAGGTAGGCGTCGAGGTTGCGCTTGGTCTCGACGACGTTGTCGCCGCCGAACTTCTCGAGCACGGCGTCGGCGAGCACGAGCGCCACCATCGCCTCGGCCACGACCCCGGCGGCCGGGACCGCGCAGACGTCGGACCGCTGGTGGTGCGCCGAGGCGTCCTCGCCCGAGACGACGTCGACGGTGTGCAGCGCGTGCGGCACGGTCGCGATCGGCTTCATGCCGGCACGGACGCGCAGGACGGTGCCCGTGGACATGCCGCCCTCGGTGCCGCCGGCGCGGTCGCTCGTCCGGTAGATCTCGCCGTCCTCGCGGTAGAGCTCGTCGTGGGCCGCGGAGCCGCGACGACCAGCGGTCGCGAAGCCGTCGCCGACCTCGACGCCCTTGATCGCCTGGATGCCCATGATCGCCGCGGCCAGACGGGCGTCGAGCCGACGGTCCCACTGCACGTGCGAACCGAGCCCCGGCGGGACGCCGTAGAACAGCACCTCGACGACGCCGCCCAGGGTGTCGCCGTCCTTCTTCGCGGCCTCGACCTCGGTCACCATGCGCGCCGAGGTGTCGGCGTCGAAGCAGCGCAGCTGGTCGTCGTCGAGACGGTCGACGTCGTCGGGCAGCGGCAGGTCGGTGCCGTCCGGCACGCGGACCGTGCCGACCTGCAGGGTGTGCGCGACCGACCGCATGCCGAGTTCGGCGAGGAAGGACTTCGCGACGGCGCCGAGCGCGACGCGGGCCGCGGTCTCACGGGCGCTCGCACGCTCGAGGATCGGGCGGGCCTCGTCGAAGCCGTACTTCTGCATGCCGACCAGGTCGGCGTGGCCCGGGCGCGGGCGGGTCAGCGGAGCGCTGCGGCCACGCGACATCTCGGTGGACTCGACCGGCTCGGGGTTCATGACCTCGACCCACTTCGGCCACTCGGTGTTGCCGATCCGGATCGCGATCGGGCTGCCGAGCGAGAACCCGTGCCGGACACCGCCGGACACGTGCAGCTCGTCCTGTTCGAACTTCATGCGCGAGCCACGGCCGTAGCCGAGCTTGCGGCGCGCGAGATCGGTACGGATGGACTCGAACGACACCGGGACACCCGCGGGCAGGCCCTCGAGCATCGCGATCAGTTCGGGTCCGTGGGACTCACCAGCAGTCAACCAACGAAGCATGGAGCAATCCTCCCACAGCGCACCGGCGTGCGACGTCGCCGTCCTACTGGTAATCGGGGTGCGCGCGGAGCCAGGCCTGGAACTGCTTCACGGCGACGAGGTGCTGGGCGTACGTGTCCGAGAACACCGTCTCGCCCGTCTCGAGGTTCACCGTCACGAAGTACTCCCAGTTCCCCGTCGCCATCTTCGTCACCGCGGTGATCGCGACGTCGCCCGGGTTCGAGATCGGTGCCGGCGGCAGTCCGTCGTGCACGTAGGTGTTGTACTCGTTGGACGCGTCGGCGCGCTCCGCGTCGGTCGTCGTGACGGTGTGCGTGTTGCCCGTGCCGTAGGCGACCGTGGCGTCGGACTGCAGCTTCATGCCCTTGTCGAGGCGGTTCTGGAACACCCGTGCGACCTTCGGGTAATCGGCCGCGAGTCCGGCTTCCTTCTGCACGAGCGATGCGAACACGATCACGTGCTCCTGGTCGGCCTCGGCGACGCCCGCTTCGGACAGGCGCTCCTTCATCGTGTCGACCATCGACTTGAAGTACTGCTCCGCCGTCCACCCCGGGTTGATCGGGTACGTCGCGGGGAACAGCCAGCCCTCGAGCGTGGTGACGCCGGACGGCAGCCCGTAGGCGGACAGGTCCTTCGCTGCCGCGTCGACCTCGGCCTTGGTCAGTCCGGCCTTGGAGACCATGCCGGCTTCGATGTCGGCCAGCGCGGTGCCCTCGGGGATCACGATCGAGGCCTGCACGCGGTTCTTCTCGTCCTGCAGCGCGGCCAGCGCCGACTTCGAGCTCATCTGCTTCTTCAGCGAGTACGAACCCGGCTGGAACTGCACGTCGGGTGACGCCAGCAGCAGCTTGTAGAAGACCTTCGAGTCCTTCACGACCCCGCTGCGCTGCAACGTCGCGGCGACGTTCTCGCCGATGTCGCCCTGCTTGATCGTGATGGTCACCTTGGCCTTGCCGGTGCCCGTGTAGTCATCCGGCTCCTGCGCGCCGCTGACCGCGGCGACGATCTGCTGGATCTTCGGGGCGGCGAACGCGTACGCGCTCACACCGACAGCGAGGACCACGGCGACGATGACGATGCCGGCGATGAGCGGGCCGCGACGGCGCTTCGGTCGCGGTTCGCGCGGCGGCCTGGAGGCTCCCCCGCGTCCGCCACGGCCACCACGACCGCCGCCTCCCGCGGCTCCACCGCCGCCGGTGCGCCCGGCGTCGTCGGTACCGTCGGATCCGGCTCCGCCGGCGGCGGGCGCCGAGGGCACCTCGCCGGTCAGCAGCGCGGCGACCTCGGGATGGAGGTCCGGCGCCACCTGCTGCGGCTGCGCGGGCTCCGGTACCGGCTGCTCACGCGGCGCGGTCGAATCGGGGTCCACGCGGTCGGCGGCGGCGGGCTCCTCGGGTGCCGGCTCGGAGTCGGGCCCGGGAACGGCGTCGCGACGAGCGCGTTCCGCTTCGAGCGCCCGAGCCTCGCGACGGGACATCGGACGGTCCGGCTGCGAGGTCACCCGCGCGGAGTCGTCACGGTCATCGGTACCTGCTGCGCGGTCGGAAGTGGTCTTCCGCCGCTCGGCTTCGTTGCCGGGCGCGATGATCGCGTTCCAGTCCAGATCGTCTGCCAACGGTTCTCGGTCTCTCGGTCGGGAACTCCGCCTGGGCACCGTCGTCCTCGGGTGACGGAAGGGCGGCCGGATCGCGGTGGGTCGCCCTGTCAGGGAAGCGTGGTGCCCGGAGGGGCACCGGCACTGCGCTCGTGGTCGAGCGCGTGTTGCAGAATGATAACAGCGGCCGCTTGGTCGATCACGGACCGCGACTTCTTCGTGTTCTTGCCGGCCTGGTGCAGTCCGCGTTGGGCGGTCACCGTGGACAATCGTTCGTCGACCAGCCGGACCGGGCGGCGCTCGGCGATCCGGGCCGCGAACGCCCGCGCGTCGTCCGTCGACGGGGTGTCGCCGCCGGACATCGACAGGGGCAGTCCGACGACGAGCTCGAGCACGTCGTACTCGTCCGCGATCTCGAGGATCCGACGCAGGTCGGTCGAGTCGTCGCGGCGCACGGTCTCGACCGGCGTCGCGAGCAACCCGTCGCGGTCGCACACGGCGATCCCGATCCGGGCACGGCCGACGTCCACGCCGAGCCGACGCCCGGACCGGATCGCCACGATCAGCCCGCGATCCGAGCGGTCACGGCGCGGAGCGCAGCCGGGAGCGCCGCCGGGTCGGTGCCGCCGCCCTGGGCCAGGTCCGGCTTGCCGCCGCCGCCACCACCGAGCACACCGGCGGCCTCCTTGGCGAGCGGACCCGCCTGGACGCCCGCGGAGCGCGCCGCGTCGTTGGTCGCGACGATCACGATCGGCTTCCCGCTCACCACGGCACCGAGCACGACGACGGCAGCGCCGTCACCGAGCTGTGCGCGGACCCCGGTCGCCAGCGAGCGCAGGTCGTCGCCGGACTGCAGGCCGTCGACGGTCTCGGCCACGACGGTGGTCGTGCCGACGGTCGTCGCGGTCCGGGCGATCGACGGGACCCGCTGCTGCAGGTTCGCCGACTCGTACTCGGCGATCCGCTTCTGCGCGATGCGGAGATCCTCCATGAGCGACTGCACGCGCGTGGGCAGGTCGGCACGGGGCGCCTTCAGCGCGCTGGAGAGCTGCGAGACGATGGTCCGCTCGACCGCCAGGTCACGGAAGCCCTCGAGCCCGACGAGCGCCTCGACGCGGCGGTTGGTCGACCCGACGCTCGACTCCCCCACCAGGTTGACGAGTCCGATCTGGGCGCTCGACGCGACGTGCGTCCCACCGCAGAGCTCGCGCGACCACGGACCGCCGATGTCGACCATGCGGACCTCGGCGCCGTACTTCTCACCGAAGAGCGCCTGCGCACCGAGCGCCTTGGCCTCGTCGATCGGCATGATGCGCGTGGAGACCTCGAGGTCGGTGCGGATCGCGGTGTTGACGACCTCCTCGATCTCGGAGCGGGTCGCGAGCGAGATCGGCTGCGACCACGAGAAGTCGAGGCGCATGTAGCCGGACTTGTTGTACGAACCCGCCTGCAGCGCCTCGGGGCCGAGGATGTCGCGGAGCGCGGCGTTCACCAGGTGCGTCGCGGAGTGCGCCTGCGTGGCGCCGCGGCGGTACTCGGCGTCGACCACGGTGCTCGCCGCGTCGCCCACGCCGACCTCGCCGGAGCGGACCTGGACGGTGTGGCTCCAGAGGCCGGCGACGGGACGCTGGACGTCGAGGACCTCGAGGTCGAAGCCGTTGCCGACGATCGATCCCTGGTCGGCGTCCTGACCACCCGACTCGGCGTACAGCGACGTCTCGCCGAGGACGACCTCGGCGATGTCGCCCGCCACGGCCCGGTCGACGCTGACGCCGCCGACGATGATGCCGAGCACGTTCGTCTCGGCCTCGAGCGCGTCGTAGCCGAGGAAGACCGTCTCGCCCTTCGCCCGGAACGCGCTGTACACGCTCAGGTCGGCGATCGCGGTCTTCTTGCTCTTCGCGTCGGCCTTCGCCCGGGCACGCTGCTCGGACATCAGGGTCTCGAACGCGGTCCGGTCGACGTGGACCCCGGCCTCTTCGGCCATCTCCATCGTCAGGTCGATCGGGAACCCGAAGGTGTCGTGCAGCAGGAACGCGGTGTCCCCGCCGATGGACGGCGCACCGTCCTGCTTCGCGCGCTCGACGGCGACGTCGAGGATCGTCGTGCCCTGCGCGAGCGTGCGGAGGAACGTCTCCTCTTCCGCGTAGGCGATCCGCGCGATGCGGTCGTAGTCGGAGGCGACCTCGGGGTAGGCGTCGCGCATCGCGTCGCGGGACGCCGGGAACAGCTCCGGGAACGTCGCGGTCTCGACCCCGAGCAGGCGCATCGCACGGACCGTGCGACGCAGCAGCCGACGCAGGATGTACCCGCGGCCTTCGTTCGACGGGCTCACACCGTCGGCGATGAGCATGAGCGCGGAGCGCACGTGGTCCGCGATGACGCGCATGCGGACGTCGTCCTCGTGCACGGCGCCGTAGCGGCGGCCGGAGATCTCGGACGCGCGGTCGAGGACGGGGCGGACCTGGTCGATCTCGTACATGTTGTCGACGCCCTGCTTGATGAAGGCGACGCGCTCGAGCCCCATGCCGGTGTCGATGTTCTTGTTCGGCAGCTCGCCGGTGATCTCGAAGTCGTACTTCGAGCGGACGTCCGCGATCTGGTACTGCATGAACACGAGGTTCCAGATCTCGACGTACCGGTCGTCGTCGGTGGCCGGGCCGCCGTCGATGCCGTACTCGGGCCCGCGGTCGAAGAAGATCTCGGAGCAGGGGCCTGCGGGTCCGGGCTGGCCGGTGGACCAGTAGTTCGTGTCCTTGCCGAGGCGCTGGATGCGTTCCTCGGGCAGGGAGGAGTGCTGCTTCCAGAACGCGATCGCCTCGTCGTCGTCCTCGTAGACCGTCACCCACAGGTCGTCGGGCGAGAAGCCGAGTCCGCCGTCGGACTCCGGGTTGGTCAGGAACTCCCAGGCGAACTGGATCGCCTGCTCCTTGAAGTAGTCGCCGAACGAGAAGTTGCCGTTCATCTGGAAGAACGTGCCGTGGCGAGGGGTCTTGCCGACCTCTTCGATGTCGTTCGTGCGGATGCACTTCTGCACGCTCGTGGCACGGGGGTACGGCGCGGGGACGAGCCCGGTCAGGTACGGGATGAACGGCACCATGCCGGCGACCGTGAAGAGGAGCGACGGGTCGTCGGAGACGAGGGACGCGGACGGGACGACGGTGTGGCCGCGGTCACCGAAGTACTGGAGCCAACGGCGGCGGATCTCTGCGGTCTGCATGGTGCTTCCTGCGTTCAGGTCGGGGGTGGGAGGTGGAGGCGGGTCGACGGTGCGGCCGGACCGCGGTGGAGCTCGACGACTCAGACGTCGGTGCGGAGCTCGGCCCCGCGGGACCGGTACCCGTCGGCGACCGCGCCCGTGAAGGCCTTCGTGCTCGCGTCGACGACGGCGAAGAGCCGTGCGCCTCCGGGGGTCCTGGCGACCTGGTGCGCCACGGCGAACCCGATGACGACGCCGACCGCGACGAAGAACAGCTGCTTCACGGTGCCTCTCCCTCTGTGCACCCTGGCGGTGCATGCCCGGACAAGCTTAGCCGCCGGGCACTTCGACGCGTCCCCGTCCGCAAGACGCCGTCGTGTCGGCACAACGCCGCCGAAACCGGCGGCGTCTCACGTAGCTGGAGGCGTATCGCCGAGACGCCGGCGTGTTGCGGCCGACCACGGACCGGACGGGAGGCGGTGCGCACGTCGCGGCCCGAGCCTCCCGTCCGCCCGTGACCGCGCCCACTGCCCCGAGCAAGACGCCGTCGTGTCCGCACGACGCCGCCGACACCGGCTGCGTCTCGCGCACCCGGAGGCGTATCGCCGAGACGACGTCGTGTTGCGGGCCGGAACGCCGAACGGCGGGCCGTCCTCGAGAGGACGACCCGCCGTTCGGGTGTGATCAGTGGATCAGCGAGCTGCGTAGTACTCGACGACGAGCTGCACTTCACAGGTCACGGGGACCTCGGCGCGCTTCGGGCGACGCACGAGGCGGGCCTGGAGCTTGTCGATCTCGACCTCGAGGTAACCCGGCACCTTCGGCAGGACTTCCTGGTGGCCACCGGCAGCGGCGACCTGGAAGGGCTCCATCGACTCGGACTTCGGCTTGACGTGGATCAGCTGGCCCTCCTTGACGCGGAAGGAGGGGCGGTCCACGAGCTTGCCGTCGACCAGCAGGTGACGGTGCACGATCAGCTGACGGGCCTGCGCGGTGGTGCGGGCGAAGCCGGCACGGACCACGAGGGCGTCGAGGCGCTGCTCGAGGAGCTCGACCAGGTTCTCACCGGTCAGGCCCTTCGTCTTGCGGGCCTCTTCGAAGACGATGCGGAGCTGCTTCTCGCGGATGCCGTACTGGGCGCGCAGACGCTGCTTCTCACGGAGGCGGACGGCGTAGTCGCTGTCCGCACGACGGCGCGTACGGCCGTGCTCACCGGGGCCGTAGGGGCGCTTCTCGAGGTAACGGGCCGCCTTCGGCGTCAGCGGGATGCCGAGTGCGCGCGACAGGCGGGTCTTGCTGCGGGTACGTGACTTGGTAGACACAGGGTCCTTTTCTCTGTTCGAACTGAATACTCACCGGAGGCCGGGCACGCGAGTGCCCGCGGCCCCGACGACGGGATCCAGAGGGATGAGCCTGTGGGATCGGACGGCTACAGTCCGAACCTCTGCCCCCGTACCACCGGAGTGGCACTCTGTCCTCAACGCAGCCGTGCTCGAGGACCAGGACGTAGGCCCGGCAATGCTAGCAGGAAGTCGACGTGCCGTCCTACTGCCCGCGGGTGATCTTCCGGAGTCGTTCGAGCCGCGGACCGACCTCGCGCTCGTAGCCGTTCGCCGTCGGGGTGTAGTACTCGGTGCCCTCGAGCGCATCGGGCAGGTACTGCTGCTCGGCGACCCCGTGCTCGGCGTCGTGCGAGTAGACGTAGCCCTTGCCGTGGCCGAGTCGCTTCGCCCCGGCGTAGTGCGCGTCGCGCAGGTGCATCGGCACGGTGCCCATCCGGCCGGCCTTGACGTCCGCCATCGCCGCGTTCACACCGTTGTAGGCGGCGTTCGACTTCGGCGCGGTCGCCAGGTACACGACGGCTTCGGCCAGGGGGATGCGGCCCTCGGGCATGCCGATGAGCTGCACGGCCTGAGCCGCCGCGACGGCGATGGGCAGCGCCTGCGGGTCCGCCATACCGATGTCCTCGGACGCCGAGATGATGATCCGGCGCGCGATGAACCGGGAGTCCTCGCCCGCCTCGATCATCCTCGCGAGGTAGTGCAGCGCGGCGTCGACGTCGCTCCCCCGCACCGACTTGATGAAGGCGCTGATGACGTCGTAGTGCTCGTCGCCCTGCCGGTCGTACCGCAGGAGTGCACGGTCGACGGCCGCGGCGACGGTGTCCGCGTCGACCACCGGCACGGTGTCGTCGTCGTCGTCGTCCTGGGCCGCGGTGGCCGAGGCCGCTGCGGCTTCGAGCGCCGTGAGGGCGCGTCGGGCGTCACCCGAGGCCAGCCGGACGATGGCCCCACGTGCCTCGTCACCGAGGACGACCGCGCCACCGAGGCCGCGGGGGTCCTCCACCGCACGGTCGACGAGCATGCCGAGGTCGGCGTCGGTGAGCGGCTTGAGCGTCAGGAGCAGGGACCGGGACAGCAGCGGGGAGATGACCGAGAACGACGGGTTCTCGGTGGTGGCCGCGATGAGGATCACCCACCCGTTCTCGACACCGGGCAGCAGGGCGTCCTGCTGGGCCTTGCTGAACCGGTGGATCTCGTCGAGGAACAGCACCGTCGTGGACCCGTACAGGTCGCGGTGGGTGAGGGCCTTCTCCATGACCTCGCGCACGTCCTTGACGCCGGCGGTGACCGCGGAGAGCTCGACGAACTCGCGCCCGGACTGCCGCGCGATGGCCTGCGCCAACGTGGTCTTGCCGGTGCCGGGAGGGCCCCAGAGGATGACCGACACACCGCCCGGGTTGTCGCGGGTACCGGTGGCGAGCTGCACGAGCGGCGACCCGCGGCCGAGCAGGTGCTGCTGCCCGGCGACCTCGTCGAGGCTGGTCGGGCGCATCCGTACCGCGAGTGGGACGGAGCCCTGCGCGAGACCGGCGCGACCGCCCGTCGTGGGCGCGCGCATGCTCGAACGGTCCGCTGCCATGCACCAATCGTAGGCCGACCCACTGACAGCCCCGCGCCTCCCAGGCCGTTGATGGTGACGACTCGGATACGCTCGTTCCACACTGCGACGAGAGGGCAGAACAGCACCGTGGCACCGAAGAACCCAGCGCGCGACAACCGCGAGGCGCGCGAGCGCCTCCGTCTCTACCAGGCCCGCCAGGGACTCCACGACCGGCAGCGCCGTCGGCGGGTGCGCGACAACCTGGTCGGCGCCGGTGTCCTCGTGCTGGTCGCCGCCCTGGCCACCGGGTCACAGCTCGCCTTCGCGGGCTCGCAGGGGAACGGGTCGGCGGACGCCAGCGCGAGCGCCACCGCCACACCGACGCCCTCGGCCAGCGCCACGGCGGCGAACACGGGCGACGTGCCGAGCAAGGAGATCGCCAAGGGCGCGACCTGGACGGGCTCGCTGACGCTCAACAAGTCGATCGACCTCGGCATCGAACTGGACGGCGCGAAGGCCCCGCAGGCCGCGAGCGTCGAGATCTCGTTGATCAAGGAGCAGTTCTACAACGGCACCACCTGCCACCGGCTGGCCGACAGCGACGGGCTGAAGTTCCTGCAGTGCGGTTCGGCGAACGGCGACGGCACGGGCGACGCCGGGTTCGAGTACGGCCCGCTCGAGAACGTCCCGAGCGACGGGGTCTACGACGAGGGCACCATCGCGATCGCGCGATCGACGTCGCCGTACTCGCAGTCGACCCAGTTCTTCATCGTCTACGGCGACACCACGCTCGACGGCTCCACGGGCGGCTACACGGTCGTCGGGAAGGTCACGAGCGGCCTGTCCGAACTCGAATCGAAGATCGCCGCGAAGGGCATCTCGTCGCCCGGCCAGGACGGCACCGGTGAGCCGAAGGTGGCGACGACGATCACCGCCGCGACCATCGCCCAGGAGAAGTAGTCCACAAGCCGTTGCGTCCGGCGGGCCGCGGAGCCCGTCCGTGCAATAGGCTGACGACCTGACCGTGCCGACGGTGACGTCGGCGATGCACGACCACGATCGAGGCGAGACCTGTGGGATCTGACGAAGCAACGACCTGGGGGCGGGTCGACGAGAACGGGACCGTGTACGTCCGGTACGAAGAGACCGAACGTGCTGTCGGTGAGTACCCGGACGCCACCCCCGAAGAAGCCCTCGCCTACTTCGCGCGGAAGTACGCCGACCTCGAGGGGCAGGTGAAGATCGCCGAGCAGCGCGTCCAGCGTGGTGCGTCGGCGAACGACGTCGCCCGGACGGTCGAGCACCTGACGACCCTGGTGGCCGAAGCCCGCGTGGTCGGTGACATCAAGTCGCTCGAGACCCGAGTGGGCGCGCTCACCGAGCAGCTCGGCTCGCTCACCAAGGAGCAGGCCGAGCAGGCGCAGCAGGCCCTGAACGACGCCCTGGCGCACCGTGCGGCCCTGGTCGAAGAGGCCGAGGCACTCGCGGCGGTCGACCCGGCACGCGCGCAGTGGAAGCAGATCACGGCGCAGCTCGACGACGTGTTCGCCCGCTGGCAGCAGCACCAGCACGACGGCCCGCGCATCCCCAAGAACGAGGCCAACGAGCTCTGGAAGCGGTTCCGCGCAGCGCGGTCCACCGTCGACCAGCACCGTCGCGCGTTCTACTCCGAGCTCGACGCGCAGCACCGCGACGCCCGCACCCGCAAGCAGGAACTCGTGACCCAGGCCGAGGCACTCGCCTCGCGCGGGTCCGACGCGATCCCGGACTACCGCCAGCTGCTCGACGACTGGAAGAACGCCGGACGTGCCGGCAAGCGCCACGACGATGCCCTCTGGGCACGGTTCAAGGCCGCCGGTGACGTGCTGTTCGAGCAGCGCCACGCCGAGAGCGCAGCCGAGGACGAAGAGTTCTCGGGCAATCTCGAGGCCAAGCAGGCGCTCCTGACCGAGGCCGAGCCGCTCCTCAAGGCGACCGATCGGGCGGCTGCGCGCAAGACCCTGACCGGCATCCAGCGCCGCTGGGACGAGGTCGGCAAGGTCCCCCGCGCGGACGTCCGTCGCATCGAGGACCGCCTGCGCGCGATCGAGGACCACGTGCGTGGCCTCGAGGACGCGCACTGGAAGGAGTCCAACCCGGAGCGCAAGGCCCGGCAGACCGGACTCGCGAGCCAGCTCGAGGACGCCATCGGCAAGCTCGAGTCCGAGCTCGCCGACGCGCAGGCCTCCGGCGACGCCCGCAAGATCAAGGACGCCCAGGAAGCGCTCGACGCCCGCAAGATCTGGCTCGACGCGCTCGGCAGCTAGTCACCGCACACGACGACGCCCCCGTGACCGATCGGTCACGGGGGCGTCGTCGTGTGGCATCGTGTGGCGCCGGCGCCTGGTGTCCCGTGTGGCGCCGCCGTTCAGACCGGCGTGGGCAGGCCCAGCAGCAACCGGATGTCGAGGTCGTCCTGCCGCATCTGCGTGGCGAGCTCGTCCATCGAGTCGAACTTCACCATGCCGCGGACGTAGGACACGAACAGCACCGAGATGCGATCGCCGTACAGGTCGAGGTCGACGTCGAGCAGGTGCGCCTCGATCTGCTTGGCGGGCACGCCCTCGAACGTCGGGTTGTTGCCGACCGAGACGGCCGCCGGGTACACCGTGCCGTCGTGCAGCACCCGCGCGGCGTAGACGCCGTCGGCCGGTGCGAACCCCTCGAACGCCGGGTCGAGGTTCGCCGTCGGGTACCCCATGGCGCGCCCGCGCTGGTTGCCGTGCACGACCGTGCTGCGGACCGCGTGCTCACGCCCGAGCAACCGAGCGGCCTCGGCCACCCGCCCGTCGCCGAGGAGTTCACGGATCCAGGTCGACGAGACGCGTCGCTCGCCGTCGGGGCGGACGTCGTCCACCAGGTCGACGTCGTCGATGAGCTCGACCGTGAAGCCGTGCTGCTCCCCCAGGGTGCGGAGCAGGCCGACGTCGCCGGCACCCTTCGCCCCGAAGCGGAAGTCGCTGCCGACGAAGACGAGCCGGGCGTTCAGGGTGTCGACGAGGATCTCGGACACGAACGCCTCGGGCGACTTCGACTGCAGTTCCTCGTCGAAGCGGAGCAGCAGGGTGGCGTCGACCCCGGCGTCGTCGAGGAGCTCGCGCCGCTGCGCCGTGCTCGTGAGGGCCGGCGGGACGTGCTGCGGGTCGATGACGTTGAGGGGGTGCCGGTCGAACGTCACCACGGTGGCGACCAGGCCCTGTTCGTGGGCGGCGCGCTCCAGGTGCGCGATCACCGCGCGGTGTCCGACGTGCACGCCGTCGAACTTGCCGATCGTGACGGCGCTCGGACCGAAGCCCTCGGCCACGTCGGCGGTGTCGTCGTAGAACTGCACGGCTGCTCCTACTCGCCCACGGGGGCGGTGGTCGATGCGGGCACCGGTTCGACCGTCGCGGTGCGGTGGTGCTTGCGGAGCCACCAGAGTCCGGCGATCGGCAGCACCAGCGGCGCGAAGGCGTAGCCCATGCCGTAGTACGACCAGATCGTGTCGTCGGGGAAGAGCTGCCGGTCGAACAGCGAGAGCGTGCCGATGACGAGGACGCCGGTCATCTCGAACACGATCGTGACGCACGCGACGCGGTACCAGAAGCGTCCGGGCACGATCAGGGCGATCATCGCCACGATGTACACGACGGCGGCGATGGCGCTCACCGTGTACGCGAACGGCGCGAACGAGAACTTCTCGATGATCTGGACGACGCTCCGGCCCGTCGCCGCCAGGGCGAGGATGCCGTACACGGCGATGAGGACGCGGCCGATGCCGGTCGCGAGTGAGGATCTGGTCGCCATTGCACCGATTCTACCGACGTGCGCGGACCACCATGACGCTCGGCGTCAGTTCAGGGCGAACCAGATCTGGTACATCCGGTAGATCATGACCGCGACGGTGAACGCGCCGGCACCGAGGACGACGGTGCTCCACTTCGTGCGGTCCACGAGCGCCCAGACGATGGCCGCCGGCGGCACCAGGAGCACCGACACGGCGTAGACCCCGAACTCGAGGGCGTTGCCGTCCGGCGGGCTGCCCGTCGCGGGCAGCACGATCGAGATGACGCCCTGCACCAGGAGCAGGACCTCGATGAGCGCGAGGGACCCCACGGTGTAGTCGTTCGGCTTCCAGCCGATGAAGCCGACCACGACGGCGAACAGCCCGGCCAGGACCGCGACGACGAGCTGGACCCACATGAACCACTCGATCACGGGTGCGCTCCGTTCTGCGACGCCGGAGCAGCCGGCGCCGGGAAGTTCGTGATGACCCGGAGCAGTCCGCGCCGGACCGAGACCAGTCCGACGAGGCGGTCGTCGTCGACGGCCACCGCAGCCACCGGCTCGTCCGAGTCAGGGTGGTCGGCTGCGACGCGCTTGCCGTCGGTCAGGTCCTTCGCCGCGGACGCGTCGAGCGACACCGACGAGAACAACCGGCGTGCCACGTCGGCCGGACGAGCGAGCGCCGCGCGGACGTCGACGGCGTCGTCCTCGAGGTCGATCGCGTCGGCCACGTCGAACGGACCGACCTGGGTGCGGCGGAGCGCAGTGAGGTGCGCGCCGGTGCCGAGGGTGGCGCCGACGTCGCGTGCGAGGGCGCGGACGTACGTGCCGGACGAGCAGGTCACGACGACGTCGAGGTCGACGACCGCCACCTCGGCACCGTCGACCGTGACGGTGCGGTCGTTCCGCCCGGTGACGTCGAACCGCGAGACGGTGACCGTGCGGGACTTCAGCTCGACGGTCTCGCCCTTGCGCGCCAGGTCGTACGCGCGGCGCCCGTCGACCTTGATCGCGCTGACGGTGGACGGGACCTGGTCGATCCGGCCGCGCTGCAGGGCGACAGCGCGTTCGACGGACTCGTCCGAGACGTCCGCTGCGGCGACGCCGGTCGCGGCGGTCGGGGTGCCGTCGGCGTCGTCGGAGTCCGTGGACACCCCGAGCCGGATGGTGGCGGTGTAGGTCTTGCCGAGGCCCACCAGGTGGGTGAGCAACCGGGTGGAGTGCCCGATCCCCAGGAGCAGCAGCCCGGTCGCCATCGGGTCGAGGGTCCCCGCGTGGCCGACCTTCTTCAGACCGAGGCGGCGGCGGGCGATCGACACGACGCGGTGGCTGGAGATCCCCTGCGGTTTGTCGACGAGGAGGATGCCGTCCGGCACGGTTTCGAGCACCAGAGGAGATTACCAGCGCCGGTCAGCAGGCGTCGTTCCACTCGCGACGAGGGTGCTCGGGATCGGTGACGTCGAGGACGGCGGAGGCGGCGATCTTGACGTCCGCCCGACGTTCGAGCCGGCCGGCTTCCTGCTCGACCCACAGCGACCAGCGCCAGAGCCCGCGGACCCCCGGGGCCAGCAGCCCGTGCCCGTGCACGACCAGCACGCCGTCACCGGCGCCGGTGGTGCGGAACGGGGCGACCACCTCGTCGCGCAGCGTGTCGGGATCGGCGGACGGCGCCGTCGCGGCCATCGCGGACACCCCGTGCTGCTCGAAGCCGGCCACCAGCGTGGCGGCGACGTGTTCGAGATCGGTGCCGTCCTGCCCGTCGATGCCGATCACGGTTCGGTTCGTGCCGACCTGCGCGATCACCTCAGCAGCGATCGCGGCCATCGTGTCGGTCTCTTCGGGTGCCCAGCGTGCCATGCGTCCACCGTAGGCTGTCGTGGTGAACGCGAGCAGGGCCTCCCAGCCGGATGTGGAGAACGCGAGCGTCCCCGACATCGCGACCCCGTTGACCACCTGGTTCCGACAGGAGGCCCGCGACCTGCCGTGGCGTCGCCCCGGCTTCCCCGCGTGGGGCACCCTGGTCAGCGAGATCATGCTGCAGCAGACGCAGGTCGCGCGCGTGATCCCCCGACTGGAGGCGTGGCTCACCCGGTGGCCGACGCCTGCGGACCTCGCGGCGTCGCCCCCGGCGGACGCGGTGCGTGCCTGGGACCGGCTCGGCTACCCGAGACGCGCGCTCGCGCTGCACGCGGCGGCCACGGTGATCGCCACCGAGCACGGCAACGTCGTCCCACGGGACGTCGAGGCGCTGCTCGCGCTGCCGGGGATCGGCGACTACACGGCACGGGCCGTCGCCGTGTTCGCGTACGGCGACCGGCACCCGGTCGTCGACGTCAACGTGCGGCGGGTCCTGAAGCGCGCGCTCCTCGGCCAGGGCGAGCCCGGGCCGGCGAAGGCCAAGGACGACCTGCCCCTGATGGAGTCCGTGCTGCCGGCCGACCGCGACGACGCCGCTGCGACGAACGCGGCGGTGATGGAACTCGGAGCGCTCGTGTGCGTCGCCCGCTCCCCCGCGTGCGACGCGTGCCCGATCGCGGACCGCTGCGCCTGGCGTGCGGCCGGGTACCCCGAACACGACGGGCCGCGTGCACCGAAGCAGGCGAAGTTCGCCGGCAGCGACCGGCAGGTGCGCGGGCTGATCATGGCCGAGTTGCGTGCGAGCGACGTGCCGGTCGCCCGGTCGGAGATCGAACCGGTCTGGCCGGACGCCGAGCAGCGGGACCGAGCGCTCGCGTCGTTGCTGCACGACGGACTGGCGGTCGGCGACGACACCACCGGGTACCGGCTGCCGGACGCCTGACGCCTGACGTGCGAACGCCCCGCTGCACAGGTGCGCAGCGGGGCGTTCGGACAGGCGGTGACTACGCCCGCGCCACGTCCTGCTCGTCGTCGGACTCGTCGTCCTCGTCCTCGTCGTGCTTGTACGGGTCGGCGTCGCCGGCGAACGTCGCACCGACCGACGCGGCTCGCACCTGCTCGTCACGCACCTGGGCCTGCACGAGCAGGTCCTCCATGTGCGCCGAGGTCTCCGGCAGTGCGTCGGCGATGAACTCGAGCGACGGGGTGAGCCGCGCCGTGATGTTCTTGCCGACCTCGGAGCGGAGCATGCCGGTCGCGGCCTTGAGTGCCGCGGCGGAGTCGGCGCGCTCCTCGTCGGTGCCGTACACGGTGTAGAAGACCGATGCGTGCTGCAGGTCTCCGGTCACGCGGACGTCGGTGATCGTCACGAACCCGAGACGCGGGTCGCGCAGACCCTTGTCCAGACGGCGTGCGACGACTTCCTTGATGCGGTCCGCCATCTTGCGTGCGCGCTGCGGATCGGCCATGGGTGCCTCCTGAGGCAGTGGCGGGACGTTTCCCGCCGGTGGTTCTGCGTGGAAAGGGGTCGGGCCCCGACCTCCCGCGAAGGGAGGCCGGGGCCCAGGGTAGTCACACGATCAGTCGCGCGGCTTCTCGACGAGCTCGGTGGTCTCGATCTCGTCACCGATCTGGAGATCGTTGAACTTGCCGAGACCGATACCGGCCTCGAAGTCCGTACGGACCTCGGTGACGTCGTCCTTGAAGCGACGGAGCGACTCGATCGCCAGTCCGTCGGCCAGCACCACACCGTCACGGATGACGCGCGCCTTGGCGTTGCGCGTGATCGTGCCGGAGCGGACGATGACACCCGCGATGTTGCCGAACTTCGAGGAGCTGAAGACCTCGCGGATCTCGGCGACACCGGACTGGACCTCTTCGTACTCGGGCTTGAGCATGCCCTTGAGGGACTGCTCGATGTCGTCGAGTGCGTTGTAGATGACCGAGTAGAAGCGCACGTCGATGCCTTCGCGTGCCGCACGCTCGCGGGCCTTGACGTCCGGACGGACGTTGAAGCCGACCACGATGGCGTTGTCGATCGTGGCGAGGTCGATGTCCGACTCCGTGATCGCACCGACACCGCGGTGGAGGATGCGGAGCTGGACGCTGTCGTCGACCTCGATGTCCAGGAGCGACTGCTCGAGTGCCTCGACGGCACCGGAGACGTCACCCTTGATGATGAGGTTGAGCGAGTCGACCTTGCCCTCTTCGAGTGCACGGGTGAAGTCCTCGAGCGAGATGCGCTTGCGGGCCTTGGCCAGCTGGGCGTTGCGCTCGGCGGCTTCACGCTTCTCGGCGATCTGACGTGCCGTGCGGTCCTCTTCGGTGACGAGGAACGTGTCACCGGCGCGGGGCACGGAGGACAGACCCTGCACCTGGACCGGGCGGCTCGGCGTGGCGGCCTTGACCGCGACACCGTTCTCGTCGGTCATCGCACGGACGCGGCCGTAGGCCGTGCCCGCCACGATGGCGTCGCCGACGTGCAGCGTTCCGGACTGGATGAGGACGGTAGCCACCGCACCACGGCCCTTGTCGAGCCGTGCTTCGATCGCGACGCCGCGGGCGTCCTTGTCGGGGTTCGCACGCAGGTCGAGCCCGGCGTCAGCGGTGAGCAGCACGGCGTCCAGGAGGTCCTGGATGCCGATGTTCTGCCGAGCCGAGACGTCGACGAACATGACGTCTCCGCCGTACTCCTCCGCCACCAGGTTGTACTCGGTGAGCTGCTGGCGGACCTTGGCCGGGTTCGCGCCTTCCTTGTCGATCTTGTTCACCGCGACCACGATCGGCACGTTGGCCGACTGCGCGTGGTTCAGCGCCTCGATCGTCTGGGGCATGATGCCGTCGTCCGCCGCGACCACGAGGATCGCGATGTCGGTGACCTGCGCACCACGAGCACGCATGGCCGTGAAGGCCTCGTGACCCGGGGTGTCGATGAACGTGATCGGACGCTCGATGCCCTCGTGCTCGGTGACGATCTGGTACGCACCGATGTGCTGGGTGATGCCACCCGCTTCACCCTCGACGACCTTGGAGTTCCGGATCGCGTCGAGCAGTCGCGTCTTACCGTGGTCGACGTGACCCATGACGGTCACGACGGGGGGACGGACCTGCAGGACGGAGTCGTCCTCGTCGGCGTACTCGGCATCAATGTCGATGTCGAAGCCCTCGAGGAGCTCCTTGTCCTCGTCCTCGGGCGAGACGATCTGGATCTTGTAGCCCAGCTCGTCACCGAGGACCTCGAACGTCGCTTCGTCCAGCGACTCGGTCGCGGTCGCCATCTCACCGAGGTGGAACAGCACCGTGACCAGGTTGCCGGGCATGGCGTCGATCTTGTCCGCGAAGTCCGAGATGCTCGCACCGCGACGGAGCCGGACGACCGTGTTGCCGTCGCCACGAGGGACCTGCACACCGCCGAGCGACGGGGCCTGACGCATCTCGTACTCGGCGCGCTTCGTCCGCTTCGACTTCCGGGCACGGCTCTTGCCGCCACCGCGACCGAACGCACCGGCGGTACCACCACCGGGGCCACGACCACGGCCACCGCCACCGGCGGGACGCGGGCCGCTGAAGGCCGGACGCGGGAAGCCGCCACCGGCACCGCCGCCGGCACCCGGACGGGCGCCACCGGGGCCGCCACGACCGCCACCCTGGCCCGGGCGCTGCCCGAAGCCGTTGGGACGGTTCGCCTGACCGGGTCCACCCGGACGCGGTGCACCCGGACGCGGGACGCCGGGACGCGGGGGCTGCGGACGCGGGATGCCCGCTCCACCGGCACCAGCGGCGGGGCGCTGGCCCATGCCCTGGTTCGAGGCGAAGGGGTTGTTGCCGGGGCGCGGCGGGCGCGAGCCCATGCCCTGGTTCGACGCGTAGGGGTTGTTGCCCGGACGTGCGCCGGGCTTCGGGCCACCGGGCTTCGGACCGGCAGCGGCGGGCTTGGCACTGGAGCCGGGCTTCACCGCGTCGGTCTTCGGCTCGTCACCGGTCGAGTCGGCCGGCTGCGTGGCAGCCTGCTGCTCGGCGGCGGCCTTCTCGGCACGGGCCTTCTGCGCGGCCTCGGCCTCGGCCTGTCGCTGGGCGACGGACTTCGGTGCGGCCGGGGCCGGGACGTCCTCGGCAGCAGGTGCTGCCTGGACCTCGGGTTCCGGTGCGGGTGCCGGACGGACCGGGCCGGGGCGCGGGCCACCGGGCTTCGGCGCGCCGGACGCGGGCGTGCTGCTCTTGGCCGGCGTGCTCGGCGCCGGGGCCGAGGCTGCGGGCTTGGATGCCGGGACACCGTCCGCCTGCAGGGCGGCACGGAGCTTCCGGGCAACGGGGGGCTCGATGCTCGAGCTGGCACCCCGGACGAACTCGCCGAGCTCCTTGAGCTTCTCGAGTGCGGTCTTGCTGTCGACGCCGAGTTCGCTTGCGATCTCGTGTACGCGTGGTTTAGCCACTGTTCTCCTTCACGGGTCCCACCCCGTAAAGGGCAGGACTCAATGGATGACGGGTCTCATTTCGAGCCGCTCATCAGTTGTCCATAAGCCGTTCAGCCTGTTCTGTCATGTCCGGGCGCTCGGTCGACGCTCGTGAGAGGCCGACGATGTGGTCGAGCACCGCGGACGTGTCGGGATCGCGATCCAACCGGAGCGCACGGCGGAAAGCCCTGCGCTTGACGGCCAGATCGTAGGCATCAACGGTCGGTGTGAGCCATGCTCCCCGGCCCGGCATGACTGCCTTCGGATCCGCCACGACGCGGCCGTCGCTCAGGGCGACGACTCGGAGAAGTGAGGATCGGGAAGCGCGACGACGACTGCCGATGCACGTTCTGACGGGAACCACTCTACTCCTTGCCTCGGACGTCCGCGATCCGGCGCGCCCTTCTGGGCACGCCGGCGGCGAAATCGCCTAGTCGTCGCCGTCCAGGATGGAGTCCGGCTGGATGTCGATCCGGGCCCCGGTGAGCTTGGCGGCCAGGCGGGCGTTCTGCCCTTCCTTGCCGATCGCGAGCGACAGCTGGTAGTCCGGCACGAGTGCGCGGACGGCCTTGGTCGACGCGTCGAGCACGAAGGCGCTGGTCACCTTGGCCGGCGACAGGGCGCTCGCGACGAACGCCGACAGGTCCGGGGACCAGTCCACGATGTCGACCTTCTCGGCACCGAGCTCGTTGGTGACGGCACGCACGCGCGCGCCCAGCTCGCCGATGCAGGCACCCTTCGCGTTGACGCCGGGCTCGTTCGCCTTGACCGCGATCTTCGTGCGGTGACCGGCTTCGCGCGCGAGCGACGTGATCTCCACGACGCCCGAGGCGATCTCCGGCACCTCGAGGGCGAAGAGCTTCCGGACCAGGCCCGGGTGGGTGCGCGACACCGTGATCTGCGGACCCTTGTTGCCGCGGGCGACGCTCGTCACGTACACGCGGATGCGCGACCCGTGCGCGTAGGACTCGCCCGGCACCTGCTCTTCGGGCGGCAGGATCGCCTCGACCGTGCCGAGGTCGACCATCACCATGCGCGGGTTCGGGCCCTGCTGGACCACACCGGCGACGATGTCGCCTTCCTTGCCACGGAACTCGCCGAGGATCTTGTCGTCACCGATGTCGCGCAGTCGCTGGTTGATGACCTGCTTCGCCGCGAAGGCCGCGATGCGACCGAAGTCGCTCGGCTGGTCGACGGCTTCACCGATGACGGTGCCCTCGTCGTCGAGCTCGGGGACGTAGACACTGACCTCGCCGGACTTGCGGTCGAGCTCGACACGCGACTGCGCGTGGGCCGGCTCGCCGTTCTCTTCGGCGTGCTTCTGGTAGGCGGTCAGGATGGCAGATTCGATGATCTGGACCAGTTCGTCGAACGGGATCTCCCGCTCGCGCTCCATGAGTCGCAGGACTGCGAGATCGATCTTCACCGAGGTGCCTCCGTATTCAGATGAGTCGCTCCTGCGGATGGAACCGTCGCAGAAGTCGGCCACAAGCGTACCGCACTGCGGCTCGCGGACCCGAGCCGAGACGGACGGGAGGCCCGTGGCGGCGTCGCCACGGGCCTCCCGTCCGTCAGGTGGTCACGTCCAGAGGCGCAGGAGCCGCCGTGTCGTCGAGACGCCGCGAGGTGCGCGAGACGCCGCCGGATTCGGCGGCGTCTCGTCGCGTTGGCGGTGTCCGGCGGACACGACGGCGTCGTGTCGGTCGCGTCCAGGACGCGACCGACTAGATCGCGCGGACCGCGTCGAGCAACTCGGCGACCGGCACGTCGCGGCGTTCGCCGCTGGCCCGGTTCCACAACTCGACGACGCCGTCGGCGGCGCCGCGGCCGGCGACCACCACGATCGGCATGCCGAGCAGCTCGGCGTCGCGGAGCTTGACGCCGGGCGACACCTTCGGACGGTCGTCGTAGAGCACGTCGAACCGCTCGCCCTCGAGCTCGGCGACGATCGACGTCGCCAGCTCGTAGGCGACCTGGTCACGGCCGGTGGCGACGATGTGCACGTCGAACGGTGCGACGTTCTTCGGCCAGGCCAGGCCCTTGTCGTCGTTGTGCGCCTCGGCCAGGATCGCCAGGATGCGCGTCACGCCGATGCCGTACGAGCCCATCGTGACGGTCGCGAGCTTGCCGTTCTCGTCCTGCACCTTGAGCCCAAGGGCCTCGGCGTACTTGCGGCCGAGCTGGAAGACGTGCCCGATCTCCATGCCGCGGGCGGTCTCGAGCGGACCCGAGCCGTCGGGCGACGGGTCCCCCGCGCGGACGTCGGAGACCTCGGCGACACCGTCGGCCACGAAGTCACGGCCGGCGACCAGGCCCGAGACGTGCACGCCGCGCTCGTTGGCGCCGGTGACCCAGGCCGTGCCGTCGACCACGCGCGGATCGACGAAGTACCGGATGCCCGTGGCACTGTCGGCGCCGAGGACCTGCGGGCCGATGTAGCCCTTGACCAGGCCCTTGTGCTTCTTGAAGTCGTCGTCGCCTGCGGCTTCGACCTCGGCCGGGGCGAACGCCACCTCGGCGCGCTTCAGGTCGACGTCGCGGTCACCGGGGAGCCCGACGACCACGACCTCGCGCGTGCCGTCCAGGTGGGTGAGGGCGAGGACGACGTTCTTCAGCGTGTCCGCGGCGGTCCACGGCGCGCCGTCGCGCGGGGCGACCTCGTTCGCGTGGGCGACGAGCGTGTCGATCGTCGGGGTGTCCGACGACGGCAGGAGCACCGCGCCCGGCTGGCCCTCGATCGGCAGGGACGCGGGCACCGGCGTGACGTAGGCCTCGACGTTCGCCGCGTAGCCGTTGGCGCTGCGGACGAAGGTGTCCTCGCCCACGGCGATCGGGTGCAGGAACTCCTCCGACTTGGAGCCGCCCATCGCGCCGGCGTCCGCCTTGACGATGACGTACTCGAGGCCGAGGCGGGCGAAGATCTTCTCGTACGCGTCGCGCATGACCTGGTAGCTGCGCTCGAGGCCCTCGTCGGTGAGGTCGAACGAGTACGCGTCCTTCATGGTGAACTCGCGACCGCGCAGCAGCCCCGCGCGCGGGCGCGCCTCGTCGCGGTACTTGTCCTGGATCTGGAACAGCGTGACGGGGAGGTCCTTGTACGACGAGTACAGGTCCTTCACCAGGAGCGCGAACATCTCTTCGTGCGTGGGGGCGAGCAGGTAGTCGGAACCCTTGCGGTCCTGCAGGCGGAACATGCCGTCGCCGTACTCGGTCCAGCGGTTCGTCGCCTCGTACGGCTCGCGCGGCAGCAGCGCCGGCAGGAGCACTTCCTGCGCACCCGCGGCGACCATCTCGTCGCGGATGATCCCCTCGATCTTGGCGCGCACCCGGAGACCGAGCGGCAGCCAGGCGAAGATCCCCGGGGACTGGCGACGGACGTACCCGGCGCGGACGAGCAGCTTGTGGCTCGTCACCTCGGCGTCGGAGGGGTCGTCGCGGAGCGTACGGAGGAACAGATGCGAAAGCCGTGTGACCACGGGGCCAGCCTAGCGGCGTGCGCCGACGGCGCGGCACGGGAGGGGGCGCACCGTGCGAGGTTCGCCGCACGGTGCAAGGTCCGGGCGGGCGGGCACCGTGCGAGGTTCGCCGCACGGTGCGAGGTCCGGGCGGGCGCGCACCGTGCGAGGTTCGCCGCACAGTGCGAGGTCCGGGCGGGCGCGCACCGTGCGAGGTTCGCCGCACGGTGCGGCGCAAGCCGCATCGTGCGGTGTCACAAGCGCGCACCGGACTGCTGACCCGTCACGGGTTCGCGAAGTCCGCACGGTGCGGACGGGACGCCCGGTGCAAGGCCGCCACGGGCCTCCCGGACGGGACGCCCGCGACGCTCGTCGAGCGCGGACGCGCACCGTGCGAGGTTCGCCGACCGGTGCGGCCTCAGCCGCACCGTGCCGCCCGCTGACCCCGCACCGAGCCGTCAACCCGGCACACGGTGGCGGAATCCGCACCGTGCCGGAGCGCGACCTACGGGGTGGTGATGACCTCGGGGCTGCCGAGCGCGGCCTCCGGGCCCATCTCGTCGGCGATGCGGTTCGCCTCGGCGATGAGGGTCTGCACGATCTCGTGCTCCGGCACCGTCTTGACGACCTTGCCCTTGACGAAGATCTGGCCCTTGCCGTTGCCCGACGCCACGCCGAGGTCGGCCTCGCGCGCCTCGCCCGGGCCGTTCACGACGCAGCCCATGACGGCGACGCGCAGGGGGACGGACATGCCCTCGAGCCCCTTCGTGACGTCGTTCGCCAGCTGGTAGACGTCGACCTGGGCCCGGCCGCAGCTCGGGCACGAGACGATCTCGAGCTTGCGCTCGCGCAGGTTGAGCGACTGCAGGATCTGCAGGCCGACCTTCACCTCTTGCGCGGGCGGCGCGGACAGGGACACGCGGATGGTGTCGCCGATGCCCTCGGCCAGCAGGATGCCGAACGCGGTGGCGCTCTTGATGGTGCCCTGGAACTCGGGGCCTGCCTCGGTCACACCGAGGTGCAACGGCCAGTCACCGGCGGCGGCGAGCTGGCGGTAGGCCTTGACCATGACGATCGGGTCGTTGTGCTTGACCGAGATCTTGAAGTCGTGGAAGTCGTGCTCCTCGAACAGGCTGGCTTCCCACACGGCGGACTCGACGAGCGCCTCGGGTGTGGCCTTGCCGTACTTCTGCAGCAGGCTCGGCTCGAGCGACCCGGCGTTGACGCCGATGCGGAGCGACACGCCTGCGGCCTTCGCCGCGGCGGCGATGGCACCGACCTGGTCGTCGAACTTGCGGATGTTGCCCGGGTTCACGCGGACCGCGGCGCAGCCGGCGTCGATCGCCTGGAACACGTACTTCGGCTGGAAGTGGATGTCGGCGATGACCGGGATCTGCGACTTCTTCGCGATGATCGGCAGCGCGTCGGCGTCTTCCTGCGTCGGCACGGCGACCCGGACGATGTCGCAGCCCGAGGCCGTGAGCTCGGCGATCTGCTGCAGCGTCGCGTTGATGTTCGTCGTCGGTGTGGTGGTCATCGACTGGACGGACACCGGAGCATCGCCGCCCACGAGCACCTTGCCGACCCGGATCTGGCGCGACTTGCGTCGGGGGGCGAGGGTTTCGGGCGACTTGGGCATACCGAGGTTCACAGCGGGCACGTGAGCACTCTACGCGCTCGCTCCGACCGTCCCGGCCCGGTCACACCGGACGCTCAGAGCCGAGCGGCGCTGTCCACCACGGTGATGAGCGGCGCGTACAGCCGCATCGCGTCGAGCGCCCGCTCGTGGTCCGCGTCGCTCGCCCCGGCGCACGCGTCCGCGACGACCGTCACGGTCGCTCCGGCGTCCGCCGCCGCCAGGGCGGTCGACAGCACGCAGCAGTCGGTCGACACCCCCGTGAGCACCAGGTGCGGGTGGTCACCGACGACTGCCTGGAGGCCCGTCCCCCACTTGCCGAACGTCGGCTCGGTCACGACGGGGTCGTTCCGGTCCCCTGCCGCACTCGCGAAGGGCTCGGTCAGCACGTACAGCGGGTCGGCGTCCGGCACGAGGGCGAAGGGCCACTCGCGGTAGTACGGCACCCAGGCGCCCTGCGGGCGCTGGGGTGCGACGAACCGGGTGAACACCGTGCGTCCGGTGAAGCGGGGCAGCAGGCGCTCGATGCCGACTCCGGCGTGGTCGTACCGCGGCGCGGCCCACGGGGACTCCCCCGTGAAGACCTGCTGCATGTCGATGACGACGAGCCAGGCGTCGTCGGGGACGGTCGTGCTCACCGCTGTGCTTCCTGTCGTCGCACGGAGCCCCGGGCGAACAGCAGGGTGCCGAGGAACCCGACGACGAGCGCGACCAGCACGCCGAGGTTCGCGTAGGCCCAGGCGCCGTCGCGTCCGCCGAGGCCGAACGGTCCGAGCAGGTAGCCCTGCCACGACAGCCACGCCGGTGACGCCAGCGTGACGAGGCCCCACCCGAGCGCCGTGCCGACCGCGACCAGGGCGATCGCGCCCCACCGGACGTCGCCGTAGCGGCCGCGACGGTCGTCGAGTTCGGATTCCGCGTAGGCCGTGCGCCGCAGCAGGACGTCGGCGACGAAGATGCCGGCCCAGGCGGCGATCGGGACGCCGAGGGTGATGAGGAACGCCTGGAACGGGCCGACGAAGTCCGTCGCGAAGAAGGCGATGTAGATCGCACCCGCCACCATGAACACGCCGTCCACTCCGGCGGCGACCGGCCGTGGGATCTTCACGCCGACGCTCAGCAGCGCGAGGCCCGACGAGTAGATGTCGAGCACCGCGCCGCCGACGAGCCCGAGGATCGCGACGAGGGCGAACGGGATGAGGAACCACACCGGCAGGATCGACGTGAGGGCACCGATCGGGTCGGCACCGATCGCGGCGTTCAGGTCCGGCGACGAACCGGCGAGCAGGACACCGAAGACCACGAGGACGGCCGGTGCGAGCGCCCCGCCGAAGGTCGTCCACCCGACGACTCCCCCGGTGGACGACGACCGCGGCAGGTACCGCGAGTAGTCGGCAGCGGCGTTCACCCAGCCGAGGCCGAACCCGGTCATCACCAGGACGAGTGCTCCGATGAACTGCTGGCTGCTGCCCGTCGGCAGCGCGGCGATCGCGCCGAAGTCGATGGACGGCACCGCGAGCACCACGTAGACGACCGTCAGCACAGCGGTGATCACCGTGATCCAGGTCTGCAGGCGCATGATGACGTCGAAGCCCGCGACGCCGGCCCCGACCACGAGCGCGGCGACCACGACGAGGGCGACGACCTTCGTCAGCACCCCGCCATCCCAGCCGAGCTCGGTGAAGACCGTCGAGGTCGCGAGGACCGCCAGCGCGGCGAGGGCGGTCTCCCACCCGACGGTGAGGATCCAGCTGAGGAACGAGGGCACCCGGTTGCCGCGGACCCCGAAGGCCGCACGGCTCAGCACCATCGTCGGCGCCGACCCGCGTTTGCCGGCGATCGCGACGACGCCGCACAGCAGGAACGAGAACACCACCCCGACGACCGAGACGATGGTGGCCTGCCAGAAGGAGATCCCGAACCCGACGACGAACGATCCGTAGGCGATGCCGAGGACGGAGATGTTCGCCGCGAACCACGGCCAGAACAGTCCCCGCGGGGTGCCCTTGCGGTCGGACTCGGCAATGACGTCGAGACCCTGCCGCTCGACGGTGCGGACCTCGGGCGCGGCGGTGGTGGGCCCGGAGTTCGTGGGCGCTGTGCTCATCCGCTGAGCGTAGCGCCGCAGCGACTACCCGAACAGGTTCACGGGCCGCACGATGTCGGCGTAGATCAGCAGCGCGCTCATCCCCGCCAACAGCACCACGACGACCATCGTGAGCGGCATCGTCTTCGCCAGGTCGATGGGGCCCGGGTCCGCCTTGCCGACGAGCTTGAAGGCCCGTCGCTTGATCGCCTCCCACAGGGCGCCGGCGATGTGCCCGCCGTCGAGCGGCAGCAGCGGCACCATGTTCAGCACGAACAGGCCGATGTTCAGCGAGGCCAGCAGCCCCAGGATCGTGTACGCCTTGTCGACCACCGGCACGCCGCTCATCGACGAGACCTCGCCGATCGCTCGGCCGACACCGACGACCGACACGGGGCTGTCCTGCGACCGCTCCTGCGCGCCGAACGCCGCGTTCCAGACGGCGACCAGCCGCTGCGGCAGATCGATGATCAGGTGCGCCGACGCGGAGATCTGCGCACCCGTCGCGGGCAGCACCTCGGCCGGCGACTGCCGCACGAGCGACTGCCCGATGCTGACGCCCACCACACCGACCCGCTGGGTCTTCGTCGTGCCGTCGTCGTTCGTGACGACCTTGCCCTCGGCGTCGTAGACGTCGCGGGTGGCGGTCGTCGGGGTGATCTCGAGCGTCTTCCGGGCACCGTCACGCTCGACGACGACCGTCACCTGCTCGCCGGCCGACTTCTGGAAGACCTCGGAGACGCGCGCGATGGTCGGGTCCTGCTCACCGTTCACCGAGAGCACGACGTCGCCCGACGCGATGCCGGCCTGCTTCGCCGGCGACTCCGCATCGCCCGAGGTGCACTCGGTCGTCTGGCTGGTCGGCAAAACGCAGTCGACGCTCGACGTGAACGTCGTGGTCGGCGACCCGAAACCACACAACAGCACGCCGAACAGGACGATCCCGATCACCAGGTTCATCGCGGGGCCAGCGACCATCACGATGATGCGCTTCCACGGGGTCAGCCGGTAGAAGGCGCGGGAGTCGTCGCCGCCGGAGTCCGCGATCTGCTCCGCGCTGGCCTGACGGGCGTCCTGCACGAACGCGCCGTACATGCCGGTGTTCGTGATCGCACTCGGGCGGCCGGAGGCGCGCGGCTTGAGCATGCCGACCATCGAGATGTAGCCGCCGAGCAGGATCGGGCGGATGCCGTACTCGGTCTCACCCCGCTTGAACGACCACATGGCCTTGCCGAACCCCAGCGAGTACTGCGTCACCTTGACGTTGAACAGCTTCGCGAAGGACAGGTGCCCCAGCTCGTGGAGTCCGATCGAGACCAGCAGGCCGACGATGAAGACGACCACGCCGAGGACGAAGAGCAGGACGGATTCGACGGTCACCGGGAAAGGGTACGGGACGCTTGCCATGACGGAGCCGAGCGCCGTCTGAGAGGTGGGACGGGCCTCTCCCCACCGGCACGGCCGTCCCGCCGCTGGCGCGTCGCGCCGGAACCGGCGGTGTGGGCCCAGTCCGTCACGTGGTGACCATGCGACCGACGGGAGGCGCGGATCGCGTCAGCGGGTCAGCGCGCGGTCCGCCGCGGCGCGGGCCCAGTGCTCCGCAGCGAGCACGCCGTCGAGTGACGGCTCCCCCGCGGTGTGCTCCTCGACGACGCGCTCGACCGTGTCGACGATGTCGAGGAAGCCGATGGCACCCGCGTGGAACGCGGCCACGGCCTGCTCGTTCGCCGCGTTGAAGACGGCCGGGAAGGTCCCGCCGAGCTCACCGACACGCTTCGCGAGGGCGACGGCGCCGAACGCGTCGGCGTCGAGCGGCTCGAAGGTCCAGGTGCTCGCCGTGGTCCAGTCGAGCGGCACACCGACCCCGGGCACGCGGTCCGGCCACGCCAGGCCGAGCGCGATCGGCAGACGCATGTCCGGCGGCGAGGCCTGCGCGATGGTGGAGCCGTCGACGAACTCGACCATCGAGTGCACGATCGACTGCGCGTGCACCGTGACCTCGATGCGGTCGTACGGCACGCCGAAGAGCAGGTGCGCCTCGATGACCTCGAGTCCCTTGTTGACGAGCGTGGCGGAGTTCGTCGTGACGACGAGGCCCATGTCCCACGTGGGGTGCGCCAGCGCCTGCGCCGGGGTGACGTCGCGGAGCTGCTCGCGGGTGCGGCCGCGGAACGGACCGCCGCTCGCCGTCAGGACGAGCCGCTGCACCTCGGTGTCGGCACCGGAGCGGAGCGCCTGCGCGATCGCCGAGTGCTCACTGTCCACCGGGACGATCTGGCCCGGCGCTGCGGCCTGCTGCACCAGGGAACCGCCCACGATGAGGCTCTCCTTGTTGGCCAGCGCCAGGGTGGCACCGGTCTCGAGCACCGCGAGCGTCGGCCCGAGGCCGACCGACCCCGTGATGCCGTTGAGGACGACGTCGGCCTCGACGCTGCGGACGAGCCGCTCGGAGTCCTGCGCCCCGAACGCCGTGTCGCGGACGCCGAACCGCGCGGCCTGTTCGACGACGAGGTCACGGTTGCTGCCGGCGGTCAGACCGACGACCTCGAACCGGTCCGGGTTGCGGGCGACGACGTCGAGCGCCTGCGTGCCGATCGAGCCGGTGCTGCCGAGGACGACGATGCGGCGTTTCTCAAGGGTGTCCACGGCACACAGCCTATCTGCGCACTCGAGGCGCGCAGTATGTTGCACACCGCACTTCACTGTCGCTATGGTGACGACGCAACCTCAGGAGGGGATGAATGATGTCGATGAAGAACACAGTTGCCGCTGCCGTGATCGTGGTGTTGGGGATCGGAGCGCTGCCGACGGCAGCGAACGCAACGACTCCCGCGCCGACCACACTCGCGGTACTGACCGATCTGCGGGGGACCCAGTCACACGCGGAGATCGATGCCGTGATGCAGGGCGCAGCTCCAGTCGAGGCCCTGGCCGATCCAGACACCGGAGACATCCTCGCGGCGATGAGCGTTCGATCGCGTGCGCTCACACCGGTGGGACCCGGATGCTCCGCCACCAGCGCATGCATGCTGCGTTCGTCGGGCGGGCCGTACGGCTTGACCGGTACCGGAACGAAGACCGGCACATGGAGGGGGGTCACCGGCGTGAAGTCCGGAGATCGACGGACGAGTTTCTGGGCATCGAACGGGATGGCCTACGAGTATCGAGCAGGTGCCTCGGTGACGTGGACGAAAGCTGTCACGGTCACCAAGGTGAGCCGCTGACTGCTGTCGTAGGACGGAAGAGGCCGACCACTGTTGTCAGTGGTCGGCCTCTTCACGTCGTGTCGACTTCGGCGCTCAGCCCTTGGCGAGGATGTCGACCACGAAGACGAGGGTGGCGTTCTTCGGGATGCCTGAACCTTCTCGAGGAGTCGCGCCGTAGGCGTCCTCCGGCGTGGCGACGATCAGCACCTGGGAGCCGACCTTCTGGCCGACGAGGCCCGTGACGAAGCCCTTGATGAGTGCGCTCTCGGAGACCGTGAAGGTCGTCGGGGCGCCCTTCGACCACGAGGAGTCGAACTCCTTGCCGGTGTCGTAGACGACGCCCTTGTACTGCACGAGGGCGGTGTCGCCGTCGGCAATCGCGGCGCCGTTGCCCTGCTTGAGGACCTCGACCGTCGTCTTCGTCGGGGCCTTCACGCCGTCGGGGATCGTGATCTCCGGCTCGCCGCTCGACTTGTCCGTGACCGTCGGCAGTGCCGGGTCCTGGTCCTTCGGGGTGCCGTTCGCCTTGGTGGGGGTCTGCGCGACGACGTCGGCGACGACCACGATCTCGCCACCGGTGTTGAAGCCGAGTGCCGACGACTGGCCCACGGCGGCCACACGGTCGCCGACCTTCGAGCAGGCGAGCAGGGCTCCGAAGCCCGAGCCGCCGACGGACAGGACCTGCGGGTTGCCCTCGTCGAAGCCGACGGTGCCGAGCTTCTTGGCGTCCTTGGCCTCGTAGACCGTGTAGGACACCTGGGCGTAGTCGCCCTCGTCGAGCGACGCGCCCTTGCCGGACACGAGCTTCGTGGCCTGCGGCTTCTTCGCCGAGAGGCCGGCCGTGAACTTCACCGTCGGGGCCTTCGTGCCGCCGAACGAGCCGGTCGCGCGGATCGCGTCGGAGGACTTGCCGGGGTCCGGGCAGGACGTGATCGCCGAGGCGGTCGCGCTGGCGGTCGGGGTCGGCGAGGCCGTGGCCCCGTCCGAGCCGGAGCCGGAGCAGGCGGCGAGTCCCAGCACGACGGCGGGGACGAGGGCGATCGGGAGCAGGCGCAGACGCTTCACGGGAACCTAGTCTGCCCCACCCGTTGAAGAGTCCCCTGCCAATGTCGCAGCACGGACGACGGTCTCGGCCTCGTGGTGCACCGGGAACGACACCGACCGGGCGATGAAGCACAGCTGGTTGGCCGTGGCGTGGGCGGCTTCGGCGTCGGCGACCCGGTCCGCCTCGAGGATCGTCACGACCGGGTGCAGCGTCGACCCGGTGAGCTCGCCCGAGCCGTCGCGGTTCAGGTTCAGCGATGCCGTGGCCGTGTCGCGGTAGTCGACGACGGTGAAGCCCTGGGTCACCGCGACGTGCAGGTAGCTGAGCATGTGGCACTGGGCCAACGCGGCGACGACGAGTTCCTCCGGGTTCCAGCGGTCGCGGTCACCGCGGAACGTTGGGTCGGCCGAGCCGGCCACGTCGGGCTTGCCGACCGCCGAGACGACGTGGTCGCGCCCGTAGTCGCGGTAGCCGGAGGTACCGGTGCCGCGGTCTCCCGTCCAGCTGACGGAGACCTCGTAGGTGTGGTCCTGCACGGGTGCTGCCCCTTCGTCGGCGTCACTGGCGGTCGTCCGCCCTGGCTAGCATGGCGGCATGACGGTGAGCCACGAAGTCCGCACTGATCGCCATCCTCTCACCGCCGACGGGTCGGTCGAACTCGCGGTCCTCGACCGGTCGGGGTTCGACGAGAGCCGGCACATCGGCGCCGGGGTCGTGGTCGACTCCGCAGGTGCCGTGGTCGACTCGGTCGGCGACGTCGCCGCCAGCATCTACCCGCGCTCGACGATGAAGCCGTTCCAGGCCCTGGCCGTCCGCCGCGCCGGTGCCCGGTTCTCCGACGAGGAACTCGTCCTGACCACCGCGAGCCACGCCGGAACCCCCGCGCACCAGGCCCTCGCGCTGCACATGCTCGAGTCGTTCGACCACGTCGAAGCCGACCTCGGATGCCCGCCGGACATGCCCTTCGACCGAGCCACCGGACGGACGATGGACGGCCCCCGGCGCCTGGCGATGAACTGCTCGGGCAAGCACGCCGGCATGCTCGCCGCCTGCCGCGTCAACGGGTGGGACGAGGCGACGTACCTGGACATCGAGCACCCGATGCAGCAGCGCGTCCGCTCGGTCGTCGAGGAGTACACGCACGAGACGGTCGACCTGGTCGGCACCGACGGCTGCGGGGCTCCCGTGTTCCCGCTCACGCTGACCGCACTGGCACGCGGCTTCGCCGGCGTCGTCGCTCGGGCCGACGACGACTCCGCGGCGCTGACCGACGCCGTGCTGGCGCACCCGTGGGCGATCGACGGGGTCGGGCGGGCCAACACCGTCACGATCGAGCGGCTGCAGGTCCTGGCGAAGCTCGGTGCCGAGGGCGTCATGGTGATGGGGCTGCCCGGTGGGGCCGCGGTCGCGGTGAAGGTGCTGGACGGGTCGCAGCGTGCAGGCACGCTCGCAGCGCTGACCCTGCTGCAGCGGAACGGGCTGGTGGGTGCCGACGGCGTGGCCGACGTCCTGGCCGCGACGGGTGAGCAGGTTCTCGGCGGTGGCGTGCCGGTCGGCGCGGTCCGGGTCGGCTCCGGCTTGCGCTGAGGCCGTCACCCGACGAGCTCCTGGAGCTCCGGGAGCACCGGGAGCACCGGGAGCACCGGTGTGAGCGTGACACCGCGCCGGTCGGGTGGGCGACGCACGGTGCAGCCGTAGCGGGTGACCTCGACCGCTGTGTCCCACGACCGCGGCATCGTGCCGAGACCCGGGACGAGCACGACCGTGCCGCTCGGACGTCCGGAGCGGTCGAGGCGAGCGAGCACCGCTGTGCCGTCGGGTAGGGCCGTACCGTCGGGTAGGGCCGCGCCGGTGGGCAGCGCCGCGGCGTCCCCAGCGACAGTTCCGAGTCTGCCGGCTGCGCGGAGGTCGTCCCACGGATCGGCGGTGGCGCGGAGCTGTTCGGCGATCGCCTGGAACACCGCGGCGGCGAGTGCCCCGGTGCCGACGACCACGACGTGACCGGCTGCGTCGGTCTCCCACGGGACACCGTCCGCGCCGTGGCCGAGCAGGAGCCGTCCGGGTCCGCTCGGACAGCGGGGCTCGACCGCCGCGGCGGAGTAGTCGCCGGCCAGCGACTCCGGTTCGCGGGGCCCGCCTGCGCCGGACCGGTGCAGCAGGACGTCGAGCACCGCGCAGCACCCGGCGGCTGCGAACACCACCGCACGCGAAGCACCTTCGAGGGGCGCGAACACCCCGGCGAGGACGAGCATGACGGCGGTCCCGACCAGGACGCACCGAGCAGCGAACGGGGTCATGCCTCCATTGCAGCAGGACGGCGGCGTCTCCGGGGCGACGACGACCGATCTGTGGAGAAGTCCGGCAGCGCTACTGCACGAGGAAGAACTGCTCGCCGATGTCCACCCGAGCCCCGCGCTCCACGCGGTACCGACGACCGGGCTCGCAGCGACGGATCGAACCGTCGATGTGGCGGACGACGGTGCCGTTGCCGGAGAACCGGTCGGACACCCACAGGTCGTCACCGTCGCGGCCGAGCTCGAGGTGGGTCTTCGACACCGACTTGCCCGGGTCGTGGACGGTCAGCAGGTCGTCGTAGCGCTCCCCCGGCTTCGGACGGGGCAGACGACCGAGCAGGCCGGTGCCGTGCACCCCGAACCGCTCGCCCGTGCTGAAGTGCAGCAGGAACGGCGCGCGCGTCGGGGTCTTCGAGACGATGCGGGTCTCGTCGACGTCCTCGTCGAGCTCGTCGGCGTCCGCACTGGCCTCGGGACGGTCCGACGGCGGGAGCGGGAGCTCGGGTGCCGTCGCCCCGGGGACCGGAGGCAGCGGCGCGGCGAGCGGGGCCTGCGCCGGCGGGGCCGAGGACCGTTCGGGGTCCTGCGGTTCTCCGTGCGGTGCCGCGTCCCCGGGCTCGGTCGGCTCGGCCACCGGCGCCGCGTGTGCGCCGCGGGGACGGCCACCCGGGCGCGAGGCCTCGCTGTCCGGCAGGGCCGACTCGTCATCGGCGACGGTCTCGTCGGACCCAGTCTCGTCGGACCCGGTCTCGTCGGACCCGGTCTCGTCGCTCGTGATCTGGTCGTCCGCGGGCGCATCGACCGGGATCTCGTCGTCCGGCACGTCGGTCGACGACGACCCGCCGGCGCCGGCCGACTCCACACCGGAGTGCTCGGTCGCCCAGTCCGGACGCGCCATCGGCAGCGGCACGACCGGTCCGGTGAACGCGGCGGTCACGGCGGGGCGGACTGCTCCGCACTCGCCGCAGAAGATGTCGTCGGGCTCGAGGCGGTTGCCGCAGACGTGGCAGATGGTCGTGGCGTGCATGCCCGGCGTGACGAGCGGCGCGGGCCGAGGCGGTCGGCGGTCGATCAGGGGCTCGACGACGGCGGTGTCCCCCGGCTGCGGCGGCGACACGACGGGCGCGGCGGCGGTCGGTTCGTCGAGTACACCGTCCTGTACGGGCTCGCCGGAGCGGGTGGACGACGTGTCGTCGGCGTCGTCGGACTCGACGTGCACGGGCGCGTCGACCGTCGCGTGCGGGGACGCCGCGGTGTCGTCGGGCGTGTCGTGGGACGTGTCGTCAGCGGCGGCCGGTGCACTCGGGACCGGCGGGACGACAGGAGCGGACTCGGCTCCGGACGCGAGCTGCGCGGCCTCGGTGGTGGCACCGCGGCCGACCCACCAGGACGGTCCGGCCGGCGCCGCGGTCGGGGCCGGAGCGACCGGCGGCGCCCATACGGGTGCCGGCGCCTCGTCAGCACCAGGCGGGGTCGCGGGACGGTCCTCGACAGGAGCCAGCCGGGTCCGCTCGGGGTCGTCGGCGAGGGCGTCTGCGGGCTCGGAGCGGTAGGCGTCCGGGTCCAGTGGCGGTTCGTCCGGGGCAGGGACGGCGTCGGGCTGCGCGGCCGCGTTCGACCAGTCGCCGAGGCCGGAGCCCGCACCGTGCACGTGCGACGGCGCCTCGCGCGGGGCGAGGTCGTCGGGGCGTTGGACCGGCACCGCGGGCGGCGGTTCGGTGCTGCGGCGGTCGGCACCGGTCAGCCAGGCGCGGGTGGCTGGGTCGAGGGTCGACTCGGGCAACCATGCGTCAGCCGCAGGGTCGGAGCGACGTCCGTGGGAGTCGGGCTGCTGCAGGGGCGGTGGCGGCGCCTGCTCGACGGGGGTCGGAGCGACCGGCCGGCGGCTCGCTCCGGCGGTCACCGCGCGTCCGCACTCACCGCAGAAGATCGCCCCCTCCGGGAGCATCGATCCACAGTGTTCGCATCTGATCACGGTCTGCCTCTGTCCTCACTCGGCCGTCCACGACGCTCGTCAGGCCTCCGGCCATCGTAGTCACCGCGTCTCGCCGAGCCCTGACCGGTGGTCGCGCGCGGTCGTTCGGGTCCGCGCAGGGACCGGAGCGACACAGCGGTGCGGAACCGCTCACGGCGCGTCCGACCGGCGCGCAGGGTCCCCACCGCGTCGTCCGTCGCCGACCACATCCGGTCGGCAGCAGCCTGGTCGACGTCGCTCGGTCCGAACACCGCCCGGTCGGCGAGGGCGGCCAGTCCGGTCCCGCCCTCACCCGGAGCACCGGCCACGGTCTCGCGTCGCGTGGCCGATCCGGCCACGTCGTGTCCACGGTCGAGGAGCGCATCGCGGTACTCGTCCCAGGCCCCGACGATGCGACCGCGCGGCGTCGGAGCACGACGCCGCCGACGGCGGCGGACCCGCTTCAGCAGGACGATCACCCCGAACGGCAGGAGCACGAGGGCGATCAGCCCCAGTGCACCGAGCACCCACGGCAGCGCTGCCAGCAGGATCTGCAACCACAGCGGCTGCACGGGCGGCGTGTTCCGATCGCTCTGCGGCGGCGCCTGCTGGTCCTGGTCCTGCTGGTCGACGGGAGGCGGCGGCACGACGGTCTCGGGACGGGTCACCGGCTGCGGCGTCTGCTGCTGCTCGTTCGGGATCTCGCGGACACTCGGGTTGGGGTTGAGCATCACCCACCCCCACTGCGCGGTGTCGACCTCGATGCGCGCGGTGACGTCCGAGCCGCGGAACGTCGTGGTGCCGCCGCTCACCGACGCCCCGCCGGACCCCGAGTCGCCGCCCGCAGTGAAGCCCATGACCACCCGTGCCGGGAACCCGAGCTCGTCGGCCATCAGCGCTGCGGCGGCGGCGTACTGCTCCTGGTCGCCGATCATCAGCGGCGACGTCAGGAGCTCCTGGATGCGGTCGGCGCCGTGCCCCGAACGGCTCATCCGGTCGTCACCGACGCCGTGGCTGACGTACCCGTTGCGCTTGAGCGCCTGGATCACCGCGACGAGCTTCGCACCCGACGCCGCATCGGCGTCGGTCGTCGCCTCGACCGTCTCGCGGACGGCGTCCGGCACCTCGCGTGCCGTCGGGACCGCGGCGCTGCCCGGACGCGCGGCTGCGAGCTGCTCGTCCGTCGGCTGGTCGGGGACCACGGCGGTCAGGTCGTACGAGGTGCCCTCACGGACACCGCCGACCACGGCACCCGTCTGCGTCGAGCCGTTGTAGAAGAAGGACCCGCGCTCGTCGTCGGCGTCGGTCCCGGTGAAGTCGACGCGCTCCAGGTCCCCCACCGTCGGCAGCCAGACGCCGCTGTAGCCGTCGACGGTCACCCCGACGCGCACCGAAGTGCCGTCCACGCCACGGACGTCGACCGACGTCGGCACCCGCTCGAACGTCCCCGACGACGAGGAGCCGTCCGACCCGCCGACGCGGTAGACCACGCCGTCGTAGGTGTCGAGCGTCGCGATGCGCACGAACCCGTTCTCCGGCAGTCCGGTGACCCGGAGCTGTGCGGTGTCCGCCGCGCTCTGCTCTTCGTACGCCCGGAAGCCGCTCAGCGGGCTGACGTAGTCGCGGGGGTCGAACGGCTTCACGACGTCCGTCCGGGCCACGGTGCGCTCGTTCGCCGGCGGTGCGACCAGCCCGAGCCCCGTCGCGACGACGGCCGCCGCCACGATCGTCCCCGTGCCGACGAGCGCCGGGCGGACGACCGACCGGGCGATCGGTACCGACGACCCGATCGTGGTCGCCACGGCGACCGCGCGACGGGCGTGCCGCACCGTCAGCGCCCACACGAGCGCGACGGCGACGAGCACGACGGCCGTCACGATCGACGTGTCCAGCCGACTCGGCCCGACGACCACCCCGATCGCGAACAGCACCAGTGCCGGGATGCTCGCGAGTTCCTGCCTGGAGGCCCGGGTCGCCACGCTCACGGCCGTCACCGTGGCGACGAGGAGCGTCACGAAGTACGGCACGAGGAGCGCCTCGTACGAGCCGACCGGCAGGCTGATGGTCACCAGCTGCTTCCACCCCAGCGCGACGCCGGCGAACAGCGCGAGCAGGCCCGGGCCCGTCGGCAGGATCCCGTTGGCCTGACCGGGCACGGCGGCGGGCACACCGGCGAGCGTGAACGCCGCCACCGTCGCGATCGCCACCACGACCAGCGGCAGCCGCAGGACCGCACCGACGAGGGCGACGAGGGTGCCGAACACGATCGCGGTCACCGCCGCGACGATCATCGAGTCGTCGCGGTAGACCGGCCACCACGACACACTCGCCACCGCGAGCAGGAGCCACACGACGAGGGTCCCGCCGGCCAGACGGAACGGCACGAGCCGCCGGGCATCGCGGCGATCGGAACGCCGGGTCGACCGACGTGCACGCTCCGCGGGCGGCGTCGGGGTGGCCACCGGAGGGGCGCTCACGCGGCGGCCGATCGGTGCAGGGCGTGCCGGAGGTCGTCCAGGTAGCCGATGGTCATCACGGTCAGGCCCGCGACCCGCAGGAACCGTGGCTGTGCTTCGGGCTCGCAGATCACCGCGACGACCTCGACCCCCACGGGGAAGCGCGTCGCCGCGAGCCGGAGCGCCGGCAGTCCGATCGTCGAACCGACGACCAGGAACGCCACCGAGATGCCCTCGGTGTCACTGCCGACGATCCGGGAGACCTCGGCGATGGGCAGGCAGGCATCGGCGAGTCCGACCGAGGCGAAGTCGTCGAGCAGTCGCGTCGGGGTGACCGTCGGCAGGGTCCGCACCGCGTAGACGGCACGCTTCGCGAACTCCGGGGTGCGTTCCGACACCACGACCGAGACCTCTCGGCCGTCGCGGATCGCACGGGCACCGAGCGAGGCCGCAGCGCTCACCGCGAGCTCGAACTCCTCGTCGTCCCCGAACTCCGACCGGGCGATGCCGAGCGCCACGACCAGGTGCGAGCGGCGCGTGTCCTCGAACTGGCGCACCATCAGCGCGCCCGACTTCGCCGTCGACTTCCAGTGGATGGTGCGGGGGTCGTCACCCGGCATGTACTCGCGGATGGCGTGGAACGCGATGTCGGCCGGCGACAGGTCGGTGGTCGCCTGCCCCTCGAGGTCGCGCACCAGCCCGGTGCTCGTCGACGGGATCGCGATCGTGCGCGGGTGCACGATGACCTGTTCGCGTGCGGTCCAGACGACCTCGCGGCGGACGAGACCGACAGGGTCGGCGCGGACACCGGTGACCGGCCCCACGTCGAGGACGCCCCGGCGCACGGTCGGTACGGGCACCAGCTGCTCGAACGTGCCGTGCGCGCCGATCGCCGGGATCGCGACGTCGACGAGCCCCGGGCCGACCGGCACCTCGACCGTCGTCGGCACCGAGGGCAGACGCGTCGGGTTCTCCGCCGTGACCACCACGCCGGCCTCGTCGCCGACCGCCACGCGGTGCTGCGGCAGGCGCATCCGGATCACCAGCCGCGTGCGACCGATGAGCGCGATCGCGGCGACGACGACGAGTACCGCTCCCGCGAACCCGACGACGACGATCTCGCGCAGGCCGAACCGGTAGCCGGCCACGAACGCGACGAGCGTGAGGGCCGCGACCGTCCACCCGAGCCCGGTGACGACGGACGAGACCTCGCCCCAGGAACGCTTGACGAGCCTCCAGGCCGTTGCCCAGACCCGGACGATCCCGACGACCGCATCCGCGGCGACGCCTTCGCGGTCACCGACGATCCGTGAGCGGACGTTGGTCAGGCCGGCGACCGTCCCCGTGCGCTCGTACGCCGTCGACCCGCGACGCGACCGCGTCGAGGACGGACGGCGTGAGCGCGTGGAGACGGGCCGGCGGTCCGTCACGTCGTGACTCGGTCGGCCGGCGGCGGCGTCTCCACCAGCAGCTGTGCGATGACGCTCGGCGCGCTGACACCGTCGAACTCCGCCTCGGCGTCGAGCACCAGGCGGTGCGCGAGCACCGGGACGGCGAGGGCCTTGACGTCGTCCGGCGTGACGTAGTGGCGGCCGCTCAGCGCCGCGAGCACGCGTGCCGAACGGATGAGGCCCATCGCGCCGCGGACACTGACGCCCAGGCGGACCTCACTGGCCGAACGCGTCGCGTCGACCAACCGTGCGACGTAGTCGGCGATGACGGCGTCGACGTGCACCGTGCGGGCCAGCGCGGCCATCTCGGTGATCGTCGCCGCGGGCACGACGCTCGCGAGCGGAACCGATGCCGACGGAGCCGACGAGGTCTCGAGGATCTTCACGGTGGCGGCGTGGTCGGGGTAGCCGATCGAGGTCTTCATGAGGAACCGGTCGAGCTGCGCCTCGGGCAGACGGTACGTGCCGGCCTGCTCGATGGGGTTCTGCGTCGCGATGACCATGAAGGGGGCCGCCAGGCGGTGGTTCACGCCGTCGACCGTGATCGCCGACTCCTCCATCGCTTCGAGCAGGGCAGACTGCGTCTTCGGGCTCGCACGGTTGATCTCGTCCGCGAGGACGATGTTCGCGAAGACCGGGCCACGGTGGAAGTCGAACTCCTGCGTGCGCTGATCGTAGACGCTGATGCCGGTGATGTCGCCAGGCAGCAGGTCGGGGGTGAACTGGATGCGGTTCGTCGTCCCCTGCACGCTCTGCGCCATCGCCCGCGCCAGGCTCGTCTTGCCCGTGCCGGGGACGTCCTCGAGGAGCAGGTGGCCCTCGCTGAGCATCGCCGTCACCGCGAGGCGGATCACGAACGTCTTCCCGAGGAGCACCTGCTCGACGTTGGTCACGATGCGGCCTGCGACGTCGGCGAACCAGGTGGCCTGCTCCGGGGTCATGCTCATGCGGGGTGGTCCTCGTCGTCTCGGGGATGGCGGTGGGTGCAGCGTACGGCGGAAGGGCGGCTGGGCGGGGTCAGCCGGTCGGCGCGGTCGACGTCTCGGGGGCCGGGTCCGGTGCGGCGACGTCCTGCTCGACGGGGTTCGCATCCGTGTACGAACCGTCCACGGTGGCGACCACCGTGATCGTCTTCGCGTCCCTGGGGATCGTCGAACCTGCTCCGTACGGGCCGTTCAGGTCACCCGTCGGGCATCCGAGGACCTCCAGGGCTGAGTCCGTGCAGATGTAGACCCGGTAGTCCACGCTGTGCGTCCCGGTGTTCACGGGAGCGTTGATGCTCAGCACCGTGCCGGCTTTCGGCGCCTGCGCGGATGCTCTGGTAGAGATCGGGACCACGGATCCGACCTGTGTCTGATCGGAGCAGTACTGCCCACCGTTCGACGACAGCCTGCACGCGGTCACGGTGACTGCAAGGCTCGTCCCGTAGGTACCAGCACTCGGGTAGAGCGTGACGTCGCTCCCGTCTGACGTGGTGCTCGACCCGTTCTGCAGGCTGACGCGGTAGTACGTCGCGCGACCTCCCGCCGAGAGCCCCGAAACCACGACCGGGAAGTTGCCGTCTGCGTCAGACCTCGACGCGAGCGACACCCGCGCCGAGGCTCCGTTCGGCGACTCGTAGGACTTGACCGGGCCGGTGGTGCTCGACGAGCAGAATCCGAGACCGTTCACCGCGACGACGGCGTAGTAGAGATCGCCCTCGCCACGAGGCTGATCGGTGAACGACGTGCCGCTCCCAGTCTTCGTCGCGTCTTGCTCCCGGACTGCCGTGCAGTCGAGTGATGGCGACGAGAGCCGGAACAGCCAGTACGCCTTGATGTCGCTCCCGCCGCCGTTCGAGGGGGCGAAGTTGATCGACACCGATGTGGAGTTGCCGCTCTGCTGCCCGGTTGCGCTCAGGTTCGACGGCGCACTCGGGCGTCCGACCGCGGTGCCGCTCGCCGACGCCGAGTTCCACTGCACCACCGTGCCGTTGCGATCAGCGCTGTTCCGCGCCGACACGGTCACCGTGTACTGCGCCGCGCTCTGGGCACCGGCGAACGAGGTGTTCGTCGCAGTGCCGGTGTTGCGGGTGTCGGACAGGCCCGGACCCTCGATCGTCACGACGTAGTTGTCGACCGAACTGCCCCGGTTCGGGGTGGCGACGGCGCTCCACTTGACGTCGAGCTGGTTCGGCGTCGACCCGTTCGGCGTGACGGTGATGCCCTTCGGCGGCGCCGGCACGAAGTCCGCACTGATCGGAGCGGAGCTGCCCGACGGCTTCGAGTCGCCGATCGCGTTGGTGGCGATGACCTGGAACCGGTAGGACGCCTTCGGGTCGAGCCCGGTCAGCGTGCAGACGGTCGCGGTGCCGCAGTTCTTCGAGACGCCGTTCGTGCCCGTCACGCGGTACCCGGTGATCGGCGAGTTGTTCCCCTGCGGCGTCGACCAGGTCAGCGTGGCCTGACCGCCGTCGTACGAGCCGGTGCGGGTCGGTGTGCCCGGGGCGTCGGGGACGTCCTGCACGGAGACGGTCACGTCGCCCCACACGTACCGGTCCGGGTCGTTCGTGGCGTCCGCGACCTGGTACTGCAGGTGGGCGTCGACGGGCTTCGCGGTGTCGGAGACCCGGACCTGCAGGCGGGAGCGATCGGCGCTCGGCGTCACTGAGACACCGCTCGGCAGGCCGCCGGAGAGCCCGCGGATGTTCACGACGCGCAGCCGCTCACCGGGGAACGGATTGGTCGGCTGGTCGTTCGTCAGCACGTCGATGGTCGTGGTCGCACCACGCTTGGTGATCGACCTGTCGGCGCCGGGTTGCACGAGCGGGCGGGTGGACGCCACCACGCCGACGGTCACGGTGCCGGCACGTCCGGCGTTGGCGTCGTCCTGCACGCCGATGCCGATCGACGCCGTCGTGTTCTTCTTCGCGGTGTCCGGCACGGCGATGGTCAGCTGCTGTCCCGAGATCGTCGCGGTGGCACCGCTGGTCGGCTTGCTCACCACGGAGTACCGCAACTCCGGCAGGTCCTTCGGGTACGGGTAGTCGGTGAGCTTCGTCAGGTCGACGGTGCGGGTCTCGCCCGGCTGCATCTCGACGGCCGATCCGGTGAACGCCGGCGGCTGGTTCGACCGCGGCGTCACGGTGACCGGGAGCACGAGGGTCGCGACCCGGCCCTTCCCGCCGTTGGCCGCGGAACCGTCGGTGACCTCGAACGAGATGGACGCGTTGCCGTAGTACAGCTTCGACGAGGTGAACTGCAGCGTCGACGAGTCCACGACCAGGCTCTGGCCGTTCGCGTGCGTCGCCTTCACCGTCCCGCGGTCCGTGATCTTCGCCGTCTGACCGTTCGCGGTCACGACGTAGTCCTCGAGCGGGATGCGGACCGTGGCCTCGCTCTTCACGGTGACGGCACCGGCCGAGCGGTTGATCTGCGGCAGGGCGTCGTCGAACCCGGGGACGTTGATGAAGCCGTAGGACACGATGTCGGGGTGGTCGACCCGTGCGACCGAGAACGGGATGACCTGGGACTCGTCGGTGAGCCGGACCGTGATCCGTCCGTCGTCGGTGAGCCGTGCGGTGTCGCCGTAGCCGTCGACGATCCCGACCTGCAGGTCGGCAGCGGTGCCCTCGGCGAAGAAGACGTTCTCGAGCACGTCGACGGTCACGCTCTCGCGCCGCAGGATGTCCTGCAGGTCGAGGGTCGTGTCGTCGACCTCGGGGCGGAGGGGTTGCGCGTCCGGGTCGACCGTGACGGTGAGGAACGCGGTGCTCGATCCCCCGCTGGCGTTCGCCACCGTGTAGAGCACGGCGTAGTCGCCCGACTTCGCGGTCTTCGGGGGTGTGACCCGGATCTGCTGCTTCCGCAGGATCTTCGCCGACACGTCGTCGGCGGTGGGCTCGGCCGCCGACACGGTGAGCTGGCCGCCCTCGGGGTCGGAGTCGTTCTGCAGCACCCGCACGGTCACCGAACCGCCGGGGCGGATGGTCACGTGGTCGGCCTCGGCGACGGGGTTCGACGCCTGTTCGGCCCGGGGGGCGATGCCCACGCGGACGGTACCGGTGGCACGTGCGCCCAGGGCGTCGACCACCGTGTAGGTGAACTCGTCGGTGCCGGCCGAGTAGTCCCCCGCCTCGTAGGTCAGCGCGTCGGACGCGACGTCGGTGACGGATCCCTTGTCCGGGTTCGACCCGACGCCGACGAGCTGCACCGAGTCGCCGTCCGGGTCGATCCCGTTCAGCGGCACCGAGATCCGCACCGACGAACCGGCCACGACCCGGGCGGTCACGGTCTGCGGGACCGGCGGGTTGTTCGTCGCGGCGTCCCGTTCGCGCACCGAGATCGAGACGGCGGCGTCGGCGTACTGGCCGTCCGGACCGGCGACCCGGTAGACGGCGGTGTAGTTGCCGGGGGTCTTCGGCGCGAGGTAGCGCAGGTGGTCGCCCGAGGCGAACAGCAGACCGCCGTCGCCGGGCACGTTCTGCACGAGCTCGGGCTCGAGGGTCAGGGGCTCGCCCTCGGGCTGGGTGTCGTTGTCGAGCACGTCGATGTTCGCGACGTCGCCGACCCGGACGGTCGCGCTGTCGGGCTGGGCGACGGGCGGCTGGATCCGGTCGGGCTTGGGGATCTCGACGACGGTGATCGTGCCGGTGGACGACGCCAGGCCGTTCGTCTCGGTGTAGCCGAACGACACCGGCCCGTCGAGCGGTGCGGTCAGCGTGACGCGCACGGTGTGCTGGTCGAGGATGCTCGCCTGGACCCCGCTGCCCCGCACCGGTCCGTCGAGGGCGGTGACGAGCAGCACCCCGCCCGCCGGGTCGATGTCGGTCGCGGTGACGTCGGTGTCCTTGCTCGACAGCGTGTTGACGAAGACCGTCTTCGGGGTCGTGATGGGCGCGGTCGAGGCGTCCGGCGGCGCGAGGATCGTGACCCGGACGATGCCGCTCGACGTCTTCACACCGTCGGTCACGGTGTACTCGAGCTGGTGGTCGCCGGCACTCGCCCCCTGCACCCGGAACGTGCCCGCGTCGTAGCTCGGGGTGACCGTCAGCCCCGCCGACGACGACACACTCGTGAGGGTCACGGTGCCGTTGCCGCCGCGGACGTGGTCGAGCGGCTCCACCGTGAAGGCCTTGCCGGCGTAGCCCTGCACCGGGAACGGGTCGGCACGCAGCGGCACACTCCCCTGCTTCGCCACGCGCTCGGTCACCGAGCCACGGCCGTCGGCGCGTCCGTCGCTCACGACGAGCTGCACGGCACGGTCACCCGTCCGGCCGCTGTCCGCACGGAAGTCGAGCAGCCCGTCCGGGGTGGTCGACACCCGGTCGCCGTCCGAGGCGGTCGCGGACTTCAGGTACACCGGGTCGCCGTCGGGGTCGACCCAGTCGCCGAGCACGCTGCTGACGACGTGTCCGTTCTGCACCACGTCCGCCGAGGTGTCGCGCACCTGCCGCGGGGCCTCGTTCTGCGACTCCGGCCGCACCGTGACGCGGACGGTCGCCGTGTCCGACCCCCCGTTGCCGTCGGTGATCGTGTACGGGAAGGTCACGGTGCCGGTCGCGCGCGACGACAGCGTGACCTGCAGCCGTTGGCCGTCGGCGACGATGGCGACGCGGCCGGCGGACTCCGAGATGGACCCGACCTCGCTCACGATGATCGGGTCACCGTTCGGGTCGTAGTCGTTGAGCAGGACCGGGAGGCTCGTGGTGCGTCCCGGACGAGCGCCCAGGTCGTCGTCCACCGCCACCGGCGGCTTCTGGTCCTTGTCGACCTCGGGGTCGTCGTCGGAGACCTGCTCCTGCTGCTGCTCGTCGTCCTGCTTGATGAGGTCGGCCCAGTTGTCGATGAGCTGGCCGCTGCGGTCGATCGCCCAGGAACGACCGCTCGACGGGTCGTTGGCGACGACGGTCTGCCCGTTGTGCAGGATCTGCATCGTGCTGGTCCCGCCGGTGCTCGCGAGCCGCTGGAGGGCGTTGCCGTCGCAGGTGTCCATCGCCTGGCCACCGGCCCACGCCGCGTAGGTGCAGGACCCGTCGACGTAGGGGCGCGCCGCGCGCCCGGACACCTGGAGCGCGGTGGCGTCGACGGACCCCGAGGCGCTGACCCGGACGAGTCCGGCGGTGCCCGCGACGGTGACGTCGGAGGAGGTGTCCGACGATCGCTGGAGCGCGGGTGACGCGCCGACCCGATCGCCGAGCTCCACGGTGCGGCCGTCGATCGACAGTGCGCCGCTGGTGCGGTCGAGCACGGCCAGGTGGCCGTCGAAGGTCGCGACCTGGAAGTCGTCGGTGCGGTCCATGTCGACCTTCCACCGTTGGTCGACGGACAACGTCGACCCGACGTCGACGAGCGATGCCGTGCCGGTCTTCGCCGAGTACACCGCGACGTGTCCGTCCGAGGCGTCGAAGACGGTGTCCGCCCCGAGCGTCAGGTCGGCCTTGGTCGAGGCATCGAACTCGGCGAGGTCGGCCGCGGGCGTCGCCCACAGCTCGCCGGTGTCCTGGTTGCCGATCACCGCGGTGTCCCCCGCGAAGAAGACCTGGGGTGTCCCCGCGGGCAGGGTCACGGCGTCGCCGACGGTGGCGTCGGCGACGTCGACCTTGGCCACGGTCCCCTTGGTCTGGTCGATGCTGTAGACCATGGACCCGCGCTGCAGCACGGCCAGGTCGTCGCTCGCGGTCTCGACGGCGGTGTTCAGCTGGAGGACCCCGGTGTTGGCCCGGCCGACCGCTCCGTACTCGGCGGAGGGCACCCAGACGGTGCCGTCCCCGAGGTCGACTCGTTGCGTGTGGTACCCGGTCGAGACGATCGCGGTCGTCGCGACGACCGCGGCGACCAGGACGGAGACCCCGGTGGTGACGGCGGCGGATCGGTGCTTCGCGAGGAGCGCGCGGATCACCCGGTGCTCCCGACGGTCGCGCACTTCTGCGCGCTCGCTGCACCGGTCTTGCCGTCGCGGTTGACGGCGACCGCGATGCACTCCTCGTCACCGCGCTGCCCGGAGACGACGAACGTGGTGCCGGTCTGCTGGCTGGACGCGCCGTTCGACGAGATGACGTAGGTGTCGCCGCTCTTCAGGCCCGGGTCCGCCCACGAGAACGACACCGACTGCGCCGAAGGCTGTGCGCGGACGTCCGCCACCACGGGGATCGCCCCGGCGCCGAGCCGCCCGACGACGACCACGGTCGCGATGGCGAGGGCAGCGACCACGACGACGGCGAGGGACGTCGCCCAGACGAGCGTCGACCGGGTGCGTCGACGCGCACGTGTGACCGATCCGGTGCGGTGCACGGTGCCGACGCTCTGCGAACCGCCGGCGACGACGCCGCCCTGGACCGCGCGACGGGTGCGGCGCCGGGCGCCGACCCGCGACGGCGGCTGGAGCTCGCGGATCATGGTCCGGTCGCCCTCCGGGGTCGGGGTCGCGATGGCCCATGCCTCGACCGCGACGTCGGCCGCGGTCTGCGGGATCCCGAGCTCGGCCTCGACCTGCTGGAAACCGCGCACGAGTTCGAGCACGGTCGTCGGGCGCGACGACACCTTGCGGGACAGCGCGGTGGCGAGCAGGCGCTCGAGCGACGGTGGGACGTCGGTCCGACCGGTGGGCTTGACGCCGCCCTTGTCGATCCGGCTCATCAGGTCGCTCGCACCGTTCTTGCCGCCCCGGACCTCGAACGGGCTGCGGCCGGCGAGCAGGGAGTACACGGTGGCGGCGAGCGAGTACACCTCGGACTGGATCGTGCCCCGGGACTCGTCGATCAGGACCTCGGGCGCCGACCACGGGATCGACATGCCGATGGGCTCGTCCGGGTCGGTCCCGCCGATGGTGGCCGCGATGCCGAAGTCGGACAACACGGGGTTGCCGTACGCCGTGAGCAGGATGTTCGACGGCTTGATGTCACGGTGGAGCACGCCTTCGCGGTGCGCGGTCTCGAGGGCGGACCCGATCCGGACACCGATCGAGAGCACCTCCGACACCGGGATCGGCTCCCGCCGGTACCGCTCGCTGAGCGATGAGGAGCACAGCTCCATCACCAGGTACGGACGTCCGTCGGCCGCGACACTCGCCTGGAACACCGTCAGGATCGACGGGTGGGTGCTGAGCCGCGCCATCAGGTTGGCCTCGGCCTGGAACATCTGCCGGACGCGGTCGTCGACGACCTCGTCGAGCAGCACCTTCACCGCGACCTGACGACGCGGCATGTCCTGTTCGTACAGGAAGACGTCGGCGAAGCCACCGGAACCGAGGACGTGCACGGGGCTGAAGCCGCCGAGCACGGGCGGGTTGGACGGCAGGCGACGCGCCATCGACATCTCCTCCCCGGCCGAGCGGCCAACTCTCTCGTCGTGGCACAGTCATTGTACGAAGCGCCGGTGACCGTCGATCCGCACACCGACCACCTGTGGACGGGCGCACTCCCCCAGTTCGGGGGGTCCCGTGCCGGCGGTCAGTGCCGCGGCAGGGTGTCCTCGAGGTCGCCGTCGTCCGGGGCGGCGTCGACCTGGAGCACCACGACGGTGACGTTGTCGCGGCCCCCGGCGACGACCGCGTCGCCGACGAGTCGTTCGGCGAGTCCCTGCGCACCGGCTTCCCGTGCCGCGATGCGCGCGATGCCGGCGTCGCCGAGCTCCTTCGTCAGGCCGTCGGAGCAGACGATGTACCGGTCGCCCGCGCGGAGCGGCAGGGTCCACCAGTCGGGCGCCGGCGGTTCGCCGAACCCGACCGCGCGGGTGATGACGTTGCTGTCCGGGTGCTGTTCGGCGTCCTCGGCCCGCAGCAACCCGGCGTCGACCATCTCCTGCACCACGGAGTGGTCCACGGTGACGCGGCGCAGCACGCCGTCCTCGATCCGGTAGGTCCGGGAGTCGCCGACGTTGAAGACGAGGGCCGCCGGCTGGCCGAGTGACGCGACCAGGGCGATGCCGGTGACCGTCGTGCCCGCTCCGATCGCGTTGCCGCCGGCTGCGCGCTCGATGTCGGCCGTGGCGAGCAGCAGCGCCCGCTGGATGCCCTGCCGGGTCGTGAAGGGCTCCTGCGTCACCTGCCCGAGTCGACGCACGACGGCGTCGCTCGCGCGGTCGCCGGCGAGGTGTCCGCCCATGCCGTCGGCGACGACGAAGAACGGCGCCCCGACGATGTAGCTGTCCTCGTTGTGGTCACGGCGACGACCGACGTCGGTCGCGGCTCCCCACGAGAGCGTCAGGGTGGCGCCGTCGGCACCGGGGACGTCGATGGCGTGCGCAGTCGCTGCTCGGCCGAGTTCGGTCACGTTTCAGGATCGCTCTCTGGGGGTTCGGGGCGTGCCGTGTGCTGTCTGGTCGGTGGGCCACGGGGGAACCGGTGGGAACCCGTCCGCCGTCGGTGCGACCCGGAGGTACGGCGAGAGGACCTCGATGGCGTTGCCGTCACCGACCTCGACTACCGTACCCGTCAGCGCGACGATCGACGCACCCGATGCCATGCGGTACACCGGCGCGCCGGCCGGTCGGATGACGGTGCCGTTCGTGGACCGCAGGTCCTGCACCACCACGGCTTCGCCCTCGGCGTGGATGCGGACGTGCGAGGACGACACCTGCCCGTTGGCGGAGCGCACCGTCACGAGTTCCGGTTCGGGGCCGCTGGTGATCCGCGGCAGCGACGGACGCCGCCCGATGACGACCGGGTGGTCCAGGCGGAAGGTGCGGTCACCGATGCGGATCGACGGCACACGCGCCGCGGGCGCGGCAGGGACGGACGGGAGGCCCGTGGCGGCTCCGGCGGGCACGCTCGGTCCGGCGGCGCTCCGGACACGGGCGCGGACGACCGTGTCCTCCGGGTCGGCTCCGTCGTCGGCAGGGTCGTCGGCACGGTCACCGACCGGTTCGGACGGCTCCGTGCGCGGCCGGATGACGGTGTCACCGAGCACGTCGTCGAAGCGATCGCCGTCACCCGCACCGCGGGGTCGCCGGATGACGGTGTCCTCGATGTCGTCGTCGCGCAACCGGAGCCCTTCGGATGTGGTGTCCTCCACCGTAGACGATCCGGTCGACCCGTCACACCGCACCGACGGACGTCCGCACCGGTCACGATCGGTGCCGGTCTCGACGGGGCCCGGCCCACATCGGCGCACTGCCGGCCAGGACCGACCGCAGGACCAGCCCGGCGAGCGGGTCGTCGGCACGGGTTTCGAGGGCGTAGCGCGCCCGTGTCTCGGCGCGGGCCGACGACCCGAGCGCCCACGCACACCAGGCCCCGAGTGCGAGCGCACCGGCGGCTCCGGCCGTACTGTCCACCTGACCACCCTCGGCGCGCCAGACCCGCCAGCCCTCGGCACACCGGTCGCCGGCCGTGCGCAGCCGAGCACGGTCCGGTTCCGGTCCGAGGCCGTGCAACGCCGGCGGCGTCGGATCGTCGAACGGGTCGAACCCCCGGATGGCCCGCGGGTCCGGCTGGTCTCGGGCGGCGAGGAACGGGATGAGCGCCATGCGGGTCGACAACGCACCGCAGGCGGTGACGATCGCGATCGCGCCGACGCGGGAGCCAGCGCCGACGCCGGACGTGACCAGCGCTGCGGCCGCTGCCGGGAGGGTGACCGCCGCCGCGATCTCGCGAGGGAACCGGACTGCGGTGTGGTCGGGGGTGTGTGCCGTCAAGGGGATCATGCACGCCATCGAAGCGTGATCCGGGCCTCCAGTGAGGCACGAACCGACCACCTGTGGACAGCAGCGCCCCGGCCCGACCTGTGGAGGACGGACCGGGGCGATGATCAGACGGTGACGGGTTCCAGGCTCTCGGCGACCAGGTCCCAGCCGGAGTCGCTCCGTTCGACCACGACGCCGTTCGCGGCGGCCCAGTCGACCAGGTCGTCCATGGACGCGACGACCGCTCCGGTGCGCGCGAGCAGCGCGACGAGTCGGCCCTTCGCCGTCTTGTTCCAGTGGTTCAACGCCCGCCGGCGACCGGAACCGTCGATGCTCACGACGCGCGGGGCGACCGCGTCCAGGACGGGACCGAGCTGCCGGTAGCCCTCGGACCGGAGGTCGAGGACCAGGCCGTCTGCCCGATCGGCCAAGACCCGGGACGAGGCCGCGGGCCAGTGCGACGCCAGCCGGAGCGACCCGAGCCGGGAGTCGTGCGACAGACGGTACGCCGGGATCGGGTCGCCAGCACCGATCGGTCCGAACATGGCCGACTGCACGACCACGTGGTCGTGCCACCACAGCCGCGTCGACGCGTCGGCGGTCTGCGCGCCCAGGGGGTCGTAGAGCACCCCCGTGTAGCGCTCGATCGCTGGCATCGTGCCCGACGTGTCGAGCTCGAGGTTGCGGAATCGTTCGGCGATCGACTTCGGGCCGAGCTTCAGAGCCGTCCTGGCCGAGGACTCCTCGGAACTGACAGAGCGGGCCGCGGTGATCACCGCGGCCCGCTCTTCGGCCAGTTCCGGGAACGAGAGTGCACGCAGATCGAGCGTGCGGCTCGTGTCCCCGCCCTCTCGCTTCGTCTCCGAAGGCGGGAGGAGGACGGTCAGTCCGGTCAGGACGCCAGCGCGGCCTGCCGCGCGACGATCGTCACCGTGTCGTGCTCCACCGACAGGAAGCCGTCTTCGGCGTCGACCGCGACGGTCGACCCATCGGCCCGCGTGATGCGGACCTGACCCTGCGCAAGGATCGCGAGCATCGGCTCGTGCCCCGCGAGGATGCCGATCTGGCCCTCTGTCGTGCGTGCCACGACCATGGTGGTGTCGCCCGACCAGACCTCACGGTCGGCCGAGACAACGCTCACGTTGAGACCCGCCATGTCAGCGGTTCTCCTTCTGGATCTGTGCCCACTTCTCTTCCACGTCGTTGATGCCACCGACGTTGAAGAACGCCTGCGTCGCAACGTGGTCGAACTCGCCGTCGGCGATGGCGCGGAAGGACTCGATGGTGTCCTTGAGCGGCACCGTGGAGCCCTCGACGCCCGTGAACTTCTTCGCCATGTACGTGTTCTGCGAGAGGAACTGCTGGATACGACGAGCGCGCTCGACCGTGATCTTGTCCTCTTCGGAGAGCTCGTCGACACCGAGGATGGCGATGATCTCCTGCAGTTCCTTGTTCTTCTGGAGGATCTGCTTGACGCGCGTGGCCGTCTCGTAGTGGTCGGCGCCCAGGTACCGCGGGTCCATGATCCGCGACGTCGAGGTCAGCGGGTCGATCGCGGGGTACAGACCCTGCGACGCGATCTCACGCGAGAGCTCGGTGGTCGCGTCGAGGTGCGCGAACGTGGTGGCCGGAGCCGGGTCGGTGTAGTCGTCAGCCGGCACGTAGATCGCCTGCAGCGAGGTGATCGAGTGACCACGCGTCGAGGTGATGCGCTCCTGCAGCACACCCATCTCGTCGGCGAGGTTGGGCTGGTAGCCCACGGCGGACGGCATGCGACCGAGCAGCGTCGAGACCTCGGATCCGGCCTGCGTGAAGCGGAAGATGTTGTCGATGAAGAGGAGCACGTCCTGCTTCTGGACATCGCGGAAGTACTCCGCCATCGTCAGCGCCGACAGGGCCACGCGGAGACGCGTTCCCGGCGGCTCGTCCATCTGGCCGAACACGAGGGCCGTCTTGTCGAAGACCCCCGCCTCTTCCATCTCACCGATGAGGTCGTTGCCCTCACGGGTGCGCTCACCGACTCCGGCGAACACCGACACACCGCCGTGGTCCTGCGCGACGCGCTGGATCATCTCCTGGATGAGGACCGTCTTGCCGACGCCCGCACCACCGAAGAGGCCGATCTTGCCACCCTGCACGTACGGGGTGAGGAGGTCGATGGACTTGATGCCGGTCTCGAACATCGAGGTCTTCGACTCGAGCTGGTCGAAGGCCGGGGCCTTGCGGTGGATCGGCCAGCGCTCGGTGATCTCGAGCTTCTCGTCCGTGTTGAGCACGTTCCCGAGGACATCGAAGACCTTGCCCTTGGTGACGTCGCCGACGGGGACCGAGATCGGAGCGCCCGAGTCACGGACCTCCTGGCCACGGACCAGGCCGTCGGTCGGCTTCAGGGAGATGGCACGGACCAGGTCGTCGCCCAGGTGCTGGGCGACCTCGAGGCCGATCTCCTGCGACGAGTCACCGATGGTGATGGTCGTGAACAGGAGGTTGTACATCTCCGGGATTGCGTCGTGGGGGAACTCGATGTCGACGACGGGACCCGTGACACGGGCGATCCGGCCGACACCGGGCGCCGACGACGTCTCGACCGCGGTGGTTGCGGTGTCGGTCATGGCTGGTGCCTTCCTGAGGGTGGGTATCTGTCCGCGAACGACGCGGACTACTTCTTCTTCGACGAGAGGGCGTCGGCGCCGCCGACGATCTCGGAGATCTGCTGCGTGATCTCCGCCTGACGCGCGTTGTTCGCGAGTCGGGTGAAGTCACGGATCAGCGAGTCCGCGTTGTCGCTGGCCGCCTTCATCGCCTTCTGACGGGCGGCGTGCTCGGAAGCAGCCGACTGCAGCATGGCGTTGAAGATGCGGCTCTCGATGTAGACCGGGAGCAGCGAGTCGAGCACCGCATCGGCGTCCGGCTCGAACTCGTAGAGCGGCAGGGGCTCGTTGCCCTCGGGCTCCTCGACCCCTTCGACGACCTCGAGGGGCAGCAGGCGAACGACCTGCGGCTCCTGCGTCGCCATGCTGAGGAACCGGTTGAACACGATGTGGATCTCGTCCACGCCGCCCTCTGCGGTGTCCTGGAGGAACTTCGCCACGACGGCGTCGCCGATCTCCTTGGCCGTCGAGAACTCGGGCTGGTCGGTGTTCCCGACCCACTGCTGCTCCGACGCGCGCTCACGGAACGCGAAGTACCCGACGGACTTGCGGCCGACCAGGTAGTAGACGACGTCCTTGCCCTCGCTGCGGAGCAGGGAGGCGAGCTCCTCGCCCTGCTTGAGGACGTTCGTGCTGAACGCGCCGTTCAGGCCGCGGTCCGAGGTGAAGAGCACCACGGCCGCACGGGTCGAGGACTCCGGCTCGGTGGTCAGCACGTGGTCGACGTTCGAGAACGTCGCCACGGCCGACACCGCACGCGTCACGGCTCGCGAGTACGGGCCGGACGCAGCCATGCGGGCCTGCGCCTTCTGGATCCGCGACGCCGAGATCAGTTCCATCGCGCGAGTGACCTTCTTCGTGGTCTTCGCGGACTTGATTCGCTGTCGGTAGACCCGGACCTGCGCTGCCATCTAGCGACGACCCTTGACGATCTGCTCCTGGTCGACGTCCTCGGAGTCTGCCGCGTCGAACTGCTCGGAGCCGAGGGTCTTGCCGTCGCTCGTCTGGAAGCTCTTCGTGAACTCGTCGATCTGCTTCGACATCTCGGCGACGGTCTCGTCGCTGAGCTGGTTCGTCTCGCGCAGGGTCGTGAGGACCTCGGAGTTGCGACGCAGGTGGTCGAGCAGTTCGGACTCGAAGCGCAGCACGTCCGGCACCGGGACGGTGTCGAGCTTGCCGTTGGTGCCGGCCCAGATCGAGACGACCTGCTCCTCGACCGGGTACGGCGAGTACTGCGGCTGCTTGAGGAGCTCGGTCAGGCGGGCACCGCGGTCCAGCTGACGACGCGACGCCTGGTCGAGGTCGGACGCGAACATCGCGAACGCCTCGAGGGAGCGGTACTGCGCCAGCTCGAGCTTCAGCGTGCCGGAGACCTTCTTGATCGACTTCACCTGGGCGTCACCACCGACGCGGGACACCGAGATGCCCACGTCGACGGCCGGACGCTGGTTCGCGTTGAAGAGGTCCGACTGCAGGAAGATCTGGCCGTCGGTGATGGAGATGACGTTGGTCGGGATGTACGCCGAGACGTCGTTCGCCTTGGTCTCGATGATCGGGAGACCCGTCATCGATCCGGCGCCGAGCTCGTCGGACAGCTTCGCGCAACGCTCCAGCAGACGGGAGTGCAGGTAGAAGACGTCACCCGGGTACGCCTCGCGCCCCGGCGGACGACGCAGGAGGAGCGACACGGCGCGGTAGGCCTCGGCCTGCTTCGACAGGTCGTCGAAGATGATCAGGACGTGCTTGCCGGAGTACATCCAGTGCTGGCCGATGGCCGAGCCGGTGTACGGGGCGAGGTACTTGAAGCCGGCCGGGTCGGACGCGGGGGCGGCGACGATGGTGGTGTACTCCATCGCGCCGGCGTCCTCGAGCGCACCCTTGACGGAGGCGATCGTGGAACCCTTCTGACCGATGGCGACGTAGATGCAGCGGACCTGCTTGTCCTCGTCGCCGGACTCCCAGTTGGCCTTCTGGTTGATGATCGTGTCGATCGCGATGGCCGTCTTGCCGGTCTGGCGGTCGCCGATGATCAGCTGTCGCTGACCACGGCCGACGGGGATCATCGCGTCGATGGCCTTGATGCCGGTCTGCAGCGGCTGGTGGACCGACTTGCGGGCCATGACGCCGGGAGCCTGCAGCTCGAGGGCGCGACGGCCCTCGGCAGCGATCTCGCCGAGACCGTCGATCGGGGCGCCGAGCGGGTCGACGACGCGACCGAGGAAGGCGTCGCCGACGGGGGCGGAGAGGACCTCACCCGTGCGGGTGACCTCCATGCCCTCTTCGATGCCGGCGAACTCGCCGAGCACGATGGCGCCGATCGAGTCTTCATCGAGGTTCTGCGCGAGGCCGAGCGTGCCGTCCGCGAAGCGGATGAGCTCGTTGGCCATGACGCCGGGGAGGCCCTCGACGTGCGCGATGCCGTCGCCGGCGTCGGTGACGTGCCCGACCTCGGCCGTGGAGGCCTTCGTCGGCTCGTAGTTCGAGACGAAGTCCTTCAGGGCATCACGGATCTCATCGGGGCTGATGGTGATGTCTGCCATGGGATTTTCCTTGTGGTTTTCCGGGGCCCTTCGGCTCCGAGAGGGTGACGCTGCCGGACTCGGCAGTTCCCGTTGTGGACTTGGGAGGAGCGGCTTCGACCGTACGCCTAGCCGGCGAGCTGGAGCCGGAGCTCCGAGAGCCGCGTGGACACGGTGCCGTCGATGACGTCGCCGCCGATCTGCACCCGGACCCCGCCGACGACCGTGGGGTCGACGACCTGGTTGATGCTGATGTCCTTGCCGTAGCGCTCGGCCAGCCCGCGTGCAACGCGTGCCGACTGGGCGGTCGTGAGTGCCGTGGCGGTGACCACGGTCGCGACGAGCTTGCCGTCCTGCTCGGCCACGATGCGCGAGGCATCGCGGACGAGTTCACCGATGCGGCGGCCGCGAGGCTGCTGCACGAGCGCGGAGACGATCGTCACGGTCTGCTGCGACGCCTTGGGGCCGAGGAGCCGCTCGACGAGCGCGCCCTTCTGCGCCGGGCTGCCGAGCTTCGTGCCGAGTGCCAGCTCGAGGCCGGCGTCCGAACGGACGGCGGTCTCGAAGGCGAACAGCTCGGACTCGATCGGCGAGTCGGAACCCGCGGTGGCAGCGACGGCGCGGATGCCCGCGTCCTCGATGCCGGCGAGCAGGTCCTGGTGCGAGGACCAGCGCGAGCCGGCCACCGCGGTCAGGACCGCACGAGTCGCGTGCGACTGACCGGCGAAGACGCGGTCGATGAGGACCTTCTTGCCGGCCGGGTCGGCCGTCGGGTCGGACAGCAGCCCGAGCAGCTGCGGCGCACCGGCGATCGCACGCCCGGAGGCGAGGATCTCAGCACCCACGGCCAGGTCGGCGCTCGAACCGAGGTCCGAGAGCACCGCCCTGGTGGACGCGAGTGCTTCTCTGGTAGCGCTGCGCATGCTCAGTGCTCCCCCGTCTTCGTGGCCTGCGAGGCCTCGAGATCGGCGAGGAAGCGGTCGACGACTGCCGACGACTTGGCGTCGTCCTTGAGCGATTCGCCGATCACACCGGACGCGAGGTCGAGGGCAAGGGTGCCCACCTCGGACCGGAGGGACTGGACGGCGCTCTGACGCTCGGCTTCGATCTGCGCCTGGGCGTTGGCCGTGATGCGTGCTGCATCGGCCGCTGCCTGCTCGCGGACCTCATTGCCGATCGCCGTGGCGTCGGCGCGGGCCTGCTCACGGATGCGGGACGCCTCGGAGCGGGCGTCGGCGAGCTGCTTGTTGTACTCGTCGAGCGCAGCAGCGGCCTGCTCCTGAGCAGCCTCTGCCTTCTTGATGCCACCCTCGATGGCCTCAGTGCGCTCATCGAGCATCTTCGTGATGCGCGGCGTGACGACACGCCACATCACCAGGAAGATGATGACGAAGGCCACCGCGGACCACACGATGTCGTACAGCGGCGGAACGAGGGGGTTGTGCGTCTCCTCCGCCGCGATGATGAGTGCGTTGTGCATCGAGGAACCTTAGTTCGTGAAGATGAAGTACGTGGCGATGCCGATGAAGGCCAGGGCCTCGGTGAAGGCGATACCGATGTACATGAGGGTCGTCAGGCGGCCCTGGAGCTCGGGCTGGCGGGCGACGGACTCGATCGTCTTGCCGACGACGATGCCGACACCGATGGCCGGGCCGATCGCAGCGAGGCCGTAGCCAACCGTCGCGATGTTGCCGTTGATCTCCGCGAGAACGGTCGTTGCGTCCACGTGTTTTCCTTTCGAGGTGCGGGTCCGACGGTTGCCGGTCCCGTAGGGGGTCAGTGAGGAATCAGTGCTCGTCAGCCAGCGCCAGCTGGATGTAGACGGCGGTGAGGAGCATGAAGACGTAGGCCTGCAGCAGCGCGACGAGGATCTCGAAGAAGCTGAACGCGATGCCGAACGCGAGGGTCCCGACGCCGAAGGCCTTGAAGCCGAGCGAAGCGTCGAAGAAGAAGAACTGCGTGGCCGAGAAGAACAGGACGAGCAGCAGGTGCCCGACGACCATGTTCATCAGGAGTCGCAGGGTGAGCGTCACCGGACGGAGCACGAAGGTCGAGACGAGCTCGATCGGCGTCACGATGATGTAGAGGAACCACGGCACCCCGGGCGGGAAGAGCGAGTTCCGGAGGAACGTGCCCGGGTGCTTGCGGAGGCCGGCGTAGATGAACGCGACGTAGGCGACGATCGCGAGGATCATCGGCATCGCGATGCGACTGGTGCCGGCGAGGTTCATGCCCGGGATCAGACCGGTCAGGTTCATGAACAGCACGCCGAAGAAGATCGTCGCCAGGAGCGGCAGGAATCGCTTGCCGTCCTTCTCTCCGAGGTTGTCGAAGGTGTTGCGACGAACGACGTCGAACGCGTACTCGATGAACGCCTGACCGCGGTTCGGGACGAGCTTCAGCGCGCGGGTTCCCACGAAGGCGAACACCAGGAGCACGGCGACGGCGAAGAAGCGGATGAGGACGACCCGATCGATCTCGAACGGCGTCCCTGCGAAGAAGATCGCATCCGGGAAGAACTCGTTGATCGACGGACCATGGAACTCGGCGGCCTTGCTGCTCCCCGCCGCAACGGTGTCAACCGCAGCAGAGAGGGACAGGGGAAGAGCGTGGGATAGCAGCGCTGTCTCCTGTGTCGGCGCGCGCACATCATGGCACGCGATGGTGGACGTTGTGGAGGCTTGCCCGCTCCGAGCGAAAGGCTCCGGTGGCGGACTCCGAGAAGCCTATCAGGTGCGAGAGGCTTCCCGGCTTCTCAGTTGCGGGGGGTCGGGTTCTCAGCGTCCGCGGAGCCACCGGACCCGTCGCCGGGCAGCTGCACGCCGATCGGGATGCGGGCCTTCGCCACCGCGACGACGTCGATGACCAGGGACCCGACGACCCCCGCGATGATCACGATCGCGAGCACCGGGAAGTCCACCCAGGTACGGTCCTTCAGTGCCACGAGCAGCACGATGAACACGATGAACTTGAGCAGCCAGGTGCCCATCACGATGCCGAAGAAGGCCCCGGAGATCATCTGCCCCTTGGACACGCGCAGCGCGACGAGGACACTGACCGCGGTGAGGCCGAGGAACACCACGCTGAGCACGGCTCCGAGCAGGCCCCCGACGAGCCCGGGAGTGTCGGCGACGAGCAGCCCCACGACTCCCCCGACGATCGCCAGGGCGACCGCGAGCACGGCGCCCCACGTGATGATGCGGCGGAACACCGGCCGGACGTGGTCGAGCGCGTTCGGTGCGGTCACGTGATGTCTCCTGGGATCGTGCGGTCGTTGGCGGCCCGGTCGAGCGGGTCGAGGCTGGCGTCCACCACGGCGGCGGAGCGGTTGGCGGTCTGGGCGGCGATCTCGGTGCGCTTCCGGCCGAGCGGCGCGAACGTGGCGACGGCGCACACGGTGAAGCCGACCGCGACGAAGCCGACCACCCAGTACCAGTCCACGAACAGGAACAGCAGGCACCCGACCGCGACGGTGGCGGTCCACGCGTAGAAGATCAGCACGGCGTGGAAGTGCGAGTGCCCCATGTCGAGCAGGCGGTGGTGCAGGTGCTTGCGGTCGGCCGAGAACGGTGACTTGCCGGCGCTGAGCCGCCGGGTGACCGCCAGGCCGAAGTCCAGGATCGGGACGATCAGGATCGCGAAGGGCAGCAGGATCGGGATGAACGCCGGCAGCAGCGCCTGGCGTGTCTGCACCGCTGCGGGATCGATGTTGCCCGTGACCGACACGGCGCTGGTGGCCATCAGGAAGCCGACGAGGAGCGCTCCGGCGTCGCCCATGAAGAGCTTCGCGGGGTGCCAGTTCAGGATGAGGAACCCGAAGCAGGAGCCGACGAGCACCGCGGTCAGCAGTGACGGCAGGTTGAAGAAGAACTCGGTCTGCACGACCACGCGGTTGATGAAGAACGTGTAGAGGAAGAACACCCCGCCGGCGATTATCGCGACCCCGGCGACCAGGCCGTCGAGTCCGTCGATGAAGTTCACCGCGTTCATCACGAGCACCACCGCCAGCACCGTGAAGATCAGGCTCATGTAGGACGAGCCGACCCCCAGCGTGTTGCCGATCGGCAGCGACACGATCGCGACGCCCTGCCAGGCGAGGATGCCCGCGGCGATGATCTGCCCCGCGAGCTTCGTCATCCAGTCGAGGTCCCAGATGTCGTCCGCGACGCCCAGGACCACGATGATCGTCGCTCCCCCGAGCACCGCCAGCACGCGGCCGGGTTCGGAGAACACGAGCCGGAAGTAGTCGGTCCCCGCGATCGACGGGAACAGGAACCACGCCGCCAACAGCGACACGATGACGCCGATGTACATCGCGATCCCGCCGAGGCGCGGCGTGGGCGTGCGGTGCACGTCACGCTCGCGGACCTGGGGGTACCACTTGTACTTGAGCCCGAGCTTCCACACCAGCACGCTGACCAGGAAGCTCACGACCGCGGCGATCGCCCCCGCCAGCAGGTAGTACTTCATCCGACGAGGTCGGCTCCGACGACCCGGATGATCTCGTCGTCGGAGATCACCCCGTGCCGGACGATGCGGAGCTTCCCGCCGTCCGACAGCCCCGTCGCGTCGACGATCGTCGACCCGGTGGAGGCCTCGAAGCCCTCGTGCTCCCCGATCGCGCCGCCGTCCAGGTACACGGCGACGCTGTCGCCGAGCATCCGCTCAGCGGCGTCGACGTCCATCGCGGCCGGGTCGCCGGTCGAGTTCGCGGACGAGACCGCGAGCGGACCGACCTCTTGCAGGAGCTCGAGCGCGATCCGCGAGTCCGGCATCCGCAGGGCGACCGTGCCCCGCGTCTCGCCGAGGTCCCAGTCGAGCGACGGCTGCGCACGCAGGATCACAGTGAGGCCGCCGGGCCAGAACTCGGCGACGAGGTCGCGCACCTGCTGCGGCACGTCGCTCGCGAGCGCGTCGAGCGTCGGCGGGCCGGGGATCAACACCGGCGGCGGCGACTGCCGCGTCCGGCCCTTCGCGTCGAGCAGCCGCTGGACGGCGGCCGCGTTGAAGGCGTCCGCGGCGAGGCCGTAGACGGTGTCGGTGGGGACGACGACGAGGTCTCCGCGCCCGAGGGCGGCACGTGCGAGCCGCATCCCGGTCAGGAGCCCGTCGGAGTCGGTGCAGTCGTATCGGGATGCCATGACTCGACGATGATAGTGCGACACAATGGAGGACATCGTGAACGAGACCCCTGCGCCCCACCTCCTGTTCCTCTTCGACATGGACGACGTCCTGGTCCGGTACGACTGGCAGGTGCGGATGGCCGCACTCTCCGAGTTCACCGGACACGAGTTCGAGGAGCTCCGTCGCCGCTGGTGGGACTGCGGCCACGAGATGCGTGCCGAGGCCGGCGACTTCGCCGACGGCGACGAGTACCTCGCCGCGTTCGAGCGGGCCATGGAGTGCGACGTCCCCGAGGCCGAGTGGGCGCGCATCCGCGGGTCCGCGATGACCGAGCTGCCGGAGCGCATCGAGGCCGTCCGGATCGCGAGCGAGCACGGGCGTGTCGGCCTGCTCACCAACAACGGGCCGCTCGCGGGTCGGTGGATCCACCAGTGGGCACCGTCACTGCCGGGGCTGTTCGGCGAACACCTGGACACGTCGAGCAACTTCGGCGCCCGCAAGCCCGAGCCCGAGGTCTTCCTCCGCGCGATGGAGCACCACGGCGTGCCCGCCGAGCGCACGTTCTTCGCCGACGACATGCCGGAGAACATCGCGGGTGCCCGGAGCGTCGGCATCCACGCGGTCCTGGTCGAGCGCGAAACCGACCTGCGCGAGCACGTCCGCGCCTTCGTCGCGCAGCAGCGCGAGGCCTCCCCCGTCGCGTAGCCCGCCACGCCCGTTCCATCCCATCACGGTCGCGCTGGAAAGCAGGAACGGGCATACCTGGTCATCCCGAACGACCCGGTACGCCCGATCCCACCCGGTACGCCCGGATCCGCTCGGCACACGCACGCACGCACGAGTGAGGGACGGGAGGCCCGCCCCGCGCCCGCCACGCCCGTTCCTTCCCATCACGGTCGCGCTGGAAAGCAGGAACGGGCATACCTGGTCATTCCGAACGACCCGGTATGCCCGATCCCACCCGGTACGCCCGGATGCGCTCGGCACACGCACGCACGGCCGAGCGACGGGAGGCGCGGCTCGGCTCCGACTACCGGGTCGCGGTGGTCGTGCGGTCGCGACCCGTCAGGTCGACGTGCGTCTCCGGGGTCCGGAACCCCCGGCGCGCAAGGACCTCGCGCACGCCGGCGCCCTGCGGCTCGGCGTGCTCGATGACGAGCACCCCGCCGGGCACGAGCAGGCGCCACGCGGTCTCGGCCAGGGCGCGCACGGCGTCGAGGCCGTCCGGTCCGCCGTACAGCGCCATCGCGGGGTCGTGGTCACGGACCTCGGGGTCGATCGGGATCGCGTCGTCCGGCACGTACGGCGGGTTCGACACCACGACGGACACCCTGCCGTCGAGTTCGGGCAGCGCGTCGGCGAGGTCGCCCTCGACGAGTCGCACCGTGCCGCCGTGGGCGTCGGTGTTCCGGCGGGTCCAGGGCAGGGCCTCCGGCGATCGTTCGACGGCGTACACGACGGCGTTCGGCACCTCGGTGTCCATCGCGATGGCGATCGCACCGCTCCCGGAGCCGAGGTCGACGGCGATCGGCTCCGGGACGGCCACGGCCCGCAGCGCGTCGATGCCGAACTGCACGACGCCCTCGGTCTCGGGACGGGGCACGAACACGCCGGGTCCGACCGCCAGGGTCAGTGCACGGAAGTACGCCTGCCCGGTGATGTGCTGCAGCGGCTCGCGGGTGCTCCGCCGCGCGATCGCGTGCCGGAAGCGCTCGACGTGCTCCGGAGCGATCGCGCCGCCGGTCATCGCGCGGGCCTGCACGGCACCGCGCGAGGTGTCGGTCGCCCACGCGAGCAGCAGCTCGGCGTCGACCTGGGGTGTCGGGACGCCGGATGCGACGAGCGCCGCGGCCGCCTGCTCGAGCAGGCGATCCGCGGCGAACGTGCGGGGCGTGTCGGAGGTGATCCGTGCCTCCAGGGCTACGCGTCCTGGTCGCCGATGGCGGCCAGACGTGCCTCTTCGTCCGCCTGGATGGCGGACTGGACGACGGGCTCGAGTGCACCGTTCATGACGCGGTCCAAGTCGTACGCCTTGTAGCCGGTGCGGTGGTCCGCGATCCGGTTCTCCGGGAAGTTGTACGTCCGGATGCGCTCCGAGCGGTCCATCCCGCGGATCTGCGACTTGCGCGCATCCGAGGCGATCGCGTCGAGCTCCTCCTGCTGCCGCGCGAGGATGCGTGCGCGGAGCACGCGCATGCCGGCCTCACGGTTCTGCAGCTGCGACTTCTCGTTCTGCATCGCCACCGTGATGCCCGTGGGCAGGTGGGTGATGCGGACCGCGGAGTCCGTCGTGTTGACGGACTGCCCGCCGGGGCCGGACGACCGGTACACGTCGATCTTCAGGTCGTTCTGGTTGATCGCGACCTCTTCGGGCTCGTCGACCTCGGGGAACACCAGCACGCCGGTCGTCGAGGTGTGGATGCGCCCCTGCGACTCGGTCTGCGGCACGCGCTGCACACGGTGCACGCCGCCCTCGTACTTCAGGTGCGCCCAGACGCCCTGCGACGGGTCGGTCGTGTTCGACTTGATCGCGACCTGGACGTCCTTGTAGCCACCCAGGTCGGACTCGGTGCGCTCGAGGAGCTCGACCTTCCAGCCCTTGGTCTCGGCGTAGTGCGAGTACATGCGCAGGAGGTCGGCCGCGAACAGCGCCGATTCCTCGCCGCCCTCGCCGCCCTTGATCTCCATGATCACGTCGCGCCCGTCGTCGGGGTCGCGCGGGATGAGCAGCCGCCGGAGACGCTCCTGGCGCTCCGACAGCTGCTCCTCGAGCGTCGGGACCTCGTCCGCGAACGCCTCGTCCTCGCGCGCGAGCTCCTGGGCGGCGGCGAGGTCGTCCCCAGCCGCCTTCCAGGCCTCGTACGCGGACTTGATCTGGTTGAGCTCGGCGTACCGCCGGTTCACCTTCTTCGCCCGGGCCGCATCGGCGTGGAGCGCGGGGTCCGACAGCTGCTGCGTCAGGTCCTCGTGTTCCGCCAGCAGCCCTGCCACCGACTCGAACACGCGTTACTCCTGGTGACCGTTGTGGTGAGCGCCGCCGGTCGTCGGGACCGACTTCTGCACCTGCACCAGGAACTCGACGTTCGACTGCGTCTCCTTGAGGTTCCGCAGCACGATCTCGAGGGCCTGCTGCGGGTCGAGCCCGGCGAGGGCTCGGCGCAGACGCCAGGTGATCTTGACCTCGTCGGCGGAGAGCAGCTGCTCCTCGCGACGGGTACCGGAGGCGTTGACGTCGACGGCCGGGAAGATCCGCTTGTCCGCCAGGTGACGGTTCAGGCGGAGCTCCATGTTGCCGGTGCCCTTGAACTCCTCGAAGATGACCTCGTCCATCTTGGAACCGGTCTCGACGAGCGCGGTGGCGAGGATGGTCAGCGAGCCGCCGTCCTCGATGTTGCGCGCCGCACCGAAGAAGCGCTTCGGCGGGTAGAGCGCCGCCGAGTCGACGCCACCGGAGAGCACGCGGCCCGACGCCGGGGTCGACAGGTTGTAGGCACGGCCCAGACGGGTGATCGAGTCGAGCAGGAGCACGACGTCGTGGCCCAGTTCCACCAGGCGCTTCGCACGCTCGATGGCGAGCTCGGCGACCGTGGTGTGGTCCTCGGCCGGACGGTCGAAGGTCGAGGCGATGACCTCGCCCTTCACCGTGCGCTGCATGTCGGTGACCTCTTCGGGCCGCTCGTCGACGAGGACGACCATGAGGTGCGCCTCGGGGTTGTTCTTCGCGACGGCGTTGGCGATGGCCTGCAGCACGACGGTCTTGCCGGCCTTGGGCGGCGAGACGATGAGGCCGCGCTGGCCCTTGCCGATCGGCGACACGAGGTCGATGATGCGGGTGCTCAGCTTGCCCGGCTCCGTCTCGAGGCGCAGGCGCTCGTTCGGGTACAGCGGGGTGAGGTCCGAGAACTCGACACGGGCCGCTGCTTCTTCGGCGGTCTGGCCGTTGACCGAGTCGACGGTCACGAGCGCGTTGTACTTCTGACGGCTCTGCTGCTCGTTGTCACGGGGCTGCTTGATCGAACCGACGACGGCGTCGCCCTTGCGCAGGTGGTACTTCTTCACCTGGCCGAGGGAGACGTAGACGTCGTTCGGTCCGGGCAGGTAGCCGGTGGTGCGGACGAACGCGTAGTTGTCGAGGACGTCGAGGATGCCCGCGATCGGGATCAGGACGTCGTCCTCGGTGACCTCGGGCTCGAAGTCGTCGTTCTGGCCGCCACGGCCGCGCTTGCGGTCACGCTGGCGACGGCTGCGGCCGCCCTCGGTGTCGTCGGCGTTCTGCTGGGCCTGCTGGCCCTGCTTCTGCTGACCGTTCTGCTTCTGCTGGTTCGCCGCCTGCTGCTTCTGCTCGGCGCGGTCGTCCTGCTTCGCGTCGCGCTGCTTGGCGTCGCCCTGCTTCGGGTCGCCCTGCTTGGCGTCGGCCTGCTTCTGCTGGTCGCCACCGTTCTGCTTCTGCTGGCCGCCCTGCTGGTGCTGCTGGCCGTCCTGCTGCTCGCCGTTCTGCTCGCCGTTCTCGGCGTTCTGCCCACGGCCACGACCACGACCACGGCTGCGACGGCCGCGACGCGAACCGCCCTCACCGTTCTGGTCGTTCTGGTCGCCGGAGTCGGCGGCACCGGACTGGTCCTGCGACTCGCCCTCGGTGCTCTGCTGTTCGGTGCTCTGCTGCTCGGTGCGCGCCGGCTGCTCGGTGCGGGCCGGCTGCTCGGTCCGGGCAGGTGCCGAGGTCGGCGTCTGCTGCTCGGCCGGCTCGTTCGGCTGCTGGGCCTGCTGGTCGGCGCCGCGCTGGACGCGGCCGCGACGCTGCCCACCGGTCTGCGTCTGGGCGGCTTCCTGGGCGTCCTTCTCGGCACGCACCTGGTCGAGGCCCGCGAGCAGGTCCTCGGTACCGGTGTGCCCGGCGTTCGTGTGCTCGGCAGCCGAGGTCGGGCCGGCGTTCACGGTGCCACCGGACGACGCGCGGCGCGAACGGCGGACACGCGACGGCGCGGCCGGCTCGGACTCGACGGCGGGTGCCTCGGGGTCGGCGACCGGAGCGGTCGGTGCCTCGGCTGCGGGCTCCGGCAGCGTGGGCTGCTCGGTCACCGGGGCCGCGGCGGGGGTCGTGGCGGGCGCTGTCGCGGCCGGGACGTCGTCCGTGACGGGGCGCTTGTCCTCGATGGAGGCGATGAGGTCGCCCTTGCGGAGCTTCGAGAGCCCGGTGATGCCGAGCGAGGAGGCGATGCGCTGGAGTTCCGGCAGGCGGAGGGCGCGCAGGTCGCTGGGGATCTCCACCGGGGTGGAGTTGTTGTCGGTCAAGGTCGGTGTTTCCTTTCGAACCGCAGAACGCGGAGAGTTTCCACCGTCCCGGATGCACGGGTATGCATCGACCGCCGTTCAGACGACGGACCGGGATTCGGTGATCAGAAAGAGATGCACACCCGCGCGCCGGACCCTGCGACGTCGCAGGCGCTGTCCTTGGGGACGGGCATACCGTGCGGTTACGCGGGTTCGGCTTCGAGCGCCGAGTGCGCCACCACTGTAGCACCACCGAGATCGACGGCCAGCATGAGCGCGCGCCAGTCGGATTCCCCGTGTCGGGCGACGAGATCCGCGGCCGTGAGCCGTTGTGCCGGGTCGCTGCCGAGCACGAGCAGGCTCGGTCCCGCCCCCGACACGACGGCCGCGAGGCCGTGCTGCCGGAGCAGGCCGATCAGTGCGTCGGTCTCCGGCATCGCGCTGGCCCGGTACGCCTGGTGCAGGCGGTCCTCGGTCGCGGCGAGCAGGAGCTCGGGGCTCTGGATGAGCGCGGCGACGAGGAGCGCGGAGCGGGAGACGTTGAACGCGGCGTCGGCGTGCGGGACGTTCTCGGGCTGCAGGGAACGGGCGAGCTTCGTCGACAGCGTGGACGTCGGCACGAACACGACCGGCGCGACGCCGCGGTGCACCAGGAGGCGCTTGTACGCGGGTCCCTCGGCCGTCATCCACGCGATGGTGAGCCCACCGAAGAGTGCGGGGGCGACGTTGTCCGGGTGCCCCTCCATCTCGGTGGCCAGGCTGAGCAGGGTCGAGGCGTCCAGGTCGACGATGCCCTCGAGCAGCCCGCGGGCCGCCATCAGGCCGGCGACGATCGCGGCCGCCGAGGAACCGAGCCCGCGGCCGTGCGGGATCGCGTTCGTGGCGTGCAGCTCGAGGCCGGGCTGGTCGACGCCGGCGTGCTCGAGGCCGCGGCGGACGGCACGCACGACCAGGTTCGTGTCGTCGGTGGCGACCTCGCCGGCACCGACGCCCTGCACCGTGACGGTGGCGCCGGCTTCCGGGCGGACCCGGACGACGACCTCGTCGTACAGCGAGAGCGCGAGACCGAGCGAGTCGAACCCCGGCCCGAGGTTGGCGGACGTCGCCGGCACGCGGACGCGCACGACCCGTCCGGCGGGCACAGCGTGGACCGCCCGTCCGGCCGGTACAGCACTGTGGGCGGTGACGCCCTCCCCCGGTCCGGACGAGCGGTCGGGGCTCACTGCGCCGCGACCAGTCCGAGCACGTCCGCGATCGACTTGGTGTCGACCGGCACGCTCGTCGGGGTGACCTCGCTGCCGTCCTCGGTGCGCAGGGCCCACTGCGGGTCCTTCAGGCCGTGGCCGGTGACGGTGATGACGACCTTCGCGCCCTTCGGCACGATGCCGGCGTCGGCACGCTCGAGCAGCCCGGCGACACCGATGGCCGACGCGGGCTCGACGAAGACGCCGACCTCGGCCGACAGGATGTGGTGCGCGGCGAGGATGGCCTCGTCCGAGATGGCGCCGAAGTAGCCGTCGGTCTCGTCGCGGGCCTCGAGGGCGAACTGCCACGAGGCCGGGTTGCCGATGCGGATCGCGGAGGCGATGGTGTCGGGGTTCTTGACGACCTCGCCGCGCACGATCGGTGCGGAACCGGCGGCCTGGAACCCGAACATGCGCGGGAGCTTCGTCGTGCGACCGGCGGCGACGTCCTCGCGGTAGCCGCGGGAGTACGCGGTGTAGTTGCCCGCGTTGCCGACCGGCAGGAAGTGGAAGTCCGGGGCGTCACCGAGGACGTCCACGACCTCGAACGCGGCGGTCTTCTGGCCCTCGATGCGGTCGTTGTTGACCGAGTTGACGAGGTGCACCGGGTAGTTCGCCGCCAGGTCGCGGGCGATGTCGAGGCAGTCGTCGAAGTTGCCCTGGACCTGCAGCAGCTGGGCGTCGTGGGCGACGGCCTGGCTGAGCTTGCCCATGGCGATCTTGCCCTCGGGCACGAGCACCGCGGCGGTGATGCCGGCGTGCGTGGCGTACGCGGCGGCCGAGGCGCTGGTGTTGCCGGTCGAGGCGCAGATGACGGCCTTCGCGCCGTGCTCGACGGCCTTCGAGATCGCCATCGTCATGCCGCGGTCCTTGAAGGACCCGGTCGGGTTCATGCCCTCGAACTTGACGTAGACCTCGGCGCCGGTGCGCTCGGAGAGCCGACGAGCCGGGATGAGGGGCGTGCCGCCCTCGCCGAGCGTGACGATCGGCGTCGCCTCGGTCACGTCGAGTCGGTCGGCGTACTCGCGCAGGACTCCCTGCCACTGGTGGGCCATCAGGCTTCTCTCTCTGTCCGGTGGGTCGGTCTGGTGGTGGTTCGCGGTCGGCCTGGAGGCCCGTGGTGCGTCAGGCGCCGACGAAGCGCAGGACGCTGGTCACGTCCAGGACCACGTCTTCGCCGCGGAGCGTGCGGACGGTGTCCGCCAGGTCGGCTTCGCGCGCCAGGTGCGTGCCGATGACGAGCGCTGCCGTCCCCTCGGAGGCACCCGTGGTGGTCTGCTCGACGGTCTCGACGCTCACGCCGTGCTTCGCGAGCACGCCGGCGACCGTCGACAGCACGCCGGGGGCGTCCGTGACGTGCAGGGTGATCTGGTAGCGCGTGCGGACGGTGCCGATCGGGAAGACGGGCAGGTCCGACTGGGTCGACTCCGCGACGCCCGGGCCGCCGATGACATGCCGACGTGCGGCGGACACCAGGTCGCCGAGGACGGCAGACGCGGTCTCGACGCCACCGGCACCGGCGCCGTAGAACATGAGGTCGCCGGCGGCCTCGGCCTCGACGAACACGGCGTTCTTCGCGCCGTGCACGCTCGCCAGGGGGTGCGACTCCGGCACGAGGGCCGGGTACACGCGGGCGCTGACGCCCTCGCGGCCGTCCTCGTCGGTCAGTCGCTCGGCGGTCGCCAGGATCTTCACGACGTAGCCGGCCTTGCGCGCGGCGCGAACCTGCTCGATGGTGACCGAGGTGATGCCCTCGCGGTGCACGGCGGCGAGCGGCACCGAGGTGTGGAACGCCAGCGAGGCCAGGATCGCGGCCTTCTGCGCGGCGTCGTAGCCCTCGATGTCGGCGGTCGGGTCGGCCTCGGCGTACCCGAGCTCGGTCGCGGTGGCCAGGGCGTCCTCGAACGTGGCGCCCTCGCGGTCCATCAGGTCGAGGATGAAGTTCGTGGTGCCGTTGACGATGCCCATGATCCGCTCGATGCGGTCACCCGCGAGCGAGTCGTGCAGCGGTCGGATGATCGGGATCGCACCGGCGACGGCGGCCTCGTAGTACAGCTGCGCGCCGACCTGCTCGGCCACCGCGAAGAGCTCCGGACCGTGGGTCGCGAGGAGCGCCTTGTTGCCCGTCACGACGTCCGCGCCGGACTGCAGCGCCTGCAGCACGAGCGTGCGCGCGGGCTCGATGCCGCCGATCAGCTCGACGACGATGTCGGCACCGAGGATGAGCGACTCTGCGTCGGTCGTGTAGAGGTCCTTCGGCAGGTCGACGTCACGCGCGGCATCGACGTCGCGCACGGCGATCCCGACGAGTTCGAGGCCGGCACCGGCGCGCGAGGCGAGTTCGTCGGCGTGCTCGAGCAGGAGCCGCGCGACCTGGGACCCGACCGAGCCGGCCCCGAGCAGCGCGACGCGGACGTTGCGGTATTCGATCATCTGGAGTTGGTTCCTGTTCGTCGGGTCAGCGACCGGTGCCGGCGTGGGGCACGGGGCGGACCCCGGTGTCGCGGGCGAGGAGGTCGTCGATCGACTCGCCCCGCACGAGGATACGGGTTGTGCCGTCTGCCACGGCGACGACCGGCGGGCGCCCCACGTGGTTGTAGTTGCTCGACAGCGCCCAGCAGTACGCCCCGGTGGCTGCGACGGCGAGCAGGTCCCCCCGCTGGACGTCACCCGGCAGGTACTCGTCGTTGACGACGATGTCCCCGCTCTCGCAGTGCTTCCCGACGACGCGGGTGAGCACGGCGGGTGCCTCGGACGTCCGGGCGAGGCGAGCGGTGTAGTCGGCGCCGTACAGGGCAGGACGGGCGTTGTCGCTCATCCCGCCGTCGACGGAGACGTAGGTGCGGGTGGCGTGGCCGGTGTCCGCGTCGCCGGTCTCGAGGGTGACGGGCTTGATCGTGCCGACGCGGTAGAGCGTGATGCCCGCCGGCCCGACGATGTAGCGACCGGGCTCGACGGCGACCTCGGGCACCGGGATGTCCCGCTCGGCACAGGCGTCGGCGATGATCGCGGCGAGGGCGTCGGCGACGTCCTCGGGCGCGAAGGCGGAGTCGGCCTCGGTGTAGTCGATGCCCCAGCCGCCGCCGAGGTTCAGCTCGGGCACCGGACCGGTCTCGACGAGGGTGGCGTGCACGTCCATCAGGCGTCGGGCGGCTTCGCGGAACCCGGATTCGTCGAAGATCTGCGAACCGATGTGCGAGTGCAGCCCGACGAACACGAGCGACGACTCGGCGCGCACCGCCTCGGCCGCAGCGACGGCCTCGGTGAGCGGGATGCCGAACTTCTGGTCCTCGCGCGCGGTGGCGAGGTACTCGTGGGTCGATGCGTGCACACCGCTGTTGATGCGGATGCGGACGCGCTGCACGACCCCGGCGTGGGCAGCGGCACGGGCGACGCGCTGGACCTCCTCGTGGCTGTCGAGCACGATCGTGCCCACGCCGACCTCGACCGCGCGGGCGATCTCGGCGTCGGACTTGTCGTTGCCGTGGAAGCCGAGCATCGCCGGGTCGATGCCCGCGGCCAGGGCGACCGCGAGCTCCCCGCCGGTGCAGACGTCCACGCGCAGGTCGGCCTCGGCCATCCACGCCACGACCTGCGTCGTCAGGAACGCCTTGCCGGCGTAGTAGACGTGCGCCCGGGTGCCGATGCCCTCGAACGCCTCGGTGAACGCGTTCCGCACCCGGACCGCACGGGACTGCACGTCACGCTCGTCGACGACGTACAGCGGGGTGCCGTACTGCCGGACGAGGTCCGTCGCGGTGACACCGCCGACCGCCAGGTCGCCGTCGTCGGTCCGCGTCGCGGACGCGGGCCAGATCCGGTCCACCAGCTCGGAGGCGTCCGTCGGGAACCGCAGTCGCGGCGGTGCAAGGGGGTTCTCGCTCACGGGACCCGATCCTACCGACGCGGGGCGGGCCTCCCGTCCGTGTGACGCAGCCACGGGGTCAGCCGCAGCTGCCGACCGTCTGCAGGCCCTGCTCGTTGAGCGGCAGCGCGTCCGCGGTGACGCGGACCGTCGCGTCGGCCTTCGAGACGTCGAGCGAGCGCACGCGGAGCGCCTCGGGCAAGAACTGCGCCGTGCAGACCTGCACCGGCACGTTCGTCACGCCGGGGATCGAGTCCACCTTGAGGCCGAGGTCGGAGTTCGTGATCCGCACGCTCTTCGGGGTGATCGTGATGCCGCGGCCGTCGTCCTGCGCGACCACGTCGCCCTTCGCCGCGTAGGTGATGTCGTAGCCGAGCACCGCCGTGGAACCGGACAGCTCGACGCCGCCGTCCACCAGGGACAACCGGTCGAACAGCGGGCTGTACTTCGACAGGTCCTTCACGCTCGTCGACGCCAGCGTGACCGTGCCGTCGACGTCGTGCACGTCGCCCTTGCCGTCCACGGGGACGTCCTTCGCGGTGACGTCGGCGGCGAGTGGGATGCCGTCGACGGTGAGCTTCTCGGACGTGATCTCGACCTGGTCGAGGGTGCCGCTGATCAGCTGCGGGATGACGATGCCGTCGGCGTGCGCCTCGACCTGGCCCGTGGTGCCGTCGGGCAGCGACTGCTCGACCTGCTGGGCGATGATGCGGTCGACGACCCCGCGGAGCACGAACTCGGCGATCACGACGAGGGCGGCGAGCAGGACGACGACCACGAGCAGGACGACGGGCCAGCGGCGGCGCTTGCGGGGGCGTTCGGTGGCGGCGGACATGCGTCCCACCCTGCCAGGTGGTCCCGTCAGCCTGCCTGGAGGCGCGGGGTGCGGGGCGCGGGGCGCGGGCCGCACTCGATCGCGCCCCGCCAGGGTCATCGCGCCCGCGCACACCGGGGCGCGATGACCGTCAGGGGGCGCGTCTCGACAACGGCTCAGCCGTCTGCTCGCGCCGCCGCTCCGCTACATGCGGGACGGAGCGCTCACACCGAGCAGGCCGAGGCCGTTGCGGACGACCTGGCCGGTGGCGTCGTTCAGCCACAGGCGCGTGCGGTGCAGGTCGGTGACCGGCTCGTCGCCGAGCGGGGTCACGCGGCAGGCGTCGTACCAGCGGTGGTACAGGCCGGCGAGCTGCTCGATGTACCGAGCGATGCGGTGCGGCTCGCGGAGCTCCGCGGCGTGGCGCACGACGCGCGGGTACTCGGCGAGGGCGCCGAGCAGCGCACCCTCGGAGTCGTGCGTCAACAGCGAGGCGTCGAACACGGACCGGTCGACCCCGGCGGCCTCGGCGTTGCGGGCCACGGACTGGGTGCGTGCGTGGGCGTACTGCACGTAGAACACCGGGTTGTCGTTGGTGCGCTTGACGAGCAGGTCGAGGTCGATGTCGATCGCGGTGTCGCTGGCGAACCGGACGAGCGAGTACCGGCCGGCGTCGACCCCCACGGCGTCGACGAGGTCCTCCATCGTCACGATGGTGCCGTTGCGCTTGGACATCCGCATCGGCTCGCCGTCCTTGAGCAGGTTGACCATCTGCCCGATCAGGATCTCGAGGTTCGTGCCCGGCTCGTCGCCGAACGCGGCGCACATCGCCATCATCCGGCCGACGTAGCCGTGGTGGTCCGCACCGAGCATGATGAGGTTGCGCTCGAAGCCGCGCTCGCGCTTGTCGAGGTAGTACGCCAGGTCGCCCGCGATGTACGCGGGCTCGCCGTCGGACTTGATGACCACGCGGTCGCGGTCGTCGCCGAAGTCGGTCGTGCGGAGCCACTCGGCACCCTCGGCCTCGTACATCACGCCCGCCGAGCGCAGCCGGGCGATGGCGCGCTCGACGGCCTTCGACTCGTGCAAGGCGTTCTCGTGGAAGTAGACGTCGAAGTCCACACCGAAGTCGTGCAGGGACGACTTGATGTCCGCGAACATGAAGTCGACGCCCTCGCGCCGGAAGAGTTCCTGCGCCTCGTCGCACGGCAGGTCCTTCACGTCGACCGAGGGGTCGAGCGTCGCGATGACACGGGCCGCGATCTCGGCGATGTACGCACCGCCGTAGCCGTCCTCCGGCGTGGGCTCACCGAGCGCCGACGCGACGAGCGAGCGGGCGAAGCGGTCGATCTGCGCGCCGTGGTCGTTGAAGTAGTACTCGCGGGTGACGAGGCCGCCCTGCGCCTGGAACACGCGGGCCAGGCTGTCGCCGACCGCCGCCCAGCGCACGCCACCCATGTGGATCGGGCCGGTCGGGTTCGCCGACACGAACTCCAGGTTGATCCGGACGCCGTCGTACAGGTCGCCGTGCCCGAAGGCGTCGCCGCCCTCGACGATCGTGCGGGCGATCTCACCGGCTGCAGCGGCCTCGAGCGTGATGTTGATGAACCCCGGGCCGGCGACGTCGACCGAGGCCACGCCGTCGAGCTCGGTCAGCTCGCCGGCGATCTCCGTCGCGAGCTCGCGCGGGTTCGTGCCGATGCGCTTCGCGAGCTGCATCGCGGCGTTCGAGGCCCAGTCGCCGTGCGCACGGTTCTTCGGACGCTCGAGCACCACGTGGGAGTCCCCGATCGTCACGGTCTCGGACGCGCCTCGTCGCTCGACGATCCCGGTCAGGATCGACAGGTACGCGGCGGAGAGTTCGGCAGGAGTCACGGCGGACGAGTCTACCGGGACACCCAGGTGCACGCCGGACGATGGGCCATCATGTCGGGATGACCACCCGAAGCCGTGCCCGGGCGTGCTCCGTCGCCGTCGTCACCGCCGCAGCAGCACTCGCGTTGTCGGCCTGCTCGGGCGGCGGGGACAGCGATCCGACGCCCAGTGCGACCCCGGTCGGCAAGACGGTGTCGCAGAGCTGCGCCGAGCTCCTGCCGACCGCGGCCCTGTCCGTCTACGGGACGACCTTCGCGCTCGACGGCTCCTTCACGCCGGCGAAGGGCTCGCCCGCCGCGACGATCGCGAAGCAGCGGGGCCGCGTCTGCCAGTTCGTCGCCACCGACGACGACACCGAGACGATCACCCTGGCCGTCGCCGACCTGCCTGAGAAGTCGCTCACGAACCTGAAGGACGCCCTGTACGACCGGGGCGGATCGGTCCCCACCTACCGCGTCGAGGGCTACTTCGCGCTGAACGACGGCATCGGCCGCGCGGACGCCTTCGCCGACCCGTACTGGATCACCACGCAGTCGACGCTGTTCACGGAGCCCGGCGGCGCACAGCCCGTCGTCGACGCGGTGCGCGCAGCGCTGCAGCCATCGGCGTCGGCGACGCCCGCGGGCTGACGCGACCGCGCCGGCACGGTGCGGGGTCCGCCGCCCGGTGCGAGGTTGCACGCCTGGTGCGCGCTTGCAGTGCCGCACGGAGCGCGCAACCCCGCACGGGCCCGCGAAGTCCGCACGGTGCCGACGGGAGGCCCGTGGCGGGCCCGCACCGCGCCTCCCGTCCGACGGCGACCACGCACAGTGCCGGGTCCGCCGCCCGGTGCGAGGTTGCACGGCTGGTGCGCGCCTGCAGCGCCGCACGGAGCGCGCAACGCTGCACGGGCCCGAGACGCGCGCACGGTGCCGAGACGCGCGCACGGTGCCGACGGGAGGCCCGTGGCGGGTCCGCACCGCGCCTCCCGTCCGCCCTGCAGCCGCGTCTCGTGCACGACACGCGCTGTCCGGGAGCGCGCGCCGGACCTGCTACGGTTGTTCCACCCCTTGGCCCCCATAGCTCAGGGGATAGAGCACTGCCCTCCGGAGGCAGGGGCGGAGGTTCGAATCCTCCTGGGGGCACTGGACATACCCGCGCAAGCAGTCGTCTTCGCTGCGCTCAGCCAGCTGCGCGCGACGTCGCCTGCGGCGACCTTCCCCCGTTGAGACTCCTCCGGGTCCGTCGCCAGTCTCGTGGCGCATGTCGGCGTTCGCGCAGATGTTGAGGCGGATGCTGAGCAGGAATGGTCGGCTCGGGGGAAGCGACTCGACAGTTTCTGCTCACGAAGAGCCCGCGCGCACCGCACTCCCCCGTGTTTCCCCGCGCGTCACGCGCACCCCCTAGGATCACGGGCCGGTCGTCCTGCACGCGACCGGGAAGAGGGAACCGATGACCACCGGCACCGGGAACGCGCAGCTCGAACTCGCACGGGGCGGGCACGCCCCCGCACCACGGACCCTGTTCGACGTCCTCGCGGCGACGGCAGCCACCCACCCGACCGCCACCGCGCTCGAGGACCCCGCGGGCACCGTCGACTACGCCGCCCTGCTCGACCTGGTGCGCGCGCAGGCCGACGACCTCGCCCGTCGCGGCGTCCGCCGGGGCGACCGGGTCGGGGTGCGGATCCCCTCCGGCGGGCGTGACCTGTACCTGTCGATCCTCGCGGTCCTCGCCGCCGGAGCCGCCTACGTGCCCGTCGACGCCGACGACCCCGAGGAACGCGCGACCCTCGTGTTCGGCGAGGCCGGCGTCGTCGGCGTCATCGGGGCCGGCGGCGTCCTGCGCGACCACGACGGCGGCGAGCTGCCCGTGACGGACCCCACGGCGAGCGCCGCACTCCCCCACCTGGACGACGACGCGTGGATCATCTTCACCTCGGGGTCGACCGGCGTGCCGAAGGGCGTGGCCGTGACGCACCGCAGTGCTGCGGCGTTCGTGGACGCCGAGGCGCGGATGTTCCTGCAGGCGGCGCCGATCGGTCCCGGTGACCGGGTGCTGGCGGGGCTGAGTGTGGCGTTCGATGCGTCGTGCGAGGAGATGTGGCTGGCGTGGGGGCACGGTGCCGCGTTGGTGCCGGCGCCGCGGTCGTTGGTGCGGACGGGGGTGGACCTCGGGCCGTGGCTGATCGCGCACACGATCACGGTGGTGTCGACGGTGCCGACGCTCGCGGCGCTGTGGCCGGACGATGCGTTGGAGCAGGTGCGGCTGGTCATCTTCGGTGGTGAGGCCTGCCCGCCGGAGCTGGCGGCGCGGATCGCGAGTCGCGATCGTGAGGTGTGGAACACGTACGGTCCGACGGAGGCGACGGTGGTGGCGTGCGGGTCGCTGCTCGACGGCGGGCAGCCGATCCGGATCGGGCTGCCGCTGGACGGGTGGGACCTGGCGGTCGTGGACGGTGCCGGGCAGCGGGTGGAGCCGGGCGGGGTCGGTGAGCTCGTGATCGGTGGTGTCGGGTTGGGGCGGTACCTGGACCCGGCGAAGGACGCGGAGAAGTACGCCCCGTTCCCGGAGCTCGGGTGGGAGCGGGCGTACCGGAGTGGTGACCTGGTGCGGTACGACCCTGAGGGGCTCGTGTTCCAGGGGCGTGCGGACGACCAGGTGAAGCTCGGTGGCCGGCGCATCGAGCTCGGGGAGATCGACGCGGCCCTGCAGGCGCTCGACGACGTGGCCGGTGGTGCGGCCGTGGTGCAGCGGACCCCGGCGGGCAACCAGGTGCTGGTGGGGTACGTGGCGCCGGTGGCGGGTGCCACGGTGGACGTCGCGGCTGCGAACGCCCGGTTGCGGCAGGAGCTGCCCGCTGCGCTCGTCCCGCTCGTCGCTGTGGTGGACTCGTTGCCGACGCGGACGTCGGGCAAGGTCGACCGTGCCGCGCTGCCGTGGCCGTTGCCCGGGGCGACCGACGCCGCGATGCTGCCGGACACGGTGGCGTGGATCGCGGAGCGCTGGGCGGCGATCCTCGGGGTGCCGGTGTCGAGCGTCGACGACGACTTCTTCGCGCACGGTGGCGGGTCGCTGACGGCGGCGCAGCTGGTGTCCGCGATCCGGGAGCGGTTCCCGACGACGACCGTCGCCGACGTCTACGACCACCCGCGCATCGGCGCGCTGGCTGCCGCGTTGGACGAGTCCGGTCCGGTGGCGGCCGCATCGCGCGACGTGACGCCGGTCCCGCCGACGACGGGGCTCGCGATGACACTGCTGGGCCTGCCGGTGCAGGTGCTGCGCGGGTTGCGGGTCCTGACGTGGACGGCGCTGGTCGCCGCGGTGCTGCACGCGACGACGCTGCCGTTCCTGCCGGTGCTCCCCTGGCCGGCGCTCGTCGTCGCGCTGCTGGTGTTCGTGACACCGATCGGCAAGATGGCGCTCACGGTCGTGCTGGCCCGGCTGCTGCTCATCGGGGTCCGTCCGGGCGACCACCCCCGGGGTGGCTCGGTGCACCTGCGGGTCTGGCTGGCGGAGCGGATCGCCGAGGCGGTCGACGGTCCCTCGACCGCCGGGGCCCCGTGGATCAGCTACTACGCCCGGGCGCTCGGGGCGCGGATCGGCACGGACGTCGACCTGCACACGCTCCCGCCGGTGACCGGGATGCTCACGATCGGCAAGCGTGCGTCGATCGAGCCCGAGGTGGACCTCGCGGGGCACTGGGTGGACGGTGACGTGTTCCGGCTCGGCCGGGTCCGTGTGGACGAGGACGCCGTCGTGCACAGTCGCACCACGCTGCTGCCCGGTGCGCACGTGGGCGCGGGTGCCGAGGTCGAGGCCGGCTCGGCCGTCGCCGGCCGGGTGCCCGGCGGTCAGCGCTGGGCGGGTTCGCCCGCCGAACGCGTCGGGTCGGCCAGGCACGGCCGGGAGGCCCGTCCCCCGTCACGCCGACGCTGGCTGCTGGCGTACGGGGCCGGCTCCGTGGCCGTGGCCGGGTTGCCGGTGATCGGTGTCGCGGTCGGGCTGCTGGTCGCGGTCGCCCTGGTCGGGCGCGCGTCGTCGCTCGGCGACGCGCTGCTGCGCGCCCTCGCCACGGTGCCGCTCGCCACCGTCGTCGCCGGGGCCGTGTACGCCCTGCTCGTGGTCGGGTCGGTGCGGTTGCTCGGCATCGGGCTGCACGAGGGCCGGCACCCCGTGCGTTCGCGGATCGGGTGGCAGGCGTGGTCGACGGAGCGGGTGCTGGACGCGGCGCGGACGCTGCTGTTCCCGCTGTACGCCTCGCTCGTGACGCCCGTGTGGCTGCGGCTGCTCGGGGCGAAGGTCGGCCGGAACACGGAGATCTCCACGGTCCTGCTCATCCCTGCGCTGACGCAGATCGCGTCCGGTGCCTTCCTGGCCGACGACACCATGGTCGCGACGTACGAGCTCGGTGGTGGCCGGGTGCGGATCGGCCGGTCGAAGGTCGGGCGGCGGGCGTTCCTCGGCAACAGCGGGATGACGGGCGCCGGACGCTCCGTCCCGCGCGAGGCACTGGTGGCGGTGCTGTCCGCCGTGCCGAAGAAGGCCAAGCGCGGGTCGTCGTGGCTCGGCTCGCCCCCGGTGCGGCTGCGCCGTGCGGCGACGCAGTTCGACGAGGAGCGCACCTTCCGTCCGCCCACCCGGCTCAAGGTCGCCCGCGGTTGCTGGGAGCTGCTGCGGCTGGTCGCCCCGATGGTGTCCGCGGCGATCGCCCTCGGGGTGGCGGGCACCCTGCTCGCCCTGTGGTCGGCGGTCGGCGTCGGGTGGACGGTACTGCTGGCCGGGCCGGTGCTCATCGTCGCCGGGGCCGTCGCCGCCGTGGTGTCGACGATCGCGAAGTGGGCGTTCGTCGGCCGGATCACCGCCCGGGAGCACCCGCTGTGGTCGTCGTTCGTGTGGCGCAACGAGGTGCAGGACACCTTCGTCGAGACGGTCGCCCGGCCCTGGTTCGCGGAGCAGGCCACCGGCACCCCGGCCCTGGCGGCGTGGCTGCGGAGCCTCGGCGCGACGATCGGCCGCGGTACCTGGCTCGAGACCTACTGGCTGCCCGAGGCCGACCTCGTCACGATCGGGGCCGGCGCCTCGGTGGCGCGTGGGACCGTCGTGCAGACCCACCTGTTCCACGACCGGGTCATGCAGCTGGACACGGTGACGCTCGCCGCGGGTGCCACCCTCGGCCCGCACAGCGTCGTCCTGCCCGCGGCGGGCATCGGCACCGGGGCGACCGTCGGCCCGGCCTCGCTCGTGATGCGCGGTGAGCAGGTGCCCACCGGGTCCCGCTGGTCCGGCAACCCCATCGCTCCGTGGACAGCCGAACCGGCCACCGTGGCGGACTGACCGGCGCCATGGGGTTGACTGGGACCGTGCCGAACACCCCCGCTGCCGACCCGTACACCCCGCACAGCGGCGACCGACGCTGGAGCGCCGAGCACTACGACCTCCGCCTCGACTACCGCGTCGCCACGAACCGCCTCGACGGCACGGCGACGATCACCGCCCGTGCCCACGAACCGCTCGACCGGATCGTCATCGACCTGCACGGCCTGAGCGTCGAGCGTGCCGACGTCGACGGCACCCGCGCGAAGAAGGTGTCGAAGGCCGTGCACAAGGTCACCGTGACCCCGGCGTCGCCGATCGCGGCCGACACCACGTTCACCGTGCACCTGCGGTACCGCGGCAACCCGCGCCCCGTGCGCAGCGCCTGGGGCCAGGTCGGGTGGGAGGAACTCACCGACGGCGTCATCGTCGCGGCCCAGCCGACGGGGGCACCCTCGTGGTTCCCGTGCAACGACCGACCGGACGACAAGGCGACCTACCGGTTCGAGATCGCCGCCGAGGCCGCGTACGACGTCCTGGCGAACGGTGAACTGCTCGGCAAGGAACGCGACCGCATCGGCACCAGGTGGACGTACGCCACCACCGAGCCGATGGCGACGTACCTGGCGACGGTGCAGATCGGGCGGTACCGCACGACGAGGCTCCGCGGCGCCGTCGTCCCCGTGACCCTGCACCACCCCGCCGACCTGGCGGCCGCCGCGAAGACCGACTTCGGGCAGGTGCCGGAGATGCTCGCGCTGTTCTCGGACCGCTTCGGCCCGTACCCGTTCGCGGCGTACGGCGTCGTGGTCACCGACGACGAGCTCGAGATCCCCCTCGAGGCCCACGGGCTCGCGGTGTTCGGCCGGAACCACGTCGACGGCGAGCACGGCACCGACCGGCTCATCGCGCACGAGCTCGCGCACCAGTGGTTCGGCAACTCGGTGACGGTCACCCGCTGGCAGGACATCTGGCTGCACGAGGGGTTCGCCTGCTACGCCGAGTGGTTGTGGTCCGAGCACCACGGCGGCGACACCGCCGACGTGCTCGCGGCGCAGTACCGGCAGGGGCTCCTCGACCAGCCTGAGGACCTCGTCGTCGGCGACCCCGGCGCGAAGGACATGTTCGACGACCGGGTCTACAAGCGCGGGGCCCTCGCCCTGCACGCCGTCCGCCGCACGTTCGGCGACGACGCGTTCACCGCCGGGCTGCGCAGCATCACCGAACGGCACCGGCACGGTTCGGTGACGGTGCCCGACGTGCTCAGTGCGTTCGCGGACGCCGCCGGCCGTTCCGTCGCGGACGTCCGAGCGGTGACCGGGCCCTGGATCGACGAGGCGTCGGTACCGGCGCTGCCCGCGCCGCGCGTCGACTAGCCAGCCAGCTCGCCGTCGGCCGGGTCGCAGCTGGCCTCGGACCAGACCGCGTCGAGCGACAGCCCGACCACGCCGGCGACGGCCGCGATGGTCGAGAACGCCGGGGTCGCGATCCGCCCGGTCTCGATCTTGCGGAGGGTCTCGGGCGAGATCCCGGCGGCGAGGGCGGTGTCGACGATCGACCGTGGGCCACGTGCGCGGCGGAGCAGGGCGCCGAGACGGCGACCGCGCGCGACCTCGTCGGGGCGGAGCGGGAGACGGACCATCCCCACATAGTAATACCGGTATGATCATCCGCGTGATCGAGATCCTGACGCCCGCCGAGGTCGAGAAGGCCCGTGCCACCGGAGCCCTCGTCGGCACCATCCTGCAGACCCTGCGCGAACGGACCCGCGTGGGCACCAACCTGCTCGAGATCGACCGGTGGGCGAAGCAGATGATCGAGGCCGCCGGCGCGGACTCCTGCTACGTCGACTACGCACCGTCGTTCGGCCGCGGTCCGTTCGGCCACCACATCTGCACCGCCGTGAACGACGCCGTGCTGCACGGGCTGCCGCACGACCGGGCGCTGGCCGACGGCGACCTGCTCACCCTCGACCTCGCGGTGTCGCTGGACGGCATCGCCGCCGACGCCGCCGTGAGCTTCGTCGTCGGCACCCCCCGCGCCGAGGACCTCGCCCTCATCGACGCGACCGAGCGCGCCCTGGCCGCCGGGATCGCCGCCGCCGGACCAGGTGCGCGCATCGGGGACCTCTCGCACGCCATCGGGACCGTGCTCGAGAGCGCGGGCTACCCGGTCAACGTCGAGTTCGGCGGCCACGGCATCGGCTCGACCATGCACCAGGACCCGCACGTGTCGAACACGGGCCGCGCGGGCCGCGGGTACACGCTCCGGCCCGGCCTCCTGCTCGCGCTCGAGCCGTGGGTGATGGCGGACACCGACGTGCTCGTCACCGATGCCGACGGCTGGACGCTCCGCAGTGCCACGGGAGCCCGGACGGCCCACACCGAGCACACCATCGCGATCACCGAGGACGGCGCCGAGGTGCTCACACTCCCCCGCTGACCGACCCCTCGACCACGACGGGCAGCCCGCCGGCCGCGACGACGAGCAGCAGATCGGGTGCCGGACGGTGGACCGACACCGGGTGGTCTCGCCCCTCGAACCGCGCGGTGCCGGCAGCGACGTCCACGTCGACCGACAGCGGATCGACGCGCAACCCCCGACCGTCGCGCTTCAGTACGGCCTCCTTCGCCGCCCAGCAGGCGGCGAGCAAGCCGGCATCACCGGCCGAGCGCTCGCGTTCGCCGGGCGTGAAGACGTCGAGGGGCGCTGCGCCGACGCGGGACACCCGCTCGAGGTCGACGCCGACCGGGCCCGGCGCGACCGCGAGCGCGACCACGCCGGACGTGCGCGACAGACTGACCCCGAACGCGGTGCCGTTCACCGTGGCCCAGGGACGACCGTGGTCGGTCCCGGCACAGTGTGGGCAGACGCGCCCCGCGCGCACGGCGGCCGTCTCGACTGCCGCAGCCGCCGCGACGGCGGCGACCAGGGCCTCCCGGTCGGCCGCGCGGTCCGGACCCGGCGCGCACAGCGTCACCACGACGGCCTGGAGGCCCGACTCACCCACGCACGCAGCCTACGGTGCGCGGATGGCCGGCCCAGGGCCGTGGTCGCTACGCGTGCGTGAGTGCGATCAGTGCGACGTTCATCGTGCTGTAGAGACCCTCGGATCGGGTCGCCTGGCGGACGCGTCCGCGCAGCACTTCGTAGCGGCCGTCGTGCTCGCGCACGAAGCCGATCACGCCGGTCGCCGGCGTCGAGACGCGGTGGTAGCCGTCCTCGAGCGGGACGACCTCGGTACTCGTGGTTCGCTCCATTGCTGTTCCCTTCCGTTCGTCGTCGAACAGTGGCGTCAGCATACCCCGATCCGGGGGACAAGACACCCATGGATCGGCTTGTCCACAGGGTTCACCGGGAGTCTGTCCGTCGCTTGCGCGCCGTGGATAGACTCCGGGCGACGGCGCTCTCAGGGCGCCGTTCGGGACGGCGTCGACGGCGCCGACCGGTGACGGACGGAGGACGGATGCGAACGGTCCAGCGCGGATCGGGCACAGGCGGGTCGAGGACGGAACGGGGGACAGCGCGGCTCTGGGGTCGTGTCACGACAGCAGTCGTGGCGATGCTGATCGTCCTGGCTCCGGCGGCGACCGCGCAGGCCACGGCACCGGTCGACCTGGGCGGGGCGTACGTCCTCGACGAAGCCGACGCCCTCAGCTCCTCACAGCAGGCGCAGGTCGAACAGGCGGTGCAGGATCTGTACGCCGAGACCCAGACGCAGCTGTACGTCGTGTTCGTGCCGACGTTCACCGATCCGACGGACCACACCGAGTGGGGCTCTGCGGTCATGGAGCAGAACCAGATCGACACCGACGGCATCCTGCTGTCGGTCGCGGTCGACGACCGCAACTACGACGTGCAGCAGACGAACGAGACCGCCATCTCCGAGTCCGACGTGCAGAGCGCCGTGAACGACTCGTTGCTCCCCGCGCTGAAGCAGGGCGACTGGTCCGGCGCGGCCGTCGCGTTCGCGAACGGGCTGACGGACACCCAGGCGCCGCCGAACCTGACCTGGCTCTGGATCCTGTTGCTCGTCATCGTCGTCGCCTTGATCGTCGTCGTGCTCGTCATCCGCACCCGCAACAAGCGGAAGACCGCCGCGGCCACCCAGGCGCAGCAGGAGTCCCTCGCCGACCTCGAACGCACCGCCGGCGGCGCGCTCGTGACGATCGACGACGAGCTCCGCACCGCCGAGCAAGAGGTCGGGTTCGCCACTGCCCAGTTCGGTCCCGACGCCGCGAAGCCCTTCGCCGACGCCGTCGCCGCTGCGCAACAGGCCGTGCGCAAGGCCTTCACGTTCCGGCAGCAGCTCGACGACGAGATCCCGGACTCCCCCCAGCAGCGTGCCGACTGGGCGAACCAGATCATCGCGATCTGCCAGCAGGCGCACGCCTCGATCGAGGAACAGACCGAGTCGTTCGACAAGCTCCGGTCGCTCGAGGACGGCGTCGACGAAGCAGCCGCCACACTGGCCCAGGCGGTCGCGGAAGCACCGGCGTCGGTCGGCGCAGCGGCAGCCGCGCTCGACCGCGTCCGAGCGGACTACACCGGCCGCACCCTCGCGACCGTCGCCGACAACGTCGACCAGGCACACCAGGTGCTCGCCTACGCCACCGAGCGCTCGAACGCGGCCACCGCGGCGATCGCGGCCGGCGACAAGGGTGAAGCGGTGGTCGCCGTGCGCGACGCCCAGCACGCCCTGGCCCAGGTGCAGCAACTCACGAACAGCGCGGTCGCGGCCGAGGGCACCTTCACCGAGGCCACCGCACGCGCCGAGGCGATGCGCATCGACATCGAGGGCGACGTCGCCGCGGCCCGGACCCTCACCGTGGGCGGGCCCGACCTCGCCGCGGCCGTGACCCGGGCGCAGACCGTGCTGCGGCAGGGGTTCGACCCGAAGGACCCGATCACCGCGGTCGACGCCCTCACGAAGGCGAACACCGAGATCGACCAGGCCATCGCGGCCGCCCGGGGTGCCGAAGAGCAGCAGCGCCGGGCGTCCCGCGCCCTCGACGACGCCCTGCGCGACGCCCGGAACCGGATCAGCCAGGCGCGCGAGTACATCTCGCTGCACCGTGGCGGCATCGGACCGACCGCCCGCACCCGCCTGTCCGAGGCCGAACGCGCCCTCGACGATGCCGTGCAGCTCGCCACCACCGACCCCGGACAGGCACTGCAGGCTGCACGGGCGGCCGAGCAGTACGCCGCCGCGGCGATGGACTCGGCGAACGACGACATGGGCGGCTGGGGCGGCGGCGGCGGCTTCGGCGGTGGCGGCGGCAACGGCGCCCAGCTCGGCGGCCTCGTCACCGGCATCGTGCTCGGCGGCCTGCTCGGCGGTCGCGGCGGCAGCTTCGGCGGCGGCTCCTTCGGGGGTAGCGGAGGCGGCTTCGGCGGCGGGGGCGGTTTCGGTGGTGGCGGAGGAGGCGGCGGCGGCGGATTCTCTGGCGGCGGCCGCTTCTGACCCCGACCCACCCGACGACCAGACCACACACCCGACAGCCCAGAACCCGACAGACCAGACACACCATGTCAGACCTTCCAGGAAAGGGAACAGCAATGGCAAAGCAGACGATCTTCGGCCGCATCTCCACCCTCGTGCGGGCGAACATCAACCAGCTCATCGACAACGCCGAGGACCCGCAGAAGATGCTGGACCAGCTCGTGCGTGACTACACGAACAACATCGCCGACGCGAAGACGGCGATCGCGCAGACGATCGGCAACGTGCGGCTGCTCGAGCAGGACCACGAAGAGGACAAGCGCGCCTCGTCCGAGTGGGGCCAGAAGGCCGCCAACGCCTCCACCGCCGCGGACAAGTACCGCGCCGAGGGCAAGACGGCCGAGGCGGACAAGTTCGACAACCTCGCCAAGATCGCGATCGGCAAGCAGATCGCGGCCGAGCAGGAGGTCAAGGACGCCGAGCCGAGCCTCGCCTCGCAGAACGAAGCGGTCGAGAAGCTCAAGACCGGGCTCGCCGGCATGGAGCAGAAGCTCGAGGAGCTCCGTGCGAAGCGCGACAACCTCGTCGCCCGCTCGAAGACGGCCGAGGCGCAGTCCAAGGTCAACGACGCCCTCGGCAACATCGACGTGCTCGACCCGACGAGCGACCTCGGTCGCTTCGAGGAGAAGGTCCGTCGTGAAGAGGCCAAGGTCCTCGGGCAGCAGGAGCTGCAGTCGTCGAGCCTCGACGCCCAGTTCGAGAGCCTCGAGGACGTCGGCAAGGACGCCGAGGTCGAGGCACGACTCGCCGCACTGAAGTCCGGCGGCTCGTCGAGCCTCTGACCTTCCCGGACGACGCCGGACCCCAGCTGACAGACTGAGACGATGCAGTTCCTCGTGGTCGGTCAGTGGCAGGGTTCGGCGTCGTCGCGCGCGATGCGCCTCGGGGACGGAGCGACCGCGATCGCGGCCGACCTCCCCCGTGCGTCCACCACCGTGGTCGACGTCCCCGCTGGCGCGGGCGACCGGCTCGAGACGGCCGTCGCCCGCTACACCTCCGTGCTCGCCGTCGCCGACCGCGTGGCCGAGGAGACCGGCGTCGCGAGCGAACCCGTCCTCGTCGTCGGCGGGGACGGTGCGAGCGTCCTCGGCGCGACCGTCGGCCTCGGACCGGACACCGCGTTCGTCCGCATCGCCGGGTCCAGCGGGTACCGCGCACTCAACCGCGCCCAGCCCGTCGCCGCTGAGACCGCAGCCCTCCGGATCCTGGTCGACCGCGCCGACGAGCTGTTCCCCGCGCTGCCGGTGCTCCCCGCCTCGTCGGTCGTGGTCGCGGGCGTCCGCGGGCTCGACGACGCCGAGGACGCAGCCCTCGACCGTGCCGGGATCACCCGCCTGGACGTCGACGCCGCGACCCCGGACGCCCTCGCCGCCGCCGTCGACGCCACCGGAGCGACCTCGGTGTTCGTGCACGTCGACCTCGACGTCCTCGACCCGTCCGAGGTCGACGGCCTGCTCGAGCCGGTGCCGTTCGGACTCGACGGCGCGGGACTGGTCGAGCGGATCCAGGCCGCGACCCGCGGCCGCCGCCTGGCCGGCGCCGCGCTCACCGGATTCGCTCCCGTGGACCCGGAGCGGGCAGTGGACGACCTCGGCGTGATCCTGCGCGTCGTCGGAGCGTTGACCAGCGCCTCCCGGGTGGCCTGAGAACCGACCCGGCGCGCCGGGCGCACCCCATGCCGGTCCGCGTACGCTCGGCCTCATGACGGACTACGACCTCATCGTGATCGGCGCCGGCGCAGTCGGCGAGAACGTGGCGGACTACGCCCACAAGCGCGGCCTGGCGGTCGCGATCGTGGAGTCCGAACTGGTCGGCGGCGAGTGCTCCTACTGGGCGTGCATGCCGTCGAAGGCACTGCTGCGCAGCGGCCACGCCCTGGCAGCGGCGAAGCGGCTCGACGGCGCGAAGCAGGCCGTCACCGGCGAACTCGACGCCGCCCACGTGCTCGCGCGCCGCAACTCGTTCACCTCGGACTGGAAGGACGACGGTCAGGTGTCCTGGCTCGAGTCCGCCGACATCGCCCTGATCCGCGGCCACGCCCGCATCACCGGCGAGAAGACCATCGAGGTCGGCGGCGAGACGCACACCGCCCGTGCCGCCGTCGCCGTCGTGACCGGGTCGCTGCACGCGCTGCCCGACGTGCCGGGACTCGCCGAGGCGAAGCCGTGGGGCACCCGCGAGGGCACCAGCGCCCAGCAGGTGCCGGAGAGCCTGCTCGTGATCGGCGGCGGTGTCGCCGGCTCCGAGCTCGCCACCGCCTGGGCATCGCTCGGCGCGAAGGTCACCCTCGTCGCCCGGCACGGACTGCTCGGCGGCATGGAACCGTTCGCCGGCGAACTCGTCACCGATGCCCTCCGCGAGCTCGGCGTCGACGTCCGCACCGGTGTGAGCCCCGTGCGGGTCGACCGCGACGAGCACGGGCTCGTCACCACCACGCTCGACGACGACACCACCGTCATCACGAGCGAGGTGCTGGCCGCCACCGGCCGCACCCCGCACACCGCCGACCTCGGGCTCGAGTCCGTCGGGCTCACCGCCGGCGACTGGCTCGAGGTCGACGACACGATGCTCGTGCACAGCACCGACTGGCTGTACGCCGTCGGCGACGCCAACCACCGCGCCCTCCTCACCCACCAGGGCAAGTACCAGGCCCGCGCGGCCGGCGAGGCGATCGCCGCCCGGCACCAGGGCACGCCGCTGCACACCGAACCGTGGGGCGCACACGTCGCGACCGCCGACCACGCCGCGGTCCCCCAGGTCACGTTCACCGACCCCGAGGTCGCGAGCGTCGGCCTGACCGAGAAGGCCGCGCGCGAGCAGGGGCTGAACGTCCGTGCCGTGGAGTACGACCTCGGCGGCGTCGCGGGTTCCGCGCTGCAGGCCGACGGCTACACCGGCCGCGCCAAGATGGTCGTCGACGAGGACCGCGGGGTCGTCGTGGGCGTCACCTTCGTCGGCCAGGACGTCGCCGAGATGCTGCACGCGGCGACGATCGCCATCGTCGGCGAGGTACCCGTCGACCGCCTCTGGCACGCGGTGCCGGCCTACCCGACGATGAACGAGATCTGGCTCCGACTGCTCGAGACCTACGGTCGCCCGGCCTGAGCATGCGCAGACTGGCACGCCGGGCGCTGCTCGACTCCCCCGTGTCGCGGGTGGGGTGGCTGTTCGCCACGGCGGTGGGCCTGGCGATCGGCGTGCCGCTGTCGACCGGCCGCGTCCGCGTGGTCGACGGGCTCGTCGTCTGCTCGGGGCTGCCGCGGTGGGTGTTCCGTCGTGGTGGCACCTGCGTCGGTTCGGTGTACCTGACCCGCGACAACGACGGTTCCCGGGTGCTGCGGCACGAGCGGGTGCACGTCGAGCAGTGGCGGCGGTACGGCATGCTCATGCCCGTGCTGTACGCCCTCGCCGGCCGAGACCCGCTCCGCAACCGCTTCGAGGTCGAGGCGGGGCTGGAGGACGGCGGCTACCGCTGACGGGTGCCCGTGCGCGGCGCTCCCCCTTCTGCGATGCCCCTGTCGCCCTTGCGCCGAGGTTCCACGACATGCCGCGTGCGTTGCGCCGAGGTTCCACGGGTGGCCCGGATGCGCGGTGAGATGCCGAGATTTCGGAACCTCGGGGCGGGGGCGGGCGGGCGCGGGCGGGCGGGCGGGTCAGGCGGCGGGACGACGGGGGACGATGAGGGGCGTGCCGGTCTCGGGGTCGGGGACGACCACGCACGGCAGGCCGAAGACGTCCTCGACGAGGTCGGCCGTCAGCACCGCGGCCGGGGGTCCGGCAGCGACGATCGACCCCTGGCGCATCGCGATGACGTGGGTGGCGTACCGCGCCGCCTGGTTCAGGTCGTGCAGCACCGCGACGACCGTCCGACCCGCGGCGTGCAGGGCGGAGGCCAGCTCGAGCACGTCGTACTGGTGCGCGATGTCGAGGAACGTCGTCGGCTCGTCGAGCAGCACGATGTCGGTCTCCTGCGCCAGGACCATCGCGATCCACACCCGCTGCCGCTGCCCGCCGGAGAGCTCGTCGACGCTCCGGTCCGCCAGCTCCACCGTCGACGTCTGCTCCAGGGCGGCCTGCACGGCACGCCGGTCGGACCCGGACGACGGGTGCAGCAGGTCCTGGTGCGGGAACCGCCCGCGGGACACCAGGTCGCGCACGGTGATGCCGTCCGGTGCGATCGGCGTCTGGGGCAGCATGCCGACCCGCCGGGCCACGGCCTTCGGGCGGTAGGAGTCGATCGGCGCCCCGTCGAGGTACACCGTGCCGGCTCGGGGCTTGAGGGTGCGCGCGAACGACTTCAGCAGCGTCGACTTGCCGCACGCGTTCGGACCGACGATGACGGTCAGTTCACCGTCGGGGACGTCCACGTCGAGCCCGTCCACCACGATGCGGTCGTCGTACGCGAGCGTCAGCCCACGCACGCCGAGCGCGGTCGTCGGGACCCCGACCACGCTGGTCGGCAGTCCGGCTGCGGCGCTCAGTTCTCGGCCTTGCCGTGCCGCCAGTACCCCATGAACGCGACCTGCTTGCGGTCGATGCCGACCCCACGCACCAGGTGCCGTCGCAGCTCCTTGACGCAGCCGGCCTCGCCCGCGATCCAGGCGTAGACGGGGCGCGACTCCTCGGTGGCCGGCACGTCCCACAGGACCTGCTCGTCGACGTCGACGTCCGCCAGCTCGACGCCGTCACCACAGGCGGGACCCGCGGCGACCGACGGAGAACCGGCGACGGACGCAGCCCCGGCGACGACCGTCGACGCCCACGCGTGCACCTGGTCGGTCATGCGCACGCCGTGGGTCGCACCGTTCCGGGCGATCCAGCGGACCTCGACCCCGGCGGGCGCGGACACGGGCAGCCGGTCCGCGTCGGTCGGCACCTCGATGAAGACGTGGCCGACGGTCGAGACGTCGAGCGCCTCGAGGATGGCGCAGATGGCCGGGGCGGCGGTCTCGTCCCCGGCGAGCAGGATGCGGCTCGCGTGCCCGGGTGCGAACTCAGCGGCACCGGTCGGCAGGTCCTCGGGCGACTCCGGCACGCGGGGTCCGACGATCCGGAGTTCGTCGCCGACCCGGCAGGACGACACCCAGCGTGATGCGGGTCCGGCGTCGCCGTGTGCGACGAAGTCGATGTCGAGTTCACGGGCGTCTGGCCGGAACGAGCGGACCGTGTAGGTGCGCAGCGGGTTGCGTTCCGCGTCCGGCAGCGCACGCCAGGCGGCGTACCAGTCCTCGTCCTCGGGCAGTTCGGAGAAGCCCACGCCGTCGAGCGGGAGCACGACCTTGATCCGTTGGTCGAGCCCGACCGAGGAGAAGTCCGCCAGCGCATCGCCCGTCAACGTCACCCGGACGAAGTGCGGGGTGAGCGACGAGACCGCCGCCACACGGACGGAGAAGACGCGGTACCGGGTTGCCACGGATCCGAGTATGGCATGCCTTACCTAAGGTCTCCAGACCCCGCAGACGGTGCGAAGATCGCTTCGTGTCCGATGCCCTCGACGACGAATTCGCAGACCTGGCCGCCCTCGCCCGCGCGAGCGGCGTGACGGAGCCGCTCCGCGCCTCCAGGCAGGTGGTCCGCACCGATGACGGGCAGGAGACGTCCGCCATCCGGTGGGGCGACCGGGAGGCCCGGATCACCTACCTGCACGGGCTCGGCATCGACGCCCACAGCTTCGACCAGACCGCGCTCGCCGTCGGCGAGCCGGCGGTCGCCCTCGACCTGCCCGGCCACGGCCGGTCGTCGTGGCGGGACGACGCGGACTACGGTGCGTCCGTGACGGCGCCGACCGTGCTCGCGGCGCTCGACGCGCTCGAGGTGCCGCCGGGGATCGTCGTCGGGCACTCCCTCGGCGCGATCCTGTCGGCACGACTCGCGGCCACGGCACCGGAGCGGGTGACCGGGCTCGTCCTCGTCGACATGTCGCCGGACTTCGCGCAGCGGGCGGTCGACCGGATCGCCCGCGCGCTCGAGGCCGAGGAGCCGTTCGCCACCCTGGACCAGGTCGTCGACCGGGCGATCGAGGCACGCGTCGGCGACGACCGGCACGTGCTGCTGCGCGAGGCGCGCCACACCACGCGGCTCGGTGACGACGGAGCGATCGTGCGGCGCCACCACTTCCCGCACCTGCCCGCCGGCCGCACGTCGTCGGTGGGGCGCTTCGCCGACGCCTGGCCCGACCTCGAGGCCCTGCGCGTACCGATCCTCCTCGTCCGCGGCGACCGCGGGTACGTCTCGCCGAAGCTGCACGCCGCGTTCGCCGAGCGGCTGCCGGAGGCCGAGATCGTGACGGTCACCGCACGGCACGCGGTGCAGAACCAAGCGCCCCTCGAACTGGCTTCGGCGATCCGGGCATGGGCCGCACGTCACGGATTGTTGCACCGGATCGATGAACCGTCGCGGGACCGGACCGGCCCCCGGTAACCTCGTGCGAGCGCGAGCTGTGACCATCGCCCTCGCGTCCGGAAGGAACCCACACCCCATGAGTCCGCTCCTGTCCCGCCGTACCGCCCGGGCTGCGCGCACCACGCGCCTCGGACGTGCTGCCCTCGCCGCCACAGCGGTCGCCGTCGTCTCCGCCCTCGCGCTGACCGGCTGCTCCGGCTCGTCGAACGAGGACGGCGGCGCCGACGCCACCGTCCGCGTCGGCCTGGTGCTCGAACCGACCAGCCTCGACATCCGCACGCAGTCCGGTGCAGCGCTCGACCAGGTGCTCATCGACAACGTGTACCAGGGGCTCGTCGGCCGGACCGCCGACGGCGACATCCGCGACGTGCTGGCCTCCGAGCACGAGGTCTCCGACGACGGCCTGACCTACACGTTCACGTTGCGCGACGGCATCACGTTCCAGGACGGCAAGGACGTCACCGCGGCCGACGTCGTCTGGTCGCTCGAGCAGGTCAAGTCGAACGAGACCTACGTCGACTCCGCCAAGCTCGCCGGCGTCACCTCGATCACGTCCCCGTCGACCGGTGTGGTCGAGCTCAAGCTGGCGAAGCCCGACTCGGACCTGCTCTGGAACCTGACCGGCCGCTCCGGCCTGGTGCTCGAGAAGGCCGCGACGAACGACCTGTCGGACACCGCGAACGGCACCGGCCCGTACGAGGTCGCGAGCTGGAAGCAGGGCGACTCGCTCACCTTCGACCGCAACGACGACTACTGGGGCACGAAGGCGAAGGTCGCGAAGATCGTCTTCCGGTACATCACCGACCCGTCGACGGCCGTCAACGCCATGGCGAACGGCGACCTCGACGTCCTCAACCCGGTCGACGGAACACTCAAGAGCCAGCTCGACGGCAACTCGGACATCGCGCTGCACTCCGGCAAGACGACCGACAAGTACACGCTCGCGTTCAACGACCAGAAGGCGCCGTTCACCGACAAGAAGGTGCGCCAGGCGATCCGGCAGGCGATCGACCCGAAGGCCCTCATCAAGGCCATCGGCGGCACGGGCGTCGAGCAGGGCGGCCCGATCCCGGAGCTCGACCCCGGGTACGAGGACCTGACCGACATCGACGCGTACGACCCCGACAACGCGAAGCAGCTCCTCGCCGCCGCTGATCAGGAGAACCTGAAGCTCACACTGACGTACGCGAACATCTACCCGGCGACCATCGGCGACGTGCTCAAGTCGCAGCTCGCCGACGTCGGGATCACCCTGACCGTCAAGCGCGTCGACTTCGCGACCTGGCTGTCGACCGTGTTCCAGGCGCCGAAGTCGGGTGAGCGCGACTTCGACCTGTCGATGGTGGACCACGTCGAGGCCCGCGACTTCGGCAACTGGGCGAACCCCGGCTACTACTTCGGCTACGACAACGCCGAGGTGCAGTCGCTGTACGCCCAGTCGATCGCGGCCACCGACGAGGACGCCAAGGTCGACGCCCTGCGGAAGGCAGCGAAGATCGTGAGCGAGGACGCCGCCGGCGAGTGGCTCTACACGGCCACCGAGATCACCGCCGTGCGCTCCGGCGTGACGGGCTTCCCGGTCGACGGCGGCAACTCGCGACTCGACCTGTCGAAGCTCGCTGTCAAGTGAGACGACCCGCGCCCGGAGCTCCGAGCACGTGACCCGGTTCCTGGTCGGCAGGCTGCTGCTGTTCGTCGTCGGGCTGCTCGTCGCGAGCGTCATCATCTTCGCGACCCTGCGGGTGCTCCCCGGCGACGTCGCACAGGTCGTCGCCGGCACCCAGTCGACCCCGGCGCAGGTCGAGCAGCTCCGACAGCAGCTCGGCCTCGACCGGCCCGTCGTGGTGCAGTACCTCGACTGGATCGGCGGCGTGTTCCGCGGCGACCTCGGCCGGTCCCTGGTGACCAACGGGCAGGTCGCGCCGGAGATCGCGCAGAAGCTGGCGATCACGCTGCCGCTCGCGGGCATGTCACTCGTCACCGCGCTCGTGATCGGCGTCCCCCTCGGGGTCGTCGCCGCGGTGCTCCGCCGTCGACCGGGCGGCGCCGTCATCGGGTTCGTGGCGCAGGCCGTCGCCGCGATCCCGGTCGTCTGGGCCGGCATGCTGCTCGTCGCGCTGTTCGCCGTCACGCTGCACTGGCTGCCGACGCAGGGCTTCCCGCTCGACGGCTGGTCCGAGCCGGGGCGTGCGTTCGCGTCGCTCGTGCTGCCCGCCCTGACCATCGGCGCGGTCGAGGGTGCCGTCATCCTGCGCTTCACCCGGTCCGCGACGCTGTCGGTGCTCGACGCCGACCACGTCCGCACCGCGGCCGCGATCGGGCTGACGCGCACGCAGGCGTTGCTCCGGCACGGACTGCCCTCGGTCGCGCTCACCGTGCTCGCCGTGCTCGGGGTGCAGATCGCCGGGCTGCTGGTCGGGGCCGTCGTCGTCGAGCAGCTGTTCTCGCTGCCCGGGGTCGGGCGCATGCTCGTGACCGACGTCGGGCGCCGCGACGTCACCAAGGTGCAGTCCGAGCTGCTCGTGCTCACCGGGCTCGTGCTGCTGGTCGGCTTCGCCGTCGACGTCGTGCACCGCGCCCTCGACCCACGCCAACGCGAGGTGTCCGGATGATCCGCCGCCTGCTCTCCCGCCCCACCGGGGTCTTCGCCGTCGTCGTGCTCGGCCTGCTCGTGGTGCTCGCCGCGGTGTCGCTCGTGTGGACGCCGCAGGACCCGTTCCGCGCCGATCCGTTCCACCAGTGGGAGGGCCCGAGCGCCGCGCACTGGTTCGGCACCGACGCCGCCGGCCGCGACATCGCGAGCTACCTGCTCGCCGGCACCCGCACCACCGTGCTCGTCGCCGTCGGGGCCGGGGTGATCGCGAGCGTCGTCGGCATCGTCCTGACCGCGATCGGGTCGCTCACCGCACGCTGGGTGCGCGAGGGCACGGCCGTCCTGCTCGACATCCTGGTGGCGTTCCCGACCCTGCTGACCGCGATGCTGCTGACCGCGGTGTTCGGCGGGTCGCTCGGGGTCGTCATCGTGAGCGTCGGCCTGTCCTTCGGCGTCACGATCGCCCGGGTCGCCCGCGGCGAGATCCGGCGCATCGCCCGCAGCGACTACGTCACCGCCGCCCGGGCCTCGGGTGTCGGTGGTGTCGGGGTGCTGTTCCGCCACCTGGTGCCGAACGCCGCGCCGCTGTTCACCGTGCAGCTCTCGCTCGCGATGGCCACCGCGGTCCTCGCCGAGGCCGGTCTGTCGTACCTGGGCTACGGCGCCGGGTCGGACACGGCGTCGTGGGGCAACCTGCTCTCCGACCTGCAGACCTACATCGGCGTGCACCCGTGGAGCGCCACCTGGCCGGGGGCCGCGATCGCGCTGGTCGTCGCCGCGCTCTCCCTGCTCGGTGACGCGATCCGCGACGCGACCGACCCACGGCTGACGACGAACGACCGCGCAGCGGGCGGCGACCGCCGCACCGACCCGGCCACGACCACCCCGGGGGTGACCGCATGACCGACCGCAGCCACGGCCGCAGCGACACCGCAGCCGGCGGGCTCGCGGTGGTGGGGCTCTCCGTCCGCATCGCGGGGCGGACGATCCTGGACGACGTGACGTTCACCGTGCCTCCCGGCGAACGCGTGGGCGTGATCGGCGCATCCGGATCCGGCAAGTCCATGACCTCGCTCGCCCTGATGGGCCTGGAGCCTGCCGGCGCGACCGTCACCGGCAGCATCCGCCTGGACGGCACCGAACTCGTCGGCCTGCCCGACCGGGAGCGGGCGAAGCACCGCGGCTCCGGCATCGGCATGGTCTTCCAGGAGCCCGGCACCGCCCTCGACCCTCTGCGCCGCGTCGGCGCGCAGATCGCGGAGCCGCTGCGCCTGCACCGCGGACTCGACCGGCGGGCGGCACGCGCCGCGGCGACCACCCTGGCGGCGGACGTCGGACTGCCGGACCCGGAGTCGCTGCTGCGGCAGTACCCGCACCAGCTGTCCGGCGGGCAGCGTCAGCGGATCTGCATCGCGATGGCGATGGCCGGGCAGCCCGCGTACCTCGTGGCCGACGAGCCGACCACGGCGCTCGACGTCACGACCGAGGCGCGGATCCTCGACCTCTTCGAAGGGCTGCCGGCCGGCATGGTCTTCGTCACGCACGACCTCGCCGTGCTCGCGCGGATCGCCGACACCGCCGTCGTGCTCGACGGCGGACGGGTCGTCGAGCAGGGCTCGGTCGCGTCCCTGCTCGCCGCGCCGCAGCACCCCGCGACCGTCGCGCTCGTCGATGCCGCGCGCGCCACCGCCCGTCGTGCCCGTCCGTCCGGAGGCTCCGCATGACCGCCATCCTCGAGGGGGTCGGGCTGCACCGCACCTACCGGCTCCCCCGCCGCGGGCCCTTCGAACCGGGCCCCGTCCGCACCGCCGTCGACGGCGTCGACCTGACGGTCACCCCCGGCCAGCGGCTCGGGATCGTCGGCGAATCGGGGTCCGGCAAGTCCACCCTGGTCCGGCTGCTCGCCGGCCTGGAGGCTCCTTCCGCGGGTTCCGTGACCGCCTCCGGTCGTCCGGTGGTGGCGTCCGGGTCCGCGGCCGCGATGCGCTGGTTCCGTCGCGAGTCCGGGGTGGTGTTCCAGGACCCGTACGCGTCCCTCGACCCGCGGATGCGCGTCGGCGCGATCGTCGGCGAACCGCTGCGGGCACTGCGGATCGACGGGGACCACCGGGCGCTGGTGCGCGACGTGCTGGAGCGGGTCGACCTGCCGGCAGACGTGGTCGACCGGTACCCGCACGAGTTCTCCGGTGGGCAGCGGCAGCGCATCGCGATCGCCCGGGCCGTGGTGCACGGGCCGCGGATCCTGTTCGGCGACGAGCCGATGAGCGCCCTCGACGTGGTGGTGCGGGCACGGGTCATCGAGCTCTTCCGCTCGCTCGCCGACGACCTCGGGCTGACCCTGGTGCTGGTGTCGCACGACATCGGTGTGGTCCAGCGGCTGTGCGACACCGTCGCGGTGATGTCGGCGGGGCGCATCGTGGAGCACGGGCCGGTGTCGTTGCTCGATGCGCCGGTGCACCCGGTGACGCGGGCGCTGGTGGAGGCTGCGCCGACGCTGCCGTAGGGGCGCCGCGGCGGCGGGGCGGGCGGCCTCTGACTCGGAACGACAACATCGACGTCGTACGACATCGAGTGTGTCGTTCCAGGTCGCCCGCAACAGTTGTGCGCGCGCGACGACGACGACATCGACGTCGTACGACAGCGGGAGTGTCGTTCCGCGTCGCCAGGGGTGTGCGACTCCTGTTCGACTGGGCGGGACTCCTTGCCCACTGAGCGGGACGCCGAGACGATCGACCTGCACCGATCGCTTCTCGAAGGGGAGAACGCATGAGCAAGTCGCACGACATCACCAGGCGCACGGCACTCGGACTCGGCATCGTCGCCACCGCATCGGCAGCGAGCGGGGTGCTCGGCAGCACACCGGCGAGCGCCCACGGCCGCGCCCACCCCGGCGCGGGCCCCGGCTCCGCCGGCCCCGGCCACCCCGGACGCCCGCACCTCGCCGCCGCGGTCGAGCGGGAGTTCGCCGCCGACACCACCACGGTCCTGCGGAACCCGCTCAACGGCTGGGCGCTGTACGGCTCGTCGGCACCGCCCGCGAACTACTGGACGCAGTACGACGACGTCCCGCTGCCCGACGGCAGCACGGTCACGGTGTCCGACCACGCCTCGGTCATGTACATGCGGGTCTCGTGGACGATCCTCGAGCCGTCCGAGGGCGTGTACGGCTGGGACACGAACGCGGCGTTCGCGGGCATCCTCGCCGAGGCCCGTCGCCGTGGGCTGCGGCTGGCCTTCCGCGTCGTGGTGGACAGTCGCGACAAGTCGTCGGACTTCACGCCCGCGTGGGTGCGTGCCGCCGGGGCCGCCGGGTACGAGACGCAGACCGGCAGCAAGACCGTGTGGAGTCCGTACCCGGACGACCCGGTGTTCCAGGCGAAGTACGCCGCGTTCGTCGCGGCCTTCGGCAAGCAGTACGACGACCCGGCCACGACGGACTTCATCGACGGGTACGGGCTCGGCAAGTGGGGTGAGGGCCACTCGATGCTGTACCAGGACGCGGCGAACCGCGAGCCGGTGTTCGACTGGATCATCGACCTGTACCAGGAGCACTTCACCCGGGTGCCGCTGGCGTTGAACTACCACCGGATGATCGGGGGCCCGAAGGACTGGGGCACCCCGGACCCCGAGAGCGAGCGGATGCTCGACGGTGCGTACGAGAAGGGCTACGTCCTGCGCCACGACGCCTTCGGCATGACCACGTACTACGCGGACTGGGAGAAGTCGATGGCCGCGAAGTGGCGGTACAGGCGGCCGATCATCATGGAGGGCGGGTGGGTCACCGCCCAGCACGACGTCACGCAGGACCCGCGCGGGTACGTGACGACCGCCGACGTCCGTCAGGGCGAGTTCGACGACTCGGTCGAGGCGCACGTGAACATGATGGACCTGCGGAACGGCGAGGCCCTGTCGTGGTTCGCGGCGCAGACCTTCCCGTTGACGCAGCGGTTCGACGCCGAGGGCGGCTACCGCCTGCACCCGTCGCGCGTGGTCGTGCCCGGTTCGGCGTCCGCCGGCGCGACGGTGGACGTCACGCACGAGTGGACGAACACCGGTTGGGGGTACCTGCCCGACAACCTGCCGGTGTGGAACGGCAAGTACAAGGCGGCGGTCGCGTTGCTCCGTGCGGACGGCAGCGTGGCGGGGACGTTCGTGGACACCGCGTCCGACCCGTCGACGTGGTTGAAGGGGTCACCGACGTCGTACGCGTTCCGTCCGTCGCTGGCCGGCGTCGCGGCGGGGGCGTACCGATGGGGCATCGCGATCGTCGACACCACCGCGGGCAACGCCCCCGGCATCGAGCTCGGTGCGCAGGGCGCGCAGCAGGCGGGCTGGCTGGTCGTCGGCGACGTCACCATCGCCTGAGACGCGACTGCCTGGAGGCCCGGTGCCGGTCCACGAGACCGGTGCCGGGCCTCCAGGCGGTCACCCCCACCCCGTCCCGTCAGCGCAAGAGGAACGTCAGCGCGCGAGGAACGTCACGGCGCGCGTCAGGAACGCGCGGTGCTCCGGCGACGCGAACGACACGGCGGAGTGGCCGAGCGCGTCGTAGACGGTGGTGCCGCCGCCGGGTCGTTCGTGCACCCAGGCGAGCGGGTGCCGCTCCCCCTCGTGCTCGTGGTCGAGCAGGACCCGCACCGAAGGCGAGACCCGCAGGTGCGTGTAGCGCTCGTCCTCCAGGGTGAAGTCCGGCAGGCCGGCGGTGATCGGGTGCACGTCGTCGACCACGCGGACGGCCGCTGGCCCGAACGGCGGGTGCATCGTCGTGCCGCGCTCCCACGCCCCGCCGAGGGCACGTTCCCAGTGCGGGTCGTCGGCGAACGACGTCGCGGCGACGTGCAGCACGAGCAGCGGCACGTCGCTCGCGAGCAGGTGGTGGAAGCCGGCCCGGGCATCGGCGAGCGGGACGGGGCGCTCGTCGCGGGGCAGCCCGACGTCGACGACGACGAGCGACGGCAGGGGTCCGGTCGCGAAGGCGGCCAGGGCGGTGTCGACGTCCTCCGGTTGCTCGAGGACGACGCCGGCCGACGCAGCGAGCGCCGTGACCGCGGCGTTCGTCTCGGCGAAGGGGTGCCACGGGTCGGTCCAGCGTCCGGAGCCGCCGAGCAGGACCGCGCTCACGGCGTCGCCCGGGTCACGGTGAGCGCGTGCTCGCCGTCGGTGGACGCCTGCCGCGCGACGAGCCGCACACGGTGCACCGCCGGGCCCCAGACCCGCTCGAGCTTCGCGTCGTCGACGTCCCGCCGCTCGACGTGCACCGCGAACCGCTCGGTGTCGACGGACAGGTGGGCGGGGCCGACGCGCAGCCCACCGTCGACGGGCACGGGTTCGTCGCGGGTCATGAGCACCAGGGTCATCGTGCCGGGCTCCGCGAACGTCCAGGTGTCGCGGACGACCACGCGTTCGGTGGCGCGGTCACGGGGCACCGCCCGGTCGAGCGTCGCGGTGCGGTGGAGCGATCGCAGTCCGCCGGTCGCCGGGTACGCGGCGGTCAGGTCGGCGGACCACGACGCGACGTCGCCGTCGTCCTCGAACACGGTGCCGGTCGCGCGGAACGCGGCACCCTCGTGTTGTTCGACGCCGTTCGGCAGCGGGACGGTGTGCCAGGCACTCCGCATCGTCCAGATGCCGTAGCGGTGCTCCGGCATGAACGTCTCGCGGCGGTACACGCCCACCCCGACGTCGATGAGCACCGGTTCGCCGTCGAGCGAGACGATCACCCCGCCAGCATCGTTGTGGTTGTGGCTGACGTCGTTGTGCCCGCCCTTCACCGCGAGGACGAACCCGTCGGTCGCGCCGTCGTGGGCACGGGCGACGGCGACCTCGGTGCCGGGCAGCCACAGCGACGCGGGCATCCCGGGCTCGGCCGGGCCGTCGGTCCACGAGGGGTCCCGCAGTTCGGCGAGCGTCCGACGGAACAGTGCGGCGAGCTGTCCGTCGAACCGCAGGGCGTGCTGCCGGCCCATCCACCGGGCGTGCCGCACGACCCGGTCGTCGTCGACGCGCTCCCCGAAGCGGGCGAGCAGGTTCCAGTTCGCGTTCTCGGCCAGCGCCGGGGAGCCGTCGGAGTGGTTGACCTGCGTCGCGGCACCGATCTGCATGCCCATCGGGAACCGGGCCATCGCGGCGACCGGCTCGACCGAGAAGCCGTCGAACGCGCCGCCGGTGAGCTCCTCGACCAGGTCCAGGGCCTCGAACAGGGTCGCGCCGGCCCACCACCAGTACGTGGCACCCTCGTCGCAGCTGCCGTCGGCGTCGTAGCCGGCGCGGAACCGGTCGAGGATCACGAGCGCACGGTCGATCGTCGCGGCGAGGCGATCGCGGTCGGGCTCGACCACGGCGGCGCACACGAGCACGTTCGACACGATCCACGGCGCCCAGTTGTTCGGCGGCCCGTCGACCCCGTGCCAGGAGTACACCTCCTGCTCCCACGGGTCGAGCACGCGGCGGCGGATCTCGTGGTGGACGTGCGCGCGGATGCCGGGGCGGTCCTGCTCGAGGCGCTCCCCCGCGATCGCGTCGATCGCCGCGAGCATGCCGCCGACGTAGGCGTCGGACAGGTCGAGCACGTCCCGACCGGGCACGGGCAGGAACGGCCGGCTGCCGTCCTCGGGCAGCGCGTAGTGCGACGGCAGGCACCAGGCGCGCAGCTCCAGGATCCGCCAGACCTGGTCCCCGAGCACGTCCGCCCACTCGGCGTCGCCCGTCACGCCGAGCGCCAGGGCCGCGGTCGCGGCGGACTCGAGCAGGTTCCGCTGGGCCCGCTCGTACGGCTGGCGGTTCCCGTCGCGACTGTACGTCGCCCACAGGGCGAGGGTCGGGAAGGTGACCGCCGCGGCGGCGCGACGGTCGTGCGCGACCGCGAGCAGGGCCTCCCGGTCGGCTTCCGCGACGTGCGCCCACGCCGGGCGGTCGCTGACGGGAGGCGCGGGTCGCCACGTGCGCGGACGGAGCGCCGCGCGCGCTGCCGGGGTGAACCGGTCGGTGAAGGACGGGGCGTCGACGGTGACGGTCATGGGGTGGGTCTCCGGGTGGTGACGGTGGTGGACGGGTGGTGGCGGCTGGTGGGTGGCGGCTGGTGGCGGCGGCTGGTGGCGGGCCTCAGGCCTGGACGGCGAAGCCGTCGGGGACGATGGGGTCGGTGAACGCGCCGGTGGCCGCGAACGCGATGGTCTCGCGCACCGCGTTGTCGGCGAGCCGACGCAGCTCGTTGCCAAGGGACCCGGCGATGTGCGGCGTGATGAAGGTGTTCGGCGTCGACCGCAGTCGGGCGTCCGGTGGCAGGCGTTCCGGCTCGGTGACGTCGAGGACGGCGGCCAGGTCGCCGCGGTCCAGGCGGTCGGCGAGGGCGTCCTGGTCGACGATCGCCCCGCGCGCGGTGTTCACGAGCGTGGTGCCCGGCCGCATCCGCCCGATCACGGCACGGTCGACGAGCCCCCGCGTCGACGGCAGCAGCGGCGCGTGCAGGGTGACGACGTCGCTCGAGGCGGCGAGGGTGCCGAGGTCGACGGCGGTGACGCCGAGCAGCGCAGCCTCGTCGTCGTCCAGGTACGGGTCGCTCACGAGCACGCGGACGTCGTAGTCACGGAGCCGTTCGATGACGGCCCGCCCGACGCGCGAGGCGCCGACGACACCGACGGTCACGCCGTGCATGCCGACGACCGGCCACGAGCCCTCGACGTCGACCGGGGTCTCGTCCGAACGCAGCGCGGCGGCGCTGGCGAAGGCCCGCTTGGCGGCGAGCACGATCACCGCGACCGTGAACTCGGCGACCGGGACGGCGTTCGCGGCGGCGCTCGACGCCACGGCGATCCGTCGCTCCCACACGTCGGTGTCGACGACGGGCTTGACCGACCCGGCGGAGTGCACGACGGCGCGGAGCCGCGGCATCCGGTCCAGACGGTCCGCGGACAGCACGGGGCTGCCCCACCCGGTGACGAGCAGCTCGGCGTCGGCGAGCAGCGGGAGATCGCGCGGGTCGTCCGGGTCGAGCGGACGGTCGGCGACCAGCCGGACGGCCTCAGAGGCGTGCAGGGCGGCGAGGTCGCCGGGGTCGAACACCCGGGTGAAGGTCGCCTCGGGCATCACGAAGGCGACGGGGACGGGCGAGCGGTGCGCGTGGTCGCGTCGGGCGGGCACCACGGGGGGCGTGACGGGGCGTGACGTCATCGTCGGACGGTTCCTCTCCGGGGGGTACGGCGTCCCCATGCCAGCGTTCGGCGGTGTGCGGAGTCAAGCCGCGGGGCGCAAACGCTCACGAAGCGAACACGACCGGCGCACGGATCGCGCGCCATCCGCTCACGGACCGAAGACGACCGCCGCGGTCGACGCCCGCACGCTCAGCGTCGGCGCCAGGGTCATGTGCCGACGGGCGAAACCGACCTGCGCCGTCGCCGAGATGCGCTCGAAGCACATCGTCGCCGCGAACCGGCCGACGTCGTTCTTCGGTGGCGCGACCGCGGTGAGCGGCACGCCGGCGAGCGCCGCGACCTCGTCGTCGTAGGCGACCACGGACAGGTCGTCCGGGATCGACAGGCCCATCTCGGTGACGGTCTCGACGAACTCGACGGCGTACTGGTCGGAGTGCACGAAGACGGCGGTGGTGCCGGTGGCGAGGCAGCGTTCGATGAAGGCCCTGGTCGATGCACCCACGCCCTGGTCGTCCGGGATGACCTGGACCGGGGCGTCGGGGTCGAGGCCGAGTTGCCGGACGGCGCGGTCGTAGCCGGTGCGGAGCTGCGGGGTGGTCGGGGTGTCGAAGACGGCCATGCCGATGCGGCGGTGCCCGAGTTCGGCGAGGTGGCGGACGGCGATGCCGGCGCCGGACTCGTGGTCGCTGCGGACGGACTCGAGCGCGGAGCCGACGGGGGCCTCGACCACGGAGCGTTCGACCACGACGACGGGCATCGGTGCGTGGTCGAGGAGTTCGAGGGTCGTGAAGGCGTCGGCGACGGTGGTGGTGACGAGCAGCCCGTCGACGCCGGCGGCGATGAGGCGTTCGACCTGCTGGCGTTCGCGGGCGGGTTCGTAGCGGGAGACGCCGAGCACGACGCGGCCGCCCAGGGCCTCGGTGCGTTCGGCGACGCCGGCGACGATCTTCGGGAAGTAGTAGCCGGGGTCGGGGACGACGAGCCCGAGGGTGAAGAGCGCGCCGCTGCCGTCGGCGGTGTCCCGGTCGGGGCGGGGTGCGGGTCGGTGCGGTGCGCCGGCGGTGGGCAGGGTCTCGACGGAGACGGCGCCGCCGTGCACGCGCCGGAGCACGCCGCGGTCGGCGAGTTCGGACAGGTCGCGGCGGACCGTCATGGCCGAGATCCCCTCGCGCTCGGCGAAGTCCGAGGCGGACAGGGTCCCGTGCACGCGGAGCTCGGCGAGGATCCGTTCGTGGCGTCTGGTCGGGTGCATCGTCGCTCCCAGTGTTCGATTCGTGTGCGGGTGAATACCGCGGCTTGACCGTCATCATACGGACGCCACAGGATGACGAAACCCCCAGCCACGTGAGCAAAGGAGCCACATGAGCGCGACGCTGGTCGATCCGACCACCGAGCCCCGGACCACCCGGTCCGGTGGTGCCCCGGCCCCGCGGAAGGTCCCGTTCCTCGCTCGGCTGCGACGCGACTACCCGCTGCTGCTCATGGTGGCGCCGGCGGTGGTCCTGCTGCTGCTGTTCGTGTACGTGCCGATGATCGGCAACGTCATCGCGTTCATGGACTACCAGCCGTACATCCCGATCGCCCAGAGCCCGTGGGTCGGGTTCACGAACTTCCAGCTGATGTTCGCCGACCCGGAGTTCTGGCGGGCGACGGTGAACACGCTGGAGATCACGTTCCTGCAGCTCATCCTGTTCTTCCCGGTGCCGATCGCGTTGGCCATCCTCATCCACTCGCTGGTGTGGCCGTGGCTCCGGGCGACCGTGCAGTCGGTGCTCTACCTGCCGCACTTCCTGTCGTGGGTGATCGTCGTGGGCTTCTTCCAGCAGTCGCTCGGGTCCGGCGGTGTGGTCAACCACACGCTGCGCCAGCTCGACATGGGGACCATCGGGATCATGAGCGACCCGGAGACGTTCAAGCTGCTGCTGACGTCCCAGGTGATCTGGAAGGACGCCGGTTGGGGCACGATCATCTTCCTGGCGGCGCTCGCGGCGATCGACGACAACCTGTACGAGGCGGCCGCGATCGACGGGTCGGGAGCGTGGAGCCGGTTCTGGCACGTCACGCTGCCGGGCATCCGGCCCATCATCGTGCTCCTGCTGATCCTGCGGCTCGGCGAGGCCCTGTCCGTCGGGTTCGAACAGATCATCCTGCAACGGAACGCCGTGGGAGCCGATGCCGCCGAGGTCCTCGACACCTACGTCTACTACCACGGCGTCGTCGACGGGAACTGGTCCACGGGCATCGCGGTCGGTCTGGTCAAGGGCCTGGTCGGGTTCGTCCTCATCATGGCGGCGAACAAGGCCGCCCACATGCTCGGTGAGCAGGGAGTGTATTCACGGTCATGAGCACCATCGCCCGTCCGGTCTGGGCCGGAAAACCCACACCCGTCGTCCTCGCACTCAAGGCCGTCGCGATCGTCCTGATCCTCGCCGTCGTGCTGTTCCCGTTCCTCATCGTCTTCTCGACGAGCGTGTCGAGCCAGGCGGACGTCACCGCAGCCGGCGGCTACGTCGTGTGGCCGCGGTCGCTCGACCTGTCCGCGTACGTGCAGATCCTGTCCGGCGGGGTCGTCACCCGCGCCGTGGTGGTCACGTTGCTCGTCACGGTCGTCGGGACCGTCATCAGTCTGGCGTCGACGGTGCTCGCCGCGTGGGCGCTCAGCCGACAGGGATCGCTGTTCCAACGGCCGCTGCTGACCTTCGTGCTCGTCACGTTCCTGTTCGCGCCGGGGATGATCCCGCTGTACCTGATGGTGAAGCAGCTCGGACTCCTCGACAACTACTGGGCGCTGATCCTGCCGAGCGCGTTCAGCGTGTTCAACATGGTGGTCGTCCGCGGCTTCATGATGAGCATCCCGCAGGAGCTCATCGACAGCGCGAAGATCGACGGCGCCGGCGAGTTCCGCATCCTGTGGCAGCTCGTCCTGCCGCTGTCCCGCGCGGTCATCGCCGTCGTCGGCCTGTTCTACGCCGTCGGCTACTGGAACGCGTTCTTCAACGCGCTGCTCTACCTGTCGGACTCGACGAAGTGGACGCTGCAGCTGGTACTGCGCACCTACGTCCTGCAGGGCTCCAGCCTGGTGTCCGGCGCCGGGTCCGACGCCTCGATGCAGCCGCCGGCGGAGTCGATCCAGATGGCCGTCGTGATGATCGCGATCATCCCCATCCTCGCCGCCTACCCCCTGGTGCAGCGCCACCTCACCAAGGGCGTCCTGACGGGCGCCGTCAAGGGCTGACACGGCCCCACCACCCCACTGCCACCCGACGCTTCACGGGAGAAACCATGACCGACACCACCACCGGCGGCCTCAGCCGCCGGACCCTCATCTCCGGCGCCGCCTTCGGCCTCGTCGCCCTCGGCGCCGCCGGCAGCCTGACCGGGTGCTCCACCGGCGGGAACGCCGCGACCATCTCGGACAAGGTGGCCGCGCTGCCGACCTACGTCCCCATCACCAAGGGGCCGAAGCCCGACCTGCCCGGCAACGGCGTCGTCCAGCCCGTGTACTACTCGTACCCGAAGGACAGCGAGCTCTTCACCTCGGTCACCGGCAAGGTCGGCGACGGCGAGAAGACCACCGGGTTCGTCGTGACCTACGCGGCGCCGCCGCCGGCGCAGAACTCGTTCCTCGACTACATCGGCGGCCTGACGGACACCGAGTACGACCTGACGTTCGTGCCCGGCGACTCGTTCGCCGCGAAGTTCGCGACGATGACCGCCGGCAACGACATCCCGGGCATCGTCGAGTTCCTGACGTTCGCGATGCCACCACGGTTCCCGCAGCTGCTCGACGCGAAGTTCGCGGACCTGTCGGAGCACCTCTCCGGCGACGCCGTCAAGGACTACCCGAACCTGGCGAACATCCCCACCGCGTCGTGGCGGAGCGCCCGCATCAACGGGAAGATCTACGGCGTCCCCGAACACCGGCCGCCGTTCGGGTCGGTGATGATCTGCCGCCCCGACCTCATCGAGCAGCTGACGGGCGCAGCACCGGCCCCGAAGGACAAGGACGAGTTCACCGAGCTGTGCACGGCCGTCACCGACGCCAAGGCCGGCCGGTACGCGATCGCCGGCCAGGGCGGGGCGAGCGGTGTCGACTGGGCGTACGACTTCATCGGCGCCACCTTCGGCGTGCCGAACCAGTGGGCGATGTCGAAGGGCGGCGAACTCACCCACAAGAACGAGACCGACGCGTGGCTCGAGACCCTCAGCTACGTCAAGAAGCTCTGGAACCTCGGCGTCTTCCACCCGGACACCCCCAGCCTCGAGAGCGCGAAGGCGAAGACGTACATCAACAACGGCACCGTGCTCATGCACCTCGACGGCATCTCCGCCCTGCTCGACGTGTCGATGCCGAAGGGGATCGTCACGGGCGGCATCGTGCCCTTCGGTGCGACGGGCGGCCCCGGTGCGAACTACCAGGGCACGTCGAGCTTCTCGTTCGCCGCCCTGAAGAAGACGACACCCGAACGCATCAAGGCCCAGCTCCGGCTCATCGACTACCTCTCCGCACCGTTCGGGTCGAAGGAGGCGTTCACGCTGACCCACGGCGAGAAGGGCGTCCACCACACCGGCAGCGGCCCGGACGCGACGCTGACGAAGGCCGGCGAGCAGACCATCAACGCCAGCGCGCTGTACCGACTCGGCGCCGGCCCGCAGGTGCTGAACACCGCGGTCCGCATCGACGAGCAGCTGCGGCAGTCGCACCAGTACCAGACCAAGACCCAGGACATGCTCGTGAAGAACCCGGTGGACGGCTTCTACTCCCCCTCGGCCGCGGCGACGGCGTCGGCGAGCACCGCGTTCAACAGCGTGTGCAACGACTACGTGCTCGGGCGGACGAACCTGGCGAAGGTGAAGGCCGCACGGGCGACGTGGGTGTCGGCCGCCGGGGACAAGATGCGCCGCGAGTACTCCGAGGCGATCGAGAAGCAGAGCTAGCCCGGGCGGCGGCGGGTCTGGCCGACTCGGATCGACATCATCGACGTCGTACGACGACGATGATGTCGTTCCGCATCGATCTCCCCAGGCGGTCAGGCGGTCCAGGCAGCCGGGTGCCGCCGCTGCCAGCGCAGCCGCCGCTCGAGCTGGGCCCCGATCGCGAGCAGCACCCGCTCGCCCCCTGGACGCCCGATCAACTGGACGCCCATCGGCAGGCCACCGCCGTCCGGGTGGTCGTCGGCGGTGACCCCGACCGGCAGGGTGATCGCGGGGAGCCCGGCCACGTTCGCCATCGAGGTCCACGGCGAGTACGCGCACTGGCGGCGGAAGTCCTCGTCCGGGTCGTCGCCGTACCAGCCGAGCGGCCGCGGGGTCAGTGCGAGGGTCGGTGACAGGACGGCGTCGAACCGGTCGAACGCACCGATCAGCGTCGCCGAGAACGTGTCGAGCGCCGTCATCGCGTCGAGCACCTGCGTGCCGGTGAGCCGCCGTCCCCGCTCCACGAGCCACGTCACCAGCGGCGTGAGCGCCGCCAGGTCGATGCCGGGGACCATCGGCAGCCGCGCCGCGGAGCTCTCCCACGCCACCCGGAACGCGTCGGCGTACGGCGCCCGCGGCATCCGGACGTCCTCGACGCCGTGCCCCAGTTCGCCGAGCACCCGCACCGCGGCCTCGACGGCAACGCGCGCCGCGGGGTCGACCACGACGTCGACGGTGTCGTCCCACGGTGAACCGTCGAGCAGCCCGACGACGAAGCGGCCCTCACCGCGGACGGCCGCCGCTGTGAACGGGCCGTCACCGCGGGACGGCGTGACCAGGGCGTACGGCGACGGTCCCGGCAGGCCGGTCGGCGCGACGAGGGCGTCGAGCAGCATCCCTGCGTCCGCGACGGACCGGGTCAGCGGGCCGGCGACGGAGAGCCCGCCGACACCGGAGCGGCCGGGCATCGACGGCACCCGCCCGCGGCTCGGCTTCAGACCGACGAGTCCGGTCGCTGCGGCCGGGATCCGGACCGATCCCCCGCCGTCGGACCCGACGGCCACGGGCAGCAGCCCGGCCGCCACGGCGACCGCCGCCCCGCTCGACGATCCCCCGGGCGCGCGGGTCGTGTCGTACGGGTTCCGCGTCACGCCGAACCGGGTCTCCGACGACGAGGACATCCCGAACTCCGGTGACGCCGTCTTGCCGAGGCTCACCGTGCCGGCGGCGTCGAGCGCCGCGACGAGCGGGTGGTCGGCCCCGGCAGGGCGCTCCGGCAGGCTCGCGGTGCCGGAGCGCGTGGGGACCCCGGCGCGGTCGTACAGGTCCTTGTCGGCGGACGGGAGGCCCCACAACGGTCTGGACGTCGGCACCAGGTCCCCGAGACGGTCGGCTCTCGAGCGCGCGGCGTCCGCCGTGACCGTCACGAACGCGCCGAGGGCCGGGTCGAGGCGCTCGATGCGGGCGAGGTAGTGCTCCGTCACCTCGAGCGCGGTCGCCTCCCCCCGGCGGATCCAGTCCCAGAGTTCCTGCGCGGCGAGGTGGTGGAGTTCGAACACGGTTCCCGAGCCTAGGCGGCGACGGTGCTGGTCGTCCGACGGTGCCGGTCGTCCTTCAGTGCTGGTCGTACGCGTAGAAGCCGCGGCCGGTCTTCACGCCCAGGTGCCCCGCGTCGACGTACTGCCGGAGCAGCTGCCGCGGACCCTCGGGAAGGTGCGGGTCCTCCGCCGCGTAGTGCTCCTCGATGTCCAGGACGACGTCGAGCCCCACCTGGTCCATCATCCGGAACGGCCCCGCGGGCGAACCGGTGTTCACCGCGAACATGGCGTCGACGTCCTCCGGCGTGGAGACCCCGTCGGCGACGACGGCCAGGGACTCGCGCTTGATGGCCGCCCAGATGCGGTTGAAGATGAACCCGGTCGACTCCTTGCGGGCGACGAACGGCCGGACGCCGTAGGTCGGCAGGACCTCGAGCAGCAGGTCGATGACCGCGGGGTCGGTCTCCCCGTCGCTCATCAGGTCGACGGCGTTCTGCGCCGGCGGCATGTAGAAGTGCATGTTCAGCACGCGCTCGGGGTGCTCGACCTCGTCGATCACGAGTCGGCTCGCGTACGACGACGAGTTGCTCGCCAGGATCGTGTCCGCCCCGACGGCGCGGTCGAGCTGCCCGAACACCGTCGTCTTGAGGTCGAGGCGCTCTGGGATCGCCTCGACGACGAGCCACGAACCGGCGACGGCCTCGTCCAGGTCGTCGAACGCGCGGACGGTGCCGACCGCGCCCCCGTCCCGTGCCGCGGCGAGCGCCGGGAGCTCGCGCTCGACGTACTCGACGGCGGCCGTGCGGACCGGCTCGGCGAGGTCGTACACGCGGGACTCGCCGCCGGCGCTGGCGAACACCAGGGCGATGCGACGGCCGAGGGTCCCACCGCCGATCACGGTGACGGGTCGGTTGCGGATGTCGGTCGGCAGGGAGAAGCCCATGGTGTCCTTCGTTCTCGGGTGTAGGTTCGATACACAACGTACTCAGTACGGAACGTATCGCAACTCGACAAGGAGTTCCCATGCAGGCCTCGGACGTCCTCCGCCACGCCACCACGCCCCTCACCGCGCCGGTCTACCCGCTGCGCCCGACGCGCTTCACCGATCGCGAGTACTTCAACGTCGTGTACCGGACCGACCCCGACGCCCTCCGCGCCGTCGTGCCGGAGCCGCTGCGGGTCGACGCGCCGCTGGTCCGATTCGAGGTCATGAAGATGGGCGACGTCGACGGCTACGGCCCCTACGTCGAGTCCGGTCAGGCGATCCAGGTCACCCACGACGGCGAGGTCGGCGAGTACCTGCACGCCATGTACCTCGACAACTCCGCGGCGACGCTCGCCGGTCGCGAACTGAGCGCCTACCCGAAGGTGCTCGGGACCCCGGGGTTGCGCGTCGACCAGGGCGCCCTCGTCGGCACGCTCGACCGCGGTGCCGAGCGTGTGGCGACGGCGACCATGGCGTACCAGTGGGAGCCGATGGACCCGGTCGAGGCCGCGGCGCAGATCACGGTGCCGACCTGGATGGTGAAGCTCGTCCCCGACGTGACGACCCTGGGGCTGCGCGCCGCCGACCTCGTGCGGACCGAGATCACCGACATCGTCGTGAAGGGGGCCTGGACCGGGCCCGCCCGCCTGCAGCTGTTCGAGCACGCCCTCGCGCCGATGGCCGACCTGCCGGTTCTCGAGGTCATCAGCGCCTCGCACGTCCTGACCGACCTGACGCTCGCGCCGGTGCGGTCCGTGCACGACTACCTGGCCGACCCGCGCCGGTCGGACGACGCCTCCTAGGATGAGCCGATGTCCCCACGAGTGAGCGACGACACCGCCGCACCCGCCCGCCCCACCCGGCGGCGCAGCAGCACCCGCGCGGAGCTCGTCCGCGCGGCAGAGGCGCTGTTCGACGAGACCGGCTCGGCCTCGGCCAGTGTCGAGGCGATCGTCGCGCGTGCGGGGTTCACGCGCGGGGCCTTCTACTCGAACTTCGCGACGACCGACGAGCTCTTCTTCGCGGTGTACGAAGCGCAGGAGGCCGTGGTCGTCGAGCGGCTCGAGGACGGCTTCCGGGCCGCGCTCGGCACGACCGACCCGCAGTCCGTCGACGCGATCGTCTCCGGTGTCCTCGGCGGCCTGCCGCCCGAGGGCAAGTGGTACGCGATCCGCTCGGTCCTGCTGTCCCGGGCGCGACACGAACCCGAGCTCCGGGCACTGCTCCGAGTGCACACCGACGCCTTCCACGCGGCACTCGAACCGCTGCTCGTCGAGTCGGTCACGGCCCAGGGCCGGCGACTGACCGTCGCGCCGGACGTCTTCACCCGTGCGGTCGTCGCCGCACACGTCGGCGCGGTCAGCCAGACGGTGCTCTACGACGATGCCGCGACCATCCGCGTCGCCGCGGTGCGGGGCGCACTCCTCGGACTCAGCGAGCCGGTGCGCGAGGCCGACGACACCGACGACACCGACGACGCAGGAGGTACCGCGTGATCGTCCCCGAAGCCGCGGTCCCGCTGTTCCTGCGGGCCACGCACGCGAACGCGCCGTTCGTCACCGAAGCGGGAGCGCACCGAGCCGTCCGCCGACAGGCCCTCCGCCCCGAACCCTTCGGACCACCGAAGCGCCTCCGGCCCGACGTGCGCGTCGACGTCCACCGTCAGGGCGGCTCCCCCGTGTACACCGTGACCCCGAGCCGACAGCCACCGCTCCGCGACCTCGTGTACGTCCACGGCGGCGGCTGGGTCCACGAGATCGCCCCGCAGCACTGGGCGCTCATCGCCCAGCTCGCCGCCGAGGCGCGCGCCACCGTGACCGTGCCGATCTACCGACTCCTGCCGGACGGCAACGCCCGACAGGCACACGACCTGGTCATCGACGTCGCACGCCGCGTCATCGACCAGCGCGGACGGGTGCAGCTCGCCGGCGACTCCGCGGGCGGGCAGATCGCGCTGTCGGTCGCCCAGACCCTGCGCGACCAGGGCGTACCGTCGCTCCGGACCGTCTTGGTGTCACCGGCGCTCGACCTCGGCTTCTCGAACCCGCGCATCGCCGAGGTGCAGCCGAGCGACCCGTGGCTCGGTCGCGACGGGGGCCGTGTCCTCGGTCACCTGTGGGCCGACGGCCTGTCGATCGACGACCCGGTCGTCAGTCCCCTGGCCGGTTCGTTCCACGGCCTCGGTCCGATGATCGTCCACACCGGGACCCGCGACGTGCTCAACCCCGACGCGCACCTGCTCGTCGCGGCCGCCCGGGCCGCGGGCGTGGACGTCACGCTGCGCGAGCGCCCCGGCGCGCTGCACGTGTTCCCCCTGCTGCCGACGCGCAGCGGACGAGCAGCACGGCAGGAGATCGTCAGGGCCGTCCGCGGCGCCTGATCGTCAGCGCAGCACCCGGCCGGCGCGTGCCCGTGACGGCCACGGCGGCGGACCGTCGGCCGTCCTGCGCGACGCGGGGCGGGCCTCCCGGTCGGACCGTCAGACGCCCAGGTGAGCTGCGAGCACGTCGCGGACGCTCGTCCACCCGTGCGGACCGGAGCGGTCGGCGTCGACGTGGTGGAGCTCGGCCTCGCCGCTGAACATGCTCACGAAGTACTGCATGCCCTGCCAGGCCGGGAACGGTTCGGCGTCGTCCTTCGACAGCCGACGGCCGATCCGTGCCATCGCCGACAGCGTGCCGGTCGTCCCCGCCCACTGCAGCCGGAACGGGGTGCCGGTCAGTCGGGACATCGTGTCGGCGATCGACCGTGCCGTCACGCGGTCACCGGCGACCTCGACAACACGGGGTGCGTCCGCGTCGAGTGCGACGAGCGCCGTCACGCGCGCGACGTCGTCCTTCGTGGTGAAGTCGAGGACCTGGTCGGCCGACGACCAGTAGAGCACCCGCTGGCGGTCGAACAGGATCAGCGGCGCCTGACCGGTGAGCATGTCCGTGAACGCCCCGTTCAGCACCGAGGTCGCACGGATCGGTGCAGCGTCGAGGGCGGCGGCGAACTCGCGGCGGAGCTCGAAGTTGCGGTTCGAGCCGGGCGTGATCGAGCGGTAGTCGGCGGCGTAGTCCGAGGGGATGAACCGCGGGACGCCGGCCTGGACCGCGGCGTCGAGCAGAGCGCGCTGGGCGTCCACGATCACGGCGCGGGTACCGCTGACGGTGGAGACGACGACGTCGACCCCGGCGAGCGCCGTGACCAGCGCCGGTGCGTCCGTGTAGTCCGCGATGACGACGTCGATGCGGTTGTCGTCGGCGAACTGCCGCTGGGCGCCGGTGCTCGACGGGCGGGTGAGGACGCGGACGCGGGTGTCGTGCTGCAGGAGCTCGCGGACGATGCGTCCGCCGAGGTCTCCGGTGGCGCCGGCGACGAGGACGGTGGTGATCATGGCCGCCACGCTACGGGTGCGCGGGTGCGGCGGGCACAGGTGCGCTGGCCACAGGTGCGGCGGCGCCGGTGCGCTGGCGCCGGGTTCGGTGGCCCTATCCTGCGGAGGTGGACACGACTCTCCCCTCCGGCACGACGAAGCGCCGGATCGAGCTCCGGCTCGCTCGCCCCCTGCTCACCTGGTTCGCCCGCCCGACCGTCACGATCGACGGGGTCGGGCACCCGGCGCAGTGGGGCACCGGCACGTGGGCGGTCGCCGACGACGGCCGGACCGTGATCGGGGTGTACCTGTTCAACCGGGCATGGCGCTTCGGTGCGGCGACGGTGACCGTCGGCGATGCCGAGGTGCTCGAGTACCGCGCGGGTGTGCTGCCCGTCGGCGCGGGCCGGTTGGCGCCGGTGCCGGTGCCGGGCCTGCCGGGCGTGCCGGACCTGCCGGGCCGAGGTTCGCGCTGAGCGACTCTCCACGCGGCGCGGGACCCGAGGAGTGTCGCTGAGCCCGAAACCCGGGCACGGGCACGGGCCCGGCGCCCGGCGCCCGGCGCCCGGCCTGGCCCGGCCCGGTGCTACTCGTGCTCGATGTCGGAGAACAGGCCGGTGAACGTGACGCCGGTGCCGCCGAGCCGCTCGAAGAACGCGCCGGCCTCGGCGGTCGCCACCGCGTCGGAGGCGTCCCCGTACGAGGCGAAGTACAGGTCGAGGGTGCGGTGCGCCGGTGTGGGGGTGCCGTCCTCCTTCGGCCAGACCTTCGCCGCCTCGAGCCGCTGCAGGCCGGGCAGCTCCGCGGCGAGTGCCTCGAGTTCCACGTAGGACTGCTCGAACGCCGACGGGTCGGCCGGGTTGTCGATGATCAGGGTGATCTTCGTGGTCATGGTGTGCTCCTGCGGGTGTCGGTGGGACGGGTGACGGGTGCAGCGCCCACTCCACTCCGTTCCGCGCACCGCTGCCCGGGATCGGCTACTCGAACATCTCGGCGAGGAGTGCGTGCGGGTCACCGTCGACGACGTGTGCCGAGGGCGGCTCCGGCCAGTGCGTCGTGCCGTCGTCCGGCCAGCACGGCACGACGTGGAAGTGCAGGTGCCGCACGCTCTGCCCGGCATCGGCGCCGGAGGCCTGCAGCACGACGGTGCCGGTGGCGCCGAGTGCGCCCCGCATCGCCCGGGCGACACGTTGCGCGAGCGCGACGGTGGCGGCCAGTGCCACCGGGGCGGCACCGAGCAGGTCGTCGGCGTGCTCGACCGGTACGACGAGCGTGTGCCCGGGTGCGAGCGCGGACCCGGGCAGCGGCGCGAACGCTACGGCGTGGTCCTCGCGCTCGACCCACACGGCCGGTTCGTCGCCGGCGATGATCGCGCAGAAGACGCAGGATGCCATCCGTCCAGTGTGCTGCACCCGGAGCACCTGGCGCTCCGAGGTCGGTGCCGTGCGCGCGCCGCCGCGTGGGACGATTGGCGCATGACCGCCACGCTCGTCGCCAAGGGCCTGTCCGGCGGGTACGCCGCTCGCACGCTGTTCGACTCCCTCGACCTCACGGTGGCACCGGGCGACGTGATCGGCGTCGTCGGCGTGAACGGTGCCGGCAAGTCCACCCTGCTCCGACTGCTGGCGGGTGTCGACGAGCCCCTGGCGGGCACGGTGTCGCTCGCGCCCACCGACGCGTTCGTCGGCTGGCTCCCCCAGGAGCACGAACGGATCGCGGGCGAGACCGTCGCCGCGTACATCGCCCGACGGACCGGCTCGGCCGAGGCGACCGAGGCCATGGACGCCGCGGCTGCCGCGCTCGGCGACCCGGACGCCGGCGACGCCGCCGCGGACCGCTACTCGACGGCGCTCGACCGCTGGCTCGCCGCGGGCGCCGCTGATCTGGAAGACCGCATCCCCGCTGTCCTGGCCGACCTCGGCCTCGAGACCGGAGCCGGTGACGACGGCGTCGGACCGGACTCGCTCATGACCGCGCTGTCCGGTGGGCAGGCCGCTCGGGTCGGGCTGGCGGCGCTGCTGCTGTCACGGTTCGACATCGTCCTGCTCGACGAGCCCACGAACGACCTCGACCTCGACGGCCTGGACCGGCTCGAGGGGTTCGTCCGGGGCCTGCGCGGCGGGGTCGTGCTCGTCAGCCACGATCGGGAGTTCCTGGCACGGTCGGTGACGAGCGTCCTCGAGCTCGACCTGGCGCAGTCGTCCAACCGGCTGTTCGGCGGCGGGTACGACTCGTTCCTCGAGGAGCGCGAGATCGCCCGGCAGCACAAGCGCGACGCGTACGAGGACTACGCCTCCACCAAGGCCGACCTGGTCTCCCGCGCCCGCACACAGCGCGAGTGGTCGAGCCAGGGCGTGCGCAACGCCATGAAGAAGGCCCCGGACAACGACAAGATCCGGCGCAAGGCCGCCTCGGAGTCGAGCGAGAAGCAGGCGCAGAAGGTCCGCCAGATGGAGTCCCGCATCGCGCGGCTCGACGAGGTCGAGGAGCCCCGAAAGGAGTGGCAGCTCGAGTTCACGATCGGCAGCGCGCCCCGGTCCTCGGCCGTCGTGGCCACCCTGTCCGACGCCACCTTCACGCAGGGCGACTTCACGCTCGGCCCGGTGTCGCTGCAGGTCGACGGTGGCGACCGCATCGGCATCACCGGACCGAACGGCGCCGGCAAGTCCACGCTGCTCCGGGCACTGCTCGGCAAGCAGGTGCCGACGACCGGCACCGCCTCGCTCGGGTCGAGCGTCGCCGTCGGCGAGGTCGACCAGGCCCGTGCGGCCTTCACCGGCGACCAGTCACTCGCCGCGGCGTTCGAGGCGATCGTGCCCGAGTACACGACCGCCGACGTCCGGACACTGCTTGCGAAGTTCGGGCTGAAGGCCGACCACGTCGGACGGCCCGCGTCGGCGCTCTCCCCGGGCGAACGGACCCGCGCCGGCCTCGCGCTGCTGCAGGCCCGCGGGGTGAACGTGCTCGTGCTCGACGAGCCGACGAACCACCTCGACCTGGTGGCCATCGAGCAGTTGGAGCAGGCACTGGAGTCGTACGACGGCACGCTGCTGCTCGTCACGCACGACCGGCGCATGCTGGAGACCGTCCGCCTCGACCGGCAGTGGCACGTCGACGCCGGCCGGGTCACCGAACGCTGACCGGGTCACGAACGCTGACCGACACCAGGAGCACAGGGGGATGCCGATGCGACGCAGGGGCTGGATCGCCGTGGTCGGGGGTGCGGCTGCGCTCGCCGTCGCGGCCGCCGTCGTCGTCGGGGTGACCGCCGACCGTCCGGGCGCCGACCCGACCCACACCGCACGGGCCACCGCGACCGCGACGCCGACCCCCACCCCGACGCTCGCGGCCGTCCCCCGCGCGCCGTCGGCCGCCACCCTCGCCGCCCTGCCGCTGGCGTTCCACGACGGCGTCGTCCCCGAACTGCTCGACGGCGGGGACGTCCGTCCCGCGGACACCTGGCAGATCGCCACCCCTCGGAACGACCTCGTGGCCCTGTACGCCAGCCCGTCCAGCCACGCCCGCCCGGTGGCCACGCTGTCGCACCGGGTGTCGACGATCGACCTGCCCGCCGCCACCGCCGTCTGGGGCCGGTCGCCCGGAGTCGACGGCGGCATGCTCCTCGTCTCGACCCCGGCACGGAACCGCACCCCGGGTGACGGCGGCGACCCGGACGCGCCGAGCGCCACGTTCGCCTGGGCACGGGCAGCCGACTTCACGGTCACGGACACCGACCGGACGATCCGTGTCGACGTCGCCCGGAGCACGGTCTCGGTCGTCACCCGGAGCGGCCATGTCGCCGCGACCGAGGCGGCCCGGCTCGGCACCCCCGAGGACCCCACGCCGTCCGACACCGCCACCTACGTCGAGGCGGCGTACGTGGACACCCGCGTGACGTACACGCAGGGCAACCCGATCATCCTGACCGGGGCGCACTCGTCGCGGATCCCGTCGTACGGCGGCAACGCGGCACTGACCGCGCTGCACTACTACCCCGACCCGACCGGCAGTTCGCACGGGTGCGTGCGGATCTCGGCGGAGATGACCCGCACCCTCGCCGCCCTGCCCGTCGGCACCCCGATCCGGTTCAGCTGAGGAGCGACCACGTGCCCGACCTGCAACTCGCCCTGAACGGCGACACCACCCACCCGGCGATGCCGCGCACACCGGAGGAGATCGCCCGCGACGCGGCAGCGTGTGTGGCGGCGGGCGCGACGCTCCTCCACCTGCACGCCTTCGACGACGACGGCGCCGAGTCGCTCGCCGCCGGACCGGTCGGCCGGATGCTCCGCGCCGTGCGGGCGGCGTGCCCGGGGATCCCGCTCAACGTCACGACCTTCGCAGCGATCGTGCCCGACCCCCGCGAACGCCTCGACCTCGTTTCCTCGTGGACGGAGCTGCCCGACCTGATCGCCGCGAACCAGGGCGAGGACGGGATCGACGACGTCACCGATCTCCTCGCGCGACGCGGCGTCGGCGTCGAGGCCTGCGTCCTCAGCACTGCCGACGTGGAGCGGTTCGTCCGGAAGGGTGGACACGACCGGTTCGTCCGACTCGTGGTGGAGCCCCTCGAGCACGACGCCGACGACGCGCTCGCGCTCGACGCCGAGATGGAGTCGATCGTCCGGGCCGCGGGGGTCCGACTCCCCCAACTGCACCACGGCATCGGCGCCGCCTCGTGGCAGGTGAGCCGACGGGCGCTCTCCCGGGGCCACGCGATCCGCACCGGGCTCGAGGACACGAGCGTGCTCGAGGACGGCACAGCGGTGACGTCGAACACACAGCTCGCCGCCGCTGCAGCGCACCTGGTGTCCGAAGCCAGCCGCGCCGACACCGGATCCGGCTCGGACTCCGACAGCAGCTAGCGGCCGTCGCCGAGCCCGAGCCGCTCCACGACCTCGGCGCTCTCCTCCTCCGGAGTGCGGTCGGCCGCGATCGTCAGGTGCGCCTCGTCGTCCTGCGGCGGCTCGAGCGTCGCGAGCTGGGACTGCAGCAGCGACGTCGGCATGAAGTGGCCAGACCGCTGCGACATGCGCTGTTCGATCAACGCGCCGTCACCGGCGACGTGCACGAACACCACGCCGGGCGCCCGCAGCACGTCGCGGTACGACCGCTTCAGCGCCGAGCAGGTCACGACACCGTGCGTGCCGGCGTCGAGGTGCCCGCGGATCCAGCCGGCGACGACGTCGAGCCACGGCCAGCGGTCCTCGTCGGTCAGTGGCGTGCCGGCGTGCATCTTGTCGACGTTCGCCTGCGGGTGCATGGCGTCGCCCTCGGCGAAGTCCCACCCGAGCTGCTCGGCGACCATCGCGGCGACGGTCGACTTGCCGGAACCGGAGACCCCCATGACGACCAGCACGCAAGCGTCGAGAGCGGAGTCGCCGCTCATCGGATGAACACCCCGGCCAGCAGCACACCGAGCAGACCGAGCACCGAGATGAGGCACTCGAGCACCGTCCACGTCTTGAAGGTCTGTCCCACGGTGGTGTTGAGGTAGCCCTTGACGAGCCAGAACCCGGCGTCGTTGACGTGCGACAGGAACACCGAGCCCGCACCGATCGCCAGTACGAGCAGCGAGGTCATCGGCGTGGACAGGTCGGCGGCGATCGGGGCCATGATGCCCGCCGCGGTCACGGTGGCGACCGTGGCCGACCCGGTGGCGACACGCACCAGGGCGGACACGACCCAGGCGACGAGGAGCACCGAGACGCCGGAGTCCTTCACGGCGTCGGCGATCACGCCGCCGATGCCGGTGTCGATGAGCACCTGCTTGAACCCACCGCCGGCACCGACGATGAGCAGCACCCCGGCGACCGGGGGCAGCGCGCTCTCGAGCGACTTCGCCACGGCGGACCGGTCCATGCCGCCGCCGATCGCGAAGAAGACCATCGCGTAGATCGCGGCGATGCCGATCGCGATCATCGGCGACCCGAGGAAGTCGAGCAGGCTCACCCACGAGCCAGCGGCGTCGGGCATGGTCGCCTCGCGGACGGCCTGGGCGAGCATGAGGACGACGGGCAGCAGGATGCCGATGAGCGCGACGGTGAACGACGGGCTGCGGGGCTCGCTGATGACGCGCGTGAAGTCGCTCTTGCCGCCCGGAAGGGACGCGGTGTCCTGCGTGGCGGGGCCGCGCCGGGCCTCCCGTCCGCCCGAGGCGGGGTCCTGCGGACCGGACGCCGACCTGGAGTCCGACCCACGCGACCCGAACATGTCGGGCGCGGGGATGTCGACCCAGCGGGCCGCGAACTGGGCGAACACCGGCCCGGCCAGGATGATGACCGGGATCGCCAGCACGATGCCGAAGGCGAGCGTGGTGCCGAGGTTCGCGCCGACGGTCGAGATCGCGACGAGCGGGCCGGGGTGCGGCGGGACGAACGCGTGCATCGTCGACAGGCCGACCAGGGCGGGCACGGCGATCTTCATGATCGGCACGGAGCTGCGCTTCGCGACGAGCACGATGATCGGGATGAGGAGCACGAGGCCGACCTCGAAGAACATCGGCAGGCCGATCAGCGCACCGATCAGGGCCATCGTCCACGGCAGCGCGGCCTTCGACGACCTGCGCACCAGGGTGTCGACCACGCGGTCGGCGGCGCCGGAGTCGACGAGCATCTTGCCGAACATCGACCCGAGGCCGACCAGGATGCCGACGCTCGTCATCGTCGCTCCGAAGCCGTTGCCGAAGCTCACGACGGCCTTGTCCGGCGCGAGCCCCGCACCGATGCCGACGCCCAGGGCACCGATCACGAGCGCGATGAACGGGTGGACCTTGAGCCAGGTGATGAGCGCGATGATCACGACGATGCCGACCAGGGCCGCGATGATCAGTTGCGGGATCGGCCCGGACGGGTCGACGGTCTCGGTACCGCCGCCATCGGCCGCGAGGACCGTGCCCACGGGGTGGGCGAGCAGGTGGACTGGAGCGTGAGGCATCGGTGCCCCTTCCTGGAGCCGCTGCCGCGCGGCTCCGTCGCCTTCGTGTCGAGGGGCGGCTGGTGCTGCGCGCGCCGACCCTCAATAATCTGATTAATCAGACTATACGACGATCCGCCGCGCGCCATCCGCCCTCGGACGCAGTCTGCCGTTTCGATGGGACCGACGTCACGCCGACCGCGCGACCCGTACTGCACGGAGGAACGATGCCCCCAGCCCGCGGACTCCACGCCCACGTGCTCGACACCCTCGGGCAGCGCATCGTCGACGGTGCGCTCGACCCCGGCACGGTGGTCCGCCCCGAGCTCGTGGCAGATGAGTTCGGTGTATCCCGGTCGGTCGTGCGCGAGGCGCTCCGCGTCCTGCAGTCGCTCGGACTGGTCGAACCCCGGCAGCGCGTCGGGACGCAGGTGCTCGGCATCGGGTCGTGGGAGCTGCTCGCCCCGACGGTCATCCGGTGGCGTGGCGCCTCGCCCGCCTACTTCGTGCAGCAGCGGGAGTTGCTCGAACTGCGGCTCGGCGTCGAACCCGTCGCGGCGTCGCTCACCGCAGGCGGCTCCGGGGCGTCCGCCGTCCTCGACGCCGCGCAGGACATGCTCGCCGCCTGCGCGCGCGAGGACAGCCGCGCGTACCTCGAGGCCGACGTCCGCTTCCACCGCGCCCTGCTCACCGGCTCCGGCAACGCCGTCTTCGCGCACTTCGCCGGCACCGTCGAGGCGCTGCTGCGCACCCGCACGTCGGAGTCGCGCGACACCATCACGCGCTGGACGCGCGAGGCAGCGCTCCGCCACGAGGCCGTCGGGCACGCCCTCGTCACGGGTGACGGGGCCGCCGCGGCGGCCGCGACGACGGCGCTCGTCGGCGTCACGCGCGACGAGTTCATCGCGGAGGCCCCGCGGCCCTGACGGGGTGTGCGGGGTGCGGGGGCGGGCGAGGGCCGGCACGCCGGGCGCTGACCGCCGAGGTTCCACAACACGCCGTGCGCTGGTCGTCGAGGTTCCACAACGCGCGCGATCGCACGCCGAGATGCGCAGATCTCGGAACCTCGGCGAGGCCCACCGCGACCGAACGACGACGGACGACGGACCGACTATTTGCGCGCGAAGAGGCGGGGTCCGCGCAACCGCAGGCGCATCGTCACCGTGCCGAGCCACCGGTCGTACTTGTAGCCGACCTTGCCCATCCGGCCGACCTCCTCGAAGCCGAGCCGCTCGTGCAGGCGGATCGAGGCCTCGGCCTGCCGGTCGGCGATCACGGCGACGACCTCGCGGACCCCGGCGGACCGGCACTCGTCGAGCAGGGCCTCCATGAGTGCACGGCCGAGCCCCTTGCCACCCGAGGCCGCTCCGAGGTAGATCGAGTCCTCGACGACCCGGTTCGACCGGTCGCGCGGGTTCCAGGCGTCCACGAGCGCGTAGCCGAGGATCTGTCCGGCGGGGTTCTCGGCCACCAGGAAGGGCAGCTTGCGCTTCCGGATGTCGTCGTAGCGCTGCTTCCACCGGGCGAAGGTGAACGCCGACGGGTCGAAGGTCACCGACGAGTTGCGGACGTAGTGCGTGTGGATCTCACGGACGTCGGGCAGGTCGCTCGCCTCGGCGGCACGGATCCGGTACTCGAACGCGGTCTCGCTCGCCGGCCGGGCACGCAGGTGTCGCGGCAGGACCCGCCGTCGCTGGTATTCCTCCTCGAGCACGTGCCGAGCCTACTGAGCGGGCAGCGACCAGTCGACCGGCGCCGCGCCCTGTTCCTGCAGCAGCGCGTTGACCTGCGAGAACGGCCGGCTGCCGAAGAAGCCCCGCGACGCGCTCAACGGGCTCGGGTGCGCCGAAGCCACCACCGGGGTGTCGCCGAGCAGCGGCCGGACGGACGCGGCCTGCGCGCCCCAGAGCACGGCGACGAGCGGGGTCCCCCGGGCGACGAGTGCGCGGACGGCCTGGTCGGTGACGGCTTCCCAGCCCTTGCCGCGGTGACTGCCGGCGTCGCCCGCACGGACCGTGAGCACACGGTTGAGCAGCAGCACGCCCTGGTCCGACCACGCGCGCAGGTCACCGTGCGCCGGCGGGGTCACGCCGACGTCGGCACTGAGCTCCTTGTAGATGTTCGCCAGGCTGCGCGGCACCGGACGAACTGCCGGGTCGACGGCGAACGACAGCCCGATCGGGTTGCCCGGCGTCGGGTAGGGGTCCTGCCCCACCACGAGCACCTTCACGGCGTCGAACGGCGTGGTGAAGGCCCGGAGCACGTCGGCGCCGGCCGGCAGGTAGGTGCGGCCAGCCGCTGTCTCGTCACGGAGCCAGGCACCCATGCGGTGCACGTCGGCCTCCACCGGAGCGAGCGCCGACGCCCAGCCCGGGTCGACCAGGTCGGCGAGCGGTCGTGGTTCCACGACGGCTACGCGCCCATCGTGGCGACGGCCACCGACTCCTCGCCGGCCATGACCCGCCAGACGCTGCCGGTGCCCCGGACCTCGAGCGCGCCCTCGCCGACGACGAGGGCGGTGTCCTCGTCGATCGCCAGGCCCGCAGTGACGAACTCCGCCTCGGCGCTCGCGATCAGGCGGGCGAGGGTGCCGGCCTGTACCGCGTGGACGTCGATGGTCAGGTCGACCAGGCCGAGCCCTTCGCGGAGCTCGACCTCGTCGAGTCCTTCAGACGCCCCCTCGGGGCAGATCTCGACGCCGCCGATGCGCCAGCCACCCACGAGCGCGCGGTCGGCGGCGATCATCGCACCGGCCGAGTAGCCCAGGTAGGGCAGGCCGTCGGCGACGAGCAACCGGATCTGGTCGACGAGTGGGGCGATCGCGCCCAGGTAGTCGGGGGTGACGCCGCCACCGACGACGAGCGCGTCGACGTCGCTCAGGACGGTCGTGTCGAACACCTGGCCGGCCGCGACCTCGGTGACGACGACCTCGGCCGCGCGGGCACCGCCGAGCACCTCGGCGATGTCGGCGGTCGACGACGGACTGCCGCCGTCCGGGCCGGCGACGGAGAGCAGGGCGATGCGCGGGACCGTCCGGCCGACGGCGGCCGAGCGCGCGGTGGCCTCGGCGAGGAAGGGCGCTGCGGCGTCCGAGGCGGCGAAGAGTCCGCCGCCGACGAGGTGGATGCTCACGACTCGGCCGTCACCGGCGCGAGGGCGCTCCACGGGAACGTGATCCAGCCGTCGACCCGGCGCCACACGTGGTCGGGCTCGAGGACGGTGCCGGGCTTCGAGTACAGGCAGGCGCTGCGGACGTCGGCACCGGCGTTCCGGATGATGTCGACCACCAGGCGCAGGGTCCGACCGGAGTCCGACACGTCGTCGACGACGAGCACGCGCTTGCCGGCCAGGCTCGGGGCGTCGAGCGCGGGTGCGAGCACGACGGGCTCGTCCAGGCGCTGCTCGACGTCGGTGTAGAACTCGACGTTGATCGAGCCGCACTCCTTGGTGCCGAGCGCGTAGGCCACGGCACCGGCGATGATCAGCCCGCCGCGGGCCACTGCGACGACGACCTCGGGCTCGAAGCCGGAGGACAGCACGTCCTTCGCGAGCAGGCGTGCGGCGTCACCGAATTCCAGCCATCCGAGCACCTCGGGCCCGCTCGTCACGGTCACGGTCGACTGAGCCGGGGCCGTGGGCTCGGGTTCGCTGCTGATCGGCATCCGTCCACGGTACCGGCAGGGACCCCGCGCCCGCGACCCGTGGCCACCGCCCGGGCGCTGCGCAGGCGATCAGCGCGGCGTGAGCGTCCCGCGCGCGAGCTTGTGCTGCGCCGACTGCGCGACCGGTCGGATCGTGACGAGGTCGAGGTTCACGTGCGGCGGCAGTTCCACCGCGTGCACGATCGCCTCGGCGACGTCGTCGGCGACGAGCGGGTCCGGCACGTCGTCGTAGACCGCGGCGGCCTTCTGCTCATCGCCGCGGAAGCGGGTGAGCGCGAACTCGTCGGTCTTCACCAGCCCTGGGGCGATCTCGACGACGCGGATCGGCTCGCCGTTCAGCTCGAGCCGGAGCGCCCCGACCAGGGCGTGCTCGGCGAACTTCGCGGCGTTGTAGCCACCGCCGTTCTCGTACGCCACGAAGCCGGCCGTGCTCGTCACCGTGACGATGTCCGCTCCCCCGGTGTCGCGCGCACGGTCCCGCAGGTGCGGCAGCAGCGCGGCGACGACGCGCTTCGTGCCGATCACGTTCACCTCGAACATGGCCCGCCAGTCGTCGACGTCGGACTCCTCGACGCTGGCCGAGCCGAACGCGCCGCCGGCGTTGTTGACGAGGACGTCGGCGCCGCCGAGCTCGGCGACGCGGGCGGCGAGCGCCTCGACGTCGGCAGCACTCGTGATGTCCGCCACCAGGACCTCGGCCCCGGTCTCCGCGGCGAGCGCCTCGAGCTTCGACGCCCGGCGGGCGACGGCGAGCACGTCCCAGCCCCGCGAGCAGAACAGCCGGACCGTGGCCGCCCCGATGCCCGAGCTCGCTCCGGTGACGACTGCGCGCCGTGCTGCCATGTGATATGCCTCCTGCGTCGGTGTCGGGGCCCCGGATCGCCCCGTTGTCGGGGCAACGGATCGCCCCGTTGTCGGGACGACTGCTCGCCCCGGTCCCCACCGTACCGACCCTCCCAGGTCACGATCCGGTAACGTGACCGACGATGACGACGGATGCCGCCCCTCCCGCACCCTCGGCCCCGGCGACGCAGCTCGAACCCGGCCGGGCACCGCGCCGTATCCCGATGTGGGACACCGCGCGGTTCGTCGCGGTGACCCTCGTGGTGATCGGCCACGCGATCCAGCGCCAGACGACCGCGAGCGAGCACGCCCTGGCGCTCTACACGTTCATCTACGCGTTCCACATGCCCGCGTTCGGTGTGATCAGCGGCTACTTCTCGTCGGCCGACACCCCGACGGCGAAGCGCATGCGCCGGACGATCACCGACATCGTCGTGCCGTACATCATCATGCAGACGATCTGGACGGTGGTGCAGGGCATCGTCGAGGGCGGCAAGGACTTCAACCCGACGCAGCCGACCTGGACCCTGTGGTTCCTGCTGGCCCTCGGCATCTTCAAGCTGATCCTGCCGTACCTGGCGCAGCTGCGGTGGCCGCTGTTCTGGGCCGTCGTGTTCAGCATCGGCGTCGGCTACTTCGACAACGTCGACTCCACGCTGTCGTTGTCCCGTGCGATCAGCCTGCTCCCGTTCTTCCTGCTCGGGTGGCAGGTCAAGCAGTGGGGGCTCTTCGACCGCTGGTACGAGGCCTCGCGTCGCACCGTGGTGCGGGTGCGCGTCGCCGCCGGTGTCGTGTTCGCCGCGTGGGCCGTGTCGTGCGCGGTGTGGATCCCGCAGTTCAAGGAGTTCGACCTGCACCACTGGTTCTTCTACGACGACTCGTACTCGGGTCTCGGCGAGGACGCCTGGTGGGCGGGTGCCGTCCGCTTCGGCCTGATGCTGCTCGCGACACTGCTGACCGCGTCGTTCCTGGTGCTCATCCCCCGCCGGAACATCTGGCTCACGCAGTTCGGTGCGGCGACGATGTACGTGTACCTGCTGCACACCTTCGTGCTCTACCCGATCCGCGAGTCCGGCGTGCTCGCCGGTCCGCACTCCGCGTGGCCGTTCGTGCTCCTGATGGTCGCGATCGCCTGCGCGGTCAGCCTCTTCCTGGCGCAGCCCTTCGTGCGGCGCGGGATGCGCTGGCTGCTCGAACCGAACGTCGGTTGGCTGTTCCGTCGCGACGCGGCGTAGCGGTGCCACCTCGCACCGTGCGCGTTCCTCCGGCCGGTGCGAGCTTGCCGGTTCGGTGCGGCGCGGCAGCGCCGCACCGCACCACCGACCTCGCACCGTCCGACGGTGACAGCACGGTGCGGACGGACGGACGGGAGGCCCGTGGCGCGTCGGGCGCGCGCGTTACGTCCGAAGGCGGGTGCGGTGGTGCGGGCCCGGCCACCTGCGTACCGTGACACCCGACGCAAAGCAGCATCCCCACCGGGCACGGCCGACCAGCCGCTGGCGCGTCTGCTCGGGACCGGCCGGCGTGGCCCGCTCGAGCTCACCCGAACCCATCACCCAGCCGCACCGGACAGGAGCACCAAGATGACCGAGCACGACGCCGCGCAGTGGCGGTTCGAGACCACGCAGGTCCACGCCGGCGCACAGCCGGACCCGACCACGGGCGCCCGCGCCACCCCGATCTACAAGACGACCTCGTACGTCTTCGCGAACTCGGACGAGGCCCGCGATCTGTTCGCCCTCGCCAAGCCGGGCAACATCTACTCCCGCATTATGAACCCGACGAACGACGTCGTGGAGCAGCGCATCGCGGCACTCGAGGGCGGCAGCGGCGCACTCCTCGTGGCGTCCGGCCAGGCGGCGGAGACGTACGCCGTGCTGAACATCGCGGGTGCGGGCGACCACATCGTGTCGTCGTCGTCCATCTACGGCGGCACGTACAACCTGTTCAAGTACACGCTGGCGAAGCTCGGCATCGAGACCACGTTCGTCGAGGACCAGGACGACCTCGAGGAGTGGCGCCGCGCCGTCCGCCCGAACACGAAGCTCTTCTTCGCCGAGACCATCGGCAACCCGCGGATCAACGTCCTCGACATCACCGGCGTCAGCGACGTCGCGCACGAGTCCGGCGTCCCGCTGATCGTCGACAACACGATCGCGACGCCGTACCTGATCCGTCCGTTCGAGCACGGGGCCGACATCGTCGTGCACTCGGCGACGAAGTTCCTCGGCGGCCACGGCACCGTCATCGGCGGCATCATCGTCGACGGCGGGAAGTTCGCCTGGTCGCAGCACCCGGACAAGTTCCCGGAGTTCAACACGCCCGACCCGTCGTACCACGGCGCGGTCTTCGCCGAGGCCGTCGGCAACGAGCTCGCCTACATCGTGAAGGCCCGCGTGCAGCTGCTCCGCGACCTCGGGGCGTCGAACTCGGCGGACACTGCGTTCGCACTCCTGCAGGGCATCGAGACCCTGTCGCTCCGCATCGAGCGCCACGTGTCGAACGCCCAGGAGATCGCCGAGTGGCTCGACCAGCACCCGGACGTCGCGACCGTCGCGTACGCCGGCCTCCCGACGTCGCCCTGGTACGCCGCGGCGAACCGGTACGCGCCGAAGGGCGTCGGCGCCGTGCTGTCGTTCGAGCTCAAGGGCGGGGTGCCCGCGGGCAAGGCGTTCGTCGACAACCTGCAGCTGTTCTCGCACCTGGCGAACATCGGCGACGTGCGCTCGCTCGTGATCCACCCGGCGTCGACCACGCACTCGCAGCTCACGCCCGAGCAGCAGCTCACCACCGGGGTCACGCCGGGCCTGGTGCGCCTGTCCGTCGGCATCGAGAACATCGAGGACCTGAAGGCCGACCTCGAGGCCGGGCTCGCCGCGGCCCGTGCGGTGTCGCAGGAGGGGCAGCGCGCCTAGCGTTCCTCCCGCCCGGGCACCGACTCGGAACGACAAGGTCGACGTCGCACGACGTCGACCTTGTCGTCTCACCGCCCGTGCAACAGTTGCCGACGCGGCCGTGCGACTTCCTCGAGGTCGTACGACGTCGACGTTGTCGCACCCGCCCGCGCACCCGCCCGCGCACCCGCCCGCAGACGCCCGGACCAGGACGACGCGAGCGCGGCCCGCGACCCGGCCACGGGGCGGGCGTGACGTAACACGGCGGCGGCGACCCGCGCCTCCCGGCAGACTGGACGCACCATGGACTGGCAGACGACCCCCGAGGACTCCGTGCCGTCCACCCTGGTGCCCGGTGCCGAACTCGGCACCATCGGCAAGCCGCCGGTCACCGGCGCCTGGCGCCCCGGCGACCACCCGGGTGCGCGCCACTTCGCATCCCTCGGCGAGCAGTGGGTGCGCGGCGGGCGGCTGCCGGCCGTGCGGGTGGCGTACGAGTCGTGGGGCACGCTCAACACGGCGCGCGACAACGCCGTCCTGCTGTTCCACGCGCTGACCGGGGACTCGCACGTCGCGGGCGCACCCGGTCCGGGGCACCGCACCGCCGGCTGGTGGGGCGACGTCGTCGGCCCCGGCCTGGCGATCGACACCGACCGCTGGTTCGTGATCGCGCCCAACATGCTCGGCGGCTGCCAGGGTACGACCGGGCCGTCGTCGGTGGCACCCACCGGGGTCGAGTGGGGCTCGCGCTTCCCGTTCGTCACCGTGCGCGACCAGGTCGAGGTGCAGCGCCAACTCGCCGACCGACTCGGCATCGACGTGTTCGCGGCCGTCGTCGGCGGGTCGATGGGCGGGATGCACGCCCTCGAGTTCGCGGTGTCGCACCCCGCACGCGTCCAGCGGCTGGCGGTGCTGGCATCGACGGCGCAGACGACGGCGGACCAGATCGCGGCGAACTCCCTGCAGCGCTCGGCGATCCAGATGGACCCGGCGTTCGCGGGCGGCGACTACTACGAGGCCGATGCCGGCGAGGGCCCGCACCGCGGGTTGGCGCTCGCGCGGCGGATGGCGTTGATGACCTACCGGGCGTCCGACGAGCTGAACGGCCGGTTCGCCCGGTCGTGGCAGAGCGACGTGTCCCCGCTCGGCGACGACGGGCGGTTCTCGGTCGAGAGCTACCTCGACTTCCACGGCAACAAGTTCACCCGGCGCTTCGACGCGTCGTCGTACATCACCCTCACGCACGCGATGGACTCCCACGACGTCGGGGCCGGGCGGGGCGGTGTCGCTGCCGCGCTCGAACTCGTGACGGCCCGCACGCTCGTCGTGGGGATCTCGAGTGACCGGCTGTTCCCGATCGAGGACCAGCACCGGATCGCCGCGGGGGTGCCGGACACGCTCGACGGTGACACGGCCGCGGTGATCGAGAGTGAGTTCGGGCACGACGGGTTCCTCATCGAGCACGAGCAGGTCGGCGCGCACCTGCGGCGGTTGCTCGACGGCTGAGCGCGACACGGCACGCGGCGGGGCGGCGGCACGCACAGGGGCCGCGGCACGCACCGGGGCGGCGGCGGCACGCACGGCACCCGCGGCGGCACGCACCGGTGTGTGACGGCACGCGCGGCACGGCGCGCCGAACACCCCCCAACGGGTGTCGCCCGTGGTTGGATGGCTGCGAGCCCGGACTGAACGAGGCTCGGTTTCCCCGCACGACCCGTCACACCAGCTCGTCACCAACCAGGACATCGATGGAATTCATCGCACAGGAACGCGACCGCTTGCTGCGGGCGACGACCCGTGTCGTGGGCATCGTCTGCGCGCTCATCAGCGTCGTCGGCGTGGTCTCCGCCGCCGCGGTCTCCGCCCTGCCACTCGTGGGCGCCCTGCTGTGCATCGCCGCGATGGTCGCCGCGTTCGTGTTCTTCGGCCGCAGCGGGACCGTGTGGTGGACCGCCGCGATCCTCGTCACGGGGCTGGCCTCGCTCGCGCTGCTGTTCTCCGGCGTGGACGAGTCGGTCCGCCCGCTCGTCGCCAGCGCCGTCATGCCGCTCGCGGGCGGCTCGCTCTCCGCCCCGCTGATGGCGCAGCGCGGCCAGCCGTTCGGCCTCGGGCTCACGATCGGCACCGGCGCGATCGTCGTCGTCGTGATGGTGTGGGCCACCGGCGGGTTCCTGTCGACGCCCGTCAGCGGCGCATTGCTCGGCTGGGTGCTCATCGCGGTCGTGGCCGTGTGGATCTCGCGCAGTATCCCCCGCGTCGCCCGACGGATCTACAGCATCGGCACCGCGCACCGCGCCGAACGGCAGGCCAGCGAGACCGAGGCACAGCGGCGGCAGGGTGCGCGGCTGCTGCACGACACGGTCCTCGCGACGCTCACGCTCCTCGCCCACTCCGGCGTCGGGGTCTCCGAGCAGGCCATGCGCGAGCAGGCCGCCGAGGACGCCAGACTCCTCCGCCACCTGCGACTCGGCGCGACCCCGCAGCCGTCGCAGTCCGGCGACTACTCGCTCACCCGCGAAGAGGAGTCGCCGCTCGGCCAGACCCTCGAGTCGGTGAAGCAGCGCTTCGGGCGGATGGGCCTCGAGGTCAGCTGGCACGGCACTGGCCAGGTGCTGCTGCCGTCGCACGTGCTCGACGCCTTCCTGCTCGCGCTCGGCGAGTGCCTCGAGAACGTCCGCCGGCACGCCGGTGTCGGCGAGGCGCACGTCACGATCGTCCACGACAACGACATGGTGCGCGCCATGGTCACGGACTCGGGCGTCGGGTTCGACCTGACCACCGTCAGCGCCGAACGACTCGGCTTCAAGGAGAGCGTCGTGAGCCGGCTGCGCGAGGTCGGCGGCGACGCCAAGCTCTTCTCCGCGCCGGGCTCCGGCACCACCGTCGTCCTGGAGGCACCGCGATGACCCGGGTCCCCGAGGACACCATCAGCCGCGGCCTTCCCGGCGAGTCCACCGGTCAGCAGCCGCCCCGCACCCGTCGCGAGGCGCGCGAGCGCTACCGCACCAGCGAGCGTCGGCAGGCCCGCGGGCTCCCCTCCACCTCGACCGGCGCACGGTCGCTCCGCCAGGCCGCCAAGCCCGGCGCCTCGCTCGGAGCCGGGTACCTCGGCCTCGGCGCCGCGGTGCTCACCGCCATCGAGGCCGTCTCCGGCATCGTGTACTTCCTGGTCCGCTGGTCCGACTTCTCTGACCCGTGGCTGCCGGCAGCCGCCTGGATGCTCTACATCGTCGCCGCGGTCGGTGTCGGCCTGAGCGTGCTGACCTACGGCGAGCGGTTGACCGGGCTGGCCTTCGTGCTGATCTGCGTCGTGCTGGCGTGCGTCGTGACCCTCGACTTCATCGGCATCTGGCCCGAGCACGACATCGCCCACACGGCATCGGCGTCGATCGCCGCGGGCTTCGCGCTCCTGCCGATCGCCACGCTCCGACCCGCCCGCGAGGTCGCCGCCGCCATCGCGGTGCTCGGCCTGGCGTTCGTCGGCATGAGCGTCGCCTCGACCCCGATCACCAACGACACGCTGCCGGGCATCGTGTCCCTGCTCGCCCTGGTCGTCGTGCCCCCGTCGATCGCCCTGTACGTGGTGCAGCGGTTCCGGCAGCTCGTGCAGCGGGAACTCGACCGGGTGCTCGTGCAGAGCAACGTGCAGGCGCCGCAGTTCGCGGTCGGCATGCTCGCCTCGGACGAGCTCGCCCGACTCGACCTGGCCGCCGAGAAGCTGCTCGACGCCGTCGCGAACGGCACCGATCCCCTTCCGCTGTCGGACGCCTCGAGCTCCGTCGCGGCCTCGCTCGCGACCGAGCTCCGCCTGCACCTCATCGAGGGCCGGCGCGAGACCTGGCTGTACCACGCGATCACGGAGTCCGACCACCTCGGCCGTTCGGTGAGCGTCGCCGACCCGGGCGCCCTCGCCGGACACCTCTCGCCCGCCCAGCGCGACGGGCTGCTGCAGGCCCTGTGGCAGATGGTCGGCGACGGCCGCACCGCCACCCCTGGCCTGCCGGTCGTCTCGGTCACGCTCGGCCCGGTCGGGTCCGACGGCCACCCCGTCACCGACGAGCGGATGGACGTGCCGGTCGTGATCGAGTCGCGCGGCGTCCAGCGCCGACGCCTCGGCCCCACCGCCTGGAGCGCCCTGCAACGCATCGGTCCGTACACCGAGACCGTCCGCGACGGCGCGCTCCACATCGTCGCCCACTGCGTCGTGGACCGACATCCGTCGATGTAGCTGCCGGACACCCGGACAGCCTGCCCGTGCCACGTGCCCCTCCCTCCTAGGATCGGGCACGAACTGCCCCCGAGAAAGGACGCCCGCATGGCGACTCCAGAGGAACCCATCCGACTCGCACTGGTCGACGACCACAGGATGCTCCTCGGCGCGCTCACGGAGTGGATCCGGAGCGCCGCCGACGACATCACGCTGGTGGCCGCGGTCACGACCTGGCCCGAGCTCCTGACGAGCCCGGCGTTCCCGGTGGACGTGGTGCTGCTCGACCTGGACCTCAAGGACTCCATCCCGGTGTCGCTGAAGATCTCGACCCTCAAGACCGCCGGCGTGAAGACCGTCGTGATGAGCACCTACTCGGAGCCGAACGTCGTGCGCGAGGCCCTGGCGGCCGGTGCCCTCGGCTACCTGGTGAAGAGCGAGGACGCCGACATGATCGTCGAGGCGATCCGCTCCGCCCAGCGCGGCGAGCAGTACGTCTCCGCCGAGCTCGACCTGGCCATCAACAGCGGCGACGTCGGTGGCGTCCCGAAGCTCAGCGCCCAGGAGCGTCGCGTCATGGCCCTGTACGGCGGCGGCGAGCCCGTGAAGAGCGTCGCGTACCAGCTCGGCATCTCCGAGGAGACCGCGAAGAGCTACCTCAAGCGCATCCGCGAGAAGTACCGCGTCGCAGGCTTCGACGTGGGCACGAAGGTCGCGCTCCGGAAGCGGGCGATCACCGACGGCATCATCGTGCAGGACGGCGGCCCGCTGGGCCTGTAGCGCGCGGCGCACGTGGGCGCTTGCCCGTTTCGTGAGCAGAAATGGTCGGGTCCCATCACGGGAACCGACCATTTCTGCTCACCGTGGGCGGTCTGCCGCAACACCACGTCGGACGGGAGGCCCGTGGCGGCGTCGCCACGGGCCTCCCGTCCGACGCGTGGGCGCGCCCACTGCGCGCGGTCAGTGGATCGGGACCGGCCTGCGGTCTGTCCCGCCACAGCGACACTGTGGCGCGGATGCCGGCGGTCCGTTCCACGAAGGCGACAGTCTGCCGCGAACAGTTCGCGGCAGACTGTCGCTTTCGCGAACTGCGCTGGCGGCGCCCGCGCGCGATCAGTGGATGGGGACCGGCGCGGTGATCGGGCCGGTGCTCGGCGACGGCGAGCGAAGCGCGGCACGGCGCGTGGTGCGACGCTCGACCGAGTAGCTGAACATCGTGACGAGGACGCCGAGCAGCGCGAGGACGATGCCGAGCCAACCCGGTGCGACGAACCCGAAGCCGGCAGCGATGACCGCACCGCCGAGTGCCGCGCCGAGCGAGTTGCCGATGTTGAACGCCGAGTGGTTGAGCGCCGCGGCGATCGTCCGGGCGTCGCCGGCGACGTCCATCAGGCGGGACTGCACCGCCGGCGGGATCGCCGACGAGGTCGCACCGAGCAGGAAGGCGCCGAGCAGCATGCCCCAGAGCCACTGCGCGGTCAGCACCGTGAGCAGCAGGGCTCCGATGAGCGAGAACATGCCGAAGTAGATCGTGCGCTTCACGCTGTGGTCGGCGAGGTGTCCGCCGAGCACACCGCCGACGACCATGCCGATGCCCACGACCACCAGGACGATCGGCACGAACGACTCCGGCATGCCGGTGACGTTCTGCACGAGCGGCGAGATGTACGAGTAGACGGCGAAGAACCCACCGAACCCGACGGCGCCGAGGCCCATCACGATCCAGACCTGCGGCACACGGAAGGCGCGGAGCTCCCGGCCGATGGTCGCGTGCTCGTCACGGGCGCTCTTCGGCACGAAGGCCGCGACGGCGAGGAACGTGAGCGCGAACAGTGCGGCGACGACGCCGTAGGCGATCCGCCACCCGGCGAGCTGGCCGACCCAGGTGATCGCGGGGACACCGACGACGTTCGCGACCGACAGGCCGAGCAGCACCATCGCGATGCCCTTGCCGCGCTTGCCCGGGCCCATCATGTCGCCCGCGACGATCGAGGCGATGCCGAAGTAGGCGCCGTGCGGCAGACCCGCCACGAACCGGGCGACGAGCACCAGGCCGAACGACGGCAGCAGCGCGCTCGCGATCGTCGCGAGGACGAACCCGACGAGCAGCACGAGGATCAGGCCCTTTCGCGGGAACTTCGCCGACATCGCCGCGATGGTGGGAGCACCGACGACGACACCGAGGGCGTAGGCACTGACGAGCCAGCCCGCGTGCGCGATGCCGGCATCCGGGTCGAGGCCGTACTGCTGCGGCAGCAGTGCCTGCGCGATGTTCGGCAGCAGGCCCATCGCGACGAACTCGGTCGACCCGATGGCGAAGCCGCCGAGGGCGAGCGAGATGAGCGCGGCGGTGCGACGCGCAGGCGTGAGCTGTGACATGGGGCCTGTTCTCGGACGACGTCCTGCACGGGCGGCGTCGGATCGGGGTGTCGGCTGGACGGTGTCGCCTGGGCGACGGTGGTGACGGAGGCGTCCCGTGGTCGTCGCGGCGCACGTGCCGATCGGCAGCGCGGCCACGCCCGAACGGGGTGCCGGTCCGGGTTCAGCAGCGAACGGGACGGTCCGGGTGGCGACGACCATCCGGTCCGAGCAGTGTAGACCGCTCCAAAGGCCGAACGGAAGTCGCCGTGCGCGGCCATCTCGGGTCGCACCGGGCTGGCCCGGTCGTACCCGAGGTGAACCGGGTCAGGCCGCCTGACGCTCCGCGTGGGCGGGACGCGTCGATGCAGGAGCGAGTTCGGGCAGCTCGTCGCGGTGCGTCCAGCCGGCGCCGCACTCGGCGCACGTGGCCCAGGCGTTCTCGCCCTGTTCGTCCGTGTCGATGACGACCGTTCGCAGGTCGCAGTCGGGGCACCAGCCGTCGTGGGTCATCACGCGCTCCTCGTCGTCTCGGGGCCACCGGATGTGGCTCGACAGGGGCCATGAGACACCCGACCACCGACATCCGCGGGAGGGTATCGGCGTGTCGTGCGGGCCCTCGTTGTTCAATGAGCACGTGACCCTCGCTGCCACCGTGATCGCCTCCTGCGTCGCCGGTGCGCCCGCGAACTGCGAGGACGCCACCGACCCGATGGGCATGGTCGTCGTGCTCATCGCGGCGCTCGCCGGCATCGCGCTGCTGACGGTGTTCGTGGTGCTCGGGCCGGACCCGCGCCGGCGGACCCGGGCACGGCGGCGCGACAAGCGCTGAGCGCGAGCGCCGAGCGACAGCGCCGAACACGAGCGCCGAGCGACAGCGCCGAGCGACAGCGCCGGCCGCTGAGCGCTACTCGCCGAGCGCAGCCTCGAGCCGCTCGAGCTTGCCGTCGATCTCGCCGGTGTGGCCAGGTCGGATGTCGGCCTTGAGCACGACCGACACCCGCGTGCCGTAGGCGCCGACGGCCTCGGTGGCGCGCTTGACGACGTCCATGACCTCGTCCCACTCCCCCTCGATTTCGGTGAACATCGACGACGTCCGGTTCGGCAGGCCGCTCTCGCGGACCACCCGCACGGCCGCGGCGACGGCATCGTGCACGGAGCCGTCCGCCTGTTCGGAGGGACCACCGGACGGAGCAACGGAGAAGGCGACGATCATGCGTCCATCCTGCCCGCGCCCCGGCCCATACGCACCAGCTCGACCACGGTCCACGCAAGGACCGCCACCTCGAGCACGTTCCGCAGCGTCAGCACCACGAGCATCCACGGCTGCAGCGTGAGCACCTGGTCGTAGTACGCCGGGTAGACCAGCTGCGTCAGCACAGCGGTGGGCAGTGCGGCGATCGCGATCGGCACGAACCGGCGCACACTCGGCGTCCCGGCGGCCAGCCCCCACACGATCGGCACGGCGAGCCACCCGATGTACTGCGGAGACCCGACCTTGTTGGTGGCGATGAGCGCGGCGACGAACAGCAGCGCGAGCACGGGCGCGAGCTCGGCCCGACGAGCGCCACGGCGGGCTGCCCACAGCGCGAGCACGACACCGGCGACGACCACGAGGGCCATCAGCGGCGTCGAGACCGCGGCAGCGGCGTGCGTGCCGGCACCGGAGACCTCGAACGTCAGGATCTGCTGGTTGTAGAAGACGGCCGCACCAGGAGCCCCGAACGCCGCCGCCCACATGAACGGCGTCGCGAGCGGCGACTCGATCTGCAGCGCTCGGCCGGTCTGCTCGCCGATGAACGACAGCAGGTACGGCGCTCCGCCCCAGAGCACGTCGACGAGCACGATGAGCGCGCTGAGCACGAGGGCACCGGCCAGCACACCGCGGCGGTGCCCCTTGCGCAGGAGCAGCAGCACGGCGACGAGGGCGGCCGGCCAGACCTTCGTCCACGCACCGGCGGTGAACAGCGCCGAGGCGACCGCCGGCCGCGAGGCGACGAAGGCCACCCCGACCAACGCGAACACCGTCGCCACCGTGTCGATGCGACCGAGCGCGATCGGCCCGAGTGCGAGCAGGAAGGCGAGCCACCACCACACGACGCGCACGCCGCGCGCCGACGAGCCGTCCGCACGCGAGCCGAACGCGCCACGCGCCCGGAACCGCCACAGGAAGGCACACGCGACGGCGTCGAGCAGCACCATCAGCAGCAGCCACCCGGAGCCGATCGACGCGATCCCACCGAGTGCTGCGGCGGCCATCGGCACGATCGCCAGGATCGGGTAGACCCACTCGCCGTCGATCCCGACCCAGAAGTCCGCGCTCCGCCCGGTCTCGATCCACCGGCTGTAGGTGATGGTGACGTCGCCGAGGGGCAGGTTCGCCGAGATCGCGGTCAGCCACCACAGCGCCGCGTGCACGGCGGCGAACGCCAGGACGAACCCGACGCGTTCGATCCACGGGTTCCCGGTCCTGCGCACCGGACGAGCGTACCGGCAGCGAGCGCACCCGAACCGGCAGCGAATCCCAGGCTCCCCCAACCATGACGTGTCACCGTCTTGCTCGTGACCACCGAAACCCCGCGCAAGCGCCGCAAGGCCGTCATCTGGATCTCCGTCATCGCCGCCGTCGTCGTGCTCGGCGTCATCGGGGCGATCGTCGCGACGAACGTCTACACGAGCAACGAGAACGCGAAGGCGTCAGCGGCACCGTCCGTGGCCGCCAGCCGACAGGCCTCCACCCTCGACGACTCCGACCTGTCCGGCGCGTGGACGGTCGGCGGCGACTCCGAGGCCGGCTACCGCCTGCACGAGGTCCTCAACGGCTCCGACGTCACCGTCACCGGCCGCACCGACAGCGTCTCCGGCACCGCCACCGTCGACGGCACGAGCATCACGAAGGCGACGATCACGGTGCAGGTCGCCGACATCGCCACCGACTCCGACCAGCGCGACTCCTACTTCCGCGACTCCGCGATGGACACCGCCGCCTTCCCCGAGGCCACGTTCGAACTCTCCGAGCCGATCGCCGACGCGGTCCCGAGCGGCTCGGACACGACGAAGGTCACCGCTGCCGGCAAGCTCACGCTGCACGGCGTCACGAAGGACGTCACCGCAGACCTGCAGGTCGGCCTGAACGGCGACGGCGTCGACATCTCCGGCTCGATCCCGGTCACGTTCTCGGACTACGGCGTGCAGGCGCCGAGCCTCGGCTTCGTGAAGGTCGACGACTCCGGCACGGTCGAGTTCCTGGTGCACGCGACCCCCGCGAGCTGACGTCCGCGACGCGCGTCACGCCCGTGACGTGCGCACGAGCGGACGGGAGGCCCGGTGCCAGCTGGCACCGGGCCTCCCGTCCGTCCCCGCTCTCGTCTGCAACAGGCGACACGACCGATGTCGCACGACGTCGACCATGTCGTCACCCCGCGCCCGCAACCATGCGCGTGGGCAAGGAACGACGAACTCGATGTCGTACGACGTCGATGCTGTCGTCACCGCGCGTGTGCAACCATGCGCGTGGGCAAGGAAGGACGAACTCGATGTCGTACGACGTCGACCATGTCGTCACCGCGCGTGTGCAACCACCGGCGCACGCAAAGAACGACTTCCTCGTCGTCGCACGACAACGAGGAAGTCGTCACGCGGCGTCCGCAACAGGCGACATCACTGATGTCGTGCGACGTCGACGCTGTCGTGCTGCGTCGCCGCGCACCGACCGCTACCCGCGCGCGTCGCCGTCCACGACCAGGTCCCGCACGACCCCGGGCAGCTCGCCGATGAGCCCGGTCATCGGGAACGGCCCGCCGCCGGACGCCCGCCGCGCCGCGAGCCCGTGCACCACCGCGGCCGACGCGGCCAGGTGCGCGAGGTCCGACGGCGTCAGCGACGAACCAGCCGCCTCGACGGAGCCCTGCCGCGACGCCACGAGCGCGCCGAGCACCCCGCCGAGCACGTCCCCGGCGCCGGCGGCGGCGAGCCACGGCGTCGCCGACGACGCCACCAACCGGACCGACCCGTCGGGCGTGACCACGTGCGTGCGCTCGCCCTTGAGCAGCACGACGCTGCCGGTCTGCTCGGCCGCACGGAGCGCCGCGGCGGCCGGGTCCTGCTCGATCGACTCGCGGGAGACGCCGAGCAACGACGCGAGCTCCCCCGCGTGCGGGGTCAGGACGGCGAGCGGGCCGAGGTCGACGAGCGGGATCGCGCCCGCGTCGACCACGACCGGGACGCCGTCGTCCGAAGCGCGCGTGAAGGCCGAGGCGGTCGTGTCGTCCAGGTCACCGAGCGACGACGCCGAGATGCCCGAGCCGACGAGCCAGGCTTGCACCCGACCGACGCCGGCGACGGACTCGGGGCGACGGGCCAGGACGTGGTCCGACGCCCGCGACGGCCCGACGTACCGGACCATGCCGACACCGGTGTGCACCGCGGCGTCGACCCCGAGCACCGCGGCACCCGGGTACTGGTCCGAGCCGGTCGCGATGCCGAGCACCCCACGGCGGTACTTGGTGGACTCCCCCGTCGGCGCGGTGACCCACGCGGCGGCATCGGACGGTCGGACGGGCACGAAGTCGTTCACCGGCCCCACGTTACGGTGGAGCGCATGAGCCTGTTCCTGCCTGGTCGCGTGGTGGTCTTCGACTACGGCGAGGTGATCAGCCGGACGCCGCACGCGTCGCGCGACGCCCTCGTCGAGCTGACCGGGGTGCCGGCCGACGAGCTGTTCCCCGTCTACCAGGAGCTCCGCCACGACCTCGACCGCGGCGACCTGTCCGTCGTGGCGTACTGGCGGGCGATCGGCGAGCGCGTCGGGCGGACCTGGAGCATCACGGACATCCACCGGTTCTGGGCCGTCGACTTCACCGGGTGGTTCGAGGTCGAGCCGGAGACCCTGGCGATCGTCGAGGAGCTGCACGACGCGGGGACCCGGGTGGCGCTGCTGTCGAACGCCGGCTTCGACTTCGGTGACCCGTACCGACGCTCCCCGATGGGCTCGCTGTTCGAGACGGTGGTGGTGAGCGCCGAGGAGCACGTCCTGAAGCCCGACGCATCCATCTACCGCGACACGTGCGCGCGTCTGGGAATCGAGCCGCAGCAGATGGTGTTCGTGGACAACAGGGCCGAGAACGCCACCGGCGCGGAAGCGATCGGGGCGGTCGGCCACCACTACACGTCGTCGGCGTCACTGCGGTCGTTCCTGACGGAACTCGCGGCCGAGCCGGCGCCCGTCCCCTGAGGAGTCCCGCGTGACGCACGCCCTGTTCGAGCCGATCACCATCCGCGACCTGACGGTCCGCAACCGCATCTGGGTCTCCCCGATGTGCCAGTACTCGGCCGAGGAGCAGGACGGCGTGCCGACCGCATGGCACCTCGTCCACCTGGGCGGCTTCGCCAAGGGCGGCGCCGGTGCGGTGGTCGTCGAGGCGACCGGCGTGGTGCCGGAGGGCCGGATCAGCCCACAGGACCTCGGGCTCTGGAACGACCAGCAGCGCGATGCCTTCAAGCCGATCGTCGACTTCCTGCACGCGCAGGGTGCTGCCGCCGGTGTCCAGCTCGCACACGCCGGCCGCAAGGCGTCGACGTTCCGCCCGTGGGAGTCCGAGCACGGTTCGGTCCCGGCCGACCAGGGCGGCTGGTCCACCGTCGCCCCGTCCGCCGTGGCCTTCGACGGCTACGCCGTCCCGCGAGAGCTGGAGACCGAGGACATCCGGGTCGTCGCACTGGCGTTCGCGCAGTCCGCTCGCCGCGCCGTCGAGGCCGGGTTCGACCTGGTCGAGATCCACGCCGCCCACGGGTACCTGCTGCACCAGTTCCTCTCGCCGCTGAGCAACCACCGCACCGACCAGTACGGCGGGTCGCTCGAGAACCGCGCCCGGGCACTGCTCGAGGTCGTCGACGCCGTCCGTGCCGAGGTCGGCGAGGGCTTCCCGATCGTCGTGCGCTTCTCGGCGACCGACTGGGTGGACGGCGGGCTCACGCTCGACGAGACCACGCAGGTCGCCCGGTGGGCGGCGGAGCACGGCGCGGACCTGGCCGACGTCTCGACCGGCGGCAACGTCGCGAGCGCGCCGATCCCGGTCGGCCCCGGCTACCAGGTGCCGCACGCCGCGGCGATCAAGCGCGACGCCGGCATCGGCACCATCGCGGTCGGCATGATCTCCGAGGGCTTCCAGGCCGAGCAGATCGTCGCGACCGGACAGGCCGACGTGGTGATGGTGGGCCGCGAGTTCCTGCGCGACCCGGGGTTCCCGCTGCGCGTGGCCGTCGAGCTCGGCGTCACCGTCGACTACGAGCCGCAGCAGTACCACCGCGCGCGGGTCACGGCGTAGACGCGCGGTCTTCCTGAACGGATTCTCGGTCGGTCCCTCGGGCAGGCAGTACGATTGGCAGCACTGTGGACGATCCCCCGAATAGTTCTTCGCCTCACTCATCCGCCGCTCACTCGGTGAGCTGCACGTCATCCCCGTGCGCGGACGGGGGTGAATCATGAGTCCGATCGACATCGTCATGCTCGTCGGCGGCATCCTGCTTACACTCGGCACCGGCGTCTTCGTCGCGTCCGAGTTCGCGTTGGTCAACCTCGACCGCGCCGACGTCGAAGCCCGTCGCGACCGCGGTGAGCCGGGCCTCGCACCCGTCATCGGGGCGCTGAAGGTCACCTCGACGCACCTGTCGAGTGCGCAGCTCGGCATCACGCTGACCACGCTGCTCACCGGCTACCTGCTCGAGCCGTCCATCGCGAAGCTGCTCGAGGCGCCGTTCCTGGCGATGAACCTGCCCGAGGGCATCGTCGAGACCGTCGGATCGATCATCGCGCTCGTCATCGCGACCCTGCTGTCGATGATCCTCGGCGAGCTCGTGCCGAAGAACTTCGCGCTCGCGCTGCCGCTGCAGACCGCGAAGCTCGTGGTGCCGCTGCAGATCGCCTTCACGACCGTGTTCAAGCCGGCGGTCGCGGTGCTCAACGGCACCGCGAACGCCGTGCTGCGGTCGATCGGCATCGAGCCGCAAGAGGAACTCTCCGGTGCTCGCAGCGCCGAGGAGCTCACCTCGCTGCTCCGCCGTTCGGCGTCCGAGGGGTCGCTCGAACAGGACACCGCGACGCTCCTCCAGCGGACGATCTCGTTCTCGGAGCTCAGCGCCAGCGACGTCATGACGCCGCGCCCGCGGCTCTCCACCATCCGGGTGTCCGAGTCCGCGCAGGACGTCATCGCCCTCGCCCGCAAGACCGGCTTCAGCCGCTTCCCCGTCATCGAGGAGGACGCGGACGACGTCGTCGGCATCGTGCACGTGAAGCAGGCCGTCGCCGTCCCCCGCGAGAAGCGCCCGGAGGTCCCCGTCGGGGCACTCATGACCGACGCCGAACGCGTGCCCGAGACGATGCCGGGCGACACCCTGCTCGCCGAGGTCCGCGGCCGCGGCTACCAGATGGTCATCGTCGTCGACGAGTACGGCGGCACCGCCGGGGTCGTCACGCTCGAGGACCTCATCGAGGAGATCGTCGGCGAGGTCTCCGACGAGCACGACCGCGCGCGCATCGACGTGGTCCGTTCCCGCGACTGGCTGACCTTCCCCGGTCTGCTGCGCCCCGACGAGCTCGAGGACCGCGCCGGCGTGAAGGTGCCGGAGGACGGCCCGTACGAGACCGTCGGCGGCTTCCTCATGTCGACGCTCGGCCGCCTGCCCGTCGTCGGTGACGAGGTCCCGCTCGACAGCGGTGTCTTCCGGGTCGAACGCCTGGACGGCCGCCGGATCGACCGCATCCGGTGGACCCCGACGCCCCCGCCGGCGGACACCGCGGCGACCGCCATCATCATCCCGTCCACGAAGACCGGCACGAAGGGCAGTACCCGATGAGCTCCGACTTCGTGACGGGCGCAGCGGCATCTTCTGGCTCCGAGGGGGAACTGCGATGAGCTCAGACTGGTGGGGCATCTTCTGGCTCTTCGTGCTGCTGCTCGGCAACGCGTACTTCGTCGCCGCCGAGTTCGCCGTCATCTCCGCCCGCCGCTCCCAGATCGAACCGCGCGCAGAAGAAGGCTCCAAGGCCGCGCAGATGACCCTGTGGGCCATGGAGCACGCCACCCGCATGCTCGCGACCACGCAGCTCGGCATCACGGTCTGCTCGCTGCTCATCCTGAACGTCTCCGAGCCGGCGATCCACCACCTGCTCGAGGTCCCGCTGCACCTGACGGGCTGGAGCGTCGAGGTCATCGGCACCGTGGCGTTCGTGGTCACGCTGCTGCTCGTCTCGTTCCTGCACGTGGTGTTCGGCGAGATGGTCCCGAAGAACATCTCGTTCTCGATGCCGGACCGCGCAGCGCTGCTGCTCGTGCCGACGCTCTGGTACATCGGCCACGGCCTGCACTGGGTCATCGTCGGCCTGAACGAGGTCGCGAACGCCGTGCTGCGTCTGTTCCGCGTCGAGCCCAAGGACGAAGCCGTCAGCGCCTTCACGGTGGAAGAGGTGCAGACCATCGTGGAGCAGTCCCGCCGCGAGGGCACCCTGACCGACGACGGCAAGCTCGCCCTGGCGTTCGAGTTCACCGAGAAGAAGGTCCGCGACGTCGCCGTGCCGATGGCCGAGCTCGTCACCCTGCCCGAGGACGCCACCCCGGCGGACGTCGAGCGTGCGGTGGCGCAGCGCGGGTTCTCGCGGTACGTGCTCGTCGGCGAGGACGGCTCCCCCACGGGCTACGTGCACGTGAAGGACGTCATCGACCTGCGGCCGGACGAGTTCGACGACCCGGTGCCGCCGAAGCGCATCCGCCAGCTCATCTCGCTCTACACGGAGATGGACCTCGAGGACGCCCTGGCCACCATGCGCGCCGCGGGCCGCCACGTCGCGCGGGCGTTCGACGCCGACGGCCGGACCCTCGGCGTGCTCTTCCTCGAGGACATCCTCGAGGAGCTCGTCGGCGAGGTCGAGGACGCGACCCGACGCCGGTAGCCGCACCGCCAGTTCCGCCAGTTCCGCCAAGGCGACAGATTCCCGCGAACGTTCCGCAGGGATCTGTCGCTTTCGCGATGGCGGACGGGAGGCCCGTGGCAACGCCGCCACGGGCCTCCCGTCCGTTCGTGGTCGCGAGCAGGGCCGCACCCGCCTGCGCGCGCTACCAGCTGACGGGGAGCGGCTTGCCCTCTTCGTAGCCGGCGGCGGACTGGATGCCGACCAACGCGCGCTCCGAGAACTCGGCGAGCGACGACGCGCCGGCGTACGTGGCGGAGCTCCGGACGCCCGTGGTGATCATGTCGAGCAGGTCCTCGACGCTCGGCCGCTCCGGGTCGAGGTAGATCGTCGACGACGAGATCCCCTCGGCGAAGAGCTCCTTGCGGGCCCGCTCGTACGGGTCGAGCCGCTCGAAGCGCTCGCGGACGGCCTTGGCGGACGCCATCCCCCAGCTCTCCTTGTAGGCCTTGCCGGCGGCGTCGCGACGGAGCACGCCCGGCGCTTCGAGGGTGCCCGCAAACCACGAGCCGATCATCACGGCCGAGGCACCGGCCGCCAGGGCGAGGGCGACGTCGCGCGGATACCGGACCCCGCCGTCGGCCCAGACGTGCGCGCCGAGAGACCGCGCCGCCGCCGCGGTCTCGAGGACGGCGGAGAACTGCGGCCGACCGACGGCGGTCATCATGCGCGTGGTGCACATGGCGCCGGGTCCGACACCGACCTTGATGATGTCCGCGCCCGCGTCGACGAGGTGGGCCACGGCGTCGGCGGTGACGACGTTGCCGGCGACGAGCGGGATGCCGAGCCGGAGCCCCGCGACGGTGCGGAGCGCGCGGAGCATGCTCTCCTGGTGGCCGTGCGCCGTGTCGAGCACGAGGACGTCGACCCCGGCGGCGGCGAGGGCCTGCGCCTTGGCGGCGACGTCGCCGTTGATGCCGATCGCGGCCGCGACCCGCAGACGACCCGAGACGTCGACGGCCGGCGTGTAGATGTCCGAGCGGATGGCGCTGGTCCGGCTCGTGGTGCCGACGACCTTGCCGTGCCGCACGACGGGCGCGAAGTCGACCTCGGCGCCGCTCAGCACGTCGTAGACGTGGCGGGGCGTGCCGGCGTCCTCGGCGTCGATCGCGGTCGAGGCGCCGTGCAGCAGGTCGCCGAGCGTCGCGTCGGGACCGGCGTCGCCGAGCCGGCTGGCGGGGACGCACCCGAGGTACTCCCCGGCGGCGTCGCGGACCACCACGCCCCGACCGGCGACGGGCAGCAGCTGCTCGAGCGCCTCGGCGACGGTGGTGGACGAGCCCATGTCGTAGGCGGTGTCGTAGTCGACCGGCTGGTCCTTCACCCAACGGATCGCGGCGTCGAGGTCCTGCAGGTGCATGTCCTGCGGCAGGACGCCGATGCCCCCGCGCCGCGCCAGGGTCGCGGCGAGGCGCGGCCCCGTGACCGAGTTCATGTTGGCGCTCACGATCGGGATCGTCGCACCGCTGCCGTCGTTCGACGCGAGGTCGACGTCGAAGCGGCTCGTCACGCCGGAACGGCTCGGGACGAGGAAGACGTCGGAGTAGGTCAGGTCGTGTGTCGGCCGCGTCTCGTAGAACCTCATGGGCCCCACTGTACGGCTCCGCCCGGAGGCCGGACCGGGCCCCGACTCGCACCGCGGCTGACACCGAACGGACATGTGCGAGCGGCTAGGCTTGGCACCTGTGCGGGGCAGGGTTGCACCGCACGACACACACGAGCATCTATCGACGGAGAGTGGGCGATCGGCTGTGTCGAGCCATCTGACCGGAACGGACGAGACCGCGGGCGAATTCGGGGCGAACGAGTGGCTCGTCGACGAGCTCTACGAGCAGTTCGTCGCGGACAAGGAGTCGGTCGACAAGTCCTGGTGGCCGGTCCTCGAGAGCTACCACCGCACGCAGGTCGGCGGCGCTCCGGCAGCTGACCAGCAGTCCTCGACGCCCGCGCAGTCGACCACGCAGCAGCCCGCGACCGGTGACGCGCCGGCCCCGCAGCAGCAGCAGGCGGCAGCGCAGGGTGGGCCGATCCAGGCGAAGACCACGTCGCGCCAGCCGACCCCGCCGCCGATCCCGGCCGAGGCCAACGACGCCGCCGACGACCACGAGGAGACCCACGAGGACGTGGCGACCCCGCTCCGGGGCATGGCGAAGACCCTGGCGTCGAACATGGACGCCTCGCTGACCGTCCCGACGGCCACGAGCGTCCGGACGATCCCGGCGAAGCTGATGATCGACAACCGGATCGTCGTCAACAACCACCTGCGCCGTGCCCGCGGCGGCAAGATCTCCTTCACCCACCTCATCGGGTGGGCGATGGTGCAGGCGCTCAAGGACTTCCCGAGCCAGAACGTGTTCTACGAGGAGCGCGATGGCAAGCCGTTCGTCGTCGCCCCGGCGCACGTGGGCCTCGGCATCGCGATCGACGTCCCGAAGAAGGACGGCACCCGGTCGCTCCTCGTGCCGAGCATCAAGCGTGCGGAGACCCTGACCTTCGGCCAGTTCCTGTCGGCCTACGAAGACCTGGTCAAGCGGGCACGCGACAACAAGCTGACCCCGGCCGACTTCCAGGGCACCACGATCTCGCTCACGAACCCGGGCGGCATCGGCACCGTGCACTCGGTCCCCCGCCTGACCAAGGGGCAGGGCGCGATCATCGGCGCCGGCGCCCTCGAGTACCCGGCGCAGTTCCAGGGCTCGGCGTCGAAGACCCTGGTCGAGCTCGGCATCGGCAAGACCATCACCCTGACCAGCACCTACGACCACCGGGTGATCCAGGGCGCCGGTTCGGGCGAGTACCTCAAGCACGTGCACGAACGCCTCATCGGTGAGCACGGCTTCTACGAGGGCATCTTCGCCGCGCTCCGGATCCCGTACAAGCCGATCCAGTGGGCGAACGACATCAACGTCGACCTGGCGCACCGGGTCAACAAGACGGCTCGCGTGCAGGAGCTCATCAACAGCTTCCGGGTCCGCGGACACCTGATGGCCGACATCGACCCGCTCGAGTACCGCCAGCGCACGCACCCCGACCTCGAGATCGAGAGCCACGGGCTGACGTTCTGGGACCTCGACCGCGAGTTCGTCACCGGCGGGCTGGCCGGCACGACCAGTGCTCCGCTGCGCGACGTCCTCGGGATCCTGCGCGACGCCTACTGCCGCACGGTCGGCATCGAGTACATGCACATCCAGGACCCGGAGCAGCGTCGCTGGGTGCAGGAACGCATCGAGGTCCCCTACTCGAAGCCGTCGAAGGACGAGCAGCTCCGCGTCCTCGGCAAGCTCAACGAGGCCGAGGCCTTCGAGACGTTCCTGCAGACCAAGTACGTCGGGCAGAAGCGCTTCTCGCTCGAGGGCGGCGAATCCACCATCGCCTTCCTCGACACGCTCATCCAGCACGCCGCCGGTGTCGGCCTGGCCGAGGTCGCGATCGGCATGGCCCACCGCGGTCGCCTGAACGTCCTGACGAACATCGCCGGCAAGACCTACGGCCAGATCTTCCGGGAGTTCGAGGGCTCGTCGCTGCCGGGCTCGGTGTCCGGTCAGGGTTCCGGCGACGTGAAGTACCACGTCGGGACCGAAGGGCTGTTCCGCACCTCGGACGGCTCGAGCATCCCCGTGACGATCGCGGCGAACCCGTCCCACCTCGAAGCCGTCGACGGCGTGCTCGAGGGCATCGTCCGCGCCAAGCAGGACAAGCAGGGCCCCGGTTCGACGAACGTCCTGCCGGTGCTCGTGCACGGCGACGCGGCGATGGCCGGCCAGGGCGTGGTCGTCGAGACGCTGCAGATGTCGCAGCTCCGTGGCTACCGCACGGGCGGCACCGTGCACCTGGTCATCAACAACCAGGTCGGGTTCACCACCCCGCCCGAGTCGGCGCGCAGCTCGGTGTACTCCACCGACGTCGCGAAGACGATCCAGGCGCCGATCTTCCACGTGAACGGCGACGACCCCGAGGCAGTCGCACGCGTCGCCGACCTGGCGTTCGCGTACCGCGAGGCGTTCCACCGCGACGTCGTCATCGACCTCATCTGCTACCGCCGCCGCGGGCACAACGAGGGCGACGACCCCTCGATGACCCAGCCGCTCATGTACAACCTGATCGAGGCGAAGCGGTCCGTCCGCACGCTGTACACCGAGGCCCTCGTCGGCCGCGGTGACATCACGCAGGAAGAGTACGACGAGGCGCACCGCGACTTCCAGGACCGCCTGGAGCGTGCCTTCGCCGAGACGCACGAGGCGCAGACCGGCACCATCCCGGTGATCCAGGTCGACGACGACGGTGCCGTGCAGGGGCTCGAACGCCCGGCGGCGCAGCAGGACGACTCCGAGGTCGAGGTCCGCGAGACCGCAGTGTCGGAAGAGCTCGTCCGCTCCATCGGTGACGCGCACAGCAACCCGCCCGCCGGCTTCTCGATCCACCCGAAGCTGCAGCAGCTGCTGTCGAAGCGCACCGACATGACGCGCAACGGCGGTGTGGACTGGGCGATGGCCGAGCTCATGGCGATCGGTTCGCTGCTGGTGGAGGGCAAGCCCGTCCGGTTCGCCGGCCAGGACGCCCGCCGTGGCACCTTCGTCCAGCGCCAGGCGGTGTTCCACGACCGGTCGAACGGCCAGGAGTGGCTGCCGCTGTCGAACCTCACCGAGGACCAGGCGCGGTTCACCATCTACGACTCGCTGCTCAGCGAGTACGCGGCGATGGCGTTCGAGTACGGTTACTCGGTCGAGCGGCCCGAGGCGCTCGTGCTGTGGGAGGCGCAGTTCGGCGACTTCGCGAACGGCGCCCAGACCGTCATCGACGAGTTCATCTCGTCCGCCGAGCAGAAGTGGGGGCAGCGCTCCGGCCTCGTCCTGCTGCTGCCGCACGGCTACGAGGGCCAGGGACCGGACCACTCGTCCGCCCGCATCGAGCGCTACCTGCAGCTGTGCGCCGAGGACAACATGGTCGTCGCCCGGCCGTCGACCCCGGCGTCGTACTTCCACCTGCTGCGTCGTCAGGCGTGGGAGCGTCCGCAGAAGCCGCTGATCGTGTTCTCCCCGAAGGCCATGCTCCGCCTGCGCCAGGCGACGAGCGCGGTCGACGCCTTCACGAACGGCACCTTCCAGGAAGTGATCGACGACGAACGCGTGGCCGACAAGGCGGCGGTGCGTCGCGTGGTCCTGCACTCCGGCAAGGTGCACCACGACCTGCGCGCCGAGGTGGACAAGCGCGGGGTGACCGACGTCGCCCTCGTCCGGCTCGAGCAGCTCGCCCCGCTCCCCCGCGAGCGCATCCTCGAGGTGTTGGCCGGCTACCCGGACGCCGACGTCGTGTGGGCGCAGGAGGAGCCGGAGAACCAGGGTGCCTGGCCGTTCGTCTGCATGAACCTGTCGCCGCACCTCGACGGTCGGCCGCTGTCGGTCGCCGCCCGTGCCGCGAGCGCCGCGCCGGCCACCGGTTCGTCGAAGCGTTCCGCACAGGAAGCCACCGAGGTCATCGAGAATGCGTTGAGCGCGTCGGCCTGAGCGTCAGGAAGCGCCCCGCGCGGGAGTCCGAGGGACTCCTGCACGGGGCGCTTCGACGTTCGCGAGGAACGTGACGGCTACGCGATCTTCGTGTAGCGCACACCCGCGTCGTGGTACCCGCGCTTCTGGTAGAACCGGTGCGCGCTGTCCGTGGCGGCCGCACTGACGGCGCTCAGGCGACGCGCGCCCTGCTCGACGGCCCATGCTTCGAAGGTGCCGATGAGCGCGGAACCGGTGCCGAGCCTCCTGGCCGTGTCGTCGACCACCAGCAGCAGGAGCTGCGCCGTCGGCTCGTCGCTCGCGTACGCCCAGGTGACCTGCGCGCCGGCGACGGCGACCGCGCGACCGTCGTCGCCGCGCACCACCCAGGTGCGGTGTCCGGCCTCGGGCGTGAGCCGTTCGAGGCGTGCGCGCATCGCCGCGTCGTCGACCTCGTGGCCGAGCAGGCGGACGAGGGCAGCGACGTCGGAGACGTCCGTGTCGGACCAGGTGGTGATCGACTCGACGAGGAGGGTCATGTCCGTGACACTACCGACCCGACCCGTCGTGTGACGACGGAGCGGAGGACCTCAGTGGGTCGACTGCTCCAGCCGGATGCGCGCGAGGATCTCGCCACGCAGTTCTTCCGGAGCGGTCTCCTTGCACGCGCGGCGCACGGTCTCGATCAGGACGACGCCGACGCGGTGTTCGGTCGTGCAGTCCTCGCAGTCGTCCATGTGCTCACGGATGTCCGCCGCGTCCTCGCGGCAGAGCTCCCCGTGCAGGAACTCCTCGAGCTCGGCCTTCGCCTTGGAGCAGTCGCAGCCGCTCATCGTGCTTCCTTCCCATCGACGCGACCCTCGGTCGCGGCAGTCTTCCGGCCTCGTCCGCGCATCGTCGCCGTCGACGCTGCGTCCGGGACGATGCCGGTCTCACGGGCGTGGTCCGCCAGGAGCCCCCGGAGGAGCCGGCGACCACGGTGCAGACGGCTCATGACCGTCCCCACGGGGGTCTTCATGATGTCGGCGATCTCCTGGTACGAGAAGCCCTCGACATCGGCGAAGTACACGGCCATCCGGAAGTCCTCGGGGATGGCCTGCAGCGCGTCCTTGACGGCAGACGACGGCAGGTGGTCGATCGCGTCGGCCTCGGCGGACCGTGCGGAGATCGACTGGGTGACGCTCTCCGCGCCGCCGAGCTGCCAGTCCTCGAGCTCGTCGATGGTGCCCTGGTACGGGTTCCGCTGGTTCTTGCGGTACGTGTTGATGAACGTGTTCGTCAGGATCCGGTACAGCCAGGCCTTCAGGTTCGTGCCCTGCTTGAACTGGCGGAACGCGGCGAACGCCTTGACGAAGGTCTCCTGCACGAGGTCCGACGCATCGGCCGGGTTGCGGGTCATCCGCATCGCCGCACCGTACAGCTGGTCCATGAAGGGCAGTGCCTGGGTCTCGAAGAGGGCCCGGAGCTCGTCGGCCGGCACGGTCTTCGCGTCGACGAACGACGCTTCTTCCTCCGCTTCGACCGCGTCGAGCTGCTCCTCGGTCTCCTCGACCAGGTCGTGCGGTGCTGCCTGCGGCTCGTCGGTCGTCATCGCGGGCCAGTCTAGAGCGAGCGACGTGGACACGCCGGGCAGGCGCGTCCGCGAGGGTGCGAGTGCTGTCGCCAAGGGTCCTCCCGATCGTTTCAGTAGTCTTGTGAACCGATGGCAGACACGACGCATTCCCGCAGCGGTGCACAGGCCGCCGCGGACCCGGCCCCCTGGATCGCCCCGCTCGCGCGCGGTCCCCTGCGCGGCGACGTCGCGCTGCCCGGCTCGAAGTCGCTGACGAACCGCGAACTCGTGCTCGCTGCGCTCGCCGACGGCCCCTCCGTCATCCGCCTGCCGCTGCACTCGCGCGACTCGGCGCTCATGATCGCGGCGCTCCGGCAGCTCGGCGTCGGGATCGACGAGGTCGAGCCGGCACCTGGTGCACAGCCGAACCCCTACGGCCCGGACCTCCGGATCACCCCGGCACCGATGCACGGCGGTGTTCGCGTCGACTGCGGCCTCGCCGGCACCGTGATGCGGTTCCTGCCGCCGCTGGCCGCCCTGGCGGTCGGCCCGGTCGTCGTCGACGGCGACCCCTACGCCCGCAAGCGTCCGATGCACGCGATCATCGGGGCGCTTGTCGACCTGGGGGTCGACGTCACCGACGACGGCGACGGCTCGATGCCGTTCGCGTTCACCGGCACCGGGTCGGTGCGCGGTGGCGCCCTGTCGATCGACGCGTCGGCGTCGTCGCAATTCGTGTCGGGCCTGCTGCTCTCGGCGCCCCGCTTCGACGAGGGCCTGCACCTCACCCACGTCGGGGAACGTCTGCCGAGCCTGCCGCACATCGAGATGACCGTCGCCGCGCTCCGTGCCCGCGGCGTGACCGTCGACGAACCCGCGGTCGGCGAGTGGGTCGTCCACCCCGGTCCGATCGCCGCGCGCGACGTCACGATCGAGCCCGACCTGTCGAACGCCGCGCCGTTCGCGGTCGCCGCGCTCGTCGCGGGTGGCACCGTCCGCATCCGCACCTGGCCGCGCGAGACCACGCAGGTCGGCGCCGACCTCGAGACGCTCCTGCCCCTGTGGGGCGCGACCGTGGCCCGTGACGGCGACGACCTGGTCGTCGACGGCGGCGTCGGGATCCGGGGTGGGGCCTCCTTGCCGGGTCTCGACCTGGACCTCAGCCGCGGCGGTGAACTCGCACCGGCGCTGGCCGCGCTGGCCGCGCTGGCCGGCGGGCCGACCGAGATCACCGGGATCGGCCACCTGCGTGGGCACGAGACGGATCGTCTCGCCGCGCTCGCGGCGGACGTGAACCGGTCGGGAGGCTCGGTGCACGAACTCGACGACGGCCTGCGCATCGAGCCTGCCGCGCTCCACGGCGGCGACTGGGCCGCGTACGACGACCACCGGATGGCGACGGCCGGTGCCGTCGTGGGCCTCGTCGTCGACGGCGTCGCCGTCGACGACATCGGGTGCACGGCCAAGACGCTGCCGCAGTTCCCCGAGCTGTGGGCGGCGCTTGTCTCGACCGGGGACGCGGGGGCCTGACGCATGAGCTGGTGGGACGACGTCGACGGTGACGACTCCGACGCGGACGAGCCGTACGGACAGTACGACGAGTCGAGCGTGCGGGTGCGTCCGAACCCGAAGGGCAACCGGCCCCGCACGAAGACCCGGCCGACGTACGACGACGCGCCCGTGGGGTGGGTCACGAACGTCGACCGTGGGCGGTTCGGCGTGCTGGTGGGGACGGGGTCCGGCTCCGATCCCGATTCCGATGCCGATGCCGATGCCGAGCACGTCATCACGGCGACGAAGGCGCGCGAGCTCGGCAAGAAGTCGGTCGTCACCGGCGACCACGTGTCGCTCGTCGGCGACGTCTCGGGCGACCCCGGGTCGCTGGCGCGCATCGTGAAGGTCGCCGAGCGCACCACGCTGCTCCGCCGCAGCGCCGACGACTCCGACGAGGTCGAGCGCGTCATCGTGGCGAACGCCGACCAGATGCTCATCGTCGTGGCGGCCGCCGACCCCGAGCCCCGCACCCGGCTCATCGACCGGTACCTGGTCGCCGCGTTCGACGCGGGGCTCGACCCGATCCTGTGCATCACGAAGACCGACCTCGCCGACCCGGGACCGTTCCTGGCGCACTTCGCGTGCCTCGACCTCCGGATCGTGACGAGCCGGTCCGACGACGTCCCGTTCGAGGCCCTGCACGACCTGCTCGACGACAAGGTCACTGTGACCGTGGGGCACTCCGGGGTCGGCAAGTCGACGCTCGTGAACGCCCTGACCGGGTCGACGCGGGCGATCGGCGTCGTGAACTCGGTGACGGGTCGTGGGCGGCACACCTCGTCGTCGTCGATCGCGCTGCGGGTCCGTGACGGCGGGTGGATCATCGACACCCCTGGCGTGCGGTCGTTCGGCCTCGGGCACGTCGACCCCGCGAACGTGTTCCGCGCGTTCGCCTCGCACGCGATCCCGGTTCGCCCTGCGCGGGACGGCATCCCCCTGGCGCAGGCGCACGACTGGGAGATCGTCGACCGAGTGCAGGACGGCGAGCTCGGCGTCACCGGCGTCGAACGGCTCGACTCGTTCCGCGCGCTCCTGACGGGCATGGGCGCCTCCGACCCCGGCCTGGAGTAGCCCGCCGCGCGCTCCCGCGTCCGTGCCCCGTCGGACCCGTTGCGCCCGTCGAGGTTCCGAAATCTGCACATCTCGGCCGCCGTTCGGGCCGTTCGTGGAACCTCGGCGGACCGCGCACGGCATGTTGCGGAACCTCGGCGGAGGGCGCTCGGGCGCGGCACCTCGTCGGTTCGGGCCGATCGTGGAACCTCGGCGCACCGCGCACGGCATGTTGCGGAACCTCGGCGGAGGGCGCTCGGGCGCGGCACCTCGTCCAACCGTGCCCGAGCGCCCTCCGTCCCCACCCGGCACACGTCGACAAGTGTGCAGCGGTGTTGTACAGTGGACCCTCGTGTCTGAAGTTGCAAAGTACAACTTTGCGCCGACCCCCGCCGTCGACGCCCCGTCCTCGAGCACGACAACGACGTCGCACGCGCACCACTCCCCCACCCACAAGTCCTCCCGAGCACCCCGACCGCAGCGCACCGACAGCGTCCTGCGCCCGGCCGGCCTCGGACGGGTGCTCCTGACCTTCGCCACGCACATCCTCGTGCCGCTGTTCCTCGCCGCCGGGATGGGCCTGGCGTACCTCGGTGCCTTCCACGCCCCCGCGCCGAAGGAACTGCCGGTCGGCATCGTCGGGCAGGCCGCCGCCACCCAGGTGTTCGCCCAGACCGTGACCGACGAGTCCGACGGTGCCCTCGTCGCCCACGTCGTCGCGTCGACCAAGGACGCCGAGCGGCAGATCCGCGACCGCGACCTGGCCGCCGTGTACGCCCCGACCACCACGGGCGCGACGCTCTACGTGTCGACCGCGGCATCGGAGACGACCGCGAGCGCCGCGCAGAAGGTCTTCCTGCCGATCGCCTACGAGCAGCACGTGCCGTTCCGGGTCGTCGACGTCGTCCCCACGGGCGAGCAGGACAGCACCGGGCAGGGGCTGTTCTTCCTGCTCGTCGCCCTGAGCGTCGGCGGCTACGCATCAGCCATCGCCGTGGCGTCCGTCGCGACGAAGCTCCGCGCGGTGTGGACCGCGGTGGTCGGCCTCGCCACCGCCGGGGTCGTCGCCGGCATCGGGATCATCGTCGCCGGACCGATCTACGGCGTCATCACCACGCACCACTGGCAGGTGTTCCTGTTCGCCTGGCTGTACGACGCGATCATCGTCGCGATCGGCGTCGGCCTGCACCCGGTCCTCGGGCGGTGGACGACACCCGTGCTCACCATGCTGTTCGTGATGCTCAACTTCACGTCGTCCGGCGGCATCTTCCAGGCGTCGTTCGTGCCCGGGTTCTTCTCCGCGCTCCACTCCTTCTGGAGCGGCGCCGCGTGGCTGCAGGCGGCACAGGACCTGCAGTACTTCCCGGACGCCTCGCTCGGCCGGTCGTCCCTGGTGCTCGCCCTCTGGCTCGCCGCGGCCGTCCTGCTCTGCGTGGTCGTGCACGGCCTCGTCGCCCGCCGCACCCGCATCGCCCGCGAGCGTGAGGTCACCCGGCTCGAAGAGGAAGAGGTCGTCGCCGCGTAGCCCCGCTACGCTCGACCCGTGGACCTCAGCGCCGACCTGGACTTCGCCCGCTCGCTCGCCGACATCGCCGACACGATCAGCCTTGAGCGGTTCCGCGCCGCCGACCTGCACGTGTCGAAGAAGGCCGACAGCACGCACGTGACCGACGCCGACCAGGCCGTCGAACACGCCCTGCGCGAGCGGATCGCGACGGAACGCCCCGACGACGCGTTCCTCGGCGAGGAGACCACGGCGGACACCGGTGCCGAGGCGACCAGCGAGGGGCACCGTCAGTGGGTCATCGACCCGATCGACGGCACCGCGAACTACCTGCGCGGTGTGCCGGTGTGGGCGACGCTCATCGCCCTGGCGGTCGACGGCCGCCCCGTGCTCGGCGTCGTGAGCGCCCCCGCGCTCGGCAAGCGCTGGTGGGCGGCCGAGGGCCTCGGCGCGCACTCGTTCGACGGCGACCTCCGCGTCTCCGGCGTCGCGGACCTGTCCGACGCGAGCCTGAGCTACAACAGCATCCAGCAGTGGGACGACGACGACCGGCTCGAGTCCCTCGTCGACCTGTCCCGCAAGGTCTGGCGGACGCGCGCCTACGGCGACATGTGGTCGTACATGCTGGTGGCCGAGGGGGTCATCGACATCGCGGGCGAACCCGACCTGAAGCCGTGGGACATCGCGGCCCTCGTGCCCATCGTGGAAGAAGCCGGCGGCCGCTTCAGTTCACTCGACGGCGACCCCGGGGCCTGGCACGGCAGTGCACTCGCGACGAACGGCCTGGTGCACGACGCCGTCGTCGAGGTCATCCGCCGCTAGCACGACCCCGAACGACACGCTCGACGTCGGACGACGTCGAGGGTGTCGTTCCGAGTCGATCAGGCCGCCGCCGACTCACGCCGGGCAGCACGCCGCCGCACCACCAGGTCCCCGACCGCCAGCACGAGCGCGAGGGCCATCAGCGACACCGTGAACGTCGTGCCGCTCCGGAACGCGTCGTGGTACGCGTCGAGCCGACTCCCGCCGGAGCCCCCGGCAGCGGCACCCCGCACGATCCCGTAGAAGATGCTCGTCGCCACCGCGGTCCCGATCGCGGTCCCGACGCGCTGCCCGAGCTGCTGCATCGACCCGGCGACCCCGGACTGCTCCACGGGGATCTCGGCCAGGGTGAGCGTCTGGTTCGGCGACACGACGAACCCGCCGCCGAGCCCGCCGACCAGGAACGCCCCGGCCATCGCCCACGGCGTGACCTCCGGCGGGGTCAGCACCGCGGCGAGCATGAGGAGCACGAAGCCGACGACGACCATGAAGAGCCCGAAGACCACCAGGGCCCGCCCGACCCGGTCGACGATCCGTCCGCCGATGTAGGACCCCACGGCGCTCGTGGCCGCGAACGGGATGCTCACCATGCCGGCGAACAGCGGTGACAGCCCGAGCCCCTCCTGCAGGAACAGCGTCACCATCAGGAAGGACGCCGGGATCGCCGCGAAGTAGACGGCCACGATCGACAGCCCGTTGCGGTACGACGACAGCCGGAACAGCTCGAAGTGCACCACCGGCGACTTGCCCTGCTGCTTGTACCGGACCTCCCAGAGCACGAACAGGCCGAGGAACACGACGAAGGCGATCAGCCAGAGCCACCGGGCACCGGAGTCGCCGGCACCCGTGGTGAGCACGAACGGCAGCATCAGCGTGATGATGGCGGCGCCGAGTAGCAGGATGCCGACGATGTCCAGCTCGCGGTCCTTCGCCTGTCCCTGCGCCCCCTTGGGCAGCAGCCGCATCGCGAAGAACAGTGCGACGAGTCCGAGCGGCACGTTCATCCAGAACAACAGCCGCCACCCGTTCTCCTCACCGCCGATCGCGATGAGGCCACCGCCGATCGTCGGGCCGAGCGCCGTCGAGATGCCGATCATGGCGCCGAACAGCCCGAAGGCCCGTCCGCGCTCCGGCCCCCGGAACAACTGCTGCACGAGCCCGATCACCTGCGGCATCTGGGTGCCGGCGGCGAAGCCCTGCAGGATCCGCGTGACCATGAGCACCTGGATGGTCGGCGCCACGGCGCAGAGCAGGCTCGACACGGTGAACGCCACGAGTCCGATGATGAACAGGGCTCGGCGGCTCTTCAGGTCGCCGAGCCGACCGGCGGGCACGAGGGCGAGGCCGAACGCCAGCGCGTACCCCGCCACGATGAGCTGCAGCGACGAGCTGGTGGCGTCGAGGGACTTCTCGATCGACGGCAGACCGACGTTGACCTTCGACAGGTCGAGGATCGTCAGGGCGGCCACCGCGACGCACACGGCGAAGGCCCTCCAACGCGTGCGGTCGTCGAGGCGGGCGTCGGTCGGGTCAGCGCTGGACATCACCATCGTTCGTACACCGACCGGCCTCCGGGCGGGCGAGACCCACCCCCCGGGCGGGTGACACCCCCTCGTCGTGGCCCCCCGGACTGGGGGCACCGTTGCCGGATACGCGGTGCGCGGGGCGGCTCAGATGGTCAGGACCTGAGTTATCGTGCTCCTACGGAAGGTCACGCAAGCACCTGGGTTCCCTAGATCCGAGTGCACGTGCACGGCCTCTCGTGTTCGTCCGAAGACCCTAACCCGAGGGGTGATACAGACGATGACATCATCGTTCCCGAGCGGAACCGAGTGCACCCTCACTCGTCGACCGCATTCAATCCACGACAGCTCCGGCGCGCGCGCAGTCGCCGCCATCCGTCCGCACTCCGACACGGCCACCCACCGTGCAGCAGTCCGGTCCGCCTCACGGCGCCCCGTCGCAGCGCTCGCAGCGTTCGCCGACGACCTCTCCGCAGGATCCGCTTCCGGGCCCGGAGGCCGGTGAGTCATGGCACTCACCGGTCGACGTCTCGAGGTCGACCGGATTGCGACCCTCGCTGTACTCCCTCGGGAGTCCGCGATGGTCGTGGTCGGCGACCCTGGTTCCGGACGCAGCAGCGTCCTCGACGCGGTCTCGAACCGCGTTTCCCTCCCCGTCGTGCGGGTCGGTGTCAACGGGAGTGAATCCCGTTGGCCGCTGGCCGGCGTGACCTCCTTGTTCACCGCGCTCGACGACCCTCGTGCGACGGCCCACATCGCCCATCTCCTGCAGACGGGTGAGACGGCGGTCCCCGTGACCGCCGGGCTGGCGGCGGCGCACGACTTCCTCGACGCCGTGCACGCCCTCACCCTGCCGCCGACGCTCGTGCTGATCGACGACCTCGACCGCATGGACGTCGAGAGCCAGGAGCTCATCGCGTTCCTCGCCGGCCGACTCGCAGGCACCGCCCTGCGCGTCGTGGCGACGGTCCGTTCGGTGCCGTCGGACGGTCCGCTCGCGGCCCTGCCGGCGCTCCGAATCGAGCCGCTGCCGTCCGACGAAGCTCTCGTCCTCGCCCGGACCATGGCACCGGAAGAAGCGAACGACGGCGTCCTCGCCGTCCTCGCCGCGGAGACCGGTGGCAACCCCGGCGCGCTCCGCGAACAACTCGCGGTGCTCAGCCGCGAGCAGCTCACCGGCGCGGAGCCGATCGTGCTCCCGCTCCGACCCACTCCGACGACCGAGGCCCTCGCAGCCCTCGCACTCGGGTCCGCCGCGGGACGAGATCTGGACGTCCTCGCGAAACTCGCCCTGGTGCCGGTCGCGAAGACCACGGCCTGGGACCGCGACGAGTTGGACGACCTGGTCGGAGCAGGCCTCGCCACCGTGCGGGGCCAGAGCGTGACGGTCCGCGACCCCCTGGTCCGGTCCGCGCTCTACTGGCGGATGCCCGCCCGTGACCGCCGCGCGGCGCACGCCGCGCTGGCCACGGCGAGCGCCGAGTCCGACCCCCGGGCAGCCGCGTGGCACCGGAGCTTCGTCGACGACGTCCCCGACGTGGTCGCGCTGCTCGGCGCCGCACGGTCCTACGTGGTGGACGGCAACGTGCACGCCGCGATCGCCCTCACCGAGCGTGCCCTGCACGTCGGTGGTGGCACCGAGGACGAGCTCGTCGCGCTGCTCGGGGTCGCTGAGGCCCTGCTCGGCAACCGGCTGCTCGGCTTCGCCGCGCGCTACCTCGCCGCGCTCCGTCCGTTCCGGACGACGGCGCACGAGGTCCGCCGGCTGCGCCTGCAGTACTCGGCGCAGTACCTCAGTGGCGACGCCGTGCACGCGGACGAACTCCTCGTGTCGGTGGACGCGACCGAGCCGGCCGACGTGGACGCGGTCGCCGGGCTGATGGCCATGGTGGCGTGCTTCCGTGCCGAGGCGTGGGAGCTCGACCAGGCGAAGGACCTGCTGCACCGCGTCGAGCCCCTCGAGGCGTCGGCGTCTCCGCACACGTTGGAGATCACGACGACCGCGCGGGAGCTCATCGCCGCGATCGACGGCACCCTGCCGTCCGACACCGACCTGCACGACGGACTCGCGACGTCGGTGCTGCTGGCGATGTCCGACCCGGCCCTGCTGCTCCTCGCCCACGCGCTGAGCATCGCTGAGCGGTACCGGAGCGCGCGTCGGGTGTTCGCACTCGTCCTCGCCCGTGGCCCGCAGACGGCGCCGGTGTGGACCGAGGCGGCCCGCTACCTGACCGCCGAGAACGAGGTGCGCTCCGGGAACTTCCGGCAGGCGCTCCGCGCGATCGACGTGTGGGAGGCCGGTTCCTCGGTGGTCGAACGGCTCCGTGAGCCGTCGCGGGCCATCGCGATCGCTTGGCGGCACTTCGCCGAGGGGCGCTCCGCCGATGCCCTGGCGGTCGTGGACCGGTGCCTCGAGCACCGTTCGACGAGCCGCCTGTGGGGTGCGACGGCGAAGCTGCACGCGCTCCGCGGTCGGGTCCTGCTGCTCGATGGCCGACTGGAGGAGGCAGCCGCCGCACTCGAAGCGGCGGACGCCATCGGTCGGTCCCTGCGGAACCCCGCGGTGCTCCGGCACCTCGGCGACCTGGTCGAGGCGTACGCACGCCTCGGACGGATCGACGATGCCCGTACCATCACCGCGCGGCTCGCTGCGGACCACCACGCCCGACCGGGTCGCTGGGGTGCGCTCGTGCTGGCGAGGAGCCTCGCGCTCGTCGCCGACGACACCACCCGGGACACCGCCCGTCGCCGCGCGTTGGAGCTGTTCCAGCCGCACGACTCGCAGTTCGAGCGGGCACGGACGTTCGCGGCCCTCGCGACGGTCGGCAACCCCGCCGAGCGTCCGCGTCTCGGTGCGGCAGCAGCGGCGGCGTACGAGGCGGCCGGCATGCGCCGTCCCCTCGTCACCCCCGCACCGGCAGCGGCCATGCCGCCGTTCGGCACGGGGCCGTCGCTCCGGTCCGCACCGGTGCTGTCCGCGTCGATGCCGGGGACGCCCCGGAGCGCTCCGGACGCCTCGGCGGTGCTCACCTCGCTCACGGCCGAGGAGCGCGCCGTGGTGCAGAAGGTGACGGAGGGCTACCGCAACCGCGAGATCGCGTCGTCGCTGTTCATGTCGCAGCGCACGGTGGAGCTGCGGCTCACGCAGATCTACCGCAAGGTGGGCGCGCGGTCGCGCTCCCACCTGGTCGCGCTGCTCACGTAGTCGACGCGAGCACGAGGCGGACGGGAGGCCCGGTACCAGCTGGTACCGGGCCTCCCGTCCGCCTTTTCCCTTTCCAGGACGCGGTGTGCGTCGCGCGCGTGCGTTGCGGGAGTCCGCACGCGACCGCACCGCGGCGTCCCCCGCACGCGGGGAACCGCAAGAGCAGTCGACGACTGTTGCCGTGGCGGCGTCGCCGGGTGAGGCTTCTCATGCACCGACCGCCGTGCCCCTCCCGAGGGGCCAGACCGCGGTACCCCGTCCGGTACCCGAACCTCGTGGCCCACCCACTCCGTCGTCCGTCCTCGCCTGATCCGAGGACGGGCGCCGGTCAGGACCGCGAGGGCCCGGACGCGCGGCAGACCCGACGGCGGTCGGTGCCGAACCCCCGCTCCACTCCCCCACCCCGTTCCCCCGAAGGGACAGCCGATGTGCGGCATCATCGCGGCCCGCGTGTCTGACGACGCGACGCCCTACCTGCTCGACGGACTCGAACGACTCGAGTACCGCGGCTACGACTCCGCCGGCATCGCCGTCCGGACCGCCGCCGGACGCACCGAGACGATCCGCTCGGTCTCCCGCGTCGGGGACCTGCGCACGCTCGTCGCCGCCCGGTCCGGCGACGCCCTGACCGGCGTCGGCATCGGCCACACCCGCTGGGCCACGCACGGTGCCGTGCGCGAAGCGAACGCCCACCCGCACGCCGACTGCTCGCGCCGGATCAGCATCGTGCACAACGGCATCATCGAGAACGCCGACCGCCTGCGTGACATGCTCACAGCGCAGGGCCACCGGTTCCGCTCCGAGGTCGACTCCGAGGTCATCGCGCACCTCGTCGAGCGCGCACTGGCCGTCGACCCGGACCTGATGCTCGCCGTGCAGATCGCGACCGCGCAGCTCGAGGGGTCGTGGGCGATCGTCGTCCTCGACGCCCGCGACGGCCGGATGGTCGTGGCCGCGGACCGTTCCCCGCTCGTCGTCGCCCGGTCCGCCCGCGGCGACTTCGTGGCGAGCGACATCGGTGCGATCGCCGAGTGGTGCGAGACCTTCGTGGCGCTCCGCGACGGTGACGTCGTCGAGCTCGGCGAGGCCTGGACCTGGTCGTCGAACGGGATCACCGTCCCCGTGCCGTTCCCCACCCCGTCGCCGTTCGCCGCCACCGCGCTGGACCTCGGCGACCACCCCGACCACATGGCGAAGGAGATCGGCGAGCAGGCCGACGTCGTCAGCACGATCCTGGACCGCATCGCCCGCCGCACCGCGGACGGCAGCATGTGGGTCGGCCTCGGGCTGCCAGCCTTCCAGCGCCTGGCGATCGTCGCCTGCGGCACCTCGCTCAACGCCGGCCAGGTGATCGCCACCGCGCTGCGCGGCATCGGCGGCGTCCCCACCGACATCGTCGTCGCCAGCGAGGCCGACCAGGCCGTCCTCGGCCCTGACACCCTCGTCGTCGCGATCAGCCAGTCCGGCGAGACCGCCGACGTCCTCCGCGCGCTCGACCGCTTCGAGGACCGCCACCCGGTGCTCGCGCTCACGAACAACATGCACTCCTCGCTCGCCCGTCGCGCCGACGCCGTGCTCGACTGCCACGCCGGTCCGGAGATCGGCGTCGCCGCGACGAAGACGTTCACCGCGCAGGTCGTCGTCGGCGTCGCCGCGGTGATCTCCGCGCTCGTGGCGTCCGGCCGCATCGAGGTCGCACGTGCCCACGCGCTCGTCGACGAACTGCTCGACCTGCCGGCACGCATCGAGCACGCCACGCAGGTGTCCGCCGACCGGATGCCGCTCCTGGTGTCGAGCGTGAAGGAGGCCACCGGCTTCCTGTTCCTCGGCCGCGGTGCCGGCCTGCCGTACGCCGCCGAGGGTGCACTCAAGCTCAAGGAGCTCAGCTACCGCTGGGCCGAGGCGTACCCCGCGGGCGAGCTGAAGCACGGTCCGCTCGCCCTCGTCGACGAGGGCACCCCCGTCGTCGTGATCGACCACGGCGAGCCGAAGATCCAGTCGGCGATCGCCGAGGTCCGGGCCCGCGGCGGGTTCGTCATCACCATCGGCGGCGAAGGCTCCGACATCCCGGCGCTCGGCAGCCGCGGCTCCGGCGGACTCGCCTGGGGCGCCATGGCGGCGCCGTGGGGTCCGCTCGAGGCCGTCGTGCCGCTGCAGATGCTCGCCCGCGAACTCGCGCTGCAGCTCGGCTGCGACGTCGACAAGCCGCGCAACCTGGCGAAGTCGGTGACGGTCGAGTGATGCGCGGTCGGATGAACCACCTGACGACGTTCCTGGTCGTGCTCACGGCGTTCGCGATCGCCATGACGACGGTGCTCGTCGTCGTGGTGGCCGGGCCGACCGTCCTGGGCTGAGCCCGGGCGCGCGGGCCGGCCGGGCGGCGACTCGGAACGACGTTGTCGATGTCGTACGACGTCGAGGATGTCGTTCCACATCGTCGTCGCCGCCGGGTCTCGGGCAGTTCGCGGGACACGGCTGCGATGCTGGTCCCTTGACCACCGCAGCCCCGCCCCTCGTGTTCGTCGCGCTCGTCGTCGGCGCGCTCCTGCCGTTCCTGCCGCTCGTCGGACGCGTCGCGCGGATCGCCGCGACCATCGCGCACGAGGTCGGGCACTGCATCGTCGTCGTCCCGTTCGGCGGCCGCATCCAACGCATCGACCTGCACCCGGACGGCTCCGGCGAGGCCTGGGTCCAGCTCGGCCGGGTCCCCGGCGGCATCCGCTGGCTCGTCCGGATCCTCAACCTCTACGCCGGGTACAGCGCGCCGCTCTGGGCCGGGGTGCTCCTGGTGACCGGGGTGCTGCACGGCTCGCGATGGCTGCCCGTCGCGGTGCTCGGTGTGATCGGGCTCGTGGCGCTGGTGTTCGTGCGGAACTGGTTCGGGCTGCTCGTCGTGCTCGGCTTCGACGTCCTGGCGCTGTGGGTGGCGCTGCGTCCGTCCGAGGTCACGGTGCTCCTGGTCGCCGCCGTCGGGGCGTTCTTCGTCGTCGACGGACTGCGCTCGGTCGTGCAGGTCGCACGGTGGCTGCTCACCGGCGCCCGCGTGCAGACGGACTTCCACATCGCCGCAGCCGAGATGCGGGTGCCGGCGGGGGTCTGGTTCGTGCTGTTCGTGCTGGTGAACGGCCTCGCGGTGTGGCTCGCACGGGTCCCGCTGCTCGAGGTCTGGGACACCGTGGTTGCGGGCGTGCGCGCACTCTTCTGACGGCCTGCCGTGGTCGACGCGGAACGACGCCCTCGATGTCGTACGACGTCGACCTCGTCGTTCCGCGTCGCCGCCACCCACCGCGTCCCCCTCACCACCTGGGAGGATGGTGCGGTGCTGCTCGACACCGCCACCACCGCCCTCGCCACCGCTGACGATCGGCACCGCGATGCGTTCGCCGCGTTCGTCGCCGCCCGAGGGGATGCCTCCCTGTGGCGTGACGGCGGCCCGGACCACCTCACCGCGTCGTGCTTCGTGTTCTCACCCGACCTGGCCCGGGTGCTGCTCTGCCTGCACCGCAAGGGCGGCTTCTGGGTGCAGTTCGGCGGGCACCTCGAGCCGTCGGATGTCTCGTTGGCCGGCGCCGCTCGTCGCGAGGCCCGCGAGGAGTCCGGCATCACCGACCTCGAGCTCGTCGACGACCGCATCGCGGACCTGGACCGGCACGAGCTCGGCGGCGGGTTCGCCTGCGCGGCGCACTGGGACGTCGGCTTCGTCGCCCTCGCCGACCCGTCGGTGGTGACGGCGGTCAGCGATGAGAGCGACGACGTCCGCTGGTTCGTGCTCGACGCCCTGCCGGCCGAGATCCCGCCGGGGCTGCCCGGCCGGCTGTCGGCGGCCGTCGCATCGGTCGGTTACCGCGGCTGACGCCTCGCTCGTCGTGCTCGCACCACGTCCGCGACGATCCACGCGGTGATCGACTCGTGCAATGTCGCAGAACGGGTGCGCAGCCCTGCGCCTACTCCCAGGGGCGTTGCGCGAGCTCTGCGGGGTCGAACACCCGGCCACCGGAGACCACGAGCGACCGCGGCACCCGTCGCACCAGGGCGTCCATCGGGTTCTCGGCGTCGAGCAGCACCACGTCGGCACGCGCCCCCGCCACGAGGTCGTGCGCCTCGTCGGTGACGAACCGGGCACCGTCGCGCGTGGCGAGCTCCACCACGCGGGTCAGGTCCGCGTCCCGCACAACACCGCCGGCCCGCGCGTACTGCCACGCGATGCCGAGCAGGTCGCCGTCGCCGTAGGGGCTCCACAGATCGCGGATGCCGTCGGTGCCGAAGCCGAACCGCACGCCGGCGTCGTCGAACTCGTGCAGGGGAAGCTGTCGCATCCGTACCGGGGCGACCGTGGTCATCGTGACGCCGAGCGACGCCATCCGGGCGAGCAGGTCGCGGCGACGCACGGGATCGACGTCGACGATCGCGAATCCGTGGGCGATGTTCACCCTGCCCGGTGCGATGCCGAGCTGCTCCACCCGGTCGAGCACCAGGTCGAACGCGAACGCACCGAGCTCGGCGGGCTCGTGCAGGTGGATGTCGATGCCGCACCCGGTGTCGGCGGCGATGGCGAACAGGCCGTCGAGCTGCCCGACCGGGTCGCGGTCGATCAGCGACGGGTCGAGCCCACCGATGTGGTCGGCTCCGGCCGTCGCCGCCTGCCGCAGCAGGTCGAGCACACCGGGCCGTCGCAGCACGCCATCCTGCGGGAACGCGACGATCGACACCTCGACCGCACCGTCGAGCGCGTCGGCCGCCGCACGAACGGCCTCGATCCCCCGCAGCCCGACGCCGAGGTCGACGTCGACGTGCGTGCGGACCCGGGTGGTGCCGGTGCGCAGCCCCTCGCGCAGGACCCGGGTGGCGACGGGTTCGCTCGGGATCCCGAGGGCGTCACGCCGAGCTCGTTCGTGCGCGATGCGCCCCTGCGTGCCGGGCTCGCCGCCGTACGACTCCCACTCGTGCCCCCACCAGCTCTTGTCGACGTGGGCGTGCGTGTTGACGAACCCAGGCAGCGCGAGCTGGCCGCGCCCGTCGACGACCCGCGGACCGTCATCGGCATCGGCATCGGAATTGGCACTGGCACTGGCACCGCTCGCGACGCCGTCGCCCGCTCCGGTCGCGGTGACCGAGACGATGCGGCCGTCTGCCACCCGGATGTCCGACCGTGCACCACCCCACGGACGGACATCGCGGATGATCAGGGTCGCTTCGTCGGTCGCCATGCCCCCATCGTGGCAGCCGCCAGGGCTCCGCCGCGACCCCGCCGCACCCCGGTTCCGCGTAACGGAACGCCGCAATCGCCTGTCCACGCAGCGAAGGCTGCGAGGCTACCGCCAGACGACTCCCGGAGGTGTCCCATGGCGAACGACGATCACGGTTTCTCGACCGAACAGGTGCACGGCGGCTTCGTGCCCGACGCAGGGCACGGCGCACGGATCCCGGCCATCCACATGTCCTCCGGCTTCCTCTTCGACGACTTCGACCAGGCGCGCGATCGCTTCGCCGGCACCGAGGACGGCTACACCTACACCCGCCTCGGCAACCCGACGAACGCCGACGTCGAGCGCCGCGTCGCCCTGCTCGAGCGGGGCGTCGAGGCGATCCTCGTCGGCAGCGGCCAGGCGGCGGCCACCATCACGTTCCTCGGCCTCCTGCAGGCCGGCGACCACGTCGTCGCCGCCCGCAGCATCTACGAGGGCACCAAGGGGCTCCTCGTGCAGAACCTCGGCCGCCTCGGCATCGAGGTCGACTTCGTCGCCGACCAGCGCGACCCCGACGAGTGGGCACGGCTCGTCCGACCGAACACGAAGGCGTTCTTCGCCGAGACGATCCCGAACCCGAAGAACGACGTCCTCGACATCACCGGCGTCGCCGACACCGCGCACCGTGCCGGGGTCCCGCTGATCGTGGACAACACCCTGGCGACGCCGTACCTGGTCCGCCCGGTCGAGCACGGCGCCGACATCGTCATCCACTCGGCATCGAAGTTCCTGTCCGGCCACGGCGCGGGCCTGGGTGGCGTCGTCGTCGACGGCGGCAGGTTCGACTGGTCCGCCTCCCCCGAGCGCTGGCAGCACCTCACCAGCCCGGAGCGGTCGCTGGGCGGCGACAGCTACGTCGAGCGCTACGGCAACCGGGCGTTCGTCGTCTTCGCTCGTGACGTCGTCGCCTCGCGCATCGGCCCGACCCCGTCGCCGTTCAACGCGTTCCTGATCCGTCAGGGCATCGAGACGCTGAGCCTGCGCGTCGAACGCCACAGCGCGAACGCGCTGGCGGTGGCGCAGTGGTTGGAAGCACAGCCGGAGGTGACGAGCGTCGACCACGCGGGTCTGGCCTCCAGTCCGTTCCACGACCTCGCCCAGCGCTACCTGCCGCGCGGAGCCGGCTCCGTCTTCGCGTTCACGCTGGCGGGCGGCGAAGCCGCCGCGCACACCTTCATCGACAGCGTCCAGCTGTTCAGCCGGATGACCCACCTGGGCGACGTCCGCTCGCTGATCCTGCACCCCGCGACGACGACGCACGCCGGAAAGACCGCCGCGGAGCGCGCCGACCAGGGCATCGACGACGGCCTGATCCGACTGTCGGTCGGCATCGAGGACGTCGCGGACCTGCTCCGCGACCTGGAACGCGGGTTCGCCGCGTTGCGTTCCGCAGACGGCAATGATGACCGGGCGCGATCCGCTCAGGGGCGGCGCGCCAGCGACGCGCGGATCGCGCCGGGCGAGCCTGCGAGCCCGGTGAGCGCGTCCGACGCGGAGCGCGCGTCCCTGGAACACTCGGTCCCGGGCACGCACGTGATCTCGGAGGAGCTCTAGACGATGGCACGACCGCAACACTTCGGGTACTTCTTCTCGCGCGGGTTCGGCCCGCAGGCGTGGGGGCGCTCGGACTGGGACTGGGGCCACGACTGGACCAAGCCCGACCTGTACCAGCAGTCCGTCCGCACGCTCGAGCAGGCCGGCATGGACCTGGTGATCGCCGAGGACGCCATCTCGCTCGGCAACCCGTCGACGCTCGACCTGCGCATCCGCCAGGCGTACGGCGGCCCGAAGCACGACCCGTTGCTGCTCGCGCCGTACCTGTTCGCGGCGACCTCGCACATCGGCATCGCGCCGACCGTCAACGCCGGGTTCACGCCGCCGTACCTGGCTGCACGACAGTTCGCCACGCTGGCGCACCTGTCGTCGGAGCGCCTCGGCATCAACGTCGTGACCGACGTCGGCAGTGCCCGGCACGCCGGTCTGCCGCCGCTGCCGCACGACCAGGCGTACGACCGGGCCGAGGAGTGGATCACGCTGCTCCGCCGGCTCTGGCACTCGTGGGGATCGTCCGGGTACGTCGGGGATCCCTCCGACTGGCGCTTCGCCGACGGCGACGCCCTCGACGCGTTCCACCACGAGGGCGCGTACTTCACCGCCGACGGCCCGCTCAACGCGCTGCCCCTCGACTCGGACCCGGTGGTCGTCTCCCCCGGTGGCTCCGGTCGGGGCCTCGCGTTCGCCGGCACCCACTCGGACGTGCAACTCGCGCTCGCGCCCCTGTCGGCCGCGGCGGTGGCGGACTACCGCGGTCGCGTGATCGCCGCAGCGCAGGCCGCCGGACGCACGGCCGCCGACCTGCGCATCCTGTTCGTCCTCAAGCCCGAGATCGTCTCGTCGTCCGACGAGGCCGACCGGATCGTCGAGGCGTCCCGGCACCCGTCCGACGACGACCTGCGGACCGCGGCGATCGCGTGGTCGAGCGACTCCGAGACGGACCTGCTCGCGCTCGACCTCGATGCTCCCGTGCCCGACGGGACCTTCGGTGACCACGTCTCCGCCGGCACGATCCGCGGGCTGCTCGGCGACACCCCGGGCGCCCCGCTGCGCGCGCTCCTGGAACGCAAGGCCCGCAAGGGGCGGGTGTCCTCGCGCGAGGGCTTCGTGGGGACCGCCGACGAGTTCGCCGACTTCATCGAGGAGCTCGGGTCGGACGCCGACAACGACGGCATCATCTTCTCGGGCGACCTGCACCCGGCGCAGATCCACCGGATGTTCGGCGACCTGGTGCCGGTGCTCCGGCGCCGTGGGCTCCTGCGGCGGGAGTACGGCGCCGGGGGCTTCCGGGCGAACCTGTTCGACTTTTAGGGGTGAACTTGTTCGACTTCTAGTGGTGCACCGGCTCGACCACGCCTGATTCCTCGACGTCACGCACGTCGTCGGCCGTGCGGAGGATCTCCGCACGGTCCGAGGCGGAGTTGATCGCCCAGTAGTAGATCACCAACGAGAACACCGCGACCACGACGATGTCGATCCACAACGGGAACACCGGGTGCGTCAGCGGACCGAAGTCACTGAGGAACACGATGAGCCCCATGCCGATCAGGTAGGGCAGCAGCCACTGCGCCGCCTTCCAGTCCCAGCGCGGCCGGACGCTGGAGGCACCGCGGAACACGTTGTTCAGGATGATCACCACGGCACCGATGAGGATCGCGACGCCGAGCTTCCAGTCGGTGTCCCACCCGGTCCACAGGATGATGAGGTTCGCGACGATGAACGCGATCGGCGACAGCACCGCGGCGGCGGGCATCCGGTAGGGGCGCTCGATCTCCGGGATCCGCTTCCGGAACGCACCGAGCGCCAACGGGGCGCCGGCGTACATCAGGACCGACGCGCTCGTGATGAGGCTCACCAGCCCCTGCCACGAGGGGAACGGTGCGAAGCACGCGCAGCCGACGACGAACGCCGTGACGAGCCCGACCCACGGCACACCCTGCTTCGTCGTCCACTCGAACGCCTTCGGGAAGTACCCGTTGCGACTGAGTCCGTAGGAGATGCGGCTCGTCGCCGTCACGTAGATCAGGCCGGTGCCCGCCGGCGAGATGATCGCGTCGATGAAGATGACCACCGCCAGCCACGTGAGGCCCGCAGCCATCGCGATGTCGGCGAACGGACCGGTGTACTTCGTGAAGTCCGCGGTGGCCCAGGACCCCTGGATCGCATCCGACCGGAGCACCCCGAGGAACACGACCTGCAGCAGCAGGTAGATCACCAGCCCGATGAGCACCGAGCCGATGACGGCGCGCGGGATGTCCCGCCGCGGGTTCTTCGCTTCGCCTGCGAGCTGGTCGGCCTGCTCGAAGCCCAGGAAGGCGAAGATGATGCCGGAGGTGGACACCGCCGCCAGGACCCCCTTGGCGCCCTCGGGCATGAAGCCGTCGGCCGCCGTGAAGTTCGAGCCGTGGAACCCGCTGAACGCCAGCACGATGATGACCAGCAGCGGGATGGCGACCTTCCACCACGTCGCCGCCGAGTTCGTGTTCGCGAGGATCCGGACGCTGAGCAGGTTGATCACGGTGACCACCGCCATGAGGACGACGGCGACCGCGATGCCCGCGCTGGTGAGCAGCTGCTGCGTCTCCCCGTCCACCGTCGTGGTGTGCAGCCACGGGTGCGCGAACTGCCAGTGCTGCGCGTACTTGATCATCGCCTCGACCTCGATCGGGGCGACGGTCACGGACTGCAACCAGGAGAACCAGCCGAACGACGCACCGGCGATGCCCCCGAACGCGATGTGGGGGAACCGCGCCGTTCCGCCCGCGATCGGGAACATGCCGCCGAGTTCGGCGTGCACGAGGGCGAGGACGAGGATCGCCACACCACCGATGAGCCACGAGATGATCGCGGCCGGGCCCGCGGTCTTCAGGGCCTCCTGCGACCCGAAGAGCCATCCGGAGCCGATGATCGACCCCGTCGAGGCCCAGATGAGCCCGATGAAGCCCACGTTCCGCTTGAGGCCGGAGTCCGGCAACGCCGGCGTCGTCGTTGTAGCCACTGCTGCTCCCGTCGAGTGAGCGCGCCCCACGAACGGGGGTCGCGCTCATCGACTCTGGCACCGTGGCCGCGGCTTGGCCGGATTTTGTAACACGCCGGAAACAATTGTGCTGTATAAGCACTCAGGCTGCTACTTCTTGGACTTCTTCTTCTTGCCGTCGTCCTTCTTGTCCGACTTCTTCTTGTCGGACTTCTTCTTGTCGGATTTCTTCTTGTCGGACTTCTTCTCGTCCGACTTCTTCTTGCCGTCGTCCTGCTTCTTGGACGGCTTCTTCTCCGACTTCTCCTGCTTCGCTTGCGCCGAGGGCAAGGGCAGGACCGTCGCCTGCTCCGGCGACTCGACCCCGTCGATCGGCTCGACGACCACGGCGGAACCCGTGTCCAGCGCGACATCGACCGCGCGCTCCTCGAGTACGGGCGCGAGCGCGTCGGTGACCCGCTCGACGGTGAGCACCGCGTCGTCTTCGGCGAGACGCAACAGCGCCTGCGCGGTCCGCACACGGGTCGTGGTCCTGCGTGCCAGGACGTCGGCCCGCGCACCCTCGAGGAACGTGCGGAGCGTCCGCTCGACGACCGACCGCCCACGCGGCGCAGCGCGGTCCAGGCGGTCCAGCTCACCGGCGACCCCGGCCACGTCGTCGGCGACGTGCTCGTGCCGCACCGACTCGATCAGTGCCGCGATCGCTGCAGCACCCCGCTCAACGGCAGCCGAGCGCTGGTCGAGCACGACGAGCATCTCGACGACCGAACCGTAGGTGACGGTCTCGAGGCGCACGGGCTCGGCACCCCGGCCGCGGACGACCAGGCGAGCGTCTGGCGTGGGCAGCCAGGCAGCGAGGGCTGCGACCGTCGCGACGGACCCGACGATCCGCTCGTAGTCGGCGAGCACCACTCGCTCCTGCTCGCGCAGACGGACTCGGATCGCGATCTCCTGCACCACGTGGGGGCCTTCCGTTCGGGGTCGGCACGGGCGTGTCCCGGCGCCTGCAACGGATCGTAGTCCTGCGAAGTGGCCGAACAGCGAACGCCCCGGCATCGTCCAAAGACGGTGGCGGGGCGTTCGGTCAACGGTGACAGCGGCTCGACGACCGGCGAATGGTGGAGATGGGGGGAATCGAACCCCCGTCCATCGCTGCAATTCGACGTCTTCTACGGGCGTATCCGGATAGTTCGTTCTGCTCGGCCCCGTCCTTTGCTACCGGCTTCTAGGACGACGGGCCCAGTCTCAGTGCAAGTCCCGCACGGCCCTGAGGCGCAACCGTGCAGCAAGTCCTCTGGATGACGCCGGGATCAGGTTAGGGGACGGTCACCTGGCCGACGGACTTCATGTGCTGGGCTGCTTACGCAGCGAGAGCGAAGTCAGTGCGCTTGGAATTGGCACTTGTTGTTTTCCACGGATCGTTCACGAGATAACCGTGGGTCCTCGGCCCGCTTCCCGTCGGCACACAGGCAATGTCGAAACCGATCATCCCCATGCGGGCCGGACGTGCGAGCCGCTGTCACGCTGTTGAGTTGTGTTGCGACTGCTCCGATCGGAGCAGTCCCTCAGTCTAGCCGACCGAGGTGCGAGGCCGCTACTCGCCGACGCGGTTCTTCGTGCGCATGGCCCGCTCGGCCTCACGCTTGTCGGTCTTCTCCCGCATGGCCTGACGCTTGTCGAACTCGCGCTTGCCCTTCGCGACGGCGATCTCGATCTTCGCTCGGCCGTCGTGGAAGTAGATCTGCAACGGCACCAGCGTGTAGCCGCCCTGAGCCGTCTTGTGCGAGATCTTCACGATCTGCTGCTTGTGCAGGAGCAGCTTGCGCTTGCGCCGAGGTGCGTGGTTGTTCCACGTGCCCTCGGTGTACTCGGGGATGTGCACCGCATCGATCCAGGCTTCGCCCCGGTCGATGTAGGCGTACCCGTCGACCAGCGAGGCACGACCCATGCGCAGGGACTTCACCTCGGTGCCGGACAGGACCATGCCGGCCTCGTAGGTGTCCTCGATGAGGTAGTCGTGTCGGGCGCGACGGTTCGTCGCGACGATCTTCTCACCGCGTTCCTTCGCCATGACGACTCCTCTCGTTCCGGGCACTGCGCTGCGCAGCCCTACACACTACCCAACAGCGGGCGCCCCACGCACCTTCCCGGCGCGGCGGATCAGACCTTGAGGTAGCGGCGGATGGCGATCGACGCCGACACCGCGGCGAGCAACACCCCGATGACGATCACCGACGGCACCACGATGGCCGCATCCCCCATGCCGATGAACGCCGTGCCGGTGAAGCGCTCGGCCAGGAAGTTCCGGACGAAGAACCACACCACCGCGGTGATGGCACCACCCGCCAGGACGGCTCCGATGGCGGCGGCGATCACCCCCTCGAGCACGAACGGCGTCTGGATGAACCGGTTCGACGCACCGACCAGCCGCATGATGCCGAGCTCTCGCCGGCGACTGAAGGCGGACAACCGGATCGTGGTCGCGATGAGGAGCACGGCGGCGACGAGCATGAGCGCCGCGATGCCGATCGCCGTGTACGACGACGCGTTGAGCAGGTTGAAGATCGGTTGCAGGTAGCCGCGTTGGTCGACGACGCTCTGCACACCGGCGACCTTCGACAGGCTCTCGACGAGGACGTCGGCCTGCGACGGGTTCTTCAGGTTCACCCAGAAGGTCTCGTTGAGGTACTCGGGCTTGACGAACTCGGTCGCCGCGGAGTCCTTGAACTGCTCCTTGAAGCGGGTGAACGCCTGGTCCTGGTCCTCGTAGTACGTCTTCTCGATGTACGGCTTGAGGGTGGACGACTCGAGCTGGGCCTGGACCTGCTTCCGCTGGTCCTCGGTGGCCTTGGCACCCGTGCAGTTGCCGGTGGTGTCGGTGTCGGTGCACAGGTAGACGGCGACCTGCGCCCGGTCGTACCAGTACCCCTTCATCTGGTTGATCTGCATCTGGAGCAGGATCGCGGTCCCGACGAAGGTGAGCGAGATGAAGGTCACGAGGACGACGGAGACGACCATCGACGCGTTGCGCCGCAGGCCCGAGCCGACCTCGGACATGACGAGCCCGAGCCTCATCGGATGAGCCCCGGGATGGTCTGGATGCCGGTCGTGTTCGACACGGTGCCGCGCTGGATCGGGACCGCCTGGGTCTGGTAGCCGCCGGACTGCTCGTCACGGAGGACCGTGCCGTTCGACAGCTCGATGACCCGACGCTGCATCTGGTTCACGATGCTCGCGTCGTGGGTCGCCATGAGCACGGTGGTGCCTCCTTGGTTGATGCGTTCGAGGAGCGCCATGATGCCGGCGGACGTGGTGGGGTCCAGGTTGCCGGTGGGCTCGTCGGCCAGCAGGATCGCCGGCTTGTTGACGACGGCGCGGGCGATCGCCACGCGCTGCTGCTCACCACCGGAGAGCTCGTGCGGCATGCGGGTCGCCTTGCCCGCGAGCCCGACGAGCTTCAGCACGTCGGTGACGGCCTCGCTGATGAAGCCCTTGCTCTTGCCGATCACCTGCAGCGAGAACGCGACGTTGTCGAAGACGTTCTTGTTGGGCAGGAGTCGGAAGTCCTGGAAGACGACGCCGAGGTTGCGCCGGAAGTACGGGACCTTCCGCGACGCCAGGGACCCGAGGCGCTGCCCGAGCACGTGGATCTGGCCACGGGAGGGCTTCTCCTCCTTGAGCACGAGGCGCAGGAAGCTGGACTTGCCGGAACCCGAGGCGCCCACGAGGAACACGAACTCGCCCTTGAGGATCTCGAGGGTGAGGTTGTCGAGCGCCGGACTCGGGTTGCCCGAGTAGACCTTGGTGACCTGGTCGAATTTGATCATGACCGGATCAGGGTAGGTCGCCCCGCTTGGAAAGCAAGCGAGGCGCGCGGCTCACGAACCCCTACGCGTCGACGGATTGCTTGCGCCAGCGGATGCCGGCGTTGATGAAGCCGTCCAGGTCGCCGTCGAACACGGCTGAGGGGTTGTTCACCTCGTGCTCGCTCCGCAGGTCCTTGACCATCTGGTACGGCGCCAGCACGTAGGACCGGATCTGGTCGCCCCAGCTCGCCGTGATGTTGCCGGCGAGCTCCTTCTTCTTCGCGTTCTCCTCTTCCTTCTTCAGGAGGAGCAGGCGCGACTGCAGCACGCGCATGGCGGCCGCACGGTTCTGGATCTGCGACTTCTCGTTCTGCATCGAGACGACGGTGCCGGTCGGGATGTGCGTCAGGCGCACCGCGGAGTCCGTCGTGTTGACGGACTGCCCGCCGGGGCCCGACGAGCGGAAGACGTCGACGCGGATGTCGTTCTCGGGGATGTCGATGACCATCGTCTCCGGCATGAGCGGGATGACCTCGACCGCGGCGAACGAGGTCTGCCGCTTGCCCGCTGCACCGAACGGCGACATGCGGACGAGGCGGTGGGTGCCGGCCTCGATCGACAGGGTGCCGAAGGCGTGGGGGGCGTCGACCTCGAACGTGGCGGACTTGATGCCCGCTTCTTCGGCGTAGGACGTCTCCATCACGGTGGTCTTGAAGCCGTGCTGCTCGGCGTACCGCAGGTACATGCGCATGAGCATCTCGGCGAAGTCCGCGGCGTCGACGCCACCGGCCCCGGCACGGATGGTGATCACGGCGGGGCGGTCGTCGTACTCGCCGTCGAGGAGCGTCTGCACCTCGAGGTCGCCCATGGTCTTCTGGATCGCCTTGAGCTCGGCGACGGCTTCGTCGGCCGAGTCCTGGTCGTCGCCCTCGTTCGCCATCTCGACGAGCACCTCGAGGTCGTCGATGCGACGCTCGGTGTCGGTGATCTTCTTGAGCTCCGACTGCCGGTGCGAGAGCGCGCTCGTCACCTGCTGCGCGTGCTCGACGTCGTCCCAGAGGTCCTGGGCGCCCGCCTGCTCGCTGAGGTCGGCGATCTCACGCTGCAGGCGGTCGACGTCGACCACCGAGCGGATGTTGCCGAAGGTCTCTCGGAGGGCGGAGAGCTGCTCGGTGAAGTCCAGTTCGACCATGGTCACCGATCCTACCGGCGCGGCAGGCCGGTCGGCGTCGCACCCCCGCCGGAGGGCGCTCTAGCGCCCGAGCAGCGGCTCCCGCGACGCCATGCCGGCAGCCCCGGCCCGCGCGACCGCGTCCGGCAGCGCGGCCAGGAAGGCGTCGACGTCCGCATCGGTCGAGGTGTGCCCGAGCGTGATCCGGAGCGCGCCGCGGGCGTCCTGCTCCGACAGGCCCATCGCGAGCAGCACGTGCGACGCCTCGGGTACGCCGGCCTGGCACGCCGACCCGGTCGACACGGCGACCCCGGCCGCGTCGAGCAGGAACAGCAGCGAGTCGCCCTCGCAGCCCGGGAACGTGAAGTGCGCGTTGCCGGGCAGCCGGTCGTCGGGATCGCCCATCAGCACGGCGGACGGCACGGCGGCACGGACACCGGCGACGAGCCGGTCGCGCAGGGCGACGAGCGACGGGTGCGGCATCGGCTCGGCGGCGACCATCGTGGCCGCGACGCCGAACGAGGCCGCAGCGGGGGCGTCCTGCGTGCCGCTCCGCACCTGGCGCTGCTGCCCGCCGCCGTGGATGAGGGGCTCGACGGTGGCCTTCCGCCCGAGCACCAGCGCACCGATGCCGACCGGTCCGCCGACCTTGTGGGCGGAGACGCTCAGGGCGTCGAGGCCGGACACGGCGAACGACACCGGCACCTGGCCGTAGGCGGCGACGGCGTCGCTGTGCACGGGCACGCCGGCGGCGTGCGCCAGCTCCACGATCCGTGCCACGGGCTGGATGGTGCCCACCTCGTTGTTCGCCCACAGGAACGTGACCAGGGCTACGTCGTCGGCGGAGGTGAGTCGTGCCTCCAGTCCGACGAGGTCGACGCGACCCTGCGCGTCCAACGGGACCACGTCGATGACGGCCCCCTCGTGCGTCTCCAACCAGGTCAGGGTGTCGACGGTGGCGTGGTGCTCGCCGCCGGGGACGACGATGCGGGGGCGGGCACGGTCGCGTTGACGAGCCCAGAACAGGCCCTTCACGGCGAGGTTGATGCTCTCGGTGCCGCCGGAGGTGAACACGACCTCGACGGTGTCGGCGTCGAGCGACCGGGCGACCGCGACGCGGCCGTCCTCGAGCAGCATCTTGGCGCGCTGCCCGGCGCTGTGGATCGAGGACGGGTTGCCGACGGTTCCGAGCGCGTCGGTGAACGCGGCGAGCGCCTCCGGCAGGATCGGCGTCGTCGCGGCGTGGTCGAGGTAGACCGGCATCTGCACCCCCTGGAACGAGCGGTGTCCAGGATACGCGCCGGTCCTCGTACCCTTGTCGGGTGCACGAGACAGCGATCGACCACACCCCGGGGTTCGACCTCGGGGCCGACGTCCCGCGGTTCTCCCTGCGGTCCGCCACCGCCACGGCCGTCGTCGTGGTCGTCGAGCGAGCGGGCGGGCAGCCGGTCCGGTACCCGCTCGAGCGGCTGCCGGCGACCGACCTGTGGACGGCCGAGACCCCAGGCGTCGCCCCGGGCGACCGGTACCACCTGCTCGTCGACGGGCCCGTCGGACCGCGGAACGAGTTCGACCCGACCCGGCCCCTGCTCGACCCCTACGCCCGTGGCATCGCCCCGACCGGCGTGCCCGAGAGCGCACCCGACACCGGGTCCGGAACCGACACCGGGGCCGGACCCGACACCGGGGCCGGCGCGCCCCGCTGGACGAGCGTCGTCGTGGACGACGCCTTCGACTGGGGCGGCGTCGTCAAGCCCACGGTCCCGCTCGACCGCGCCGTGGTCTACGAGGCGAACGTCCGCACCCTGACCGCCGCGAACCCGCACCTGCCGGAGCACCTGCGCGGCACGTACGCCGGGGTGGCGCACGAGAGCACCATCGCGCACCTGCACCGGATCGGTGTCACGACGCTCGAGCTCCTGCCGGTGCACGCGTTCGACACCGAGAACTGGTTGCGGGACGCCGGCCGCGAGAACGCCTGGGGCTACAACACGCTCGGGTTCTTCGCGCCGCACGCCGCGCACGCCTCGGCTCCCGCACGGGCCGAGGGCGCGTCCGCGGTCCTGCGCGAGTTCAAGGGCATGGTCCGGCTGCTGCACGAAGCGGGCATCCAGGTGGTGCTCGACGTCGTCTACAACCACACGGCGGAAGAGGGCCTCGGCGGACCCACCACGAGCCTGCGCGGCATCGACGGCGCGGAGCGGTACCGGTGGACCGAGGCCGCGCCGCCGTTCCGGGACACCTACTACGACACCACCGGCTGCGGGAACACCCTGGACACCTCGGTGGAGTCCACGGCCGACCTGATCGTCGACAGCCTGGTCTACTGGGCCCGCGAGGTGCAGGTCGACGGCTTCCGCTTCGACCTGATGGCCGCGCTCGCCCGCGACGCCCACCACGTCTTCGATCCGCAGCACCCGCTGCTCGAGCGGATCCGGAACCACCCCGACCTGCAGGACACCCTGGTCATCGCCGAGCCGTGGGACGTCGGACCCGACGGTTGGAAGACCGGCTCGTTCGGCGCGGCCGGCGACCGCACCGGTGAGTGGAACGACGGCTTCCGCAACACGGTCCGCCAGTTCTGGCTGACGGACATCGCCGAGGAACGCCGCAACGGCATGCCCCGCACCGGCATCGGCGCCCTCGCCGGAGCCCTGACCGGCTCGCGCCACGTCTTCGGCGTCGACCGCGGCCCACTCGCGAGCGTCAACTTCGTCACCGCCCACGACGGCTTCACGCTGCTCGACCTGGTGTCGTACGACGGCAAGCACAACGCGGCGAACGGCGAGGAGAACCGCGACGGTTCGAACGACAACCGCTCGTTCAACCACGGCATCGAGGGCGACACCGCCGACCGCGGCGTCCGGGCAGCGCGCGGCCGGTCGATGCGGAACCTCGCGGCGACGCTGCTGCTCTCCGCCGGGGTGCCGATGCTCACCGCGGGCGACGAGCGGAGCCGCACGCAGCACGGCAACAACAACGCGTACGTCGTGTCCGACGACCTCACCCCGGTGGACTGGTCCGACGACGAGGACGCCGAGTCGATGACCGAGGCCGTCGCCGCGCTCGCCCGGTTCCGGCAGGCGCACCCCGCACTCCGGCCGACGCGCTTCGGCGTCGAGGGGCAGGAGACCGCGGGTGCCTCGCGGATGTCCTGGTACGGGCCGGACGGGCACCCGATGACCATCGAGGGCTGGGACCAGCCGGTGCACCGCGTCCTGCAGTACTTCGCCGAGTCGACGCCCGAGCACGAGCCGTACGACCGCGTGCTGGTCGTGGTGCACGGCAGCGGGCGCACACGTGACCTGACGCTGCCGGTGCGCGAGGACGTGCTCGGCTACCGCCTCGCGTGGTCGAGCGAGAAGCACCGTGACCACGAGCGGCTCCGCCCCGCCGGTCAGGTGTTCACCGCCTACGGCCCCGGCATCCACCTGTTCGAGCCGGCGTAGCGCCGGGCGTTCGGGCGCTCGCGCGCTCGCGCGCTGCGCCCCGTCAACGTCATCGCGCCCCGGAGAGTCGGGGCGCGATGACCACGGCGGGGCGCAACGTGGTCCCAATCGGCGGTCGGACGGGAGGCCCGTGGCGGCCCCGCCACGGGCCTCCCGTCCGTCCCTCCACCGGCACGAGCGACCGACGAGCTGTCCACACGACACGCGTTCCGGGGAACGTCCGGGCGGCTTCCGGGTAGCGTCGGCTCCGTGGCCACCGCAGACCGACCCCGCCGACCGAAGATCGGGCGCATCCCGATCACCGAGCTCGCCCCGAGGACGCCGAACGGGTTCCCCGGCAAGGCGTTCGACGGCGAGGTGATCACGTTCGGTGCGACCGTCTTCCGAGAAGGACACGGCATCATCGGCGCCGACCTCGTCCTCGAACGCCCGGACGGGGGCACCAGGACCGTCCCCCTGGCCCTCGGCGCGCCCGGGACCGACCGGTACGAGGCGACCGTCCAGGTCGACCACGTCGGCGTCTGGACCTGGCACGTCGAGTCCTACTCCGACGACTGGGCAACGTGGCTGCACGCCGCACGGCTGAAGATCGCGGCCGGGGTGGACACCGAGGCGACGCTCCTCGACGGCGCCCTGCTGCTCGACCGGCTCGCCGACGAGACCGACTCCCCCGCCGCCACCCGCGCGGCAGCGAAGGTGCGCGACACCGACCTCGACCCGGCCGAGCGCCTGGCCGCCGTCGACGACCCGCGCATCGTGGCCGAGGTCGAGGAAGCCCCGCTCACCTCGCTCCGGACGCACTCCCCGACGCAGCTGCTCGACGTCGAGCGCACCCGCGCCGGCGTCGGCGCCTGGTACGAGTTCTTCCCCCGCAGCGAAGGCGCGAAGAAGAACCCGGACGGCTCGTGGAAGAGCGGCGACTTCCGGACCTCGGCTCGCCGTCTGCCCGCCGTCGCCCGGATGGGCTTCGACGTCGTCTACCTGCCGCCGATCCACCCGATCGGCACGACCGCGCGCAAGGGCCCGAACAACACGCTCACCCCGGGGCCGCACGACCCCGGCAGCCCCTGGGCGATCGGCTCCCCCGAGGGCGGGCACGACGCGATCCACCCCGACCTCGGGTCGGAGGACGACTTCCGCGACTTCGTCGAGACCGCGAAGAACACCGGCATGGAAGTGGCACTCGACTTCGCGCTCCAGTGCTCCCCCGACCACCCCTGGGTCACCGAGCACCCGAACTGGTTCACGCAGCGCGCCGACGGCTCGATCGCCACGGCCGAGAACCCGCCGAAGCGCTACCAGGACATCTACCCGATCCAGTTCGACTCCGACCCCGAGGGCCTGGTCGCCGAGGTCCTGCGCGTCCTGCGGCACTGGATCGACTTCGGCATCCGGATCTTCCGGGTCGACAACCCGCACACCAAGCCGCTCTGGTTCTGGGAGCGCGTCATCCGCGAAGTCCGCGACGAGCACCCGGACACCGTCTTCCTGGCCGAGGCGTTCACCCGTCCGGCGATGATGCGCGCACTGGCTGAGGTCGGGTTCCAGCAGTCGTACTCGTACTTCACGTGGCGGAACACGAAGGAAGAGATCGAGTCCTACTTCGAGGAGCTGTCGCACGAGACGAGCGACTACCTGCGCCCGAACCTGTTCGTGAACACGCCGGACATCCTCACCGAGTACCTGCAGTTCGGCGGTCGCGCCGGCTACAAGGTGCGTGCCGCACTCGCTGCGACGGGCGCCCCGACGTGGGGCATGTACTCCGGGTACGAGCTGTTCGAGGACGTCGCCCGACCGGGCTCGGAAGAGAACATCGACAACGAGAAGTACGAGTACAAGCCGCGTGACTTCGCCCTGGCCGAGGCCGAGGGCGCGTCGCTCGCCCCGTACGTGACGATGCTCAACCGGCTCCGTGCCGCGCACCCCGCCCTCCGCCAGCTGCGGAACCTGCACGTGCACGCCGCCGACGACCCGGCGACCGTCGTGTACTCGAAGCACCTGTCCGGCGAGTTCATCCGCTCCGGGCACGCCGACACCGTGATCGTCGTCGCGAACGTCGACCCGCACTCGGCGCGTGAGACCACCGTGCACCTGGACCTCGCTGCGCTCGGCCTGCCGGCCGACAGCCGGTTCGACGTCCGTGACGTCGTGACCGGGCAGCGCTGGGTCTGGGGCGCGTCGAACTACGTCCGCCTGGACGCGTTCCAGGAACCCGTGCACCTGCTCGTCGTGGAAGGACTGCACCGATGACGAACGACCCGACCGCACCCCAGCCGACCCCGCCGTCGCGCCGCGGCCCCGCCGTGCCGCCGGTCCCGCCCCCGCCGCCGCCCGTGCCCGCGCGGACACCGTCCGACGCGAAGCCGGAGCCGCGCTACGAGCCGCGGGTCTCCGCCCCCGACGAGGACCTGCCAGGCGCTCCCGCTGCACCGCGCGAGGCGCCCGACCGCGGGGTCGCCGAGTCCGCCACGCTGGCGGGGCACCCCGTCGACGCGACGCACCCGCGGGTACCGTCCGTCGACGCCGTCGCGTCCTCGGGCGCTCCGACCGGAGGCCCGTCCACCGTTGCGCCGTCGACCGCCCTCCCGACGCCGCCGGCTCCCGAGCCCGCCACCGCCGACAGCACGGGCCCGCGCCCGGCTCCGGTCGAGCAGTGGCTGCGCCAACAGGTCGCCGAGGGCCGTTGGTCCCAGCCCCACGACGTCCTCGGCCCGCACGCCGTCGACGGTGGCACGAGCGTCCGCGTGGTGCGCCACCTGGCGCAGGCGGTCCGGCTCGTCCGGCTCGACGGCGACGACGTCGAGCTGACCCACGAGGGCGACGGTCTCTGGGCCGGCGCCACCGCCGAGGAGCTCGGGCGCTACCGGGTCGAGGCCGACTACGACTTCGACGAGTCCTCGGAAGAGGACGACGCCACCTGGACGACCGACGACGCGTACCGGTTCGCCCCGACGCTCGGCGAGCTCGACCTGCACCTGTTCGGTGAGGGCCGCGACGAGCAGCTCTGGCACCACCTCGGCGCGCACGTCCGCACGATCGACGGCGTCGACGGCGTCGCGTTCTCCGTGTGGGCACCCCGAGCCACCGCCGTGCGCGTGATCGGCGACTTCGAGGGCTGGGAAGGCCGCACGACCGCGATGCGCCGCCTGAGCGACCTGGGCGTCTGGGAGCTGTTCTGGCCCGGAGCCGTCGCCGGACAGCGGTACAAGTTCCAGATCCTCACCGACTCCGGCTGGGTCGAGCGCGCTGACCCGTTCGCCCGCGAGGCCGAGATCGCCCCGGCCACCGCCTCGGTCATCACCGAGTCGAGCTACACGTGGTCCGAGGGCGACCGCGCCTGGATGGAACGCCGCGCGGAGACGACCACGCACGATGCGCCGATGAGCGTCTACGAGGTCCACCTCGGCTCGTGGCGCCCCGGGCTGTCGTACCGCGAGGTCGCCGACCAGCTCATCGGGCACGTGCAGTACACGGGCTTCACGCACGTGGAGTTCCTGCCGCTCGCAGAGCACCCGTTCGGCGGTTCGTGGGGCTACCAGGTCACCGGGTACTACGCCCCGACCGCACGCTACGGCTCCCCCGACGACCTGCGGTACCTGATCGACCGCCTGCACTCCGCCGGCATCGGCGTGATCATGGACTGGGTCCCCGGACACTTCCCGAAGGACGAGTGGGCACTCGGACGCTTCGACGGCCACGCATTGTTCGAGCACCCGGACCCCCGCCGCGGCGAGCAGCTCGACTGGGGCACGTACGTGTTCGACTTCGGGCAGCCGCAGGTCCGGAACTTCCTGGTCGCCAACGCCCTGTACTGGCTCGAGGAGTTCCACATCGACGGCCTGCGCGTCGACGCCGTCGCCTCGATCCTGTACCTCGACTACTCCCGCACCGACTGGCTGCCGAACATCCACGGCGGCCGCGAGAACCTGGACGCCGTCGCGTTCCTGCAGGAGACGAACGCCACCGCGTACAAGCGCTACCCGGGCATCGTGATGATCGCCGAGGAGAGCACCTCGTGGCCCGGCGTGACCCAGCCGACCAGCGCCGGTGGGCTCGGGTTCGGCCAGAAGTGGAACATGGGCTGGATGCACGACTCGCTCGAGTACGTGCAGCGCGACCCCGCGTACCGCAGCTACCACCACGACGAGATCACGTTCTCGCTCGTCTACGCCTTCAGTGAGCAGTTCACCCTGCCGATCAGCCACGACGAGGTCGTGCACGGCAAGGGTTCCCTCTACGGCAAGATGCCCGGCGACGAGTGGCAGAAGCTCGCGAACGTCCGGGCCTACCTGGCGTTCATGTGGGCGCACCCCGGCAAGCAGCTGCTCTTCATGGGGCAGGAGTTCGCCCAGCCCGCAGAGTGGTCCGAGGCGAAGGGACTCGACTGGTGGCTCCTCGACCAGCCCGGGCACCGCGGTGTGCAGGACCTCGTCGCCGCCCTGAACCGGGTCTACAAGGACACGCCCGCGCTCTGGACGCACGACAGCACGGCCGACGGCTTCGAGTGGATCGAGGGCGGCGACGCCCCCCACTCGACGCTCGGGTTCCTGCGCAAGGACGGCGACGACCGGCTGGCGGTGTTCGTGAACTTCTCGGGCGTGCCCGTGGAGCGCCGGTTCGGCCTGCCGAGCGCCGGCGAGTGGCACGAGGTGCTCAACACCGACGCCGCGGAGTACGGCGGCTCCGGTGTCGGCAACCTCGGGGTCGTCACCGCCGAGGACACCCCGTGGGCCGGCCGACCCGCGTCGGCGCACCTCGTGGTGCCGCCGCTCGGCGCCGTCTGGCTCGAGCTCGCGCGCTAGCGTCATCGCGTCCTGGACGCGACCGACAGACGGACGGGAGGCCCGGTGCCAGCTGGCACCGGGCCTCCCGTCCGTCGGGCGACGTGTCTGGAACCCGCGAGACGCCGTCGTGTCGCCGCGACGCCCCGGACGCAGCGAGACGCCGCCGGATTCGGCGGCGTCTCGCTGACACGACGGCGTCTGGGCCGGTCTCGAGCCGGCCTGGGACTAGTACAGGGCGCTCGCCAGGCGACGGCGGGCCGCGACCACGCGCGGGTCGTCGGTGCCGATGAGCTCGAAGTACTCGACCAGGCGGACGCGCAGGGCCTCACGGTCCTCGCCGAACACCGTCGGCACCAGGTCGAGCAGGCGCCCGAAGGCATCCTCGACGTGGCCACCGGAGATGTCGAGGTCGGCGACCGCGAGCTGCGCCTGGACGTCCTTCGGACCCGCACCGGCGGCGGCACGGATGTCGTCGGCGGTGTGGCCGTTCAGCCGGTCCAGGAGCGACACCTGCGCGAGCCCCGCGACGGCCATCTGGTCGTGCGGGTCCTGCAGGATCGCGGTCTTGTACTCGGTGATCGCCGTGGCGTAGTCGCCCTGCTCGATCGCGTCGTACGCGGCCTGGTGGTGCGGCGGCAGCGCTTCCGGCTCCGGCTCGCCCTGCTCGGCGGTGTCCTCGGGCGGAGCAGCACCGTCCACGGTGACGCGACCGGAGACGCCGTTCTGCTCGGCTGCCTGGAGCACCTGCTCGTAGACGTCGCGGACCTGCGCCTCGGGCAGCGCACCGACGAAGAGCCCGAGCGGGCGTCCGCCGATCAGCGCGGCCACGGTCGGGATCGACTGCGCTTGGAACGCCTGCACGAGCTGCGGGTTGGTGTCGGCGTCCACCTTGGCGAGCAGCACGCGCCCGCCGTACTCGGCGGTCAGCTGCTCGAGGATCGGCGAGAGCTGCTTGCACGGCCCGCACCACTCGGCCCAGATGTCGACGATGACCGGCACCACGGACGACAGCTCCAGGACGTCCTGGAACGTGTCGTCGGTGACGTCGAGCACGAGCGACGGGACGGTCAGGTCACCGCCGGTCTCGGCGCCCGGCGCTGGTGCACCGGTCGGGCTTCCCGCCTGCGCCGGAGCACCGGCGGGCGGCTGGGGCGGCCGCTGTGCGCGGTCGACGAGGGACGACAGGTCCACGGCTCCGCGGAGCCCGGACGGGGTCGGGGGGATGTTGCTCATTGCACCTCACTCGCTGCGGTCAGGCCCTGCGTGAACCCGAGCAGGACCACTTTGTCATCCGAGGCGACCGGCGGCACGTAGAAGAGCAGCTGGACGCCGTACGTGGCGCTGATGCCCTTCTTGCTCGTGTCGACCCCGGACAGTGCCTTGACGGCACCCTCGGTGTTGACCTCGGCGCCGGAGGCGGTCGGGGTCACCTTCTCGATCTCGTTGAGGTCGGCGGAGACGAGCGCGCCGGCGTCGTCGGTCGCGATGGCGACGGCGGAGTCCTCCGGGGCCTCGGACGAGTACTCGATCTTCGCCGTGTCCGGCAGGGACTGCGCCTTCTTGTCCTTGTAGGCCTTGCCGATGGTGGTGCGGAGGCCGTCACCCTCGGTGGCGAACAGGTCGGCGTACTCGCTCTTCGAGTCCTTGGACAGGATGTCGCCGTAGGCGGTCGCGACCTGGTCGGGGGCGATCGCGAGGAGCTTCGACTGCGGGGCCAGGAGCGCCGCGCCGATCGACGTCGGCGCGAGGCTCGGGATCTTGGCGTCGGCCTCGAGCGAGACGTCGTAGGCGACCTTGTACGGGTCGCGCGCGGTGTCCTGCACGAGCGTCAGGGCCTGCGGTGCCGACTTGGCGTCGCAGTCCTCGGCGACGATCACGAAGACCGTGCGCGGCCACGTGTCGGTCTGCTGTGGCAGCGCGACGCACACCTGACCGGCGGAGATCGCCGGCGGTGCCTTGACCTCGGTGTCCTTGCCGCGGATGGCGTAGTTCGCCGTCCGCAGGTCGAGCGCGGCACCGGTGAACCGGGTCGTCGCCAGGTCGGTGTCGCGGGCGCTGTCGGCCTTGTCGGCGACCGCCGCGATCCGCTCGACCACGCGGGTGATCTGCTGCTTGGTCGCCGCCGCGGGCTCGGTGGTCTCCGCCGCTCCGGTCGCACTGGCCGTGGGGGTCGGGGTCGCGAGCGAGGGGTCCCCGCCCTGCGGCCAGTAGTCGGACGAGCAGCCGGCCAGGGCGAGCGTGCCGACGAGGACCACAGGGACCGCGATGAACGCGCGCGATCCGCGGCGGCCCCGGGTCGGGACCTGGGCACCGGCGGCGGCGGCGCGACGCGAGGCCCGCACGCGCGGCGGTCGGGTGCCGCCGCTGCGACGACGCGGCCCACGACCGCGGCGCTGGTGCAGGAACGCCAGGACCAGCAGCACGATGCCGCCGAGTGCGAAGACGCCACCGGCCACGAGCAGGGGCCCGACGGACGGCGTTGCGGTGTCCTTCGGCCACGTCACCGAGACGTCGCTCGGCGCGGCGGCCTTGCCGTCGCCGACGATGAGGACCGAGACGTCCTGCGGCAGGCGGACCGTGAACTGCCCGGAGCCGTCGTACTCCTGGTACCAGAGGTCGCTGCCCTTGGGCGACGGGACGGACGCCTCGGAGCCGGTGGTCTTGCCCACCAGCTTCGCGCTCTCGGCGTCGAACCGGAGCGTGGTGTGCTCGGCGTCACCGACCCACGCGTCGACGTCGGCCGTCTTGCCGTACGCGGCGAAGACCTTGCCGGAGCCGGAGACGTTGATCCGCTGGTAGCCGGGGTTCGCGTTGAGCGTCGACCCGGGGATCACGGTGACGGGGGCAGAGCTCTTGGTGGTGCTGTCCGCGACGAGCGAGGACGGCGGCGCGAACACGGTCCGCTGTCCGACCGCCGTCGCGACGAGCAGCAGGCCGATGACGAAACTGACGATCGCCAGGACGAATCGCACGAACACTCTCCCTACCGCGCCGGGGTGGGGATGTCGGCGCGCGAATCAGCGACTCAGGATAGCGAGCATGGCTGAACAGCGCATCCATCCGCGCTGACGCCGGTCTCAGACGACCCCGTCGGGCCACCACTACACTCGACCGCGGGCCGGATCGGGCCCTCCGCCGAGCACCTGGGAGCGACACGTGGCGAACGACGAGGCCGAGTTCGGGACCGAGCTGCGCGGGTACCGCCGCGATGACGTCGACCGTTCGCTGAACGACCTGCGCCGCGAGCTCATCAAGTCGAACACCGACCGTGCCGACGCCGCGAAGGAGATCCGTCTCCTGCAGTCCCGCGTGTCCGAGCTCCAGGGCGAGCTCGACGAGGCCGGCACCCCCACCTACAGCGGCCTGGGTACGCGACTCGAGTCCACCCTGCGCGTGGCGGAGGAGCAGTCCACCCGCCTCATCAGCCAGGCGGACATCGACGCACAGCGCCTGCGGGCGTCGAGCCGGGCCGAGGCCGACCGCACCGTGCGCGAGGCACAGGAAGAAGCCCGCGACACCCTCGAGGACGCCCGCACCCGCTCCACCAACGAACTCACCCGTGCTCGTGCCGAGGCCGCCGACACCGTCGAGCGTGCCCGTGCCGAAGCCGGCCTGCTGACCCAGGACGCCCGCAACGAGGCCGCGGCCATCCGGGGTGCCGCGGTGACCGAGGCCGCCGAGGTCCGCTCCGTCGCCATCCGCGAGACGAACGCCCTGCGCGCACAGGTCGAGCACGAGGTCGCCGAGCTGCGCGAGATCGCCCAGCGCGAGTCGGCCGACTCCCGCACCGCAGCAGCCGACCTCGACCGCGAAACCGAGCACCGCCGCTCGGTGTTCGAGGCCGACCACGCCCGCCGGGTCGAGGACCTCGACCACGAGGAGTCCACCCGCCGTCAGGCACTCGAGCGCGAGGTCGCCGAGGGGCGTGCTGCGTGGCACCGGGAGCGCGACGAGCAGCAGCAGGCGCACGCCCTGGCGATCGAGACCGGCCGCGCCGAGCTGCAGGCCGAGGTCGACCGACGCCGCGCCGAGATCGACGGCGAGTTCGCCGACCGCCGCCGTGTCGTGGACGAGGAACTCGCCGCTGCCCGTGCCGAGTGGGACCGGGAGCTCGCCTCGGCGCGCACCGCCCTGGCACAGGAAGCCGAGGCGTTGCGTGCGCAGCTGCGCGTCGACGAGGAACAGACGCGCGTCGAGAACGAGCGGCTCGTGCAGGAGACCGCCGACCGCATCGCACGCGAGCTCGAGGAGCACGACACCCGCATCGAGCGGGAGCGCGCCGAGGCCGATGCCGCCGCCGAACGCGCGGACCGCGAGCACGAGAACACCCTGGCTGCCCGCCGCGAACGCGAGCACGCCGAGGTCGACACCGAGATCGCCGACCGCCGATCCGCCGAGCTCGACACGCTCGAGTCCGAGCGCACCGCCCTCCGTCAGGAGATCGACACGGCCCGCGCCGACCTGGCCAAGGAACGTGACGAGGCCCGAGCCGAGGTCGCCCGCGAGCGCGACGAGGCCCGCACGACGCTCGAGTCCGAGCTCGCCTCACGCCGGGACGACGCCGAGCAGGACTACCTGCAGAAGCACCACGAGACCGTCACCGAGACGCAGAAGTACCTCGACGAGGCGAACCTGCAGCTCGCCGAGGCCACGCGCCGTGCCACCGAGGCCCGTGAGCGCGCCGAACGGCTCCAGCAGGAAGCCGACGACCTCGAGCGCACCAGCACCGCCGACGCGCAGGAGCACGCCCGCACCATCGTCGCGGACGCCCAGGACCGCGTGCACCGCATGGTCTCCGATGCCGAGGAGCGCACGGCTGCCATCACCGCCGAGGCCGAGGACCGGCTGTCGGCGATCCGCACCGAGCGCGAGGCCGTTGCGGGCTACCTGGAGAACCTGCGCGGCGTGCTCACGCACGCGACCGGCCTGCTGGGGACCGCACCCGGCACCGCTCCCGGAGCAGGCGACGACGCAGTGGACCCGACCGAACGCTGACGCGAGCCGACCAGGAGGCGCGGGTCGCGCCTCCCGGTCGGCCCACCGCACCGAGGTGGGCACGCACCGTGCGTCGGACCGGCGAGTGCCGTCAGACCGGCCAGTGCGTCGGCAGCGGCGCGCTGCCCGGCACGACGAGGTCGGCGACGGCGTCGAGGACGATCCGGACGTACCGCTCCCCCACCCACAGGTGCTTCGCTCCCTCGATCGGGACGACCCGGACGTTCGGGGCGACGGCGAACCGGGCGATCGCTTCGTCGGGCTGCAGGAAGTCGTCGTGCTCGGGCACCAGGGCCACCACCGGGACGTCCACGGCTGCCCAGCGCGCGAGCTCGTCCTCCGTGGTGCGGTGCAGCGGCGGCGAGAGCAGGACCACGCCCGCCACGGTGCCGGCCTCGACGTGTTCCAGCGCGTGCTTGAGGATCACCTCGGTACCGAAGGACCATCCGACCAACCACGGCGTCGGCAGACCACGGTCGACCACCTCGGCGACGGCGGCGCGCAGGTCGAAGCCCTCGGAGACGCCCTCGCCGAACACACCCTCGGACGTGCCGCGTGGTGACGTCACCGACCGGAAGTTGAAGCGCAGGACCGCGATGTCCGCCAGGGCCGGCAGACGCGCGGCGGCCTTCTTGAGCACGTGCGAGTCCATGAAGCCGTGCGCGGTCGGCAGCGGGTGCAGCGTCACGACGGTTCCCCGTGCCGGGCGCGCCTCCGGTTCGGCGAGCTCCCCGACCAGGGTGAGGTGGTCGTCGGTGACGAGCTCGACGTCGGTGCGGCGAGCGGGCAGCTGCGTGGCGGATCGGATCTCGCCGTCGTCGGTCATGCGATGCTCCAGCAGTGGTTGTGCCAGTGTCGGCGTGATGCCAGGTCAGCAGCGTCGCCGAGGACCCCGTCGGAACGCCAGACCACCACGTGTGCGGTGCCGGGCAGGACCGTACCGCCGCACCCGGGGCAGACGTACTCCTTCTGCGCCGACGCCGCGGAGACGGGCTGGACGAGGTACTCCCGCCCGCGACGCACCTCGGTGCGCTTCCACGAGCTCATCAGCCGATCGAGGCCGGTGTCCTCGTCAGGCTCGACGTCGCGACCACGGGGACGCCGCGGCCGGTTGCTGCGCGGCACCCCAACTGCCGATCAGTACCAGTTGTTCGCCTGGCTGTGGCCCCAGGCGCCGCAGGGCGTGCCGTAGACACCGGCGATGTAGTTGAGACCCCACGTGATCTGCGTCGCGGGGTTCGTCTGCCAGTCGGCACCGGCGGTCGCCATCTTGCTGCCCGGGAGCGCCTGCGGGATGCCGTACGCACCGCTGGGGTTGTAGGCGTTCACCCGCCAGCCGGACTCCTTGTTCCACAGCGAGACGAGGCAGTTGTACTGGTCGGTGCCCCAGCCCCGGGCCGTGACGAGCTGCAGGGCGATGGCCTGTGCGCTGCCCGCGTCGGGGGTCGCGGCCACGGCGGCCAGCGTGTTCGCGGCAGAGACGCTGTCGGTCTCGGCCGCGGAGGCGTCGGTCGTCTCGTCGGTGGTGGCGTCGTCGGCTTCTTCCTCGACGACGGGCTTGACGACCTTGGGCGCTGGCACGGTCACGCCGTAGCCGTCACGGTCGGCAGCGGCGTCGCCGTAGGTGCCGTGCGCGGTGTACTGCTGTGGGGCCTGCGGTGTCTTCACGAGCACCGGGGTGTCGACCGCGGCCTGCGCGACGTCGGCCTGGAGCGGATTGAAGAGCGACGCCCCGACGAAGAGGAAGACCCCGACGAACGAGAACGCCGGGACCGAGGAACGCTTCCGTGCGAAGGCGTTGACCGCGGCGGCTGCGCCACGGGTCGGCTGCTGCGCCGTCGCGGTGCGCTGGATAGCCGTCGCGTTCTGCTGCTTCGCGGCGCGCGGGTCGACCCGGGCCGCGGGGGCCTCGTGCGCGAACGCGGCGATGCGTTCGTCGGACACGCGGTTCGCTGCGACGGACTTCGGCGTCGCGACCGGACCGGTCTCCGGCAGGACCTGCGGGTTCGCCTGGAGCACCGAGGTGTCTGCCGTACGGGTTCGGTTCAGTGCCGCGCGGCGCTCACCCGAAGCCTGGAGGCTCAGGTGCTCGCGGAGATCGCGGTCGGAGCTGTGGTCTGCCGTGTGCCTGCCCATGAGTAGCACCAGGGTAACGGAACGATCACGGAAAGCGAAGCACCTGGGTGCAGCGCGTCGTCAGCGGACGGCGAGCATGACCTCGACGACGGCATCGAGCAGGGCGTCGACCTGGCCCTCGCGGTAGCCCCCGTGCTTCGGGCGGAACACGATGGACCGCACCTCGGTGAGGCTCAGCGGTTTGCCCTCGCGGAAGTAGCCGCCGAGGCGGGCCGCGAACGCGTCGACGTCCTTCGGGTGGTAGCCCGTACCGAGCACGCTGACCCGACTGAACCGCTGACCGTCCGGGCGCTCGAGGCGGGCCACGACGTCGGAGGCCTTCGTGCGGGCCTCGGCGTACCAGGCCTTCTGCCCGGCGTCGCCGATCTCCCGCTCACGCTCCCGGGCCGCGAAGGCGTCCTCGAGGCGCTCCAGCGCTGCGTCGACGTGCGAGGTGGAGTAGCCGCCCTTGCGCATCGAGAACGCGGTGGCGCGGATCTTCGCAGCCTCGATGCCGGGGGCGCTGTCGTCTGCGGAGTACGCACGACGGGCGTCCTCGAGGAAACGCTCGACTTCGTCGACGTCGTATCCGAGGGCGGAGCGAGCTGCGGTCGGGAAGGTGGTGGCCACGGCGTCATTCTGCCAGTCCCGACCCGTGGCACAACCTGGACGCGCTGAGGGCGGCGCTCAGGCTGGGCCGACGAGGTCGGTCAGTGGTTGACGATCAGGTACAGCACGTAGGCGACGGCGGCCGACGGCAGGATGCTGTCGATGCGGTCGAGCAGTCCGCCGTGCCCGGGCAGGAAGGACGAGATGTCCTTGATGCCGAGGTCGCGCTTGATCATCGACTCGGTGAGGTCGCCCAGGGTCGCCGACCCGGAGATCAGCACGCCGAGCACGACGCCGGTCCACCACGGCAGACCGAGCATGAGCCAGGCGACCAGGATGCCGACGATGATGCTCGCTGCGACCGATCCGGCGAAGCCCTCCCACGTCTTCTTCGGGCTGATCCGCGGCGCCATCGGGTGCTTGCCGAGGTTCAACCCGGTGGCGTAGGCACCGGTGTCGACAGCGACGACGACGAGGATGAAACCGATCACCCAGAGGTTGCCCTGCGACTGCGCGGAGAGCAGGACGACACAGGCGCCGAGCAACGAGATGTACGCCTGCACGAACAGGCCGTTCGTGACGTCGCGGAACACGTCGCCCGCCGATGGCTTCTGCCGCGAGACCGCGACCTCGACCAGACGCCAGAGGCTGATCAGGACGATGCCACCGAGCAGCGTGAACAGTGCCGCGACCTGCCCGAGCAGGAACGCCGCCGGCACGATCGCGATCGCGACGGCGACGCTCGGGATCCGCGGGACGTCACGGCCGGCGAAGCGCATGGCGCTCGTCAGCTCGTAGACGCCCACGCCGAGCAGGAACGCCGCCACGACCATGAACGACGGCGGCCAGATGAGGAGCGTGCCGAGCATGACCACGGCGAACGCGAGCGCGATGCCGATCGCCGCCGGCAGGTTGCGCCCGGTCCGCGCCGTCAGGGCCTCGTTGCGCGCACCGAAGTCGGCCTTGCGCTGCCGGAGCTGCGCCTCGAAGTCGGTGCGGGCCGCTCGGGCACGCGCATCGAAGTCCTGGCGGAGCCCCTTCTTCACGGGCCCGGTCTGGTCGGGTCCGTGCTCTGCTGTGGGGCGTTCACCGCCCTGGTCCGGGCGGCGCATCAGACCTCGAGGAGTTCGGCTTCCTTCTTCTTCAGCGACTCGTCGATCTGGTCGACGTGCTTCTTCGTCAGGGCCTCGAGGTCCTTGTCGCCGCGCGAGATCTCGTCGTCCGAGATCTCACCCTTGAGTGCGTCGAGGTCGTCCTTGGCCTTGCGGCGGATGTTCCGGATGACGACCTTGTGGTCCTCACCCTTCGTCCGCACGAGCTTGACGAACTCCTTGCGGCGGTCCTTGGTGAGCTCCGGGATCGTCACGCGGACGATGTCACCGTCGTTCGTCGGGCTGGCGCCGAGGTTCGGGAAGGTCGCGATGGCGCGCTCGATCTCCTTGAGCGCCGTCTTGTCGTACGGCGTCACGATGAGCGTGCGGGCCTCGGGCGTCTGCAGCGACGCGAGCTGCGCGAGCGGCGTCGGCGTGCCGTAGTACTCGACCGGGATCTTCTGGAAGAGCGCCGCGTTGATGCGGCCGGTGCGGACGGTCGAGAAGTCGTCCTTGGCGACCTCGACAGCCTTCGCCATCTTCTCGGTGGCTTCGGTCAGGACATCACTGATCACGGTGTTACTCCTTCGGTACTGGCGTCGAGTCTAGTCAGCGGTGCGGGTCAGTTGCTGACCACCGTGCCGATGCGCTCCCCACGGATGGCGGCCTGGACGTTGCCCTCGCCCTCCATCCCGAAGACGTGCATCGGCATGCCGTTGTCCATGCAGAGCGAGAACGCGGTGGCGTCGACGACCTTCAGGCCCTTCAGGAGCGCGTCCTGGTAGGTCACGTGGTGCAGCTTCTCGGCCGTGGCGTCCTTCTTCGGGTCCGCCGTGTACACGCCATCGACACCGTTCTTGGCGACGAGGACCTCGTCGGCCTTGATCTCGAGTGCTCGCTGCGCGGCCACCGTGTCGGTCGAGAAGTACGGCAGGCCGGCGCCGGCGCCGAAGATGACGACGCGGCCCTTCTCGAGGTGCCGCTCGGCGCGCCGCGGGATGTACGGTTCGGCGACCTGGGTCATCGCGATGGCCGACTGCACGCGCGTGGCGGCCCCGGCCTGCTCGAGGAAGTCCTGCAGCGCGAGCGCGTTCATCACGGTGCCGAGCATGCCCATGTAGTCGGCGCGGCCGCGGTCCATCCCGCGCTGCGAGAGCTCGGCGCCGCGGAAGAAGTTGCCCCCGCCGACGACGATCGCGATCTCGACCTCGCGCGCGGCGACAGCGATCTCCTTGGCGATGGCCCCGATCACGTCAGGGTTCACGCCGAGCGATCCGGCCCCGAAGGCCTCTCCCGACAGCTTCAGCAGTACGCGGCGTCGTCCGGTCTTCTCGTCGGTCATCTGATCGCACCCTTCGTCGTGGTCTCGTGGAAATGTACTCGCGGATGTGTCGCGTGTGTGTCGCGCCCGGAGGCGCGAAAAACGGGGCCAGGAACCTGGTTGGTTCCTGACCCCGTCACGGGTTCGTTACGCGCCGACCTTGACGCGGGCGAAGCCCTGGATCGTGATGCCGGCGTTCTCGGCGGCCTTCGCGACGGAGATCTTGTTGTCCTTCGCGTAGTCCTGGTCGAGGAGCGACACCTGCTTGATGTAGGCGTTCACCCGACCCTCGACGATCTTGGGGAGCGCAGCCTCGGGCTTGCCCTCCTCGCGCGTGATCGCCTCGACGGTGGCACGCTCCTTGGCGATCTCGTCGGCCGGGACCTCGTCGCGGGTCAGGTACGTCGGGTTCGCGAACGCGACGTGCTGGGCGATCGAGCGGGCCTCGGCAGCGTTGTCACCCTCGTACGCGATGACGACGGCGATCTGCGGCGGCAGGTCCTGGCTGGTCTTGTGCAGGTAGATCTCGAAGGCCGAACCCTCGACACGGCGGACCGTGCGGACCTCGAGCTTCTCGCCCAGTGCGGCGGCCGACTCGTTGACGACCTCGAGGACGGTCTTGCCGTCGACGGGGGCGGCGTTCGCGGCGGCGACGTCAGCTGCACCGGCGGCCGCGACGGCCCCGAGCACCTTGTCGGCCAGCGTCGTGAACTTCTCGTTCTTCGCGACGAAGTCGGTCTCGCTCGCGAGCTCGACGACCGTGGCGGCGCCGTTCTCGGAGCTCGCGACGACGACGCCCTCGGAGGTGGCACGGTCGTCGCGCTTGGCGACGGCCTTCGCACCCTTGATGCGGAGCAGCTCGACGGCCTTGTCGTAGTCGCCGTCGGCCTCGACGAGCGCGTTCTTCGCGTCCATCATGCCGGCGCCGAGGTCCTCGCGGAGCTTCTTCACGTCAGCAGCGGTGAAGTTTGCCATTGACTGTCCTTTCTGGACGGTACGTGTGTGGAGAGTGGTGAAGCAGGCGCCGGACCCGATCGGATCCGGCGCCTGCGACAGGTCACTCGGCGGGGGTGGTCTCCGCGGCTGCCTCGGCCTCGGCCGTCGGCTCCGCGTTCTTCGCGTCGTCGGCGATCGGCTCGCCGATCTCCTTCGCGGCGACCTGCGCGTCAGCGTTGTTCTCCTCGACGGTCGCACCCTCGGGAGCGGCGTCGGCAGACGGCGTCGCGGCGTCGCCACCGAGGAGCTCCTGCTCCCACTCGGCGAGGGGCTCTGCGGCCTCTTCGTCGTCGCCACCGTTGTGGCGGGTCTTCAGGCCCTCAGCCGCGGCGTCGGCGACGATGCGGGTGAGGAGACCGACGGAGCGGATCGCGTCGTCGTTGCCCGGGATCGGGTACGTGATCTCGTCGGGGTCGCAGTTGGTGTCGAGGATGCCGATGATCGGGATACCGAGCTTCTGCGCCTCGTCGACGGCGAGGTGCTCCTTCTTGGTGTCGACGATCCAGAGCGCGCTCGGGGTCCGCGTGAGGTTGCGGATACCACCGAGGGTCTTGTGGAGCTTGTCCAGCTCGCGCTTCTTGATGAGGAGCTCCTTCTTGGTGAAGCCCTTCGTCGTGTCGTCGAAGTCGATCTCCTCGAGCTCCTTCATGCGCGCGAGGCGCTTGGAGACCGTCTGGAAGTTCGTGAGCAGACCGCCGAGCCAACGCTGGTTGACGTACGGCTGGCCGACGCGGGTCGCCTGCTCGGCGATGGAGCCCTGTGCCTGCTTCTTGGTGCCCACGAAGAGGATCGTGCCACCGTGCGCGACCGTCTCCTTGACGAAGTCGTACGCGCGGTCGATGAAGGCCAGCGACTGCTGCAGGTCGATGATGTGGATGCCCGAGCGCTCGGCGAGGATGAAGCGCTTCACCTTCGGGTTCCACCGACGGGTCTGGTGTCCGAAGTGGACGCCGCTGTCGAGCAGCTGGCGGATGGTGACGACGGCCATGTGCCGTCCTCCTTCTGTGTTCTCGGAGCGCAGCTGTGCTGTGCCCCTGTTGCGGTTGTGTCGAGCACGACCGGAGGTCGTGATCCCTGGTGTCCTGGCACGCGACCGCCCGCTCGTGAGAGCGGGACCGGTGGTCGGGTGCCGGGCCGGAGACGGCGAACCGTTGACGACCCTGTGGACACGCGAAGTCAGCGCGCATCAGCGCACTGCTGGAGAAATGCTAGCAGACAGGAGGCCCGGATCACGCGCGCCGACCGGCTGACGTGATCCGGGCCTCCTGCCCGGTGTTCTGGGTGTGTCAGGCGCGTCTGGTCACGCCTTCGCGTTCACGGTGTCGCCCTCGGCGGAGATGCCCATCTCCTCGAGCGAGCGGCCCTTGGTCTCGGGGATCTTCGCGATGACGAAGAAGAACGAGATGAGCGCGAACAGCGCGTAGATGCCGTACGTGACCGTCAAGTTGAAGCCGGACAGCACCGGGAAGGTGATCGTGACGATGAAGTTCGCGACCCAGTTGGCGGCCGAGCCGATGCCGAGCGCCGTGGCGCGGATGCGGTTCGGGAACATCTCGCCGAGCAGCACCCACATGAGCGGACCCCACGTCGCGCCGAACGACACGACGAACAGGTTCGCGAAGATGAGGGCGATGACGCCCCACGAGCCGGGCAGGCTCGGGTTGCCGTCCACGATCGTCGACTGCGAGAACGCGATCGCGACCATCGCCAGCGACACGAACATGCCGGCGGAACCGGTGACGAGCAGCGGCTTCCGACCGACCTTGTCGACCAGGAAGATCGCGATGAAGGTCACGGCGACGTTGACCACCGACGTGATCGTGGAGATGAGGAACGAGTCGCTCTCCTTGAACCCGACCGCCTGCCACAGCGTCGTCGAGTAGTAGAAGATCACGTTGATCCCGACGAACTGCTGCAGCACGGCCAGGATGATGCCGACCCAGACGATTGGCTGCAGACCGAAGCGGTTGCCCCGGATGGAGCCCTTCTTCTCGTTGGCTTCCTTCTTGATGCCGTCCTGGATCTCCTCCAGGCTCGTGTTCACCGTGTCGCGCGGGACGATCTTCGTCATGACCGCGCGGGCGTCCTCCGTCCGCCCCTTGGCGAGCAGGTACCGCGGCGACTCCGGCAGCGTGATCGCCAGGATGCCGTAGACCACCGACGGGATCACGCCGACCAGGAACATCCAGCGCCAGGCCGGCAGGCCGAGGACGACCTCGGAGGCGCCACCGGCGGTGACGGCGAAGAACTGGTCGGACAGCAGCGCGGCGAAGATACCGAGCGTGATGGCGAGCTGCTGGAACGAGGCCAGGCGTCCGCGGATCGCCTTCGGCGACACCTCGGAGATGTACGCCGGCGCGATCACCGAGGCCGTACCGATGCCGAGGCCGCCGACGAGACGCCACAGGACGAAGTCCCACGTGGCGAACGCGAAGCCGGAGCCGATCGAGCTCACCAGGAACAGCACTGCGGCCCAGAACATCACCCGGGTGCGGCCCCAGCGGTCAGCGAGTCGACCGGCGAAGTAGGCGCCGAACGCACAGCCGATGAGGGCGGACGCGACGGCGAAACCGCTCGCCGCCTCGGACAGGCCGAACTCGCCCTTGATGGCCTCGACGGCGCCGTTGATGACCGACGAGTCGAAGCCGAAGAGGAAACCGCCCACCGCTGCTGCGATGGCGAACGCGGTGACCTTCCCCTTGAACGCACGGTCCTCGCCGTGCCCGGTGGCTGTGTTGGACACGATGCTCCTGGGTTCTGCCGGCCGTGCTGCTGTGGGCACGGTGCCCCGGCGGTCGGCTCGTTCGCCGTCCGTGCGGCGTTGCGTGGTCCGGAGCGGCCCCGACTGTACTCCTCGTGGTGGATGTGGTCATAACCGGGTGCGGGTGTCGGCGTGGGTCGGTCGGGTCGGGGTGTCGCCTCGACTCGGAACGACACCGTCGATGTCGTGCGACATCGAGGACGTCGCTCGTTGCGGTCGCATCGTCCCTCCACAGGCCGGGAGGCCCGCCCCACCCTCCACGGGCCGCCTCACCTCGGTCGTGTGGCGGGTCCGGGCCGGACAGGGTGGCGGCATGGTCCTGTTCCCCGGCTCCGGCACTCGGCTCCCCCCGGTCGTCGCGATGGTGGTGGTGATCGGGATGCTCGGCGCGGCCACCGCGTCGTTGCCCGCACCTGGGCCCGCGCCGGAGGACGTGCACGACCACCGGGATCGCACGGCGGCGACTCGTGCTGATGAGCCGTGGGTCTGGCCGACCGACACGCAGGTGGTCGAGCGCGGGTGGGAACCGCCGTCCGACGACTACGCCGCCGGTCACCGCGGAATCGACGTCCCGGCGCCGCTCGGCACGACTGCGGCGGCGGTCGACGACGGCACGGTGGCGTTCGCCGGACCGGTGGGCGGCAGGAGCGTCGTGACGGTCGACCACGGCGGCGGGCTCGTCAGCACCTTCGACTCAGTGCAGCCACTCGTCGCTGCTGGGGACGACGTGCGACAGGGTGATCCGGTCGGCCGGGTGTCCGTGGGGCACTGCCCGGCCTCGGCACCGTGTCTGCACCTCGGCGCGCGGGTCGACGGCCGCTACGTGGACCCGACGTCGTACCTTCCCGCGGCCGAGTGGCCCGTCCTGTTGCCGGAGTCCGCTTGGCCGGGGTGAGCGACGGCGACGAGCGGTGGGCGACGGGCGACGGGCAACTTCGACGTGCGACGTGCGACGTGCGACGTGCGACGTGCGACGTGCGACGTGCGACGTGCGGCGTGCGACGTCACACGATCGCCCCGTTCCAACGTTCCGGCGCCGCGCAGCCGCACGAGTGCGCGGTGCCGGCCCGGCGGTCGCTCGGAGCCGGTCCGACGGTCGCTCGCGGGGCACGGCGGCGGTCCGGCGGTCGCGCCGTCAGGCGCGCGGGTGGGCCGTCCGGTAGACCTCGCGCAGCCGTGCCGAGGACACGTGCGTGTAGATCTGCGTCGTCCCGAGGCTCGCGTGCCCGAGCAGTTCCTGGACCGCCCGCAGGTCCGCTCCCCCGTCGAGCAGGTGCGTCGCCGCGGTGTGCCGGAAGGTGTGCGGTCCGCTCGGCCCTTCGCCGGGAAGGTCCCCGAGCAGCCGAGCCACCACGCGGTACGCACTCCGCACCCCGAGCCGGCCACCCTGGTCGCCGAGGAACAGTGCCGTGCTCGGTACGTCGGCCCGCGCCGCGAGGGTCGGACGTCCCCGTGACGTCCACGCCTCGAGTGCGTCACGGGCCGGGACGCCGAACGGCACGACCCGCTCCTTCCCGCCCTTCCCGAGCACGCGGACCGTGAGCCGCCCGCGATCGACATCGGCGACGTCGATGCCAACGAGCTCGCTCACCCGGATGGCCGCGGCGTACAGCAGCTCCACGAGCGCCAGGTCCCGCAGCGCACCGGGATCGTCGGTCGCTGCACGGGCCGCGAGGCCTTCGAGCAACCCACGGACCTGGTCGGCCGACACCACCCGCGGCAGGTGCGCGCCGCCCTTCGGCGCACGGAGCCGCACACCGGCGTCCGTCGCGGTCACCCCGGTCTCGCTCGCCCACCGGGTGAACGCCCGCACCGACGACGATCGGCGGGCGATCGTCGACCGTGCGAGCCCCCGCTGGTCGGCTTCCCACAACCAGTCACGGAGCAGTTCGAGGTCGACCCCGTCGATGCTGACGGCGCCGCGTCGCGCGGCGAACCCGACGAACTGGTCGAGGTCGTTCGCGTACGCGCGGAGCGTCTGTTCGCTGAGCCCCCTGGCGTGTCGAGCGTGCCCGAGGAACGAGTCGACCGCTGCCACGAGTCGCTCTTCCTGCTGCTCTGCTCGGTCCGCCACGTCGTCAGCGTACGGCTGGCCGACGTCATGCGCGGCCCCACCCGCCGCTGCTGTGCGCCACGAGCCCCTGCAACTGCGCGAGCGCAAGGGCGTCCGCCACCGCCGCTCCGGACAGCCCGGACCGTCGAGCGATCTCGGCCTCTGGCAGGGCACGACGGCCGAGCGCGTCGAGGACCCGGACGACCTCGGGATCGCGCTGGACCGACACGAGGGGTTCGTCCGCCGCCGCGGTCGCACCGGAAGCGGCCACGGGACGCATCGCGGCGACCGGGTCCCCCGGGTGCACGACGAGCTGCGCCCGGCCCTGTGCCACGAGTCGGTGACATCCGACCGACGCCGAGGACGCGAACGCTCCCGGCACGGCGAACACCGGGCGACCGAGCTGCCCGGCGTGGTGCGCGGTGTTGAGCGCACCCGACCGCGCCCCGGCCTCGACGACGACTGCGGCGTCGGCGAGGGCGGCGATCAACCGGTTCCGGGCCAGGAAACGCCACCGGGTCGGGCGGGTCCCCGGTGCCGACTCCGCCACCAGGGCGCCCTGCCGAGCGACGTTGTGGAGCAGCTGGAGGTTGCCGGCGGGGTAGAGCTGGTCGATCCCCCCGGCCAGGACCGCGATCGTCGGGGCCCCTGCGGCGATCGCCACCCGGTGTGCGACCGCGTCGATCCCGTAGGCGCCGCCGCTGACGATCGTGCAGCCGGCGTCCGCGGCGGCCGAGGTGATCTCGGCGGCTGCTTCGGCCCCGGCGATGGTGTTCGCCCGCGACCCGACCACGGCCAGGGCGGGTGCCCCGTCGCCGACACCCGCCGTGGCGCTGCGCGTCCAGAGCACGAGCGGTGCGTAGGGGCCGAGGTCGTCGATCGCCGTCGGCCACCCAGCGGACCCGGGCACGAGCAGTCGTGCCCCGACGGCTTCGGCCGAGGCGACGACGTCGGCCACGTCGGACCGGACCAAGCGCGGTCGCCACCGGTCGATGGCCGTGTGCAGGACGCCGGCGAACGCATCGGGGTCCTCCGCACCGGGCACGCCGGCCTCCACGCACCCGTCGAGCAGCTCGTCGAACGCACCGTCGGCTGCCAGCAGGACCGTGCCGAGGGCGCGCTCCGGCCCGAGGGCCGCCATGAGCTCACCGGCGACGGAGTCCCCCGGCTCCACGATCACGGACCACGCCACGCGGGCAGCGGTCTCGACCGGGTCCGACACTCCGTCGGCCCCGAGGACCCGTCGGATCGCGGCCAGCAGTTCGCTGGCGTGGCCGGGCCCCACGCCGCTCACAGCGCGCTCCGAAGGGCGAGGGCACCCCGGACGTGTGCTCTGCTCGGACGGTCGACCGCTTCGAGGTCTGCGAGGGTCCACGCGAGCCGCATCACCCGGTCCCACCCCCGCATGGTCAGGGTGCCGAGGTCGAGCGCCCGGTCGAGCTCGGTCGTCGAACCCGGTTCGATCCGACCGTCCGCCCGCAGCCAGGCTCCGGTGACCTCGGCGTTCTTCGTCCACCCGGTGTCCCGGAGGCGTTCGGCCATCCGAGCGCGGGCCTCGGCGACCCCGGCGCGGGCCTCGGCCGTCGTCGGCGTGCTCCCGTCGGCTCCACGCATCTTCCCGGTCGTCACCCGGGGCACGAGCACCCGGATGTCCATCCGGTCGAGCAGCGGTCCGGACATCCGCCCGAGGTAGCGCCGGACTGCACTCGGCGGACACTCACACGGTTGACCGTGCGCTCCGCCGGCGTTGCCGCACGGGCAGGGGTTGGCAGCGAGCACGACCTGGCACCGCGCCGGGAACTCCGCGGCGCCCGCAGCCCGGTGGATGGTGATCCGACCGGACTCGAGCGGCTGGCGGAGCGCGTCGAGCACCGCTCGGGGGAACTCCGGTGCTTCGTCGAGGAACAGGATGCCGCCGGTCGCCCGCGACACTGCTCCGGGTCGCAGCACACCTGAGCCGCCGCCGATCAGGGAGATCGCCGACGCCGAGTGGTGCGGGGCCTCCCACGGGGGCTTCGTGCTCCACGACGCCGGTCCGAGTCCGGCGACGGACCGGACGGCGGCGACCTCGAGCGCGGTCGCGTCGTCGAGGTCGGGCAGGAGTCCGGGCAGGCGCTCCGCGAGCATCGTCTTGCCGGCACCGGGTGGACCGAGCAGGAGCGCATGGTGCCCACCGGCCGCCGCGGCGACGAGGGCGCGCACCCCGATGGGGTTCCCGACGACGTCCGACAGTTCGGCCACCGGGCGTTGGACCGAGGGCGCCGGCACCGGCAGCACGGCGTCGACCTCGACCGGCGGTAGGAGCGCGCCGGCGTCGATCGCAGCCGCACGGAGTGAGTCGACCCCGGTGGTGCGCACGCCGTCGACCACGCGGGCCTCGGGTAGGTTGCCGATCGGCAGCACGACTCGGTCGGCCCCGGCGTCGCGGGCGGCGAGCAGCATCGGGATGACGCCGGCGACCGGTCGGACCCGACCGTCCAGACCGAGCTCCCCGATGTAGACGATCCGCTCACTGACGTCGGGTGCGAGTCCGGCGCCGGCGAGCACGGCCATCGCGATCGCCAGGTCGAACCCTGAACCCCGTTTCGGGATCGCCGCGGGCGTGAGGTTCACCGTGATCCGACGAGCCGGCAACGGACACCCGGCATTCGCAGCGGCGGCACGGACTCGCTCGCGCGCCTCGCCGAGCGAGGTGTCCGGCAGTCCGATGATGCTGAAGGCGGGCAGCTGACTGGTCAGGTGGGCCTCAACCTCGATCCGGCGCCCGGTCACGCCGAGCAGGGCAACGGCCGCAGCACGGCCGATGCCCGTCACAGCACACCCGCCACGTGTTGCACGGCCGTCCGGGGGCCGTCGACGTGAACCGCGACGACGTCGATGCGGATCGCGCGTGCCGACACCTCCGGATGGGCGTCGAACCACTCGGCCACGAGTCGTCGCATCCGCGTGAGCTTCGTCGCCGTGATCGCCTCGAACGGATGCCCCGTCGTCGTACCGGATCGCGTCTTCACCTCGATGAACGCGAGTGTGCAGGAATCCCACGCGACGATGTCGATCTCGCCCCGGGCACACCGCCAATTCCGCTCGAGGACCCGGAATCCCCGTTCGTGCAACCACGCCACGGCCTGGTCCTCGCCGAATCGCCCCAGGCGGCCGTTCCGGAGTGTTCGTCCGGGGCGATCGTGCAGCTTCTGTTCCATGTCATTGCCTCCACGGCAACGATCGCGGGAACGGACAGCGCGGATGGGCGCCGATGAAGACTCTGTGGAATGAGACGACGACGATCCCCCTTGGGGAGGAATGACGAAGGACCCGGGTGATCGCGATCACCCGGGTCCTTCGTCGACAGCGGCTCAGTGTGCGGCTGCGTACGCTTCCTGCACCTGGGTCGAGATCCGACCACGGGTCGAGACCTCGTAGCCGTTCTCCTTCGCCCACTCGCGGATCTTGCCGAGCTCTTCGGCGTTGCCACGCTTCGGGGCCGACTTCGGCGCCGTGCTGCCGGTGCGACGACCGGAGACCTTGCGCGCGGCGGCGATGTAGTCGGAGATCGCTTCGCGGAACTTGTCGACGTTGTCGTTCGTCAGGTCGATCTCGTACGACGAGCCGTCGAAACCGAATTCGACCGTGCGACCTTCACCGGTGGTGATGGGGGAATCGTCGAGGTCGTCGACGAGCTGGACGGTGACCTTCTGTGCCATGCGCGGCTCCTGTTCATTGGACGGGAAAATCCCGACCAGAATAGCGTGTGGAATTCCGGCACGTCACCAGTCACCGGCGATTCACCGAATGCACCGGAATTGACGATCACTCGTCGAGTGCGAGTTCCTTCGGCAGTTCGAGTTCTCGCGATGTCAGTTCTTCGACATTCACGTCCTTGAACGTGAGGACGCGGACGCCCTTGACGAACCGGTCGGAACGGTAGACGTCCCACACCCAGACGTCGTTCATCGTCAGTTCGAAGTAGAAATCGTGTTCGGTGTCCCGGCGCACGAGTTCGACCTCGTTCGCCAGGTAGAAACGCCGCTCGGTCTCGACCACGTAGCGGAACTGCGACACGACGTCGCGGTACTCGCGGTACAGGGCCAGCTCGACCTCGCGGTCGTAGTCGTCGAATTCGTCCTCATCCATTGCGCCCACAGTCTACGGCGGCAGTCGCACCAGTGCGCGACACCCCCTCAGCGATGTGCCTCAGCGCCGCGAACGTGAAGGTCGAACGACACCGAGGCCGGCTGCTCCCCAAGGAGCCCACCGAGGTTCCACAACACGCCGTGTGCGCTCCGCCGAGGTTCCGCGGCGGCACCGGGCATGCGCCGAGATGCCGAGATTTCGGAACCTCACCAGCCGGCGCCGGGGCAGGGCGCGAGGGCCACAGGCACGGCAGCCCGGGGCGACGGCGCCGGGTCAGCTGACGAGCGCGTCGAAGCCCTCGAGTGACACGCTCGACGCCTGGTGCAACCACGACTTGCGGTGCAGCGCGTGCGCCCCGACCGCGCGGATGGCGTCGTAGTGTGCGGTCGAGCCGTAGCCCTTGTTCGACGCCCAGGCGTAGTGCGGTGCCTCATCGTGGGCAGCGATCATCAGGGCGTCCCGCGCGACCTTCGCCACGATCGACGCCGCGGCGACCGAGGCGCAGTCCCGGTCGGCCTTGACCTGCACGACGACCTCGAGCGGGTCCGTCGTCGGACGGAGCGAAACGGGGACGGCACGGGTCAGCCAGTCGAAGGACCCGTCCAGCACGACGACGGCGCCGTCGAGCGACAGGCCACCGGCGACCAGCGACTCGAGCGCCTGCGCCCCTGCGGCTCCGAGCGCCGGGACGATCCCCTGCCGGTCGACGTACTCGGCGGACGCCATGCCGACGGCGGTGCGCGCCCAGCGGGTGACGACGGGGACCAGGTCCGTGCGGCGGGTGGCGGACAGCAGCTTCGAGTCGGCCAGACCCTGCGGGACCCGCCCGACGTCGGTCGTCACGGCCGCGACGCCGACGCCGACGGGACCGGCGATCGCACCGCGTCCGACCTCGTCCATCCCGATGACCGTGACACGGCCTTCGGCCAGCAGTCGCTTCTCGACGCGGAGGGACGGGCGGACGGGGGTCACTGGTCGCGCTCCTCCACCCCGGCGAACACCTCGGGGTGGTCGTCGAGCCACGTCCAGCGGCTCGTCGGCCAGGAGATCACGAAGGCGCGGCCGGTCACGTCGGACAACGGCACGAACCCCTTCGACGGTGTGTCCCCGTTGTAGCGGGAGTCCTTGGAGTCGTTCCGGTTGTCGCCCATCACCCAGATGGTGCCCTTCGGCACGGTGACGGAGAAGTCGGTCGCCGACGCGGGAGCGCCGGCCGGCAGCTTGAGGTAAGGCTCCTTGATCGGGACGCCGTTCACGGACATCTGCCCGAGGTCGTTGCAGCAGGAGACCTTGTCGCCCGGCAGACCGATCACGCGCTTGATGAGGTGGTCGTCGCTGTCGCCCGTCCCGAGGCCGATCTGCGTCAGGACCCAGTCGATCGCCTTGGCGGGCTGGGTGTCCGGCGTGACGCTCGGCACCTCGGACCCGGCGAGCCATCCACCCGGGTCCTTGAACACCACGACGTCGCCGCGTTTCAGTGCCACGACACCCGGGACGAGTTCGTTGACGATCACGCGGTCGTTGATCTGCAGCGTGTTCTCCATCGACGCCGACGGGATGTAGAACGAGCGGATCAGGAACGTCTTGACCAAGAACGACACGAGCAGCGCCGCGATGAAGATGATGACGAGGTCGCGGAGGAATGTGAGGATCCCGTTGCGCTGCTTCTCGGGCCGGGGCCTGCGCCCGGATTCCTCAGTCGTGTCCGTCATTTCCGCTCTCGTTCACACCGTGCCCGCCCGGGTTCAGCGGGCGCAAAGGGAAAGCCCCCCGTCGATGCACAACCGTACATCGGCGAGGGGCCAGCAGCGGCGTCCGGCTCGCGGGCGCTCACTGTGAAGGCGATCAGGCGTCGCGCTTCTCCTTGATCTTGCGGCGGGCCGCCTTGCCGCGCAGTTCGCGCAGGTAGTAGAGCTTCGCGCGACGAACGTCACCCTTGGTGACGATCTCGATGTGGTCGATGATCGGCGAGTGCACCGGGAACCAGCGCTCGACACCGACCTGGAAGCTCACCTTGCGGACCTTGAAGGTCTCGCCGATGCCGTGGCCCTGGCGGCCGATGACGACACCCTGGAAGACCTGGATACGCGAGCGCGTGCCTTCGACGATGTTCACGTGCACCTTGATGGTGTCACCGGCGCGGAAGTCCGGGACGTCGGTCCGCAGCGATGCTGCGTCGACGTTGTCGAGGAGCTGGCTCATGGCTGTTCTACTCTCTGCGGACGCACACGGGTCGCCGCGGATCGATGTCTGATGAAGTGGTGGTGCGTGCCCGGTGTCGGCGACTCCCCCGTGGCAGAGTCCAGCCAGGGCACAGCGATCAATACTGCCACACAGAACGCCGGGGGCAAAACAGCGAGGATGGACCCATGATCGAACTGCGCACCCCCACGGAACTCGACGGACTGCGCGTCGCCGGTCGGTTCGTGGCCGACGTCCTCGACGAACTGCTCGCCACGGTCGACGTCGGCGTGAACCTGCTCGAGCTCGACCGCGTCGCCGCGCGGATGATCGCCGACCGGGGCGCCGAGAGCTGCTACGTCGACTACCACCCCTCGTTCGGCAAGTCGCCGTTCGGCAAGAACCTGTGCACCTCGGTGAACGACGCGGCGCTGCACGGTCTGCCGTTCGACCACGTGCTGCAGGACGGCGACCTCGTCAGCCTCGACTTCGCCGCGAGCGTCGACGGCTGGGTGGCAGACTCCGCCGTGTCGGTGCAGGTCGGGACGCCCCGCGACGAGGACCAGACGCTCATCTCGACCGTCGAGCGCGCCCTGGCCGCTGGCATCGCGCAGGCTGCGCCCGGCAACAAGCTCGGCGACGTGTCGCACGCGATCGGACACGTGGCGAAGGAGGCGGGCTACGGCGTCAACCTGCAGTTCGGCGGGCACGGCGTCGGTCACACGATGCACGGCGACCCGCACGTGCCGAACGACGGGCGACCCGGTCGCGGTCTGAAGCTCCGGCCGGGCCTGGTGGTCGCGATCGAGCCGTGGCTCATGCAGGGCACCGACGAGCTGTACCAGGACGATGACGGCTGGACGCTCCGGAGCGTCGACGGCTCACGTGCTGCGCACGTCGAGCACACGGTGGCGGTCACCGAGGCCGGACCCGAGGTCCTGACCCTGCGTCGCGCCCAGCGCGCCGACCCGACCAGCTGACGGACGGGAGGCGCGGTGCGGTCCCGCCCCGCGCCTCCCGTCCGTCACGGGTCGCGACCAGTGCCCCAAAGCGACAGAACTCGGCTGTGGCCGCCGTCATGTGCGCGACAGCGACAGTTGGCCGCGGATGTTCCGCGGCAGACTGTCGCTTTCGCGAAGGCGAAAGCGACAACCGGCAACCGGGCAACCGGCAGCCGGACACGCGCCCGTCAGGCAGGCGGCAGCAGGTCCGGCCGGACGCGCCGCGTCCGCTCCACCTGCTGCTCGTGCCGCCACGCAGCGACCTTGCCGTGGTGACCGCTGAGCAGCACCTCGGGCACGGCGTGGTCGCGCCACACAGCGGGCTTCGTGTACGAGGGGTACTCGAGCAGGCCGTCCTCGTGGGACTCCTCGACCAGCGACTCGGGGTTGCCGACGACACCGGGGACGAGTCGCCCGACGGCCTCGATCATGGCCATCGCCGCGACCTCGCCGCCGTTGAGCACGTAGTCGCCGAGCGAGAGTTCGACCACCGAGCAGCGTGATGCCGCCCACTCGAAGACGCGGGCGTCGATGCCCTCGTACCGCCCGCAGGCGAACACGAGGTGGTCGGAGGTCGACGCGAGCGAGCGCGCGATGGACTGCTTGAACGGCGTGCCGGCGGGCGTCGGGACCACGAGGGTCGACGAGCCGTCCGGCCGCAGCAGGGCGTCCAGCGCCTGCGCCCACGGTTCGGGCTTCATCACCATGCCGGCGCCACCGCCGTACGGGGTGTCGTCGACGGTGCGGTGCCGGTCGGTCGTCCAGGAGCGCAGATCGTGCACGTGCAGGTCGAGCAGCCCACCGGAGCGGGCCTTGCCGAGCAGGGACACGTCCAGCACGGAGAAGAACTCCGGGAAGATCGTGACGATGTCGATCCGCACGGCAGCTAGCCCGTGACCGTCTCGGGCCGGGAGGTGTCCTCGGGGTCTTCGAACAGGCCCTGCGGCGGCGTGACCGTGACGGTGCCGGAAGCGATGTCGACCGCGGGCACGATCGCCGCGACGAACGGCACGAGGACCTCGCCGCGCGACGGGGTGTCGATCGCGAGCAGGTCCTGCGCCGGCATGTGGTCGACCCGGGCGACGGTGCCGACCTCGACGCCGTCGCGCAGCACCTTCAGCCCGACCAGCTGGTGGTCGTACCACGCGTCGTCCTCGCCGGTCTCGGCGTCGGCGTCCTGCTCGACCCAGAGGATGATCCGGGCGAGCGACTCGGCGCCGGTGCGGTCGTCGATCCCGGCGAAGAACGCGACGGGGTGACCGTTGTACCAGCGGAGCTCGTCCAGCTCGAGGGTCTTGCCCGACCACGGTGAATCGTCGGGGACCTGGAGCGTGAACGTGGCACCGGGGGTGAACCGACGATCCGGGTCGTCGGTGTAGAGCTCGAGCTTGATGCCGCCCTTGAGCCCGTGTGCCTTCGTGATTCGACCCACCCGGAGCTGGGTCGTCTCCCTAGGAATCGGTGTCGACCACGTCGACCCGCACACGCTTGCCGTCGGCCAGGGCCGAGACGAGGGTGCGGAGTGCCTTGGCGGTCCGCCCGGCACGACCGATCACGCGGCCGAGGTCCTCGGGGTGCACGCGCACCTCGAGGACCTCGCCCCGCGGGGAGGTGGAGCTGGCGACGCGCACGTCGTCAGGGTGATCGACGATCCCCTTGACGAGGTGCGTCAGCGCGGATTCGAGCAAGGACTACGCCTCGGTCGTCTCGTCGGCGGTCTCGGCGTCGTCGGTCTTGGCGGCGGGAGCCGTCTTCTCCGACTTCGGCTTGAGGACGGCCTTCTTCGAGGAGTCGACCTGGAAGGCCTGCTTCGGCTCGGCGACCTTGACCTTGGACGCGGTGTCCTTCTCGCCCTTGAACTTGGCCCAGTCGCCGGTCAGCTTGAGGAGGGCCGCGACCTGCTCGGTCGGCTGCGCGCCGACGCCGAGCCAGTAGAGCGCACGCTCGGACTCGATCTTGATGACCGAGGGCTCCTCGGTCGGGTGGTACTGACCGATCTCCTCGAGGACACGACCATCGCGCTTGGTGCGCGAGTCGGCGACGACGATGCGGTAGTAGGGCGCACGGATCTTACCGAGACGCTTCAGACGGATCTTGACAGCCACAATTGCTCCTGTTTGCTTACGTTGTGGTTGAACTGGAACCGCGGGCGTGGGGGCACACACGGTGAAAGCTCGAGAGAGATCGCTCACAGCTGGATAGAGGGTCGAGCTGCGGCGATTCGACCGTTCATTCTTACAGATTCCGGGCCGCGATGCGAGCCGACGCGCTACGGCGCGAGTCGCCGGACCGCTTCGAGGGCCTCGGACGTCGCGCGGACCGCGTCCACGCTCCGTGCGTCGCGTGCGCCGCCGACGACGGCGAACGGCACACCGGCTGCCTGGAGGCCCGTCACGAGTCCGTCACGCACGTCACCCTCGGTGTCGATCGCGCGTTCCTGCCCGGCGCAGACCACGACGTTGTCCGCCAGGATCGCACGCTCCTCGCCGTGCTCGTCGCGGATCCAGAGGGCACCGGGCTCGATGCGCAGGTACTCCTGCACGCCACCGACCATGCGCACCCCCGCGTCACGGAGGCGACCGATGGCGACCCAGCGCGAGGTGATCCCGACGCCCTGCCCGAACTTGCCCGATCGGCGGAGCACGGTGACGTCGGAGCCCGGCCGGATCGTGCGCGACGCGGCGGGCAGCCGCTGGGGGACGTCGCCGACGAGCTCCTCGGAGACGTCGAGGTCCCAGCGCGCCGCGAACTCGGTGGCGCGGACCGACTCGTCCGGCGACTCGGTCAGGAACGCTGCGGTGTCGACGCCGATGCCGCCGCCGCCGATGATCGCGACGGTGCCGGCGGGCACGCCCTCGCGCAGTGCCCGCTCGTACGACAGGACGTGCGGCAGGTGTGCACCGGGGACGTCGACGTCGCGCGGGACCACCCCGGCGGCGAGCACCACGGCGTCACTGTCGGCCAGGTCCGCAGTCGTGGCCGGGCGGCCGAGGTGCACCGTGGCCCCGCGCTCGTCGAGCTCGGCGCGGGCAGCCCGCACGGTGGCGGCGTAGTCCTCCTTGCCGGGCACGAGCGCGGCGAGGCCGAACTGGCCGCCGAGCCGGTCCGCGGCTTCCCACACGGTGACGCGGTGGCCGCGTCGGGCGGCGTCGACGGCTGCGGCGAGACCGGCCGGCCCCCCGCCGACGACGTCGACGCGCTTCGGGTCGGTGGTCGGACGTGCGGGGAACGCGACCTCGCGGGCGGCGCGCGGGTTCACCAGGCAGGACACCGGCGCACCGATGATCGAGCGGTCGAGGCACGCCTGGTTGCAGCCGATGCAGGTGTTCACCAGCGCGAACCGGCCCGCGAGCGACCGGTTCACGAGCGCAGGGTCGGCGAGGAACGGTCGGGCGAGCGCGACGGCGTCGATGATCCCGTCGGCGAGGACGGTCTCACCGTCGCGCAGGTCGGTCATCCGGTTCGACGCGATCACCCGGACGTCCGGGTACGACGAGGCGCGCACGACCCCGGCGATGCGCGCGGCGTAGGCGAGCCAGGCACCGTGCGGCACGGCGGCCTGCACGGTCGGGGTGCGGGACTCGTGCCAGCCGATCCCCACCGAGATGCCGTCGAGCCCGAGCGGCAGCAGGTCGTGCACCAGGGCGTCGACGTCGTCCTCGGTCGACGAACCGGGCATCAGGTCGGCGCCGGAGAGCCGGATCGTCACGGCCAGGTCGGGCACCGCCGCACGGACGGCCTCGACGACCGACACCGTGAAGCGTCGTCGACGCTCCGGCGAACCGCCCCACTCGTCGTCACGGAGGTTCGTCAGCGGTGACTGGAACTGGTTGATGAGGTAGCCCTCGGACGCCATGATCTCGACGCCGTCGAACCCGACGTCGCGCGCGGACCGGGCCGCGGCGGCGAAGTCCTCGATGGTGCGCTCGATCTCGGCCGGCGTCAGCTCGGTCGGCACCACGCCACGGGCGGCCGCCCAGGGCAGGGCCGACGGTGCCACCACGCGCTGGGGCTCCCCGTGCCGGTCGACCATCCCCGCGGCGAGCGCGTACCGCCCGGCGTGGAACAGCTGCGCGAGGATCGTGGAGCCCTCTTCGTGCACGGCGTCGACCGCGGCGCGGAACCGCTCGTCCGCTCCCCCGACCCCGAACACGGCGAAGTCGGGGCCACCACGGGCCTCGTCGTTCACCGCGATGCCGCCGGTGATGATGCACGCGGCACCGCCGGCAGCACGTTCGCGGTAGAACGCCGCCATGCCGGCCCCACCGTCGTCGTGCACCTCGAGTCCGGTGTGCATCGATCCCATGACCACCCGGTTGGGCAGGGTCAGGGGGCCGAGTGTCCACGGCGAGGAGACGACGGCGAGCTCGGGTAGGGCGACGGTGCTCATGCCCCTACTCTGCCGGAGGGAGCACCGCGTCGCGCAGCGGCGACGTCGTGTCCGCCCAGAACGGCGGGGCGATCACGGTCAGGCCGCCGTCGACCGACAGCACCTGCCCGGTGATGTAGCCGGCCTTGTCGGACAGCAGGAAGTCCACCGCGTCGGCCATGTCGTCGGCGGTGCCGGGGCGCTGCAGCGGGAGCTTCTCGAACACCGAGTCGATCGGCGCCTGGCCGGGGACCTTCGTGTAGAAGTACTCGAGCGAGTCGGTGTCGATCAGACCACCGTTGACCGCGTTCACCGTGATCTGGCGCGGACCGAACTCGACCGCCATGTACTTCATGTACGACTCGCTCATGGCCTTCGCGGCGCCGAGCGCGGCGTAGGTCGGGAACGCGCGCAGCGATCCGTACGAGGTCACGACGACGATGCGCCCACCGCGGTCCATCAGCTGGGCGGCACGCTGCGCCCCGAGCACGAACGAGCGGGCGTTGGTGGCGTAGCTGCGGTCCAGGTGGTGCAGCTTCAGTTCCTTGACCGGCTTGAACGCGCTGGCAGCGGCGTTCGCGACGAAGTGGTCGAGGCGACCGTAGGTGTCCCGCACCAGGTCGAACAGGGCGTCGATCGACTCCGGCTGCTCGATGTCGACCTGCGCGGTGATCCCGTCGCCGCCAGCGGCCTTGACGTCGGCCAGGGATTCCTCGGCCAGGTCGGCGTTGCCCTTGTACGTGACCACGACGGTCACGCCGCGCTGGCCGAGCTTCTGCGCGAGCAGGCGGCCGATGCCGCGCGAAGCGCCCGTGATGAGCGCGATGGGTGCGTTGGTGCTGTCGGTCACTGCGGTCCTTCAGGTGAGTGGGAGACGGACAGGAGGCGCGGGGCGGGCCCGCCACGGGCCTCCTGTCCGGTGGGTGGTTGTGGTCTAGAACCCGGCCTTGCCGGTGACGACGGCACGACCGACGACCAGCTTCTGGATCTCGTTGGTGCCCTCTTCGAAGCGCTGCGCGCGCGCGTCGCGGTAGACGCGTTCGATCGCGTTGCGCTTCCAGTAGCCCTGGCCGCCGTGCACCTGCAGGGCCTTGTCGGTGACGCGGGCGAGCATGTCGACCGCGACCATCTTCGAGGCACTGGAGAGCGTGCCGGCGTCCGGGCGGTCCTCCTCGTACGCGCGCGCGGCCTCGAGCACCAGGGCGCGGGCGGCGGCGATGTCGGCGTAGTTCTCGGCCAGGTAGAACTGGATCGCCTGGCGGCTGGAGAGCTGCTTGCCGAACGTCTCCCGCTTGTTCGCGTACTCGACGGCGAGCTCGTTCGCACGCTCGGCCAGGCCGACGGCGCTCATCGCGACGGACACGCGACTCGGCAGCAGGAAGCCGCCGAGCGCGACCTCGAGCCCCTGGCCCTCGGCGCCGAGCAGCGCACTGGCCGGCACGGGCACGTCGGTGAAGCGCAGGATCGCGTGGTCGGTGCCCCGGATGCCCATGGTGTCGGAGTCGTCGATCACCTCGGCACCCGGCAGCCCGCTGTTCGGCATGAGGAACGCGACCGTGCCGTCCTGGCCGCTGGTGCCCTCGAGGCGGGCGGCGATGAGCCAGTAGTCGGCCTTGACGCCGAACGTGATGAGGTGCTTCTCACCGTTCATGACGTAGGTGTCGCCCTCGCGGCGGACGGTGGTGCGGATGTCCGCGCCGGTGCCGGCCGTGGCCTCGGTCAGGGTGAACGCGACGAGCTTGTCGCCCGCGACGCTCGGCTTGACGACCTGCTCGATCTGCTCCGGCGTCGCGTAGGGGGCCATCGCGCGCCAGGTGCCGTTGATGACGTGCACGAGCATCCGGATCGACGCGTGCGAACGCGAGATGATCTCCATGATCTCGAGGTAGCGCGAGAACGGGATGGCCCGTCCGCCGAGCTCGGTCGGGGCGGCGAGGCTGAGCCACCCGTTGTCCTTGAGCTCCTGGAACAGCTCCGGGGCGACCCGGCCGGTGCGCTCGATCTCGTCCGCCCACTCCTCACCGCGGCCGCGGACCCACTCGGTGACCTCGGCCTTGAGCTGCTGGAAGGCGGATTCGGTGGCGGTTTCCATGACCAGCGTCATCGTGTCTCGTTCTCCTTCGTGGTGCTCGCGGCGACGAGCGCGGCTGCCTGCTCACGCAGGACGTTCTTCTGGACCTTGCCGACGGCGTTGCGCGGCAGTTCGTCGATGGACTCGAGCCGCTCTGGCCAGTAGTACTTGCTCACGCCCGCCTTGTCGAGCGCCTGCTGCATCGCCGCGAAGTCGAGCCGCTCGGCACCGGCAGCCGGCACGACGAACGCGCAGGCACGCTCACCGAGTCGGGCGTCCGGCATCGCGACGATCGCCACGTCGGTGACCAGGGGGTGCTGGTAGAGCAGGTTCTCGATCTCGACGACCGGGATCTTCTCGCCCCCGCGGTTGATGACGTCCTTGATCCGGCCGGTGATCGACAGGAAGCCGTTCGCGTCGACCTTCGCCAGGTCGCCGGTCCGGTACCAGCCGTCCTCGGTGAAGACGTCGTCGGTCAGGTCCTGGCGGTCGAGGTAGCCGTCGAACATCGTCGGCGAGTGCAGCTCGAAGTTGCCCTCGGTGTCGGCGGGGAGCTCGTGGCCCTCGTCGTCGACGATCCGGATCCGGATGCCCGGCAGCGCGCGACCGTCGTGCCCGTACGCTGCCGCCGGGTCGTCGCTCGGGCTGGACAGCGCGCCGAGGCAGGTCTCGCTCGTGCCGAACGCGCCGAGGATGGCGGTGCCGAGCACCGTCGCGGCCCGCTGGGCGAGGGCCCGGGGCACCGCGGCACCGGTCGGCACGAAGATCCGCAGCGACTCGGGCTGGGCGGCACCGGCTTCGACCAGGTCGACGAGGTCGGTCAGGAACGGGGTCGCGCACTGCACGAACGACGCCTTCGCGACGCCGAACGCCTGCTCGAGCGCGACGGTACCGTCCCACACCGGCTGGATGACCTGCGGCGCACCGAGCCGGAACGCCAGCAGCATGCCGTACAGGAAGCCGGTCTGGTGCGCGAGCGGCGACGGGACGTAGATACGGTCCGCGCTCGTCAAGCCCGACTGCGCGACGTGCATGGCCGTGGCCAGCCCGAGGGTGCGGTGCGGGTGCTGCACGCCCTTCGGCTCACCCGTCGTGCCGCTCGTGAACAGCAGCTGGCAGACGTCGTCGGGGCCCGGCGCGCGCGAGGTGATCTCGTCGACGTCCACGTGCACGGCGTCGAGGGCGTTGTCGAAGTACCGCCAGTGCCAGTCGCTCGTGGCCACCCGGTCCAGGGCGTCGGCCGGCAGCGGCGGCTGGTTCGTCGGGGCGTCGACCTGGCCGCGCGCCTCGGACCGGAGCACGATGACGTGCTCGACCGACAGCCGGCGCTGCTGGGCCTTCGCCTCGTCGATGACGTCGAGGAGCTCGAGCGCGGGCCGGCGCTTGCGGAACACGTTCGGCAGGAACACCACACGGGCGCGGGACCGGGCGAGCGTCATCGTCGTCTCGCGCGGACCGAACACCGGCATGATCGGTGTCGCGACCGCACCGATCTGGATCGCCCCGAGGGTGATGGAGACGAACTCGCGCCAGTTCGGCAGCTGCATGGCGACCGACTCGCCCGTGCGGACGCCGAGCTCGAGCAGGAGCGCGGAGACCTTGTCGGCCTCGTCCTGCAGTTCCCGCCACGTGGTGTGCACGGGTGCTGCGCCGCCGACCTCGATGACCGCGAGGCCGTCGGGATCGGTCGTCGCGAGCGTGCGGACCTTCTCGCTCAGCACGAGGGGGTCGGCGTCGACACCGGCGAGCGCGAGCGGCTCCGGGGTCGTGGGCGCGACCGGCTGCTGCTCGCCGTCGGTGCGCTCACCGTCGGCCCGCTCACCGTCGGTGCGCTCACCGTCGGCCGGCTCGCCATCGGTGCGCTCGCCGAGGTCGGTGCGCGCGTCGGTGATCGCGGCGGCCTCGGCCGCGTCGGCCCGGTCGTCGCGGGCGATCTGCGCGGCGAGGGCGTCGCCGACCTCCATGTCGAGGCCGACGGAGTTCATCGCCTCGAGGAACGTCGGGTACGAGATCCGGTAGGCCCGCGGGTAGGTCAGCCCCGAGGTGCCGCGCGCCTTCGAGGCGGCGACGGCGAGCGACATCAGGACCCGGTGGTCGTTGAACGACGACATCTGCGCGCCGTGCAGTCCCTCGGCCCCGACCCCGGTGACGCGGAGCTCGTCGGCACCCTGCTCGGCCCGGCCGCCCATGCGGTTGAGCTGCAGCATCGCCGCGACGCGGTCGGACTCCTTCAACCGGATGTGGGCGACGTTCCAGAGGCGGGTGGTGCCCTCGGCGAAGGTGGCCATGGTCGACAGGACCGGCAGCAGGTCGGGGATCGGCTGGCAGTCGATGTCGAGCGGTCGCAGCGGGGAACCGTCGTGCTCGATGCGCACGAACCCGGTCTCCTCGTCGATCCGCATCGGGACGCCCATCGCCGTCGCGAGGTCGAGGAACTCGCTCTCCGGGTGGTCGGTCTCGGCGGTGGTGAAGGCCGTCATGCCGCGCAGGAGCAGGTTCGACTCGCGGATGCCGGCCGCGGCGATGCCGAACGCGGCGGAGCCGATGTCCGGCGGGATGACGTAGTCGTGCGGGGTGGCCTGCTGGTTCGCCGGGATCCGGTACTCGAGCCAGTCGTCGGAGACCTCGACCGTCAGGCCGAACTGTCGCATCATCCGGACGGTCAGTTCGACGTAGGGCTGCTCGTTGAGCCGGTCGCCGGTGATGTGGATCCGGGTCTCCTGCTCGGCGAACGGGGCCACGAGGAGCAGGCCGGAGACCCACTGCGACAGGGTGCCGGCGATCGTGACGTCGCCGCCGCGGGGGCGCTTCGGCTGGACGGTGACGGGCGGGCAGTCGTTCGTCGCCTCGAGCTCGATGCCCATCTGGGTCAGCGAGGTGAGCAGCGCCTTGATGGGCCGGCGCTGGAAGTACTTCATGCCGACGAGCGTCATCGGCTCGTCGGCGAGCGACGCCAGCCCGGTCATGAAGTAGAGCGTGGTGCCGGAGGACCCCATGTTCAGGATGCCGTCGGCGCCACGGGACCCGTGGTCGACGACGTCGGTGGCCTCGTACCGGCCGCCCAGCCCGGTGACGTGGTACTCGTCCCCGCGACGCCGCACGTCGACGCCGAGGGCGCGGAGCGTGCCGACGGTCCACTCGACCTGGCGGGTGGCGCTGATGCCGGAGACGATGCTCGTCCCCTTCGCCAGCGATGCGAGCACCAGCGCGCGGTGCGCGTGGTACTTCGAGACCGGGACGTCGAGTTCACCGACGAGTGGTGCGGACGTGCCGCGCACGACCAACTGCATGCGTACCTCTTCCTGCTCTGTACATATCAACGGTACGCCCGGTGTGGAACTACTGTGAATCGGATCCGCACGACCAGAAGCCGCCGTCGTTGTGCGTGTCCGACAACCTTCCGGGCAGGATGTACAGCATGGACATCCGCTTCACCGAGTCCCCTCCGTCGACCATCGGCGTCGAGTGGGAGCTCCCGCTGGTCGATCTGTCGACCGGCGACCTCGCGCCCCGTGCCCCTGCCGTCATCGCGGCCGTGCACGAACGACTCGGCGATCGCGAGCGGGTGACCGAGGAACTCCTGACCAACACCGTCGAGGTCGTCTCCAGCGTGCACGCTCGGGTCGGCGACGCCACGAGCGAGCTGTCCGGCATCATCGGCGAGGTCATCGACGCCGCCGAGCCGCTCGACGCCCAGGTCATGTGCTCCGGCACGCATCCGTTCGCCGTCTGGGACCAGCAGGAGATCACCCCGGACAGCGAGCACTACACGACCCTGATCGACCGGACGCGCTGGTGGGGTCGGCAGATGCTCATCTGGGGTGTGCACGTGCACGTCGGCATCGACGACCGCGACAAGGCCTTGCCGATCCTCGGCGCGATGCTCGCGTACGTCCCGCACCTGCAGGCCTTCACCGCGTCGAGCCCCTTCTGGGCCGGCATCGACACCGGGTACGCCTCGAACCGGGCCCTCATGTTCCAGCAGCTCCCCACCGGAGGCCTGCCGCCGGCACTCGGCGCCTGGGCGAACTTCGAAGAGGTCGTGAGCGACCTCACGCACACGGGCGTCATCGACAGCGTGAAGGACCTGCGGTGGGACATCCGCCCGTCGCCGAAGTGGGGCACGCTCGAGAACCGGGTGTCCGACGGCATCTCGACCCTGCACGAGGTCGGCGCCGTCACCGCCCTGGTGCAGTGCCTGGTCACCGCGATGTCCGACCGGCTCGACGCCGGCGAGACCCTGCCGACGATGCAGCCGTGGTTCATCCGCGAGAACAAGTGGCGCGCCGCTCGCTACGGCATGGAGGCCGAGATCATCACGAACGCCGCCGGCGACGAGCGGCTCGTGACCGACGAGGTGCACGACCTGGTGCAGCGGCTCGACCCGGTGGCCGAGCGGCTCGGCTGCCAGCAGGAGTTGCACCACCTGGACACGATGATCGCGAACGGGGCGTCGTACCAGCGGCAGCTCCGGGTCGCGCAGGAGCACGGCGGTGACCTGCGCGAGGTCGTCCGCCACCTGGTCACGGAGTTCCGCGAGTCCCTGTGACCCCGGGCCGTTCCGCGTAGCTGGTCAAATCGGGCGTACCTGGTCGTTTCTTTCGACCAGGTACGCCCGATTCGGCTTTCCATCGCGCCCGTTCTGGGAAAGAACGTCGTGAGCCCGCCCCGCGCCTCCAGCCCGCGCCCACCCACCTGGTCGATCCGGGCGTACCTGGTCGTTTCTTCCGACCAGGTACGCCCGATTCAGCTTTCCATCGCGCCCGTTCTGGGAAGGAACGTCACGACGTGCGCGTCGACGGACGGGAGGCCCGTGGCGGATCCGCCACGGGCCTCCCGTCCGTCAGGGGGTCGCGACTAGCGACCCAGGAACTTCTGCAGGCTCGCGAGCTCTTCCTCGGTCGGCGCCTTGCCGCCCTTGGCGGCACCGCCGAGGCCGAGGCCGGAGCCCTTCGGCGCCTGCTGCGGAGCGGCAGCCGTACCGGCGGCGATCGCCGCACGCTTGGCCGGGTTACCGACCTTCGACTTCTTCTTGCCGCCCTGCTGCTGCTTCTTGCCGCCGTGCATGCCCGGGATCGGACCCATGCCCGGCATCTGCGGCACGCCACCACGGGCGACGGTCTTCATCATCTTCGCGGCCTGCTCGAACCGGTTCACGAGGGCGTTGACCTCGGTGACCGTGGAGCCGGCACCCCTGGCGATGCGGAGTCGGCGCGAGCCGTTGAGGAGCTTCGGGAGTTCGCGCTCCTTCGGCGTCATCGACTGGATGATCGCCTCGGTGCGCACGATCTCGCGCTCGTCGAAGTTGTCGAGTGCCTCGCGCATGCCCTTGGCACCCGGGAGCATGCCGAGCATGCCCTTGATCGAGCCGGCCTTGCGGAGCTGCTGCATCTGCTGCAGGAAGTCGTTCAGCGTGAACGAGTCAGACGCGATCTTCTCGGCGACCGCGCGGGCTTCGTCCTCGTCGAAGGCCGACTGGGCCTGCTCGATGAGCGACATGATGTCGCCGAGGTCGAGGATGCGGCTCGCCATGCGGTCCGGGTGGAACGGCTCGAAGTCGTCGAGGCCCTCGCCCGTGGAGGCGAACATGATCGGGCGGCCGGTGACACTGGCGACCGACAGGGCCGCACCACCACGGGCGTCGCCGTCGAGCTTCGACAGCACGACTCCGGTGAAGTCGACGCCTTCCTGGAACGCGCGGGCCGTGACGACGGCGTCCTGACCGATCATCGCGTCGATGACGAACAGGACCTCGTCGGGGTCGACGGCCTTGCGGATGTTCGCGGCCTGCTTCATCAGCTCGGCATCGACACCGAGACGACCGGCGGTGTCCACGATGACGGTGTCGTACTGCTGGTCGACCGCGGCCTTGATGGCGTTCTTGGCGACCTTGACCGGGTCACCGACGCCGTTGCCGGGCTCCGGCGCGAAGACGTGGACGCCGGCCTGCTCGCCGACGACCTGCAGCTGCTGCACGGCGTTCGGACGCTGGAGGTCCGCCGCGACGAGCATCGGGGTGTGGCCGTCCTTCTTGAGCCACTTGCCGAGCTTGCCGGCGAGGGTGGTCTTACCGGCACCCTGCAGACCCGCGAGCATGATGACCGTCGGCGGCTTCTTCGCGAACTCGAGGCGACGCTGCTGCCCGCCCAGGATGCCGACGAGTTCCTCGTTGACGATCTGGACGACCTGCTGCGCCGGGTTCAGCGCGCGGTTGACCTCGTCGGAGAGGGCACGCTCGCGCACGGAAGCGGTGAACGCCTTGACGACCTCGAGCGCGACGTCGGCGTCGAGGAGCGCCCGCCGGATCTCGCGGACGGTGCCGTCGACGTCGGACGGAGTCAGCCGACCCTTGCTCCGCAGATTGCGGAAGGTCTCGGTCAGCCGATCGGAGAGTGAACCGAATTGCGCCATGATCCGTCGATTCTACAAGGCTCGGAGCGCGGGTCCCGGTCGGTCAGCGCAGCAGCACACCGGGCGTGAGCTCGACCGGGGTGTCCAGCCCGACGTCGAGGACCACCGGTGCGGTCGACGGCAGGCGGTCCCCGGTGGGGAACCAGCGCCGGTCCGGCGCCACCAGGATGACGAGACCGTCGACGTCGCCGACCGCGGCGAAGCCCTCGCCTGCCGGGTTGGCGTAGGGCTCGAGTCCGGCGCGGCGCAGTGTCCCGACGGCACCGAGGACGTCGGGCACGGCGATGCCGACCTCGCTGACGGACAGGAGCGGAACCGCGGAAGCCGGCCCCGACACGGGTGCGACGGGCGCCGGTGCGAGTGCGGCCGCGGCGAGGTCCCGCCGTTCGATGAGCTCGAGCAGCTGCTGGTCCGGTCCCTCGAAGTACACCGATCGCGAGTTCCAGTTCGGCGGGCCCTCGAACTCGTCACGCCCGTCGGCGTCGACCAGCACCGTCGCGATCCCGGCGATCCACTCGGCAGCCACGTCGAACGTGCCCGCCGGGATCGTGATCGCGAGGTGCAGCGCACCGGTCATCGACGGCAGTTCCCGGAACAGGAGGCGCGTGGACCCCACCGCTACCTCGACCACTCCGTCGGCGCGGTCGACCGGGCAGCCGAGCCGTTCCCAGAACCGGGCGGTGTCGTCGAGCGAGCGGGTGGCGAGCTGTGCCTGGCGGATGTCCATGTCCGCCATCCGAAGCCCTCAACCACGGTTCAGGTCAAGGTCGCCCCTGTTGTTGTACTCCGTCCAGAAACCATCGTAGGCTCGCTCGCATGACGGAACTCGAGATCGTGCGGCCTGCCGGGCTGCTCGACTACGCCGAGGGCCTCGCGCTGCAGCGGGACCTCCTCGCCGACGTCGTCGCCGGCCGCTCCCCCGGGGCCCTCGTGCTGTGCGAGCACCCGTCCGTGTACACCGCCGGCCGACGCACCGAGCCGTCCGACCTGCCGACGAACGGCGCCCCGGTGGTCGACGTGGACCGCGGCGGACGCATCACCTGGCACGGCCCCGGACAGCTCGTGGCCTACCCGATCGTCCGACTGGCCGTTCCGATCGACGTCGTGGCGTGGGTGCGCGACCTCGAGCAGGTCATCATCGACGCGGCGGCGACCGTCGGGGTGGACGCGCGGCGCATCGACGGCCGGAGCGGCGCGTGGACGTCCGGGTCGGCGGCGACGACCGGCGCTTCGCCCGCCAAGGTCGGCGCCATCGGGCTGCACGTCGCCGAGGGCGTGACGACCCACGGCATCGCGATCAACTGCGACAACGCGCTCGACGTCTACGCCGCGATCGTGCCGTGCGGCATCGCCGACGCCGGCGTGACGACGCTGAGCGCCGCCGCCGGGCGTCCCGTCACGGTCGCCGACCTCGCCGACGTCGTGGTCAACCGCATCCGTGCCGCCGAGCACGGCATGCACAACGGCGACCGGATCAGTCGCGCGGCACGCAGCGCCGCGAGCATCAGCAGCGCAGCCACCAGCACCGCATCCACCAGCACTCTGCCCGCTCGACAGGAGACCCTCGTATGACCCTCGCCCCCGAAGGCCGCCGGATGCTCCGCGTCGAGGCCCGCAACGCCGAGACCCCGATCGAGACGAAGCCCGGGTGGATCAAGACCCGTGCCACCCAGGGCCCCGAGTTCCGCGAGCTGTCCGCCATGGTCAAGGACAAGCAGCTGCACACCGTCTGCCAGGAGGCCGGCTGCCCGAACATCTTCGAGTGCTGGGAGGACCGCGAGGCCACGTTCCTGATCGGCGGCTCGCAGTGCACCCGCCGGTGCGACTTCTGCCAGATCGACACCGGCAAGCCCGAGCCGCTCGACCGTGACGAGCCCCGCCGGGTCGCCGACTCGGTCGTGTCCATGGGACTCAAGTACGCCACCGTGACCGGCGTCGCCCGCGACGACCTGCCCGACGGCGGCTCCTGGCTCTACGCCGAGACCATCCGCCAGATCCACGAGCACTCCCCCGGCACCGGCGTCGAGATCCTGGTGCCGGACTTTAACGGCCGCCCGGACCAGCTCGGCCAGGTGTTCGACGCCCGCCCCGAGGTCTTCGCCCACAACGTCGAGACCGTGCCGCGGATCTTCAAGCGGATCCGACCGGCATTCACGTTCGAGCGCTCCCTCGACGTCATCACGCAGGGCCGCGACGCCGGGCTCGTCACGAAGTCGAACCTGATCCTCGGCATGGGCGAGGAGCACATCGAGATCGAGGACGCCCTGCAGCGCTTGTTCGACGCCGGCACGGACATCATCACGTTGACGCAGTACCTCCGCCCCTCGCCGCGGCACCTGCCCGTGGCGCGCTGGGTCAAGCCGGAGGAGTTCGTGGCGCTGCGTGAGGTCGCCGAGGAGATGGGCTTCGCGGGGGTGCTCGCCGGCCCGCTCGTCCGGTCGTCGTACCGCGCCGGACGCCTGTGGGCACGCGCCACGGTCGCGCGTGGCGGCTCGGTTCCCGAGCACCTCTCGCACCTGCTCGACGCGACGCCGGGTCGCCAGGCCGTCTGAAGCCGCCCGCCGGTCCGCGAAAGCGACAGATCTCCGCCGACAGTTCGCGGCAGTCTGTCGCTGTGGCGGCACTGGTCGCGACCACGGACAGACGGGAGGCACGGTGCCAGCTGGCACCGTGCCTCCCGTTCGTCCATCCGCCCGTTCAGGGCGACGCGAGCGCTATGCGCGACCGCGGATGCTCCTGAGGAGCCAGCCGATGACGGCCAGGATGATGAGGACGATCCCGACCCACAGCAGGAACTTCAGCGCACCGACGAAGATGCCGCTGAAGAGCAGGACGAGGCCGACGATGATCGCGATGATCAGGAGTGCTGGCATTGAAGGGCTCCTTCCGGTGTACCTGGACGATCCCTGTACTGCGGAGACAGTACCCGGAATCAGCCCACGAGGTTCTGCACGAACACGTGCGGGGTGAAACCGGTCAGGTCGTTGATGCCCTCGCCCTGCCCGATGAGCTTGATCGGGATGCCCGTCTTCTCCTGCACGCTGAGCACGAAGCCGGCCTTCGCGGAGCCGTCGAGCTTGGTGATGACGAGGCCGGTGACCCCGGCACCCTCGATGAACGCCTGCGCCTGGGCCAAGCCGTTCTGCCCGGTGGTCGCGTCGAGGACGAGCAGCACCTCGCTGATCTCGGTCTGCTTCTCGACGACGCGCTTGATCTTCGTCAGCTCGTCCATCAGGCCCGCCTTCGTGTGCAGGCGGCCGGCGGTGTCGATGACGACGATCTCGGTGTTGTCGCGGATCGCCTTCTCGACGGTCTGGTACGCCACCGAGGCCGGGTCCTGCCCGGGCTGCGACGGGCGGACGACGTCGACGCCGGCGCGCTCGGCCCAGGTCGCGACCTGCTCGACCGCGGCAGCACGGAAGGTGTCGGCCGCACCGACGAGGACCGTGCGGTCGTAGGTCTTCAGGAACTTGGCGAACTTGCCGATCGTCGTGGTCTTGCCGACGCCGTTCACCCCGACGACGAGCACGACGGCGGGCCGTGCGCTGAGCTTGAGCGTGGTGTCGAGCTTCGACAGCCGTTCCTCGAGCACCTCACGCAGCATGCGCTGCAGGTCGGCCGGGTCGGTCGTGCCGTAGCGGTCGACGCGCGCGTGCAGGTCCTCGATGATCGCCTCGGAGATGTCCGGACCGAAGTCGGCGCCGATCAGCGCGGTCTCGAGGTCCTCCCACGTGGTCTCGTCGATCGTCTTGCGCTGGAAGAGGCCGCGCAGCCGTGAGGACAGTGACCAGGAACTCGCCATGCTCCCAGCTTAGAGCGCGGCGCATGTCCGCTGTGCCCGGTATGCTCGGTCTCACGAAGGGGAGTATTCCCTCTCGGTGACCCCGTCAGTACGGCCCGGAACGATCCGGACCCGGGGCGCCGGTCGTGCAGCACCGGTTCCGGTGCGACACGGCGGAAGAGACCTTCAGGCCTCGGCGTACCCGCACATCAGCGGCGCGCCCTACCTGAAGGAAACCGTGGACGTCCCACTCTTCGTCTGGCTCCTCACCATCGCAGGCATCCTCGCCCTGCTGGTGTTCGACTTCTACTCGCACGTGCGCACCCCGCACGTGCCGCACATCCGCGAATCCGCGTTCTGGTCCGTGTTCTACATCGGACTCGCGATCCTGTTCGGCTTCGGCATCCTGGTCTTCGGCGGCGGACAGGCCGGCGGTGAGTACTTCGCCGGGTGGCTCACCGAGAAGGCGTTGTCGGTCGACAACCTGTTCGTCTTCCTCATCATCATGACGAGCTTCGCCGTGCCGAAGGAGTTCCAGCAGAAGGTCCTGCTGGTCGGCGTCGCGATCGCCCTCGTCGCCCGAGGCATCTTCATCGCCCTCGGCGTCACGATCATCGAGAACTTCTCGTGGGTGTTCTACCTGTTCGGCGCGTTGCTGTTCTGGCTCGCGTGGTCGCAGGCCCGCAGCGGCAACGACCACGGTGGTGACGAGGGCGACTCCCGCCTGATCCGCATCCTGAAGCGCATCATCCCGACCTCGGACCACTACGACGGCGACCGCCTGACCACCAAGGTCGACGGCAAGCGCCTGTTCACCCCGATGCTCCTCGTCATGGTCGCGATCGGTCTGACCGACGTGCTGTTCGCGCTCGACTCGATCCCCGCGATCTTCGGGCTCACCCAGGACGCCTTCATCGTGTTCACCGCGAACGCGTTCTCACTGCTCGGCCTGCGGCAGCTGTACTTCCTGATCGCCGGGCTGCTCGAGCGTCTGATCTACCTGGGTCAGGGCCTCGCGGTCATCCTCGGCTTCATCGGTGTGAAGCTCGTCTTCCACGCCATGCACGTCAACGAGCTGCCGTTCATCAACGGTGGCGAGCACATCGAGTGGGCGCCGGAGATCCCGATCTGGTTCTCGCTGGGCTTCATCCTGCTGACCATCGCGGTCGCGACGACCGCCTCGCTGGTCGTCTCGAAGAAGCGCCAGGAGCGCGGGCTCACCCCGACGGGCGAGCCGAAGGAGTCGGTCGCGGCCGACGCGGAGTAAGCGTCACGCCCTGGACGGGCGGCAACACGGACGGGAGGCACGGTGCCAGCTGGCACCGTGCCTCCCGTCTGTCCGTGGTCGCGACCAGAGCCGCGAAAGCGACAGATCTCGTCGCAGACCCACGATCCTCTCCGCGAAAGCGACAGCGTGCCGCGAACTGTTGGCGGACATCTGTCGCTTTCGCGGCACCGGGAGGCGACCAGTGCGGCTACGCGACCGCGTCGGCCGGCTCGCGCTTCTGCACCCGCTGCCCGACGACGGCGGACACGCCGTCCTGCCGCATCGACACCCCGTACAGGGCGTCGGCGATCTCCATCGTGCGCTTCTGGTGCGTGATGACGATGAGCTGCGAGGACTCGCGGAGCCGCTCGAACACCGTCAGCAGGCGACCGAGGTTGGCGTCGTCGAGGGCGGCCTCGACCTCGTCCATGATGTAGAACGGCGACGGTCGTGCAGTGAAGATCGCGACGAGCAGCGCCACTGCGGCCAGGGACCGCTCGCCGCCGGACAGCAGCGTCAGGCGGTCGATCTTCTTGCCGGCGGGCTTCACCTGCACGTCGATCCCGGTGCCGAGCAGGTCGGTCGGGTCGGTGAGGTTGATCGAGCCGGAGCCGCCCGGGAACAGGATCGGGAAGATGACGTCGAAGGCATCCTTCGTGTCGTTGAACGCCGACTCGAAGATCGTCTGCATCTTCGTGTCGAGCTCGTCGATGATCGTCATCAGGTCGGTGCGGGTCTTCTGCAGGTCCTCGAGCTGCTCGGCGAGGAACGCGTGCCGCTGCTCGAGTGCCTGGAACTCCTCGAGCGCGAGCGGGTTCACCTTGCCGAGCCGGCCGAGGTCGCGTTCGGCGGCCTGCAGGCGGCGTTCCTGCTCCGCGCGGACGTACGGCACGGTCTCGACGTCGTCGGGGTCGACCTCGTCGGTGACGTCGAACTCGGGCAGAGCGGGGCCGCCGGGCAGGGTCGACGCGAGCTCGACGAGCGCCACGGTGTCGTCGCCGGGGCTGGTGTCGAGGTCCGCCGTGCCGCCGTCGGGGTCGATGTCGGTGTCGGCATCGTCGACCGGCGCCGTGTCGCTGTCGACCGGCACCGTGTCGCCGTCCGCCGGCACCGTGTCGCCGTCCGCCGTCTCGTCGAGGCCCGCCGCGGCAGCCGCCGCGCGCTCGGCGTCGCGGTGCTTCCGCGCCAGCACCCGCGGGTCCACCAGCACGTCGACCGGCACCGGCACGGTCGGCCCGTACTCGGTGACGAGCACGGCTTCGGTCAACCCGAGGTCGCTCAGCGCCCGGTCGAGCACGCCCGACACGTGCAGTTTCTTCTCGTAGATCTCCATCTCGAGCGAGTGGACGCCGTCGGTGATGGTCTGCAGCCGGTCGCGGAGCTCGCGCTCCTCGTTCCGGATCGCCTGCAGTTCGGTGTTGCGCTTCGACCGTTCGGACTCCTCGGTCGCGAGCTGCACGCGTGCCTCGGCCAGCGACCGGTCGACGGCGCCCAGCACGCCCGGCAGATCGGCGAGGACGGCTTCGGCGGTCTCGATCTGGCCGCGTCGGATCACCGCACGACGCGCTGCTTCCTCAGCCGCCGCGCGCTCGGCCTCGAGCTGGCGTTCGAGCTGGTCGGCGCGGTGCCGTTCGGCGCGGACGCGCTCGCGCACGGTCTGCACCTGGATGCGCTGCTCGACCTCGGCGGCGCGTGCGGCCTCGAGTGCGTCCTGCAGGCCCGGACGCTCGGAGGCGTCGACGACGGGCCGCTCCTGCTCGGTGAACGCGCGGTGTGCCGCCTCGGCCTCTGCCTGGGCGGTGTCGACGAGCTCGACGGCGCCGTCGGTCTCGGCGAGGGCTGCACGCAGGCGCTCCACCTCGGCCGCCGCGTTCTCGGCCTTCGCCCGCGTCGAGGCGCTGGCCCGGTCGTACTCGGCCGTCGCCTTCGCGTGCGCGCGGGATGCAGCGTCGGCTTCGTCCGCACGGCGGCGTGCGTCCTCGACGGCGGTGCGTGCTGCCTGGAGGCCCGTGGCTGCGTCCTCGGCGTCCGCCCTGATGGCGTCGCGTCGCGTCACGGCGTCGTCGCGCTCCGCGACGAGCTCGATCCGCGAGGTCACGCGTTCCCCGCCGCCGGTGACGCGGACGGCGCGCACGAGGTCACCGGACCGGGTGACGACCGTCGCGTGCGGGGCGGCGGCGAGCACGGCCTCCAGGTCGAGCGTGCCGGCGGTCGCGCCTTGGCCGTCGGCAGTCTCCGCGATCAGGGTGTTCCGCAGGATAGCGGCGATCGCCGGCGGGCCCTGCACCAGGTCGAGGGCGCGGCGGACGCCGGGCGGCAGCGTGTCCGGCAGGTCCGTGGAGAGGACCTCGGCGTCCGCCACGACGACGTCGATGCGTCCGATGTCCGCGGAGCGGGCGTGGACGACGGCGTCGAGCGCGACCGACCGGTCGTCGGCGAGGACGGCGTCCGCGAGCCCGTCGAGCGCGACGGCGACGGCGCCCTCGAACCCGGGCACCACCGTGAGCGCGTCGGCCAGACGCCCGACGATGCCCGCGCGTCCGGCGTCGATGAGCGCCTGCGAACCGTCGCGGATGTCGATCGACATGCCGAGCGCCGCGACCCGCGCGTCGAGGGCGTCCCGCTCGCGCTCGAGGGCGTGCAGCCGGTCGCGCCGCTCGTCGCGTGCGGCCTGCGCGGTCTCCAGCTGCGCACGAGCCGCCTGGAGCGTGGCGGCGAGGGCCTCGTCGTCGACGCCCTCGGACGGATCGGTGCCGAGTTCGGCGAGGGCCGCGGTCGCACGCTCGGCGCGTTCGCCCGCCTCGGCGAGGGCCCGCCCGCGACGCTCACGGTCCGCCACCGTGGACCCGCGCTTCGACCGGGCCACGTCGACGGCGTTCGCCAGCCGCTGCGCCTCGAGGTCGTGCTGCGAGACGCGGGCGGCCTGCGCGGCGATGCGTTCGTCGAGGGCGTCGAGCGCGTCACGTGCAGCCTGCACCGCACGGGCGGTCTCCGCAGAGCCGCCCTGCATCTCCTCGGCGCGGGCGGCGAGCCGATCGGCCTCGGCACGGACACCGGCCACCCGCTCCGGGGTGATCGAGGGGCCCTGCTGCGGGGCGTCGGCCTGCTGCGCCAGGAACATCAGCCGCTGGTTCGCCAGGCTGGACAGCCCGCGCAGGCGCTCCTGCACGCTCTCCAGGCGGTGCACCACGGTCCGGGCGCGGTCGACGTCGTCGCCGACCATGCTCTGCTCGACGTGCTGCTGGCGGACCCGGGTCTGGTCGAGTCGCTCGGTCAGGACGATGCGCTCGGACTTGCGGCCCGCCTCGACCTCTTGGTGGTCGTGCAGTTCGCGGCGCAGCCGGACGACGTCGTCGGCGAGGATGCGGGCCTTGGCGTCCCGCGCGACGGCGGCGACGGACTGGGCCTTGCGGGCGACCTCGGCCTGGCGGCCGAGCGGCTTCAGCTGGCGCCGGATCTCGCCCGCGAGGTCGGACAGGCGGGTCAGGTTCGTCTGCATCGCGTCGAGCTTCCGGAGGGTCTTCTCCTTGCGGCGACGGTGCTTCAGGATGCCGGCGGCTTCCTCGATGAAACCGCGGCGGTCCTCCGGGGTGGCGTGCAGGACCTTGTCGAGCTGCCCCTGCCCGACGATGACGTGCATCTCGCGGCCGAGGCCGGTGTCGCTCAGGAGTTCCTGCACGTCGAGCAGTCGGCAGTTCTCGCCGTTGATGGCGTACTCGCTGCCGCCGTTGCGGAACAGGGTGCGCGCGATCGTCACCTCGGAGTAGTCGATCGGCAGCAGCCCGTCGGTGTTGTCGATCGTCAGCAGCACCTGGGCACGGCCGAGCGGTCCGCGGGTCGAAGTGCCCGCGAAGATGACGTCCTCCATCTTGCCGCCGCGCAGGGTCTTCGCCCCCTGCTCCCCCATCACCCAGGCCAGGGCGTCGACGACGTTGGACTTGCCGGAGCCGTTCGGGCCGACGATGCACGTGACGCCCGGCTCGAAGGCGAACGTCGTCGGCTGCGCGAAGGACTTGAACCCCTTGATGGTCAGGCTCTTCAAGTACATGCGGTCTCCGGGTGTGCTCACGCGTGCTGCGGCGGGGCCGCTGCTGGGCTGTGCTGCTGGGCGCCAGGCTAACGCGTACGGGCGCGGGGACGCGGTTGGCACACGGGGCAGATGTGGCTCGACCGGTTCATGAAGGCCTCGCGCACGATCGTCGTGCCGCAGCGGGGGCAGGGTTTCCCCTGCTGGCCGTAGACGTTCAGACGCTGCGAGAAGTACCCGGACTGCCCGTTGACGTTGACGTACTGGGCGTCGAAGCTCGTCCCGCCGTCCTCGAGCGCACGCCGGAGGATACTGCGCACCTCGTGCAGCAGGCGTGCGAGGTCGGCACGGGTCAGCCGCTCGGCCGGTCGGTCGTAGTGCAGCTTCGCAGCCCAGAGGGACTCGTCGGCGTAGATGTTGCCGATGCCGCTCACGACGCCCTGGTCGAGCAGGATCCGCTTGATGCCGCTCGAACGCTTCCGGGCGATGGCGGTGAAGCGGTCGTCGTCGAACGCGGGGTCGAGCGGGTCGCGGGCGATGTGCGACACCTGCTGCGGTACGCTCCGGCGCCACGCGGCGTCGGCGTCCGATGCGTCGACGTGCCCGGCGAACCCGGCCGGGGCGCCGTCCACCGTCGGCACCATCGCGTCGATCGCCATCGAGCCGAAGGTGCGTTGGTCGACGAACTCGAGCTCGACCGCGGGTTCGGCGGTGCCGTCGCGGTCGGTGCCGGCGGGTTGCACGTCGATGAGGATGCGGCGGTGCTTCGCCGCCGGTCGACCGCGGCCGAGCAGGATCTGGCCGCTCATGCCGAGGTGGGCGACGAGCGCTTCGGGCCGGTCGCCCTCGTGCTCGGGCTGCAACGGCAGCCAGAGGAACTTGCCCCGACGGACCGCTGCGGCGATGGTGCGACCGGTCAGGCGGTCGGCGAAGTCCTCGGCCGGGCCGTCGTGCCGGGTGAGCGCCCGCTCGTCCACGACGTCGACGTGCAGCACCCGAGCGCCGCTGACCGCGGGTTCGAGGCCGGCGCGCACGACCTCGACCTCGGGGAGTTCGGGCACGCGGTCAGGCCGCTCGGCCGGACAGCCGGGTCCAGGCGTCGAGCGCCGCGGACATCTCGGCGGCCTTCTTGCTCGAGCCGGTGCCGACGGCGATGTCCTCGCCCTGCAGGACGACGGTCGCGCTGAAGGTCTTGTCGTGGTCCGGGCCGGTCTCGGTGACGCGGTAGGCCGGGTTGCCGAGCGACAGGCTCGCCGCGAGCTCCTGCAGGCTCGTCTTCGGGTCCATCGCGGCACCGAAGCGGTCGGGGTCGATCATCAGTGGCTCGACCAGGCGGAGCACCAGGTCGGTCGCCGGGTCGGGGCCAGCGGACAGGTAGGTGGCACCGATGACGGCTTCGACGGTGTCGGCGAGGATCGACGACTTGTCGCGGCCGCCGGTCTGTTCCTCGCCCTTGCCGAGGCGCAGGTACTGGCCGAGCCCGATCATCCGGGCGATCTCGGCCAGCGCGACCGTCGACACCAGGCTGGCGCGACGCTTCGCGAGGTCACCCTCGTCGAGGTCGGGGAAGGACCGGTAGAGCTTCACGGTCACGGCCTGGCCGAGGATCGAGTCGCCGAGGAACTCGAGGCGCTCGTTGTGCTTGATGCCCCCGTGCTCGTAGGCGTAGGAGCGGTGTGTCAGGGCGAGCTGGAGCAGCTCGAGGTCGATGTCGACCCCGAGCTGGCCCTGCAGACGAACGACGTCCGGCCCCACGGGGCGGGACCCCGTGGCGCCGGACGTCGTCGTCATGCGTTCGGTCCGATCAGACGTCGGCGACCTTGCGGCCCTTGTACTCCATGTACAGGGGGGTGCCGGCCGAGTCCTCGACGACCTTCGCGCGGTGCGGGAGGCTGTAGGTGACCTGACCGTTCTCGATCGTCTTGACGAGCTGGATCGGCGTGGCCTTCCACTGCGAACGACGGGCGTGCGTGTTCGCACGGGACTGCTTGCGCTTGGGAACGGCCATGGTGAATCTCTTTCGGTTGGTCGGTGGTCGGTACGGGGGCTGGCGGTGTCGGGGCCTACTCGGCCTCGGCCCGCTCCTCGCCCTCGGTGGTCTTCGTGTCGGTGGTGTCGCCGTGGGCGGCACGCTCGGCTGCTTCGAGCTGGATGCCGGTCAGGGCTGCCCAGCGAGGGTCCAGGGTCTCGTGAACGGGCTGCTCATCGAGGTCGGCCAGTCGCTCGCCCGTCACCGGGTCGAGGCCTGGGCAGTCCGGTCGGCAGACCGGCTGGAACGGCAGCGCCAGCACCACCGCATCTCGAACGACCTGTTCGCAGTCCACGTGGTCATCGCGAACGAAGAAGTCGAAATCCTCCGAGGCATCATACGCGAACAGCTCAGCGAAATCGACCTCGACGGGTTCGCTGATGTCGATGAGGCAGCGCGAGCACTCCCCCGTCGCGTCGGCTGAGGCGTGACCGGACACGAGGACACCCTCGTGCAGGCCCTCGAGCCGCAGGTCGATGCGCAGCGGAGCACCTTCGCGCACCGCGATCACACCGGCTCCCAGCGCGTCCGGCACCACGATGTCGAGCGAGTGCTCGCGCATCTCGCCCGGACGGTGCGCCAGGTCGCGCACGCGCAGGGCGTAGGGGCTGTTCACGTGGGAAGACACGATCGTCAACCCTAGCGTGAACGCAGCCGAGAGTCGAGGCAGGCGGGGGTGTGTCCGCGCGTCGGCCGGCCGGGCCTCCGGCTCGGCGCGCGGCTCGGCGTACGGCTCAGCGTGCGGCGAGGGCTGCCGCCACGGCCTTCGGTACGTAGGGGGTGACGTCGCCGCCGAGCGTCGACACCTGGCGGATGAGCGAGCTCGACACGTGGGAGCGCGAGGCGTCGGGCAGCAGGAACACGGTCTCGACGTCGGCGAGGTGCCGGTTCATGATCGCCATCGGGGTCTCGTACGCGACGTCCTCGCCCGATCGCACGCCCTTGACGAGCACCTTCGCCCCGACCTGCCGGCAGTAGTCGACGAGGAGCCCGGAGGTCCACTCCCCGACCCGGACCGTTCCCGGCGTGCCGACCTCGGCCAGGGACTCCTCGATGAGCCGGACGCGGTCGACCGCCTCGAACATCGCGGGCTTCTTGTCCGGGTTGTGCACCACGAGCACGTGCACCTCGTCGAACAGCCCGGCGGCTCGACCGATGACGTCGAGGTGCCCGAGCGTGACGGGGTCGAAGGAACCGGGGACCACCGCGATCTGCGCCATGGCAGCGACGATACCGGTCCGTGCCGGTGCATCCGGCCCGGGGTCAGTTCTTGCCGAGGAACGCCGCGTCGGACTCGTCGAGGCGGCGTGCCAGTGCCTCACGCAGGGCCGGGGACCCGTCGAGCTCGGGATCGGGTTCGAGGACCCGCTCGGCTTCGCCACGGGCGTCCACGATGAGGTCGGCGTGCTCGACCACGCGCAGCAGGTTCAACGACGACCGGCCGCCCGACTGCCGCTCGCCGAGCACGTCGCCCTCGCGCCGGAGCTCGAGGTCGACCCGGGCGAGCTCGAAGCCGTCGTCCGAGGCGGACACCGCGTCGACGCGTTCCCGCGAGGTGGTCTCGAGCTCGGCGGTGGTGACGAGCAGGCAGACGCCCGCCCACTGCCCACGGCCGATGCGGCCGCGCAGCTGGTGCAGCTGGGAGACGCCGAAGCGATCGGCGTCGAGCACGGCCATCATCGCGGCGTTCGGCACGTCGACACCGACCTCGATCACGGTCGTGGCGACGAGGACGTCCAGGTCGCCGGCGGCGAAGGACGTCATCACGCGGTCCTTCTCCTCTGCCGTCATCCGGCCGTGCAGCACCGCGATCCGTCGGCCTTCGAGCACGGGCATCGTGCGCATCCGCTCGGCGGTGGCGAGCACGGTCGCCGGGGCGCGCTTGGGGGCGTCGTCCTCGGACTCGGCGGGCGCGGGTTCGCCGTCGTCCTCGGCGTGGGCGTCGTCGATGGCGGGGCAGACCACGAAGGCCTGACGCCCCTTGTCGAGCTCCTCTGCCATCCGGGACCAGATGCGGGACTCCCACCCGGGGTGCTCCGCCAGCGGGACGGTGAAGGTCTCGACGCCCGCACGACCGGAGGGCAGCCCGGTGATCGTCGAGACGTCGAGGTCACCGAACACCGTCATCGCGACGGTGCGTGGGATCGGGGTGGCGGTGAGCACCAGGACGTGCGGCGGGGTGGCGCCCTTCGTCCGGAGCGCTTCACGCTGCTCGACGCCGAAGCGGTGCTGTTCGTCGACGACCACGAGCCCGAGCTCGGCGAAGTCGACGCGGTCGCCGAGCAGGGCGTGGGTGCCGACCACGAGCCGCGAGCTGCCCGACGCCGCGGCGAGCAGGGCCCGTCGGCGTTCGTCGGTGGACTGCGACCCGGTCAGGATCACCGGACGGAGCTCGGCCGCGAGGTCCGGTCCGAGGAACTTCACGATGGACCGCAGGTGCTGCGCGGCCAGCACCTCGGTCGGGGCGATGAGCGCGGACTGCCCACCGGACTCGGCCACCGTGAGCATGGCGCGGATGGCCACGAGGGTCTTGCCCGAGCCGACCTCGCCCTGCACCAGCCGGTGCATCGGCCAGGTGCGGGCGATGTCGGTGTCGATCTCGGCACCGACGGCACGCTGGTCGTCGGTCAGGGTGAACGGCAGGGTGGCGTCGAAGCGCTCGAGGATGCCACCGGGAGCAGCCACCCGCGGCGTCGCCGCGGTGCGTCGGGCGCGGATCCGGCGCTGCACCAGGGCGGTCTGCAGCACGAACGCCTCGCGGTAGCGCAGGGCGTCCTGCGCACGCCTGAAGTCCGCGACCTTCTCGGGGCGGTGGAGGAGCTCGAGTGCCCGACGGAACTGGACGAGGTCGAGCCGGCTGCGCGCCGAGGCCGGTACCGGGTCGGGCAGGTCCGGCAGGGTGTCGAGCACGATGCCCATCGACTTCGCGATCTGCCACGAGGTGAGCGAGGCCGTCGCCGGGTAGATCGGGATCGGCTGCCGCGACCACCGGATCGCTTCGTCCGAACCCGGTTCGGCCGTGGCGCGGGGGTCGTCGGGGTCGAAGAGCTCGTAGTCCGGGTGGGCGAGCTGGCGGGCACCGCGGTAGTCGCTGACCTTGCCGGAGAAGATGCCGCGGGCACCGGGCACCAGGTCCTTGGTGCGCCAGCCCTGGTTGAAGAACGTCAGGGTGAGCAGCCCCTTGCCGTCGCCGATCTTCGCTTCGAGGATCGATCCGCGACGGGCGCGCATCGTGCGCTCGCGGACGTCGACCACCTCGGCCACGATGGTGACCGGTTCGCCGATCGCCAGGGAGTCGAGTGCCGTCAGGGCACCGCGCTCGGCGTAGCGCCGGGGTGCGTGCTCGAGGAACTCGCCCACCGTGCGGTGGCCGAACGCCTTCTCGATCGCGGACGCGGTCCGACCACCGAGCACGTTCGCGAGCCGCGCGTCGAGGGGCGCCGGACCGAGGTCGGGCGCTGCCGGCGCAGCGGGGGTTCCGGTGGTGACCACGGACACCACGGTACCGGGCACGACCGACGTGCCACGTGCCTCCCGTCCGGCCTGTGGACGGCGTCGTCGGCCGATACGGTGGCTGCATGACCCGCATCATCGCCGGCGCCGCCGGCAACACGACGCTCCGTGTGCCGAAGTCCGGCACCCGGCCGACGAGCGACCGGGTGCGCGAGGCGCTGTTCTCATCGCTCGAGGCCCGTGGGCTCGTCGACGACACCTCCGTCGCGGACCTCTACGCCGGCACCGGTGCCCTCGGGCTCGAAGCGGCGTCGCGCGGTGCGGTCGAGGTCGTGCTGGTCGACCGCGCGTCGGCCGCGGCGCAGGCGTGCCGGGCGAACGCGAAGGCCGTGCAGCAGCGGATCCCCGGAGTGCGGATCGACGTGCAGCCACAGCCGGTGCTCGGGTACCTGCGCGGGACCGTGCGCACGTTCGACCTGGTCTTCATCGACCCGCCGTACGACGTGACCGAGCACGAGATCGCCGAGGTGCTCGAGACGCTCGTGCCGCGGTTGACCGCCGGTGCCGTGGTGGTCGTCGAGCGGAGCAAGCGCTCCGCCGAACCGACGTGGCCCGCTGGGCTCGAGCCGTTCAGCAAGCGCAGCTACGGCGAGACCGTGGCGTGGGAAGCCGTGGCTGCCGCGGGCTGAGCCGCGCGGGCGACTCAGAACGACATGATCGATGTCGTACGACGTCGATGGTGTCGTACCGGGTCGACGACCGGGCCGGGCGGGTCAGCCGGCGGCACCGTCCCAGTCGGCGTAGGGGTCCCAGCCGGTCGTCGGCACCGGGGCTCCGGCGCGCAGCAGGTCCGCGTCGCCGCGGTCGCGCACGACTCCGATGCGGCGGAAGCCACCCGGCAGCGGGGCCTCGGCGGGGAAGGTCGCGAGCAGGCCGTGGTCCTCGCCACCGTGCAGCGCGACCACGTCGAGCGGGGCGTCGGCATCGAGGTCGAGCGTCACCCCGCTCGCACGGGCCAGCCGCCCGGCGTCGATCGCCAAGCCGTCGGACAGGTCGAGCATCGCCGTCGCCCCGGCCGCGGCGGCGCGCGGCCCGTCCGTGATCGGGGGCACGGGTCGGCGCTGGCGGTCGACGTCGGGATCGGCGTCCGCACCGCTCGCCACCGTCGCTGCACGGTCCGGCTCGCCCTGCGCGTCCACGCCGTCGCGGAAGAGCCGTGCGAGCCCGCGGGCAGCGCGACCGAGTTCGCCGGAGACCGCCACGACGTCACCCCCACGAGCCCCTGACCGGAGCACCGGGGCCAGACCACCGAGGTCGCCGAACGCCGTCACCGCCACCGTGAAGGTCGCCGAGGTGGAGAGGTCGCCGCCGACCACGCCACAGCCGGGCGCGAGGGCGTCGACGGCGAGGCGGAAGCCGTCAGCGATGCCCTCGAGCACCGCCACGGGGGTGTCCTGCGGTGCGGCGAGGGCGATGACGAGGCCACTCGGCACCGCACCCATCGCCGCGACGTCCGACAGGTTCGTCGCGGCGGCCTTCCACCCGACGTCCGCGGGCGAGGACCACGCCCATCGGAAGTCCGGGCCGTGCACCATCATGTCCGTCGTCACGACGAACCGGCCGTCGGGAGCGGCGACGACGGCGCAGTCGTCCCCGGGCCCCACGAGCGGCGAGCCCGTCGGCAGCCGACTCGTGATCCGGTCGAGGACGACCAGCTCGCCGAGCTCCCCCACGGTCGGTCCGGCCCAGGCGTCGTACGTCGCGTCCACACGAGAACGGTAGCCTGGACCGCGATGGACACCGCGCGCCGCACCCCTCGCACCCTCGCGATCGCGGGGGTCGTGATCGCCCTCGCGGCAGGGCTGACCGGGTGCACCAACTCCGTCGGCATGAGCGCGGCACCCTCCGCGAACGCAGCGGCGTGCGCGGCAGCACAGGTGCGGTTGCCCGCGACCGTCGACTCGACGTACGACCTGCGGAACACGAACGCGCAGTCCACCGCGGCGTGGGGCGAGCCCGAGGCCGCGCTGTACCACTGCGGCGTGGCCGTGCCGACCGTGTCCGACCTGCCGTGCTTCACGCTCGGCGCGGTCGACTGGATCCGCGACGACCGCGGCAAGCAGATCGTCTACACGACGTTCGGACGGTCCCCGGCGGTGCAGGTCGTCGTCGACACGTCGAAGACCGGCAGCGCGGTGCTGCAGGACATCGCGACGGCGGTGTCGACGCTGCCGAAGGACGGACACAAGTGCTTGGACCCATCCGACGTGCAGGGCTGAGCCGAAGGACGGAGCAGCACCGACCAACCCGGTGCCTGGACCCATCCGACGTGCAGGGCTGACACACCCCGACCCCGACCAGCGTCAGCGGACGGCGGCGCGCCCCAGCTCGATGAGCTCGGTGACCAGCTCGCCGTAGGACACACCGGATGCCGCCCAGCAGCGCGGGTACATCGACAGCGGGGTGAACCCGGGCATCGTGTTGACCTCGTTCACGACGAAGCCGTCGTCGGTCAGGAAGCAGTCGACCCGGGCCAGCCCCGAGCCACCGATGGCCTCGAACGCGCGTGCACCGATCGACCGGATCTCGTCGGTCTGCGCCTCGGTGAGCGGCGCCGGGCACAGCAGCGACTCGTCGCCACCGAGGTACTTCGACGCGAAGTCGTAGAAACCGTCCTCGGCCACGACGATCTCGCCGGGCAGGCTCGTGCGCGGCGCACCGTCACGGCCCTCGAGCACGGCGACCTCGACCTCGCGGCCGACGACGCGGGGTTCGACGATCACCTTGGAGTCGTGTTCGAACGCCAGGTCCATCGCGGCGCCGAGCTCGTCGGGGCCGTCGACGCGCGAGACGCCCATGCTCGACCCGGCGCGTGCCGGCTTCACGAACAGCGGCCAGCCGTGCGCCGCGATCGTCTCGGCGACGTCGACCGGGTCGGCCGCCCACTCGCGGCGGAGCACGGTCGTCCAGGGAGCGACCCGCAGACCGGCGTGCTCGAGGACGGCCTTCGCGACGTGCTTGTCCATCGCCAGGGCACTCGCGAGCACGCCGTCACCGACGTACGGCAGACCGGCGATCTCGAGCAGGCCCTGGATCGTGCCGTCCTCGCCGAACGGACCGTGCAGGATCGGGAACACCACGTCGACGGCGACGGTCGTGACCGAGCCGTCCGGGTGCGAGACGACGAGTTCGTTCGTCGCCGGCGAGGTCGGGAACGCCACACGCGTGCCGTTGTCGGGCACGGTCGGCAGGGAGCCGTCGCGGATCGCCCACTGCGAGGGGTCGTCGGACTGCAGCGTGAACGCGCCGTCCTTCGTGATGCCGATCGGGACGATCTCGTACTCGGTGCGGTCGACGACGTCCATGATGCCGCCGGCGGTCACGCAGCTGATCTCGTGCTCGCTCGAGCGCCCGCCGAACAGGACGGCGACGGTGGTCGTGGGAACGTCGGTTCCCTCGGGGATCGTGGGCACGGGAGTCCCTTCGTGACTCGGTGCGGGACCGGTCACTCGCCCTGGGGCTCGTCGGTCTCGGTGAGGTGCGGCGCGATGTTGCGCGGATCGAGCCTACCGGCGAGGACCTCGCCGACCTGGCTGACGATGGGCATGTCGACGCCGTTCGCGGCGGCGAGCTCGAGGATCGGTGCGACGGACGCCAGGCCCTCGGCGGTCTGGTTCATCTGCCGCACGACCTCGTCGAACCGGTAGCCCTGCCCGAGCAGGCGCCCGGCCGTGTTGTTCCGGGACAGCGGCGACTGGCAGGTCGCGATGAGGTCGCCGAGGCCCGCGAGCCCCGACAGGGTCGACGGCTGCGCGCCGAGGGACACCGCGAACTCGGTCATCTCGGCGAGCCCGCGCGTGATGATCGACGCTTTGGTGTTCTCGCCGTAACCGACGCCGTCGACGATGCCGATCGCGACGGCGATGAGGTTCTTCAGCACGCCGCCGAACTCGGTGCCGATGACGTCGGTGTTGATGAACGACCTGAAGTACGGGTTCGTCGCGACGGCGGCGACGGCGGTGGCAGTCTCCAGCGAGGACGACGACACGACGGCGGCGGTCGGCTGCCGGCGCGCGATCTCGAGCGCCAGGTTCGGCCCGCTGGCGACGGCGATGCGGTCCTGGTCGATGCCGAGCCCTTGGAGCAGGACCTCGCTCATCCGCAGGCCGGTGCTCTTCTCGACGCCCTTCATCAGGCTGACGACCGGTACACCGGCGGGCAGGAGCTCGCGGATCGCGTCGAGGTTCGAGCGCAGGGTCTGCGACGGCACCGACACGTACACCTGGGTGGCGCCGTCGAGCACCTGCTCGAGCGACGTCGACGCCGTGAGGGTGCGGGGCAGGTTGATGCCGGGCAGGTAGTCGGAGTTCCGCTTCGTCTCGGTGATCTCGCGGGCGACCTCGGGGCGACGGGCCCACACGACCGTGGAGGCACCGCCCTCGGCGAGCACCTTCGCGAACGTGGTGCCCCAGCTGCCGGCACCGATGACCGCCACGCGGGGCTTGTCGGTCGACTGCATCACCACCCGGATCGCGGCGGTGTCGAAGGCACCCGGCGCTGCTGCGACGGGGTCGGGACGATCGTCGTGCGGGCGGAGGTCACTCAAACCGGCCGGTCTCCTTCTGGTTGTTCGCCGCCGGGTCCCAGCGGGTCTTCGGGGCCTGCTCGCCACGGAGCTGCTCGAGCAGCTCCGTGATGCGCTGCATGAGCAGCTCGGTGGCCTCGGTCAGCATCTGCTGGTCGATCGGCCGGCCACGGTAGGCGGACAGGTCGACGGGGTCGCCGACGATGACGTCCACGCGCGACCGCGGGAACAGGCGGAGCTTGTTCGAGTAGCGCGCCATGATGCCCTGCGTACCCCAGTGGGCCATCGGGATCAGCGGCACGTCGTTCTCGAGCGCGATGCGGACGGCACCGGTCTTGCCGCGCATCGGCCACAGGTCGGGGTCGCGGGTGAGCGTGCCCTCGGGGTAGACGATGATCGCCCCGCCCTGCTCGATGAGCGAACGCCCGCCGCCGAGCGGGTCGCTCAACCGGGTGCGGCCGGAGCGCTCGACCGGGATCTGGCCCATGCCGGACATGAGCTTGCCGAAGACGGGCACCTTGAACAGCGAGGCCTTGGCCAGGAACCGCGGGGCCCGCCGACTGATGTAGACGGCGGTGCCGACGACCAGCGGGTCGATGTTCGTGAAGTGGTTCGGCGCGAGCACGAAGGCACCGTCCGCCGGCAGGCGGTTCGGGCCGTACCAGTGGTAGTTCGACGAGAACCGGAACGTCGGGATGACGATCGACGCCACGATGCGGAACGCGGGGTTGAGCTCCCCGCGCTTCCAACGCCGTCCACGCACCGGCAGGCCGGTCGCGACCTGCACGGCGGACGCACCACGGGCCTCCCGGCCATCGCCCTGGCGCGACGGGCCGTCACCCGGACGCGACGGGCCGTCACCCGGACGCGACGGACCGTCACCCGGCTGCGGAACCGACACCGCGACTAACCCGCGAAGTCGAAGTCGGCGCCCAGCTTCCGCAGCTTCGGGATGAAGTGCTCGTAGCCGCGGCTGATGATGCCGACGTTGGTGATGTGGGACTCGCCGTCGGCGGTCAGCGCCGCGATGAGGTGGCTGAAGCCACCGCGGAGGTCGGGGACCCGGACGTTCGCCGCGTGCAGCGTCGTCGGACCGGTGATGACCGCGGCCTGCTCGAACGGGCGACGGGCGACACGGCGGTCGTGCCCGGGCAGCCCTTCCTTGTGGACGACGATGTCGGCGCCCATCTCGTTCAGCGCGTCGGTGAAGCCGAAGCGGTTCTCGTACACGGTCTCGTGCACGATGCTCTGCCCCTCGGCCTGGGTCAGCGCCACGACGAGCGGCTGCTGCCAGTCGGTCATGAAGCCGGGGTGCACGTCGGTCTCGATGACGACGGGCTTGAGGGTGTCGCGCTCGCGGTAGAAGCGGATGCCGTCCTCTTGCACGTCGAAGCCGCCGCCGACCTTGCGGAAGACGTTGAGGAACGTCATGAGCTCCTGCTGGTTCGCCCCCTCGACGAAGATGTCGCCGTCGGTGGCGAGCGCGGCGGAGGCCCAGCTGGCTGCCTCGTTGCGGTCGTTGATCGCACGGTGCGTGTAGCCGCGCAGCGACTCGACGCCCTCGATGAAGATCACGCGGTTCGGCTCGACGGACACGATCGCGCCCATCTTCTGCAGGATCGCGATGAGGTCCATGATCTCGGGTTCGATCGCCGCGTTCCGCAGCTCCGTGACGCCGGTCGCCAGGACGGACGACAGCAGGACCTGCTCGGTCGCGCCGACGCTCGGGTACGGCAGCTCGATGGACGCGCCCTTCAGCCCGTTCGGAGCCGTCAGGTGGATGCCGTTGACCTGCTTGTCGACGACGGCACCCATGGCGCGGAGCGCGTCGAGGTGGAAGTCGATCGGGCGGTCGCCGATGCGGCAGCCACCGAGGTCGGGGATGAACGCCTCACCGAGCTTGTGCAGCAGCGGGCCGCAGAACAGGATCGGGATGCGGCTCGAGCCGGCGTGGGCGTCGATCTCGGCGAAGTGCGCCGACTCGACGTTGGCCGGGTCGAGGATGAGCTCGCCTCGTGCAGGATCGGTGATGCGCACGCCGTGCACCTCGAGCAGCCCACGGACGACCTTGACGTCGGAGATGTCCGGGACATCCTTGAGGATCGACGGGGTGTCACCGAGCAGCGACGCCACCATGGCCTTGGTCGCGAGGTTCTTCGCCCCGCGGACCTCGATGCGCCCCACGAGCGGCTTGCCCCCGCGGATGACGATCTCGTCCGACTTGAGGCCCACGCGCGCCCCTGCGGCCGCTGCGTCCTGTACGAGAGAGTTCACTACTTCACCGGCAATGTCTTCGGCCGCCAACTGGAGCGGCGGGATTCGAACTCCGTGATCGAGGTCTCGTCACGGAGGGTGAGCCCGATGTCGTCGAGCCCTTCCATCAACCGCCAACGAGTGTAAGCGTCGATCTCGAAGGGGACGTCCACATCCCCGAGCGACACGCGCTGCGCCACCAGGTCCACGGTCGCCGACACCCCCGGGTTCCGCTCGATCTCGGCCCAGAGCCGCTCGACTTCCGATTCGGTCACGATCGCGGTGACCAGGCCCTGCTTGCCCGCGTTGCCCTTGAAGATGTCCGCGAACCGGGGCGAGATCACGACCGCGAAGCCGAAGTCGCGGAGCGCCCACACCGCGTGCTCGCGCGACGAACCGGTACCGAAGTCGGGACCGGCGACGAGCACCTTCGCGCCCTGGTACTCGGGCTGGTTCAGCACGAACGACGGGTCCTGGCGCCAGCCGGAGAACAGGGCGTCCTCGAAGCCGGTCTTCGTGACGCGCTTGAGGTAGACCGCGGGGATGATCTGGTCGGTGTCGACGTTCGACCGCTTGAGCGGGGCGGCGATGCCGGTGACGGTGGTGATCTTGTCCATCAGACTGCCCCTTCCAGGACGGTGTTCGCTTCGGAGTTCTCCAGGTCCCACGGGCTGGACAGCGTGCCGCGGATCGCGGTGGCGGCGGCGACCAGCGGCGACACCAGGTGGGTGCGCCCACCCTTGCCCTGGCGCCCCTCGAAGTTGCGGTTCGAGGTGCTCGCGCAGCGCTCCCCCGGTGCGAGCTGGTCGGGGTTCATGCCGAGGCACATCGAGCAGCCGGCGAACCGCCACTCGGCGCCGAACTCCTTGATGACGACGTCGAGCCCCTCGGCCTCGGCCTCGAGCCGGACGCGGGCGGACCCCGGCACGACCATGACCCGGACGCCGTCGGCCTTCTTGCGGCCCTGGATGATCGACGCGAAGGCCCGCAGGTCCTCGATCCGGGAGTTCGTGCACGAGCCCATGAAGACCGCGTCGACGGCGATGTCCTTCATCGGGGTGCCGGCGGCGATGTCCATGTAGTCGAGGGCCCGCTGCGCAGCGGCCTGGTCGTTCGAGTCTTCGAAGTCAAGAGGCGAAGGCACGCTCTCGGACAGCGAGACGCCCTGGCCGGGGTTGGTGCCCCAGGTGACGAAGGGCTCGAGCTCGTCGGCGTCGATGACGACCTCGGCGTCGAACACGGCGTCGTCGTCGGTCGCCAGGGTGTCCCAGTAGGCGACGGCGTCGTCCCAGTCGGAACCGGTCGGGGCGTGGTCGCGGCCCTGGACGTAGTCGTAGGTGATCTGGTCGGGGGCGACCATCCCGGCGCGGGCTCCGGCCTCGATCGACATGTTGCAGATCGTCATCCGGCCCTCCATCGAGAGCGCACGGATCGCGGAGCCGCGGTACTCGAGCACGTAGCCCTGCCCGCCGCCGGTGCCGATCTTCGCGATGACCGCCAGGATGATGTCCTTCGCGGTCACGCCCGGACGCAGCGTGCCCTCGACCGTGATCGCCATCGTCTTGAAGGGCTTCAGCGGCAGGGTCTGCGTCGCCAGCACGTGCTCGACCTCGGAGGTGCCGATGCCGAACGCCATCGCGCCGAACGCCCCGTGGGTGCTGGTGTGCGAGTCGCCGCAGACGACGGTGATGCCGGGCATCGTCAGGCCGAGCTGCGGGCCGACGACGTGCACGATCCCCTGCTCCTTGTCGCCGAGGGAGTGCAGGCGGACCCCGAACTCCTCGCAGTTGCGGCGCAGGGTCTCGATCTGAATCCGACTCGTCGGGTCCGCGATGGGGCGGTCGATGGCGAGCGTCGGGGTGTTGTGGTCCTCGGTCGCGATCGTCAGGTCCAGCCGGCGCACCGGGCGGCCGGCCTGGCGCAGGCCGTCGAACGCCTGCGGGCTCGTGACCTCGTGCACGAGGTGGAGGTCGATGTAGAGGAGGTCCGGGTTGCCGTCCTCACCCTTGACCACGACGTGGTCGTCCCACACCTTCTCGGCGAGCGTCCTACCCATGAGCTCGACTCCCTCGTTCTCGTCGTTGCGCCGCGACCGCGGCACGATCAGGCGACTCTACCATTGGTATACCAACGCGTCGTCGCGTTCGCCGCGTGGTGCGGCGGTCGACCGGGAGGCCCGTGGCGACTCGACGACACCCGTCGCGGTGGGAAGATGGTCGGGACATGACGACACCTGCGCACTCGACCCGGACGATCAACCTCGAGGGCGCGGCACGCGCAGCGATCGCGGGTGGTGCACCACTGGCGCTGCTCATCGCCCTCGGGATGCCGGGCTACGCCGCGTTCGCGATGTTCGCCGGCTTCACCGCGATCTTCGGGGCGACCGAGCCCTACCGGCAGCGCGCCGTCACCACCGGCGTCGCGGGTGGGCTGCAGACCCTGTGCATGTTCGCGGGCATCGGTGTCGCCCTGCTCGGCTCCCCGCTCTGGCTGCAGGCGGCCGGACTCGTCGTGGTGCTCGTCATCGCGGTCTGCACCCTGTCGACCCTGCGGACGATCCCCGCGCAGCCGATCTTCCCCGTGTTCGCGTTCGTGGTCTCCGCCCTCGTGCCGCTCAGGCCCGCGGACGTCCCGCTCGTCGCGACGATCATCGTCTGCTCGGTCGTCTGGGCGTGGCTCGTCGCGATGTCCGGGTTCGTCATCCGGCACGTGTGGCACCCGCGCGCCCCGCACCGGTTCCGGCCGCTGGCGCCGCTCAAGGAGCGCGGCTTCGGCATCCTCCGCACGGCCGCGCTGTGGGAGACCGTCGCGCTCAACGTCGTGGGGTCCCTCGTCGCCGGCGCGGTGGCGTCGACCATCCCCTGGCTCGGGCACCCGTACTGGGCCGTCATCGCGGTGGTGTCGACCCTTCCGGCCCTCCGCCAGCGGCACACCGTGATCCGGGCGTTCCAGCGCTTCATCGGCACGATCGGCGGCACCGTGATCGCCGTCGGGATCCTGCTGCTCGAGCCGTCGGCGTGGTGGATCGTCGTCATCGCCGTCGTGGGGCAGTTCTTCGCGGAGATCTTCGTCGCCCGGAACTACGCCGTCTGCCTGCTGTTCCTGACGCCGCTCGCCCTCGCCGTGTCGTGGCTGAGCCTGCCCGAGGCCCCGGAGCTCCTCGCGCTCGACCGGGTCGCGCAGACCACCCTCGGTGCGCTCGTCAGCGTCGGGCTGCTGTTCGTGGGGCGCGCGATCGAGCGGCGGCGCGGCCGTGCCCTCGGCGCCACGAGCGCGATCCGTACCGTTTGAGTACCTGGTCGCTCCGGGCACACCTGGTCGTTTCTTCTGACCAGGTGTGCCCGATTCCACCCACCATCGCGCGCGTTCGGGGAAGGAACGGGCGCCTCAGTCGCGGGGCTGGATGTTCCAGGCGTCGATGACCGGGCGGCCGTGCTCGTACCCGAGGACGCTGACCGATGCGGTGCCGAGCTTCAGCACGGCACCGTCCTGCGGCGCGAGCCGGATCCACGCGGCGCCGAGGGCACGCAGCACGTGGCCGTGCGCGATGAACACGGCGTCCTGGCCCTCGGCGAGCACCGGACGAGCGCGGTTCAGTATCCGCTCGACGCGGACCCGGACCTCGGCGGCGTTCTCACCGGGGGTGTCACCGGCGGGTACTCCGTCGGTCCAGAGGTCCCACGGCCCGTGGCGCAGCACCTTGATCTGCGGGGTGGTGAGCCCCTCGTACGCGCCGTAGTCCCACTCGTACAGGTCCTCGTCGAGCTCGGGGTCGACGCCGATCAGGTGCGCGGTGTCGCGGGCACGCTGCAGCGGACTCGACAGGGCCAGCGCGAACGAGCGGTCGGCCAGGTACCGGCCGGCGCGCTTCGCCTGCTCGACACCGTTGTCCGTCAGCGGAATGTCGGTGCGGCCGGTGTGCTGCCCGCTCTTCGACCACTCCGTCTCTCCGTGACGGACGAGGACGAGTTCGCCGGGGCGTTCCGAGGTCATGAGTTCCTTCCGATCCAGAGGCCGAGCGCAGCTGCGCCGACCGAGACGACGAGCATCCCGAGGCCGTGCAGGACGGCGAGCCGGGGCTTGCCGGATCGGAGGAGCTGGACGGTCTCGACGCTCGCCGTCGAGAACGTCGTGTACCCACCCATCATGCCCGTCCCGAGCACCGCGACCGCCGGGAGTGGGATCGTGCCGGCCTGCCCGAGGCCGGTGAGCAGGCCGAGCACGAGCGATCCGGACACGTTGATGAGCACGGTCCCGAGCGGGACCCCGGCAGTCCGCGAGCCGGACGTGCGCGTCTTGACGAGTCCGTCGAGCAGGAACCGGAGCGCAGCTCCGACTCCCCCGCCGACGGCGACGAGCAGCAGTTCGAGCGGGTTCACGACGCGCCTCCGTCCGGGCCGGTCGACGGTGGTCGGAGCCGCCCGGCAAGCCAGATCCCGAGGGCGGCAGCGGCGAGTCCGAGGGCCGAGGACAGCAGTGCGTACCCGCTGCCCGCACCCCACCGGCCGACGTCGAGCAGCTGCGCGGTGTCCTCGGCGAGCGTGCTGTACGTCGTGAAGCCGCCGAGCACGCCGGTGCCCACGAGCAAGCGGATCGTGCGGCGGCCTCCGACGTCGGGCCCACGCATCGCGAGCGCCTCGAGCAGGAGTCCGAGACAGAAGGCCCCGACGACGTTGATCGCGAGGATCACCCAGCTGATGCCGTCGTGGCTGGGGAACGCCTCGGCGAGCAGTGCGCGGATCGCGGTCCCGATCGCGCCTCCGAGCGCGACGAGGGCGAGGAAGCGCCAGCGGAGGTGCGGCGGTCGCGCTTCGGTCATCGGTACTCCTATCGCCGAGCACGCCGGATCGTCTCCGCGCGTGCGGTGTTCTCGGGATAGGGACCGTTGGCGCCTCGTGCGCGGTTGGGTCCGGCAGGCCCCACTGCCGGGTCTGACGACCCGTCCAGCGTACTGCTCAGTCGGCGACGGCGGCGATCGCCTCGACCTCGACGAGCTGGTCGTCGTAGCCGAGGACGGTCACGCCGAGCAGTGTGCTGGGCACGTCGTGGTCCCCCATCGCGGCGCGGACGACGTCCCAGGCGGCGACGAGGTCCTGCTGCTCGGTCGTCGCGACGAGCACCCGCGTCTGGACGAGGTCGTGGACACCCGCGCCGGCGGCTGCGAGCGCCGTCCGCAGGTTCGCGATGCACTGCGCGGCCTGCCCGGCCACGTCACCGACGGCGACCGTCGCGCCGTGCTCGTCGAGCGGACAGGCTCCCGCCAGGAACACCAACCGGGTGCCGGCCGCCACGGTGGACGCGTCGGCGTACTCCGCGACGTCGCTGAGCGCTGTGGACCGGATGAGCTGGACGGCACTGGACACGGAGTCAGCCTGGCACACGACGACGAAACCCCCGGCGAGCCGGAGCTCGTCGGGGGTTTCGTGGTATTGGTGACCCCAGCGGGATTCGAACCCGCGTTACCGCCGTGAGAGGGCAGCGTACTAGGCCGCTATACGATGGGGCCGCGGCTGTTGTCGGACTCGGAGCATGTCACCTGTGGTGACCCCAGCGGGATTCGAACCCGCGTTACCGCCGTGAGAGGGCAGCGTACTAGGCCGCTATACGATGGGGCCGTTCCGACAACTCGACAAGTATTGCACAAGCCGCGCATCGCGCCAAAACGAGGCGTGTCGCCCGGGTGTGCCGCCATGCCGCGCCCGGCATACGGCGCTCGCTGCGCGTGCAGATTCCGACAGAACACCGGTTGAACGACGCGCGCTCTGTCGCAACATGCACACGCATCGGTCGCGCGGCCGTGGACGCGACCGCCCATCGGACGGGAGGCGCGTGGCGGGCCCGCCACGGGCCTCCCGTCCGACCGCGCGCACGTCCGGAGCCGCGTTTCGTGAGCAGGAATGGTCGCGTCGCCCGGAGGCGCCCGACCATTTCTGCTCACGAAGCGACCACGGCGCGGTCCCGCGCGGTCAGATCGTGAGCGACTCCCCCGGCCGCAGGATCTCGAGCACGCCGCTCGGCGCGAGCGCCTCGCGGAGCCGACCGGTGTGCATGCCGTAGCCGATGTCGGAGAGCGTGGCCTCGTGGATCGGGTAGGCGCGGGCCGGGGCGAGCGCGGCGACGTAGTCCATCATCTCGGCGACCTTGAGCCACGGGGCACCGACCGGTGCGGCGAGGACCTCGACGGGGACGCCCGGGTCGGTGTACGAGTCGCCGGGGTGGAAGAGCCTGCGGTTCACGAGCACGCCGGTGTTGTCGACGACAGGCACCGAAGAGTGGATGAGCTGGTGCCGCCTGCCGTGGAAGTCGAGCTCGAACGGGCCGACGGTGCGGTGGTCGCCGTCGGTGACGACCTCGACCGCGATGCCGGATTCGGCGAGCGCCGCACGGACGCCCTCGGGGCCGAACACGAAGGCGTCGGGGTTGGCGGCGAGGATCCGGTGCAGCTGCTCGGGCGTGACGTGGTCGGGGTGCTCGTGGGTGACGACGACCGCGACGACCCCGGTCGCGTCGACGGGGCGGGTGAAGTTGCCCGGGTCGAGCACCAGGCGGGCGTCGCCGTCCGACAGGATCTGGCAGGCGTGTTCGAGCTTCGTGACCTCCATGCGGGCGACGCTACCCGCGGCTGGCGCGATGGGGCGACTCGGGCTGCGCCGACTCGGAACGACGTTCTCGTTGTCGTACGACATCGGGAACGTCGTTCCGAGTCGGTCCCGCCCACGCACCACCACACACCTTCACCCCGGCGGCGGCCCCGTCGTCCCCCGCACCACCAGGTGCGCCGGCGCCGCGACGATCGCTCCGGCAGCGCCGCCGTCGACCTCGGCGAGCACTGCCCGCGCCGCTGCCCGCCCCTGCGCCTCCGGGTCCTGCGCCACGGTCGTCAGGCCCACGGTGGCGCCGTACTCGTGGCCGTCGATCCCGATCACGGAGACGTCCCCCGGCACCGACAGCCCGGCCTGCCCGGCGGCGAGGAGCACCCCGAGCGCCATCTCGTCCGAGGCGCACAAGACGGCAGTCGGGCGATCGGGCCCGGCGCTGGCATCAGCACCGGCACCGGCACCGGCGCCCCCGCCGAACAGCGCGTTCCCCGCCGCCAGCCCGCCGGCGAACGAGAACCGTCCGTCGAGCAGCCACCGGTCCGGCACCGCGTGTCCGGCAGCCCGCATCGCGTCGACGAACCCGTCCCGCCGCAGGTGCGGCACCGCCACGTTCATGCCGGCCTCGTCCTGCCCGCCGACGTAGGCAACCCGTCGGTGCCCGAGTCCGCACAGGTGGTCGACCGCGATCCGGGTGACGGCTCGGTCGTCGACCCCGATGTTCCGCAGGCCCGGTGCGGGTCCGCCGATGACGATCATCGGGTGACGGGTGAGTTCGAGCTCGGCACGCTCGGTCGCGTCGAGCACCAGGGACAGCAGGACCAGAGCGTCGACACGGTGCCGCAGCATCGAGCGTCGGAACGCCCGGTCGCGGTCGCCGCCCGGCCCGCCCAGGTTGTAGAGCACGAGGTCGTACCCGGCCCGACGGAGTTCCGCGTCGACGCCGCCGAGTGCCTTGACGTAGAACCACCGGTCGATCACCGGGACGACGACGCCCACGGCGCGCTGCCGGCCGGTGGCGAGGCCGGCCGCCGCCGAGCTCGGGACGTACCCGAGCTCGTCGGCGACCCGACGGACCTCGTCGATCGTGGTCTCCGCCACGTTCTCCATGCCGCGCAGCGCTCGCGACACCGTGGACTTCGACAGTCCCGTGACGGTCGCGATCTCCTGGATCCCCATCGATGCGACCCGGGAGGCCCGTCAGCCGTCCGTACGGTGCGTCACGCCCGCCGGACGGTCGGCTGCAGTGCCGGGGGCGGCTTGCGCGACGGCCGCTGCGGTCCGGCGCGCTCGGTGCGGTGCACGACGACCCGCTGGTGCGAGCTCGTCCCACCCGCTGTGCTGGTGCACCCGCCCGTCCGCCGAGGGCCGTGGCTGACGACGGGTGTCGTCGCCGCGAGCGGTGCGGACGGGGGCGACGGCAGGAGCGGCACCGATGCCGTCGGTGGCCCGGTCGACGACCGCGTGGCGGCGGAGGACCGCGACCCGCCACCGGTCGAGCGCCACGACCCCGAGCACGCACACCAGCAGGGTGAGTGCCCAGCCGAGTGCCGGTCGACCGGTGACCTCGCAGAACACCGTGGCGCCGAGGAACAGGATGCCGAACATGCCGACGAAGCCGATCGCCTCTTCGATCCGGGCCGTGGGCCGGGTGGGTCCGCGCTGTGCCATGGTCGTCAGCCCTTCACGCCACCGGCGGTGAGGCCGGCCACGATGCGTCGCTGGAAGATGAGGACCAGGATCACGAGCGGGATCGTGACGATCGTGCCCGCGGCCATGACCGCCGTGTACGGCTCCTGGTGCGGCTGCGACCCGGCGAACGAGGCGATCGCCACGGTCACCGGCTGCGTCGCGTCACTCGAGAGCTGCGAGGAGATCAGGTACTCGTTCCAGCTGGAGATGAACGCCAGGATCGCCGTCGTGAACACCGCGGGGGCGGCGAGCGGCAGGATGATCCGCCGGAACGCCTGCACGCGGGTGCAGCCGTCGATGCGCGCTGCTTCCTCGAGGTCCCACGGCATCTCGCGGAAGAACGACGCGAGCGTGTAGACCGTCAGTGGCAGCACGAACGAGATGCTCGGCAGGATGAGCGCCTGGTAGGTCCCCATCCACCCGATGTCCGTGAAGAGCTGGAACAGCGGGGAGATGAGCGCGACCCCCGGGAACATCGACGCCGCCAGGATCGCGCCGGCGATGAGTGACTTGCCGCCGAACTCGAGGCGGGCGAGGGCGTACGCCGCCGTGGTGCCGACGAGCAGGGCGATGATCGTCACGACGCCGCCGATGAGCAGGCTGTTGGCGAGCGCCCGCCCGAGGTGGTTGCCGAGCGACGTGGAGAACGCGGTCGCGTAGTTGTCGAGCGTGACGTGCGTCGGCCACGGTGTGGCGTCGAACGTGAACCCGACGTCGCGGAAGCTCGTCACCACCATCCAGTAGAACGGCAGGAGGCACCACACGGCGATGACGATCGCCTGCACGGCCGTGCGGATGCGGGGGCCGGTGTCGCGGCGGACCCGGACGTCGGCGCGGTCGACGGCGCGGTCGCGTGCTGCTGCGGTGGACCGGGGGCGGTCTGCTGCGAGGGTCACTTGAGTTCACCCTTCTGCTGGGCGGCCTGCGTCTGCACGACGTTGGCGCCGAGGAACCGGACGAAGACGAACGCCACGATGAAGATCACCAGGAAGGTGATGGTCGACAGGGCCGACGCGGAGTTGAAGCCCTGCCGGATCTGTTCGACGACCAGGATCGACAGGGTCGTGGTGGCGTTGCCGGAACCACCGCCACCGCCGGTGAGGATCGCGGGCAGGTCGTACATGCGCAGCGCGTCGAGCACGCGGAACAGGATCGCGACCATCAGCGCGGGCTTGATAAGCGGCAGGGTGATGAGCACGAAGCGCTGGAACGTCGACGCGCCGTCCATCTTGCCGGCCTCGTAGACCTCCTCCGGGATCAGCTGGAGCCCCGCCAGGATGAGCAGTGCCATGAACGGCGTGGTCTTCCAGGTGTCGGCGATGATGACCGCCCACCGGGACGCCCACTCGCCGCTCGTCCAGAGGATCTGCTGCCCGAGGACGTGGTTCAGGACGCCGTTCGCGTCGAAGATGAAGTACCAGAGCTTCGCGGTAACGGCCGTCGGGATCGCCCACGGCACCAGGATCGCGGCACGGACGAGCGCGCGGCCCTTGAAGTTGCGGTTCATGATGATCGCCATCCACACGCCGATGGCCGTCTCGAACGCCACGGTGACGACCGTGAAGAAGAACGTGTTGCCCATCGACACCCAGAACTGGGAGCCGAGGCTGCCGGGCGGGCAGGTGACGTTGCCGCACTGCTGGCCGAGCCAGTGCGCGTAGTTCGTGATGCCGGCGAACCCGCCCTGGACGAACAGACCGGTGGCCTTGTCGAGGCCCTGGTCGAGCTGGAACGACTGGATGATCGCGCTGACGACCGGGTAGCCGATGACGATCGCGAGGAGCAGGATCGTCGGGCCGATGAGGTACACGGCCCACCGGCCGTGCTCGGCGTTGAGTCCGCCCTTGCGCCGTTGGCGCTTCGGTTCCATGCCCGTCGGGTTGGGGATGGCTGCGGGGATCTCGGTTGCTGCTGACACGTGTCGGCCTCCTTGCCGGGGGTGTCGGAACGCAAGTAGGGGCGGACTGGAGGCACGTGCCGGGATGGCACCGTGCCTCCAGTCCGATGCGGCGTGCGCCGCGTGTCGCTAGCTGCTGGTCGCCGACTTGAGGGCGTCCTGCATGTCCTTCATGGCTTCGTCGACCGACTTCGATCCCTTGAGCGCCGCATAGGTGTTGTCCTGGATCGCCTTCGTCACCGCCGGGTAGAACGGCGTGACCGGCCGCGGCTCCGCCGACTCGATCGACTTGAGCAGCGTCGGCAGGTACGGCAGCTTCGCCGTCAGCTCGGAGTCGGTGTAGAGGTCACCGACGACCGGGGCGAGCGAACCCTGCGTCGCGAAGAACTTCTGCGTGTCGTTCGAGATGAGGAACTCGAGGAAGTCGTGCGCCGTCGCCTTGTGCTTCGAGTACACGCTGATCGCGGCGTTGTGGCCGCCGAGCGTCGAGGCGCCGGTGCCGTCGGCACCCGGGATGGGCGCGATGCCGAACGTGTCCTTGACCGTGCTCGAACCGTCGGTCTTCGCCAGGTTGTAGACGTACGGCCAGTTGCGCAGGAACAGCAGCTTGCCGGCTTCGAACGCCGTGCGGCCCTGCTCCTCCTGGTACGTGATCGCCTCGGCCGGGATGTTCCCGTCCTTGAACGCGTCGACCAGGTTCTGCAGGCCGGCCTTGGCGTCCGAGGTGTCGACGTCCGGGTCCCCGCTCTTGCTGAGCACCGAACCACCGGAGCCGTTGATCGCCTCGGAGGCGTTCACCGTCAGGCCCTCGTACTTCGCGAACTGCCCGGCGTAGCAGCCGATGCCCTTGTCCTTCGCGATCTGGCAGTCGGCCATCATCTCCTTCCACGTGGTCGGAGGCGTCTTGACGAGGTCCTTGCGGTAGTAGAGCAGCGCACCGTCCGAGGTCTGCGGGGCGGCGTAGAGGGTGTCGTTGTAGGTCGCGGTCTTCACCGTGGCCGGCAGCAGCTTCGAGGTGTCGATCTTCATGTCACCGGTCAGCGGCGTCAGCCAGCTCTTCGCGGCGAACTCGGCGGTCCAGACGACGTCGACGTCGACGACGTCGTAGTTGGCGTCCTTGGCTTGGAAGTGCTGCACGAGGTCGTCGTGCTGCTGGTCGGCCTGGTCGGACTGCTCCTTGAAGGTGACCTTCTCGTCGGGGTGGGCCTTGTTCCACTTCGCGATCAGCGGGCGGACGACGTTCGAGTTGTCCTTGCCCTGCACGTACGTGATGGGCCCGCGGCTGTCCTGGCCGCTCTTGGCGTCGTCCGAACCGGCGCCGGAGCTCCCGCTCGAGCAGCCGGTGAGCACGAGGCCGATGACGGCGACCCCGGCAACGGATGCGAACCGCACCCTGGAGCGTGTTGTCTTCACAGCGTTGTCTCCTCATTGAGATCACCAGGGGGCATCGATCGGGTTCGACGACACTGCCCTGGAGCAGGCGCCGCTGCCTGCTGGTGGAGGAAGCTACGCCCGCCGCAGGGGTTCCGCAACCGGTTGCATCGGTTCCGTGACCTGAGCGTGACCTTGGAAGTCCCGGAGACTTCCTGGGTGAGCGCTCACCCTCGTTCGAGGGACCCCTGCGCGCCACTGCGGAACTCCGCATGAACACCGCCACTGGGGTCCCGCGCCGTTGTCCGCACCCACGGCCCCACGTAGCGTCCACGACATGGCCACCCTCCACACCGCCGACACCGTGCCCGCACCGCGCCGTGTCATCGGCGTCGACCTCGACGCCCCGCTCCCCCGTCTCGTCGCCGACGAGACCGGCGAGTCCGCCATGGTGATCGGCTACCGCGGCGGCCACCCCACCGGCACCCTCGACGTGCTGCTCACCGACGACCCCGCCGACGCGGCCCGCGCCCTCGAGGCGCTGCAGGAGACCGTCCTGGCCGACGTCCCCGCCGTGTCCGACGACGACCTGCCGACCATCTCGGTCGTCGTGTCCACCGTCGTCGACCGCGTCGAGGACCTCGGCAAGCTGCTCGACGTCCTCGAGCACCTCGACTACCCGCGGCACGAGGTCATCCTCGTCGACAACCGCGTCCGCGTCCCCGCCGGCGACGCGCTGCCCGCGATGCTCGCCGGGCGGAACGTCCGCTTGGTCGAGGAACGCCGCCCCGGTCTGTCCGCCGGACGGAACGCCGGTGTCGCCGCCGCGACCGGCGACGTCATCGCCTTCACCGACGACGACGTCCGCGTCGACCCGCAGTGGCTGCGCGCCATCGGGTCCCGGTTCGTCAGCGAGCCCGGCCTGGACGCCGTCACCGGCGTCATCCTGCCGAGCGAGCTCACCACCCCGGCGCAGATCTGGTACGAGGCGTACTACGGCGGGTTCAGCGCCGAGCGCACGTTCTCGCCCGTGACGATCGTCCCGGACGACGTCCAGGGCACCATGCGGCACGCCCGCGTCTCGGCGGTCACCCCGTCCGGCGAGGTCCTCAAGCACTTCGCCGTCTACGGCATCGGCGCGTACGGCGCCGGCGCGAACATGGCCTACCGTCGCACCCTGATCGAGGCCGTCGGCGGCTTCGACCACACCCTCGGCGCCGGCTCCCCGGCCCGTGGCGGCGAGGACCTGGCGATGTTCATCGAGACGCTGTGGCGCGGTGGGAAGATCGGCTTCGAGCCCCGCGCGGTCGTGCACCACCGGCACCGCCAGACCATCGAGGACCTGCACAAGCAGCTGCACGGCAACGGCGTCGGCTTCACCGCGCTGATGTTCGCGCTCGCCGCGAAGGACAAGCGGCACGTCGCCGTCCTCGCCCGCCTGATGCCGCTCGCCGCGAAGGTCAAGTCGAAGCAGATGCTCTCCCGCCTGGCCGGACGCCGGGACGCCGCGACCGAGGTCACCAACGACGCCTCGACCACGCGCATCCCGAAGACCCTGGCGTACCACGAGCTGCGCGGGTTCCCCGCCGGCCCGGCCGCCTGGTTCCGCAGCCGACGCCGCTGGCGCGACGTCGAGGCCGGCCGCTTCCGGCCGTAGTCGCGCCGCACGACGAACGGGAGGCCCGTGGCAGTGTCGCCACGGGCCTCCCGTCTGTTCTGTTGCCGCGTCCGCACGACGCGGTACGACACTCGCGTTGTCGTACGACGTCGAGGATGTCGCCCCCACGCGCACGCAACCGTTGCGCATGCAACGAGCGACACCCGCGATGTCGTACGACGTCGAGGATGTCGCCCCCACGCGCACGCAACCGTTGCGCACGCAACGAGCGACAGAGCCGGCGGACCACCGCCCCACCCCGTCAGCGCGCGGTCAGCCGCCCGGCCACGTACCGCCACGGCCCGCCCAGCGCGGCCGTCAGCTCGGCGCGCTTGAGCCCGCGCGTCGCCTCGGTGAACTCGGCGTCGACGGGCCAGCCGCCGCTCGCGTCGACGGGGCGCTCGTCGGCACCCTGCCCGAGCGCACCGAGCCGCCGGAGCGCGCCGGCCGCACGCCGGAGCACCGCGAACGCCGTCGAAGGCCGCAGCACGAGCTTCGTCACCCAGGCGCCGAGCCCGGTGCCGTAGCCGATCGCCTGCGAGCGCAACGCGGCACGGTCCTTGCGGTGCTCGTGCCAGACGACGGCCGAGGGTTCCACGGCGAGCGCCCCACCGGCGAGCAGGACGCGGGTGAACAGGTCCGGGTCCTCACCGGCTCGAGCACGGGTGCCGGGGCCGAGGGCGACGTCGAAGCCGCCGAGCTGGCGGACGGCGTCGCGGCGCACGGACATGTTCGCGCCGGTGCCGAACGCGCCGACGGTGAAGGGGAACAGGGGCTCGTCGACGGGCGGGGCGGACGTGCGGTACACCCGGCGCTCGAGGTTCCGCGCCCAGGTCACCCGCTCGTCGAAGAAGCGCTGCGTGGGGGTGCGGAGCTCGCCGCTGGGGACGAGTCCGGTGACGCACCAGACGTCTGCGTCGCGCTCGTAGGCGGCGGCGATGGCGGCCATCCAGTGGCGGTCGACGACGACGTCGTCGTCGATGAACGCGACGATGCCGCCGGTGGCCAGTGCGAGTCCGGCGTTGCGGGCCCGGGAGACGCCGGCACGTGCCTCGAGGACGTAGTGCACGCGCGGGTCGTCGACGGCGGCCACGACGTCGCGGGTGCCGCTGGTGACGGGGGCGTTGTCGACGACGAACAGCTCGAAGTCGTCGTACGCGGAGTCGAGGACGGAACGCACGGCGCGGGCGAGCGCCACGGGCCGCTCGCGGGTGCCGATGACGACGGAGACGCGTGCGCCGTCCGCGGGGGCGTCGACCGGGAGGCCCGGGGCCGGCAACCGACGCAGGGCCGGTCCCAGCTCGGCCGGGTCCACCGCCCCGCGGTCGTCGACGCGCACGTCGACGAACCCGGCGACGTCGCGGCCGTCGCGCACCATGAGGCGGGCGCGGCGGAAGCCGTCGGCGCCGGCGAGGTGCACGGTGTCGGCGGCGAGCGCCGCGGACCGGTCGACGGCGCCGACCCAGGCAGCTCCGACCCAGGTGGGGGCGTCGGGCGAGGGCATCGCGGGGTCGAGCATGAGGGCTCGTTCCGCGGTGGTGGTGTGGTCGGTCATGTTCGTCCCGTCGGGCCGGTCTGGTCGGGTGGACGTGGCAATGCTCCGCGCGCGTCGACAGGGGGTCAACCGCGATGCTCGGAGGATGCGGGGAGGCTGCGGTTTGCCGCCACTAGACTCGCGGGAGACGCCGGTCGACCCGCCGGTGCGACGCCGGTCCCCGCCGGACACGAGGAGGACGCATGCCGCTGGCCCGAACGATGGACCGGCTCGGCCTGACCAGGCGTCCACGCCCGACGTTGCACCTGGTTCCGGACCCCGACGCGTCCGACCTCGTCGTGGTGCACCTCGATGCCGACGACGCCGCGTGCGGTACGTGCGGGCACGCCCAGGCGGCGCACGAGCACTACCGTCCGGGCACGGACTGCGCGCTCTGCGACTGCCCGAAGTTCCGCCGCGCCCACTGACGCGATCCCCCTCGCGCGATCCCCCTCGCTCCCCCCTCGATCGGGGGGCGCCTGCGGGAAACCGCCGTTCCCCCGCAGGTGGTCCCGACCTCCCTTGTCGGTGCTGCCGGGCCCGCTTAGCGTCGCGGACATGGCCATCACTCCCACGCCACTCGCGTGCATCGTCCTCGCCCACGAGGACCCGACGCACGTCCGTCGGCTCGTGGCGGCGCTCGACCCGTTCCCGGTGTTCCTGCACTGCGACGCGAGCACCGACGACGAGGTCTTCGACGCGATGACCGCCGGCCTGCCCGAACGGGTGCACGTGCTGCCGCGGATCCGCACCGGGTGGGCGAAGTGGGAGAACGTCGCGGCCGAGGTCGCCGGCTACCGTGCTGCCCTGGCGCAGACCGACGCCACGCACGTGGCGCTGCTGACCGGCAGCGACTACCCGTTGGCCGACGCCGACGAGATCTCGACGCTCCTGACGGCGAACCCCGGGCGGTCGTTCGTCGAGGCGAAGCCGCTCCCGCACCCCGCGTGGGGTCGCGACGGCGGTCGGTCGCGCGTGCGGTTCCGGCACTGGGCGTGGCGGAAGCACATGCTGCGCCTGCCGGTCCCCCGTCGGGTCCCGCGGGACGTCGTGTTCGGCGGCGGCTCGCAGCTCAAGGTCCTTGCCCGCCACCACGCGCAGGGGGTCGTCGACGTGTTCGACGGGCGCCCCGACCTGGTGGCGTTCTGGGAGCGGGTGTGGATCGGCGACGAGACCTTCGTGCCGTCGGTCCTGCTGACCCCGGCGTTCACCCCGGACTTCGCGGACGCCCACGCGGTGCAGCCGCTCTGGTGGATCGGGTGGGACGGCACGAAGCAGAAGAGCCCGCCGTGGCTCGGGATCGAGGACGCCGGCCGGGTGCTGGAGCGTCGTACCGCGGCTGACCAGTCGACCCCGTACGTGTTCGCCCGGAAGTTCTCGACGTCCCGGAGCACTGACCTGCTCGACGTGGTCGACGCGACCTTCGGGCTCCGCACGTCCGCCGACGACCAGCCGGTGGTGGTGGCACAGTGACCGTCCCCCAGACCCGACGCGAGGCGCGTGCGGCCGAGGCGGCTGCGCTGGCGGCACAGCCCGACGACGACGAGCTCGAGGCGTCCGTGCAGCAGGCGGCCCCCGGCGCGCTGTCCACCGACACGGACTCGATCGCCGTCGCACGCGGCTCGTCCGTCCTGTTCGGCCGGGGCCTGCTGTACGTGGTCGTCTGGTCGATGCAGCTCGTCGTGAGCTCGCTGATCTCCCCCGTGCTCGCGCACCTGATGCCACCGGCCGAGTTCGGCGTGCTGGCCTCGGCGATCGCGCTGTACCAGGCCCTGGTGGTCGTGGCCGTCTGCGGCATCGACCAGGCGTCGGTGCTGCAGCGCGCCGAGGACGGCGACGACCGGCGTGCCCGCGGCCTGATGTTCGTCGGCATGGTCACCGCGGCCACCGTCACCGTGTTCGCCCTGGTGTCGATCCCGCTCTGGGGCGACGCCGCGGGCTTCGTCGACCAGCACCCCCTGCTGCTGGTCGCGGTGCTCTGGACCGGGCCCGCCGCGATCGTGCAGCTGTCCCTCGCACTGCTCGTCGCCCAGGACCGCATCCGCGTGTTCGCCGTGACGAGCCTGCTGTCGTCCGTCGGCGGGTCGATCATCGGTCTCGGGCTCCTCGCCGCCGTGCACGCCGACGCGACCACGTACGCGTGGGGCGGGGTCGTGGCGCAGGGTGCCGCGATGGTCATCGGCATCATCGCCACGAAGCCGCGGTTCCGCGGGCTCTTCGACCACCGCACCACGATCCGGGCGTTCAAGCTCGGTGTCCCGATCGCGCTCGGCAGCCTGTCGTACTTCGTCCTGAACGCCGGTGACCGGCTCGTCGTGCAGCGCCTGCTCGGTGCCGACGAGGTGGCCCGCTACCAGATCGCCTACGTCGTCGGCTCCGCGGTCATCCTGCTGCTGACCTTCACGAACCAGGCCTGGGCGCCGCACTTCGCCGCCCTCCGCGACGCCGTGGCCCGCCGCCGGCTCGCCATGCACGCCCGGGACGAGCTCTACATGCTGCTCGCCCCCGTGCTCGTCGCCGTCACCCTCGTGTCGCCCGTGGCGCTGCCGATCCTGGCGCCGGCGTCGTACCGGGTCGAGTCCCTCACCGTCGTCGTCTTCGTGGTCGCCCTGACCGCGTTCCCGGTGGTCGCGAGCGGTGCGACCGGCCGGCTCCTGCTGGTCGAGCGCCGCGGCGTGACGGTCGGCGTCATCGGCGCCGTCGCCGGTGTCGTGAACATCGCCGCGAACCTGGTGCTGGTACCCCTGACCGGCATCGTCGGCGCGGGCATCGCCACGGTCATCGCCTACGCCATCCTCGCCGCACTGCAGCAGGCCTCCCTGCCGGACCGCCGTGAGTGGCGCGGCCCCCGACGCCGAGTGCTGCTCGCCATCGCGATCGCGATCGTCGTCGCTGCGGCCTCGCTCCTCCCGCCGCAGGACCTGGCGTGGAACATCGTGCGCATCGTCGGCGTCGCCGCGTGCCTGCCCTGGTTCTTCCGTCGCCTGAAACTCGCTCGCGGAGGATCCGCATGACCCGCCCCACCCCCCGTCCGCTGCGTGTCGTCGTCGCCACCAACGGACTCGCCATCACCGGCGGTGTCGAACGCTGCGTCGTCGAGGACGTCGGCGAGCTCGTCGCGGCCGGCCACGACGTCGAGGTGTGGCACCGCGCCGGTCCGGACGGCGACCCGGACGAGGGCCGCGCGATGTTCGATCGGCTCGGTGTCCGACTGCGCCACGCCCGCGACTACCGCTTCGGCATCCGGACCGCCCCGACGGACGTGTTCCGCTTCGTCCGTGAGGGCCTGCGCCTCCGCCGCTCGCGCCCGGACGTCCTGTGGCTGAACCGTCCGGAGTTCCTGCCGTGGGGCCGCGTCGTGTCCTTCGTGTCCGGCGTCCCCCTGGCCGTGCACCTGCACCACGCCCCGAACTACCGTCGGCTCGGCCCGTTCGCCGGCGGCCGGACCCGGTACCTCGCAGTCTCGGCGGCGATGGCCCGTGCCTGGACCGCCGTCGGTGCGCCGCCGGACCGCGTCGACGTGGTCCCGAACGGCGTCGACACCGCGGCGTTCCCCGCTGCCACGCCGGCGAGCACGCGCCGAGCACGTGCTGTGCTCGGCCTCGACCAGGACCGCCCCGTGGTGCTCTACTACGGACGGCTCACGCGGTCGAAGGGCGTCCTGGCCCTCCTGGAGGCGTGGGGTCGCGTCCACGCGTCGGCCCGCGTCCTCGTCGGGCCCGGCACACCGCCCGCCCCGGCTCCGGTGCTCGTCCTGGCGGGTGCGCTGTACCCGCAGGACGCGCCCGCCGTGCACCGCGCGATCGCCGCGTTGCCCGAGGGGTCCGTGGTCGTGGTGCCCGAGCGCGACGACGTCGTCCCCCTGCTGCACGCCGCCGACGTCGTGGTGGCTCCCTCCATCGAGCCCGAGGGGTTCGGCCGCGTGGTCGTCGAGGCGATGTCCACCGGACGCCCCGTCGTCGCGGCGGCGTCGGGCGGCACCGCCGAGATCCTCAGCGGCGAGTGGGCGCGGTTCACCGTCGACCCCACCGAGACCGCCGCGCTGGCCGACAAGGTCCTCGAGGCGCTGCACGCGGCCGGGACGGAACCCGGTCTGGCGGACCGGTGCCGCGCCTGGGTGCGGGACCGGTACGGCCGGGAGCGCCACGTCGCGGCGCTGCTCCGGGCGCTCGAGGCGCACGCGAAGCACTGAAGACGAACACCGTCGAACGACGACGACCTGAGCGGTGCCGACGACGACGTCGGCACCGCTCAGTCGTTCGGGACCGTCGTCGCGGTGTCGTCCGGCAGCGACGCGCTCGGCTCGGCACCGTCCGCCGGCACGTCGATCGTCATCCAGTCGATGAGGAGCGACCCGGCGGCGTCCGCCGGTGGGTTCCCGTCGTTCGACCCGGCCTGCACCACCAGGTGCATCCGGGCGGTCGGGATGTTCTCCGTCGTGGTGCCGACGACCTCGTCGTCGACCAGGAACGACATCCGGTCGGCGGTCCACTCGATCGTGTACGTGTGCCAGTCCTGCAGCGACGCCTCGGTCTGCTGGTGGATGCACTTCTCGGCGGGGTCCGCCAAGCAGTGCACGTTCAGCCAGGCGGGCGCGCCGAGCGCTCCCTCGGGGAAGTCGATCTCACCGTCCGACCACAGGTTCTCGTCGCTCCACAGCAGCACGGCGACGCCGTAGCCGTCGACCTCGTCGCTGCGCATCCGGATGCTGTAGCGGCCGGCGGTCTGCCCACCCCACTCGCCGTCGACGAGCGGCACGACACCGCCCGCCAGCGGCACCCCGGCGCGCGTGGTGCGCAGGCGCACGTCGAGCACGCCGTCGTGCGCCGACAGGGTGGACGCCTGGTAGCGCCCCGTCCCCGCGGTGTCGGCGAACCCGTGGTACGCGACGAACCGGTCCGAGTACCGGGACTCGAAGGTCCGGTTCGTGGCGGCGTCGGCGAAGTCCTCGCCGAACACCCGGGTCCACCCCTCGGGCTCGGAGCTCGGCATCGAGACGCCGCTCGGGTCGTCGAGGGTCACGTCGTCACCGTTCGCCGTCGTGGTCGCGGTCGTGGTGCCGGCGACGATGCCGGCAGCCACGAGCAGGGCGCCGGCCGCGAACGCGGTCCGGCGGGTGCCGGGGCGCCGTGGCGGTCGGTGCCGGGGCAGGCCGCGACCGTGTGCCGGTGGGGCGCCGTGGGCCGACGCCGCGTCGTCGGCGACGTGTTCCGACCAGGTGGGGCGGGCCTCCTGGCCGTCACCCTGCTCGTCGGTCACCCGGTCGTCCACGCGCGGATCTCGGAGAGTCCCACGTTGCCTGTGCTGTTCGAGACGCCCGTCACCGTGAACCGCACCCAGGTGACGTCACGCGGGGTGAAGTCGACCGTCAGCGCGTCGCCGCCGTTCGGCAGGGTGCCCACCGCGACCTGGCTGCCGTCCGAGAACGTCAGGGTGCCGCTGGTGACCTGGTCCGAGCTGTTCGGGCGGTCGTGCAGGACGATCCGACCGAGGTGCTGCGAGGCGGACCAGTCCAGCTGGATCCACACCCCGGTCCGGCCCCACGGGGCGACCCACTCGGCCGTCGGGTTGTCGGGGTAGCCCGACACGACGCCGTCGACGGCCTTCGCGACGGTCTGCCCGGTGGACTGGTCGTCCCACGCGGCGGTCGGGGTGGCCGACCCGGTGACGTCCGCCAGTGTCGGCGTCGGCGTCGGGGTCGGCGTCGGGGTCGGCGTGGGCGTCGGGGTCGGCGTGGGGGTCGGCGTGGTGTCCGCCGGCCGGAACGCCCGGATCTCGGCGAGGCCGACGTTCCGCGTCGTGCTGCTCACGGAACCGACCGTGAACCGCACCCAGGTGACCTGGCGGGCGCTGAACGCGACGCGCTGCACGGCTCCGCCGTTGTCGAGCGACGAGACGGCGACGCTGGTGCCGTCGGAGAACGTCAGCGTGCCGCCGGTCACCTGGTCGTCGCTGTTCGGCCGGTCCGCGAGGTCGATCTCGTGCAGGGTCGTGCCGGCGGACCAGTTCAGCTGGATCCACGTGCCCGCGCGGCCACCGGGCGCCGCCCACTCGGCCGTCGGGGCGTCCGGGTAGCCGCTCACGACGCCGTCGACGGCCTTCACGGCGGTCTGGCCGTCGGCCGGGTTCTCGGCGCTCGCGGTGACGGTCGCGCCGGCGGTGACGTCGGTGCCCTGCGAGGTCGGCGGGTCCGTCGGGGGCTGGGCCGACGAGCCGACGGCGTACTGCCGGCTCAGCCAGGAGCCCTCCGGGCGCGACGCGCAGGCGGAGGTGGACCCACAGGTCTCACCGTCGTACGCGGCGTACGCGAAGAAGGCTGCCGCCTTCGCGGCCGTCTGCGCGGAGCTCAGGTTCGACGGGCGGTCCGCGATCGGGTACCCGAGGTAGCCCGTGAACGTGTGTGTCGCCGTGTACGCGGACTGCGCCTGGTCGGCGAGGTACGCGACGGTGTGGTGGTCGCTGTGGTCGCCGTCGCCGTACGTGCCGCCGTGGTCGAGCGTGTGGATCTCGGTCGGCGCGTACCCGGTGACGAGGCCGGAGAACGTCGCGCGCAGGTCGGTCAGCGAGAAGGAGGTCGGTTGGGCTGCCCCGGTGACGGTGTGGATCGTGGAGATCTGGCCCTCGTAGAGCTTCTCCAGGCTCTCGCCGCCCGTGGCCGCGAAGCCGGAGCCGTCGATGTTGCCGTCCGGCAGCTCGAGGAACACCAGGCTGAGCCGCGGGGCCGTCGCCAGGGTCGCCGTGCGGAGCGTGTGGCCGGCGACCGGGAGCTGGCCGGCGGTCCAGTTCGACGAGACGCCGGCGATCGACGCGTACGACGCCATCAACCCGTTCTCGCGGGCCTGCCAGTACCAGGCGGGCTTGCCGGCGTCACCGGCGGTCACGATGACCGAGCGGACGCACTTGCCGGCGTCGATGTCGGCGCGGAGCTCGGTGCCGGAGAACAGCAGGTCGTCGTCGGCGTGCGCCACCATCGTGAGGACCCGGCCGGCGCTGCAGTCGGCGTTCGCGGCGGCCGTGCCACCCGTCGGTGTGCTGCTCGGCGTGGGCGTCGGCGTCGGCGTGCTGGTCGGTGTGCTCGGCGGCGGTGTCCTCCGGCCTCGTGCGTCGGCCGACATCGCGCCGCCGGGTCCGGCGATGACGGCGACGACCGCCAGGACCCCCAGGACCGCCGCGGCGGACGCGGCGCGCGTGCGCCACGTCCGCCGGGGTGCCCGGGTCGTGCGGTGTTCAGTTCGTGGCATGTGCGAGTCCTGCCGGGGTCAGTTCGTAGACGGCGGTGGTGCCGGAGCCGAAGACGCGCTTCCAGTAGGGCGAGTCGGCCATGGCGGCCGCGAGCTCCTGGTAGTCGGCGTCGGTCTGGTACCCGTACCGCTCGTCGTAGGCGCCGAAGGGCTCGGCGACCAGTGCGTAGTACTTCGTCGCCGGCCAGTCCAGGACGAGCTGGCGGGTCATCGTGGACACGTCGGCGTCGGCGTCGTAGCCCTCCGGCTCCGGGTACGCCCCGAGGACCTCGCGGGACAGCGCCCCGACGTCGAAGTAGCGTGCACCGGTGTTGCTCGGGACGGCGTTCGCCGAACCGGTCAGCAGCATCATCGAGCCCTTCGGCGCGTTCGCGTCGTAGAACTGCGTCGCCGCCGACTGGCTGCGCGTCGGGACGCGGTTCCAGTCGAGGGCGGTCTGGCCGAACGCGCCGATCCCGACCATCGCGGCGACCGCGGCCGCAGCGATGACGACCTTGACCGCCGTGGGTCGCACCATACGGGTGACGAGTCGACCGACGGGAGCCAGCCGGCCGCTGGGCATCGGGAGCCCCGCCGCCAGGATCGCGATCCACGGTGTCGCGAACAGCACGACGCGGAAGATGCCCTCCTGGCCGTAGTTCGTCGCGACGAGCAGCGAGATCGGGCTCGCCGCCGTGGCCAGCAGTCCCCAGTGCACGCGGTCGCGGCGCATCAGCACGGTGATCACGGCGACGAGGCCGAGGACCACGAGGGCCGCCGCGGGGATGTCGAACGCGAGCCGTGTGACGAGCGGCTTCGGCAGGACCGTCATGTCGTGCGACGGCGGCTGCACGTTGTCGAGCACCTTGCCGACGGCCCCCAGGGACAGGAACTTGCCGAGGATGTCGTCGTTCAGCAGGGCGAAGCCGACAGCGGGGACGAGCACCACGACGGGAAGCCACCAGGGGCGGAGCAGTCGGAACACGATGAGCGTCACGAGTGCGGCGACCGTCAGGTACGGCGAGATCTGGTGGGTGACGACCAGCACGATGCCGATCAGGGTGATCGCGATGATCCGCGACAGGCCGACGCGGCGGGCCCGCAGGATCGTCGAGCGGACGCCGTCGGTGGCGGTCGCCGCGGTGCGTCGCAGCGGGCCGACGGCCAGCACGAGGATCACCAGGGACATCAGGATGCCCACCGACTGCGGCGAGAAGTACGTCGTGTTGAGCGAGCCGGTCATCGCGGTCAGGAACGCGGCGATCCAGGGGCGACGGTTGCCCGGCAGCCAGTTGGCGGCCAGGACCCCGACGGCGATCGTCGTGCTGAAGGCCAGCAGGACGGGGACCCACGCGGCGATGGTCATCGCGTTGTCGATCCCGCCGACGTCCGCGACCCAGGCGCCGCCGGCGAACAGGCCGGACCACGTCTGGAAGATGTCGGCGGTCGGGTTCGTCGAGCCCCAGCGGCGGATGTACTCGAGCACGCCGATGTGGCGGGCGGCCGCCATCACGGTGGGCATGCCGTAGGTGATGGCCTGGGCGAGCTGGATCGAGCCGCCGAGCACGACGACCGGGATCGCGAGTCCCCGACCGCGCACCAGGGCGACGACGGCAGCGGCGACGACGAGCGCCAGTCCGATGACCAGGCCCGGACCGAGCGACCCGAACAGCCCGTCCGGCACCGGGTCGCCGATGTGCGTGAGCGCGGCGACGACGATGACGAGCAGCCCGAGGACCGAGCCGGCGGTGACGGTGTTGGTGGTGGTCCAGCGACGGGCCGTGGCGCCCTCGGCGGCCGGCTCGAGGCGGGCGCGCTGCAGTTCGGCGACGTCACGCGGCACGGCGATCGCGAGGGCGACGGCGGTGAGGACGACGACCCCGACGAACGGTGCCGTCGGGTTCCAGAGCTGGAACGTCGCCATCGTGTAGCCGATGCCGATCGTGCCGACGAGCGACGCCGTGACCGCGAAGACGCTGAAGCGTGCCAGCGGCATCGGGCGGACGAGCAGGAGGGGTGCGACGCCGAGCAGCGCGAACAGGTACACGCCGATCGCGCTCCCCCGCAGTACCGGGAGTCCGGCGATCGCGGCGACCCCGGCGACGAGGAGCGTCAGGACGACGATCGCCGCTGCGGTGAGTCGTGCGATCGGGCTCATCGCGTCCACCGCGAGCGGGCGGGCGGGACCGGCCGAGGCCAGGCCGTGCCGGAGCTCGTGGCGACCACGGGCGTTCCGGTCGATCGTGCCGCCACCACGCAGGCGTTCGACGAGCGCCAGGAACGGCGCCGTCAGGACCGAGCGCTGCTCGACCCCGCGCAGCCGCCGCTGGGTGGCGGCGAACTCGGCGTCGACCGCGTCGGGCACGCGGTCCGCGTCACCGGGCTGGTCGCCGGCGATGTCCGTCGCACGGTCGCCCTGCTCGAGGCCGAGTCGTGCGAAGGCGCTGAGCGCCTCGGGCGCTGCGTCCACCGATGCGGTGAGCGACTCGCGGTCGATGGCGTTCTTGGTCATCCAGGCTCCGAGTCCGTGGCCGTGCGCGGCTGCAGCGGCGCGGAGCGACGCGACGTCGTCCGCCGATCGCTGCCACGCGATGGCGGCCGGTTCGACGGCGATCGCGGATCCGGCGAACAGCAGTCGTGTGAAGAGGTCGAGGTCGTCGCCGGCACCGACGCGGGTGCCCGGTCCGAAGGCGGTGTCGAAGCCGCCGATCCGGAGCGCGGTCGCGCGGTGCACGGCGAGGTTGTCACCGGTGCCGTAGGCAGCGGCGGCGAAGGGGTGGTGCGGGGGCGCGTCGTCGGTGTCGTCGAGGCGGAACACCCGACGGCGGACGGTGCGGCCGGCCGCGGTGCGGTCGTCGTGCCAGCGCTGCGCGGGGGTGCGCAGTTCGGCGCTGGGGACGAGCCCGGTGACGCAGGCGACGTCGGGGTCCGCGGCGAAGGCGGTGGCCAACGCGGCGACCCAGTCGCCGTCGACGACGGCGCCCTCCGCGACGAACGCGACGACCTCGCCGCTCGCGGCGAGGAGTCCGGCGTTGCGGGCGGCGGCGAGGCCACCGGTCGGCGCGGCGATCGTGGTGACGCGCCGACCGCCGATCTCGACCGTCGCGGTGCCGCTGTCGTCGGCGCCGTGCGAGACGACGACGACGTCGAACTCGGGGTACTCGTTGGCGAGCACCGACCGCATGGTGGTGCCAGCGGCCCCGTCCGTGCAGAGCACCACGGTGACGGACGGCAGCACCAGACCTGCTGCCGGCCGACGCTCGGGCACCGGCATCGGCCGGATCGCGCGCTGGAGGGTGCGGACGTCGATGGTCCCGCCGATGCGGCGACGCTCGGTGATGTCCGCCTCGACGAAGCCGAGCGGCTCGCCGTGGTCGCGGACGAGCAGTCGGGCGCGCCGGTAGCCCGCGGCGCCCTCGAGTGCGACCACGTCACGGTGGCTGGACGCGTGCACGTCGGCGCGGTCGACCTCGCCGACCCACAGGGCGCCGTCCCACGTCGGGGACAGCGGCCCGGTCACGATCGGCGAGATGACCATCGCCAGGGTCGCGCGGGTCACCGCGTCCCCACCGGCTGGGGGACGGGGGCGGCCGCCGGGGTGCGGACGACGACGCCGCCGAGGACACGACCGACGGCGTAGCCCGTGACGGTCGACGCGACGGAGAGCACGATCGCGAAGGCACGCAGGGCACCGCCGCGACCGATGTGGCGCAGTTCGCGCAGCACCGCTCCGGGGATGACCTTCGTCAGGTACGTCGACTCGCTGGCGAGCGAGTCACCCGTGCCGACGCGACGGCTCAGGACGGCCTTCGAGATGCCCTCGTAGTAGCTGCGACGGCGCAGGTAGCGCATCGTCACGCGGTCCGGGGAGACCCGGTGCGAGACGTTCGAGCGCGGTTCGTGGCGGATGCGTGCACCCGGACGGGCCTGGGCGATGCGGATGCAGAGTTCGGTCTCCTCGCAGCCGAGCGGCTGGTTGCCGACGCGGCCGATGCCGGAGCGGAAGCCGCCGGCGAGCATGATCGCGTCACGGCGGAACGCCATGCTCGAGCCGATGACGTTGCGCACGTCGCCGGGGGTCTCGGGCAGACCGCGGTAGGAGCAGCCGACGATCCAGAGGAGTTCGTCGGCGTACGGGCCGGCACCGGTGGCGGTGGGCCAGGACGGTGTGGCCCGGCCGCCGACGCCGACGACGTCCGGGTCCTCGAGGGCGGTGAGCATGTGGCGGAGCCAGTCCGGGTCGGCGGTCGCGTCGTCGTCCAGGAACGCGACGACGTCGGCGTCGGTGAGGGCGACGCCCGTGTTGCGGGCGCCGGACAGGCCGCGGTCCTCGGTGTTCGGGACGACGCGGAGCTCGGGCCAGCGCGCCGCGGCGCGGGCGAGGAGCTCGGGTTCGTGGTCGATCACGACGACGACCTCGGGGGCCTCGGGCTGGCGCTTGGCGGACTCGACGCTGTCCTGCAGGTCGCCCCAGCGCTGCTGGGTGTAGGCGCAGATGACGACCGCGACGGTCGTCACGCGACTTCCTCCTCGAGGCTGGCCACGGCGGCGACGGGGGCGCCGTGCGGGGCGTGCCCGGCCGCGTGGACCGGAGCGTGCGGTACGGCGGCCAGCTGCTCGGCCGGCGGCACGACGCTCATCGCGGCGCGACGGACCTCGGAGCGGCCGATCGCTGCGCGACGACGCTCGTGCATGATCGACTTCAGCACCCGGATGCCGTCGGTCACGGCGTTCAGGTTGCTCGAGCCGTGCACGCGGAGCTTCTCGTGGCTGGGGACCTCGGTGATCGCGAGCTCGGCGGCCGACCAGCGGCAGGTGAGCACGGTCTCGATCTCGAACCCGTCGCCCCAGAGCATCGAGCCGTCGGACGGCTTCGGCAGCTCGGAGGACAGCAGGCCGATCTCCGGCAGGACGTCGGCCCAGAAGGCGTTGTAGCCGTAGCAGAGGTCGCTGTAGCGGGTGCCGAGGATGATGTTGCAGAGCATGTTCAGGCCACGGTTGCCCAGGTTGCGGACGATCGTGATGTCGTCGCTGCCGCCGCCGAGCGAGTAGCGGGTGCCCTTCGCGACGTCGGCGCCCTCGACGAGCGCCTGCACGAAGCGCGGGATCTCGTCCGGGTCGGCGGAGCAGTCGGCGTCGAACATGACGACGACGTCGCCGGTGACGGCCTCGAACCCGCAGGCGAGGGCGTTGCCCTTGCCCTTGCGGGTCTGGTGCACGACGCGGATGTCGGGCATCACGCGCTGCGCGGTGGCGATGGTGTCGTCGACGGAGTTGCCGTCGACCAGGATCACCTCGTACACCGGCGGGAGCTTCGGCAGGATGATCTCGAGGTTTCGGGCCTCGTTCCGCGCCGGGATGACGACGGAGACCCTCGGGTCTGCAGGGCGAACGGTACGTGCGGGCATGGGCGCGGTCCTGTCGGGTCAGGGTTGCTGTCGGGTTGTGGCTCGTGTGACGAGCGGCGCGTCCTCGGATGACGCATCGACGACGGTGACCGTCGTCGGTCGAGCAGCGGGACGCGGGTACGACGCCGCCGGCTTCGCAGGTGAGTGGGTACTCTCCCCCGCGTGTCCAACCATCGTCGCGGGCTGGCAGGCGGTCAATGCGCGGTGCGGTCCATTGCGGACACTCGGCCGCGGATACGGAAACCCGCAACACCGCGCCGGCCGCGTGCCGTGGACGCACCGACAGGCGGACTGGAGGCGCGGTGCCAGCCCGCCCCACGCCTCCCGTCCGCGTCCTGGTCGCGACCACCGCACCCGGTGAGCAGAAGACGTCGCCTCCGGACCGCGGAGGCGACGTCTTCTGCTCACTCGATGCGCACCCGGCTCAGTTCCGGGCCGCGCCCTCCGTCGCGAACGCCGCACGCAGCGCCGTCGCGAGGTCGGCCACGTGCGGTTCCCGCAGCAGCGAGCTGTGCTCGGCCGCGATCCGCACGGTCTCGGTCCGCCCGCGCAGCAGCGCGGACCAGCCGGTCGCGTCCGGGTTCGCATCGGCGAGCACGTACGTCGCCCGTCCGTGGAACGGCGTCGGGTGGTGCCGCCGGGTGACGAGCTCGGCCTGGTCGAAGAAGGCGTCGAAGTCCTTCTGCCCGCCGTGCCGCAGCACACCAGCGCTATAGGCCCGCGCGCGCTTCGCGACGTGCTCGCCCCACGACATGCCGGACGGCATGACCCGCCGGACGGCCCCGGCGAGGCGCTGGCCGACGACACGGACGGCGGGGTTGCGGTGTTCGCGGGGCTCGAGCCGTCCGAAGTGCTTCCGGACCCCCTCGGCCCCGGTCCGCGGCAGGTAGGTGTCCAGCAGCGCGACGTGCTCGACCTGCTCGCCGCTCTCGGTGAGCAGCCGGGCGATCTCGAGCGCGATCAGTCCGCCGAGCGAGTGGCCGACCAGCAGGTACGGTCCGCGCGGCTGCACGATGCGCATCAGGGCGACGTACCGGCGGGCGCTGGCCTGGATGCTCCAGTCCGGCATGCCCCGACGCTCGAGGCCGTGCTGCTGGAAGGCGTACACGTCGTGCTCGGGCAGGTAGCGGGACAACGGCAGGAACGTCAGGGCGAGCGCACCACCGCCGGCGAAGCAGAACACCGGCGGACGGCCGGACTCGCGCGCGCCGGACACCTTGACGACGTCGGGGTGGCTCGGCAGCGCCGTCGTGCCGCTCCGCACCCGTCGGGCGAACGCCCGGAGCGTGGGGTGCTGCAGGACGTCCGACGAGCGCAGGTCGATGCCGAGACGGCTCTGCACGAGCGCGAGCATCTCCTCCGCCGACAACGAGTCGCCGCCGAGGGCCGAGAAGTCCTCGTCGAGGTGGACGCCGCGCAGGCCCAGCACCTCGGCCCAGATCTGCCCGACCACGAGCTCCCACTGGTCGTACTCGCCCTCGACCATCTCGGTCTCGATGCTCGGCGCACCCGGGAGCTCGGCCCGGTCGACCTTGCCGCGCTCGTTCCGCGGCAGCTCGGTCATCGGCACGATCGACGCCGGCACCATGTACTCCGGCAGGCGGTCCCGCAGGGCCAGGCGCAGGGCCGCGGGCGCCGGTGTGCGCTGGCCCGGACGGCCGACGACGTACGCGACGAGGCGGGTGACGGCGGGCGGGTCGACCTGCGCGGTGACGACGGCGTCGTGCACCTCGGGGATCGCGCGGAGCGCCGCCTCGACCTCGCTCGGTTCCACGAGGTACCCGCGGACCTTGACGGCGTCGTCGGAGCGTCCGAGCAGCACGAGCCGGCCGTCCGGCTCGATCCGGGCCAGGTCGCCCTGCCGCCACGTCGGCGTGCCGTCGTCGGTGCGTCCGGCGCGCTCGGCGGTCTTCTCCGGGGCACCCCAGTACCCGGCGGTCAGGCCCTGGGAGACGATGACGAGTTCGCCGGTCTCCCCCGGGTCGGCGGGGCTGCCGTCCTCGCGCAGCACGAGCACCTGCTTGCCGGGCAGCGGCCACCCAGCGGGCACGACGCCCTCGGGCACCGGGGCACCGGGCTCCACGGGGCAGTAGGCCACGCAGCCAGTCTCGCTCGACCCGAAGGCGTTCAGCAGCAGGGTCGTCGGGTCGAGGTGCGGTCGGGCGGCGGCGATGTCGGCACCGGTCACCGCCTCGCCGGTGGTCATCAGGAAGCGGAGGCCGCCGAGCGCGGGGCCCGCCCCGGACGCCTGCGCCCCGGGTGCCGTCTGCGAGCCGACGATCGAGCGCAGCAGGTGCGGGGTGCAGACGAGGACGTTCACGCCCCCGTCGGCGAACCGTGCGAGCAGGCGTTCGACCCCGAGCTCGCGGGGTTCGAGGAGCACGACGCTGCCGCCGTTCAGCAGGGTGTCGAACGAGAACAGCAGACCGGCGGCGAACGACAGCGGCAGGACCACGCCGAGGCGGTCACCGGGTCCGGTGCCGAGGGCGACGGCGTCCTGCTCGGCGTTCGCGAGCTGCTGCCGGTGCGTCAGGACGACACCCTTCGGCATGCCCGTCGAGCCGGAGGTGAACACGATCGCGAACGCGTCGTGGCCGCCCGGGCGGGTGCCGGGCGCGTCGGCCGCTGTGTCCGTCTGCGTTTCGCTGCGCTCGGTCTCGCCGCCGGCTGTCTCGCTGCCCGCGGTCTCGTTGCCCGCGGTCTCGCCGCGTCGTTCGATCAGCTCGTCGAGTGCGTGCACCCGGCCGTCCCGGTCGGCGACGACGGTCGCCGCCAGGTCGGCGCGCGCGGCGTCCGCCACGATCTCGTCGACCCCCGCGAGCTGCGCGACGTGCCCGAGTCGCACGGCTGGCAGGTGCTCGTCGAGCACCACCACGGTGCGCCCCGCGCGGACGAGCGCCAGGATCGCGACGACGGCCTCGGTGGTCTGGCCGGCCATGACGCCGACCGGCTTCGATGCCCCACCGGCCACGGCGCCGACGCCGGCACCACTGTGGTCGTCGGGTCGGAGCTCGGCCCCGAGCACCGACGCGAGGTCGCGCGCCGCCCGGTCCGCCTCACTGAACGTGTAGGGACGGCCGTCCCCGGCAAGAGCAGCGGCGTCGCCGTGGAGCGCGACCACACGGTCCCAGCGGTCCAGCACGGAGTGGTCGTCGGCCAGCGGGATCGCGGCGCGGTGGGTCCAGCGCTCGGTCGTCGTCAGCGGGTCGGCGGAGGTCACGATGACACCTCGGATGCTCGTCGGCGGGCCGCCGCGGGTCCCGCGCCGGTCCTGCGACGGTACGTCCGACGCGGTACGGCCCACGAGCCGTGTCACGCGGGGTGCGGGGTCACGCAACCCGACCGGGAGGCCCGGCGCACCTCCGCCAGCGCGCCCGGCCCCCGTACGGGGACGGTCCAGGGCCAGGGGCGGCCCGGGTGGGCGCGGAGCATCGTGCGGTTCCGCGCAACCTCGGGATGCGCAGTCTGGAGCCTGTGGATCGCCGATGGAGGCGATGGAGGCGCACGAGTCCGGAGACGAGAACAGCCCCCGGGGATCCGGGGGCTGTTCTTCGAGTGCTGGGGTACCTGGACTCGAACCAAGAACGACGGTACCAGAAACCGCTGTGTTGCCAATTACACCATACCCCAAAAGGCCTGCTGGCCTTCTGTCCCCGTTGTCCGGGGCACGATCAACTACTGTACAGCATCCCGGAGGTCCACGAGACCACCCACGAGGTCTCGGTGCACTGCCGCGGCCGTCGTGGCACCGTGCCCGGCGGCGACGATGAGCTGCTCCGGCCCGGGAGGGGTCACGTCCCCCACGGCGTACAGCCCGGGAACGGTGGTCCGACCGACCCGGTCGACGACGAGGAGTCCGTGGGCATCGCGCTCCGGGGCCGTCGGCGCACCGGGCGTGTCGGTGCGCAGCCAGTCGAGGTCGGCGTGCCACGTCGGCCGGACGAACCCGCCGGTCCGCGGCTCCACGTGGCCGTCGACCAACCGGACCCCGGTCATGCCGGTCCGGTCGCCCTCGAGGTCCTCGATCACTCGTTCGTCGACCACGACACCGGCACGTGCCAGCCGGGCTCTCCCCGCGTCGTCGAGCGGGGCGACACCGTTCGTGTACACGATGAGGTCGTCGGCCCACGCCGCGATGAGCAGTGCCCGGTCCACGACGTCGTCGGTCTCGCAGATGAAGGCGAGGGGCTCCCCCGCCTTCTCGTACGCATCGCACTCGACGCAGCTGTGCACCGCGGTGCCGTAGAACGCACGGAGCATCGGCAGTGCCGGGAACTCCTCGCGCAGTCCCGTGGCGACGACGACGGTCCGCGCCCGCGCGTCCACCTCGGCACCGCGCCAGGTCCCGTGCAGCCGCCAGCCGTCGGCGTCGGGGGCCACCAGGTCGACCACGGCCTGCACGATCGTCGCCTCGGGGTACCTCTCGACCTCAGCGCGACCGAGCTTCCGGAGCTCGAGCGGGGAGATCCCGTCACGCGTCAGGAAGCCGTGCGACCGCAGGGTCGCGGCGTTGCGTGGCCGGTTCGCGTCGACGAGGAGCACCGTGCGCTTCGCCCGCACCAGGTTGAGCGCAGCGCTCAGGCCGGCCGGCCCGGCGCCGATGACCGCGACGTCGTGGACGACCGGGGTACTCGGCGCGTCCGTGGGTCCTGCAGCGCTTCCCGCGGTGCTCATCGTTCGCCGTTCAGCGGGCCGCGAGGGCGCGGAGCCGCGTCAGGGTGGACTCCTTGCCGAGGATCTCGATCGACTCGAAGAGCGGCGGGCTGATCCGGCGTCCGGACACCCCCACGCGCAGCGGACCGAAGGCGACCCGGGGCTTCAGCCCGAGGTCGTCGATGAGCGCCGTGCGGAGGGCACCCTCGATCGCCTCGGTGCGCCAGTCGTCGAGCTGCTCGAGCGCCGCGATGCCGGCCGTGAGCACGGCGCCGGTGTCGCCCTTGAGCGATGCCAGTGCGTCGTCCTCGACCACCAGGTCGGCGTCGGCGGTGAACAGGAACCCGAGCATCGCCGGGGCCTCACCGAGCAGCTGCATGCGCTCCTGGACGAGCGGCGCCGCCTTCGTCAGGACTTCGGTCTGCTCCGCGGTCGGCGGGTCGGCCACGAGGTCGGTCAGGTACGGCAGGAGCCGGGAGCGGAAGTCCGACGGCTCGAGCAACCGGATGTGGTCGCCGTTGATCGCCTCGGCCTTCTTGTGGTCGAACCGCGCCGGGTTCGGGTTGACGTCGGTGACGTCGAACGCCGCCACCATCTCGTCGATCGAGAAGACGTCGCGGTCGGCACCGATCGACCACCCCAGCAGGGCCAGGTAGTTGACGAGCCCCTCGGGGATCATGCCGGCGTCGCGGTGGTGGAACAGGTTCGCCTCGGGGTCGCGCTTCGAGAGCTTCTTGTTGCCCTCGCCCATGACGTACGGCAGGTGGCCGAACACCGGGATCGCCGGAGCCAGCCTGATCTCGTACAGCGCCTCGTACAGGGCGATCTGCCGCGGGGTCGACGACAGCAGGTCCTCGCCACGGAGGACGTGCGTGATGCCCATCAGGGCGTCGTCCACCGGGTTCGTGAACGTGTACAGCGGCTTGCCGTTCGGCCGGACGACCACGAAGTCCGGGAACGTCCCCTGCTTGAAGGTGATCTCGCCACGGACGAGGTCGTCGAAGCTCAGGTCACGGTCCGGGACCCGGAGTCGCAGCGCCGGCTCGCGGCCCTGGTCGCGGAACGCCTGGCGCTCGTCGTCGGACAGGTCCCGCTCGTGGTTGTCGTAGCCCTGCTTCGGATCGCGCCCGGCGGCCTTGTTGCGCGCCTCCATCTCCTCGGGGGTGACGAAGGACTCGTAGATGTGCCCGGACGCCTTGAGCTTCGCGATGACGTCGTCGTAGATCGCGGTGCGCTCCGACTGCCGGTACGGTCCGTGCTCGCCCCCAGCGTCGACGCCCTCGTCCCAGTCCAGCCGGAGCCAGCGCAGCCCGTCGAGGATCTGCGCGTAGGACTCTTCGCTGTCCCGCGCGGCGTCGGTGTCCTCGATGCGGAACACGAGCTTGCCGCCGGTGTGGCGTGCGTACGCCCAGTTGAAGAGCGCCGTGCGGATGAGCCCCACGTGCGGGGTCCCCGTCGGGCTCGGGCAGAAACGGACGCGGATCTCGGATCCGGAAGCAGTGGTGAATGGCGCAGTCATGACCCGCCAATGCTACCGTCACGCCCTGCTCGGCAGACCCGTGAACGCAGAAAACCCCTGACCAGTGCTGGTCAGGGGTTCCCTGGTGTTACAACGTTAAGTCCGGCGGCGTCCTACTCTCCCACAAGGTCCCCCTTGCAGTACCATCGGCGCTGAGAGGCTTAGCTTCCGGGTTCGGAATGTGACCGGGCGTTTCCCTCTCGCTATGACCACCGGAACACTATCGACCATGATCTGGTCTCAAACATGTTCCGGCTGCTACCCACGAATGGGCAGAGCGGTGCATTCAGTTTGATTCCCGATCGTCTGTCGGGAACCACAAAGTGGACGCGAGCCCGTGCAACAAGTGCACGGAAATCAGTGTGTTATCAAGTCTTCG
>NZ_RJUM01000012.1:0-35247 GCF_003752345.1 Curtobacterium sp. PhB170
GGTGGTGGTGATGGAGTCAGCCATGGTTCGTTCCTTCCGAGTGACCCGCCGGGCGTTCCCAGCGGTTGCTGTTCACGGATGAGACGGGCTGCACCGACGGAAGTCACGCGCGTCCGACTCCTTCCAGCGAAGTCCCAGAAACACGACTGGAGGGCCCGGTCCTTGTCCCCCGACGCGCATCGCGACGGCGTCCGGCGCGCAAAGCGGCCGCGGCGGGACGCGTGCTGTCCCCTTCCCGCGCCGAAGCGACTCAGGCCGTGACCACGCGTGCGCGGCGACGGGAGCAGGACGAGTGCCTACAGGTCCTTGAGGCGGCGCCCGGCGAGCCGGTCGCTCCACCGTGCGACCGCACCGGCGACGGATTCGTGGTGTCCCGCGTGCCCCTCGGCGAGACCGCACCGCCAGCGGTCGAAGACGCTGAAGCACAGGTCGCGGGACTGCCGATCGGGCGCGGCGCCGGTCAGCGCTGCGCCTCCGACCGGATCGGTCGCGTCGGACGTGTGGGTGGTGTGGTTGTCGTCGATCATTCCGCGGTGTGGACGACACGACCACCGGATTCGTCACGGATCGGTCGGGCTCCGGTCCGCCCGGGCGTTTCGCGGCCGCCCGGTGCATCGTGGACGCACGACGGTCGGACGGCCGCCCTGGACGACGACCGGAAGGCGGGGATGGACCACGACGATCCCCTCGTGCGCGCGGCGGACGCCACCCTCGTGGTCCGCGCCGCCGACGGTGACGTGCACGCGTTCGAAGTGCTCGCCCGTCGCCACGGTCCGCTGATGCGGGTGTACGCGGAGCAGATGCTCGGCTCCAACGTGGAGTCGGACGACGTGGTGCAGGAATCGTTCCTGACCGGTTGGCGACGACTCTCGGACCTGAACGACCCCGCGCGGTTCCGCCCGTGGGTGATGCAGATCGTCACCCGCAAGGCGCTCGACCGTCTGCGTCGGCGCCGTCACCACGACGACGTCGAGACGGCGCAGCACCGGGCGGACGCCGCCCGGCAGCCGGAGCGTATCGTCGAGACGCGGATGCAGCTCGATGCGATGTGGGCCGCGCTGGACCGGCTCCCCGCAGACCAGCGACGGTGCTGGCTGCTCCGCGAGACCGCCGGCTACAGCTACCAGCAGATCGCCGACGAACTCGAACTACCGGTGTCGACGGTGCGCGGGCTGCTCGCGCGGGCCCGTCGGTTCCTGACCGCGGAGATGGAGGGATGGCGATGAGCGACCTCGACGACGTCCCCGTGCCCGAGGACGACCTCGACGGCCACACGATGGAGGAACTCGCCGAGTACCTCGACCGGGGCCGTTCACCCCGTGACCCGTCCATCGAGCGCTCCGCCTCGTGCCGCCTCGCCTTGTCGAACATGGAGCGCCTGCGCGAGCTGTCGCTCGGCGCCCTGCAACACCGGGCCGACGCCGAGCCGGACCGCGAGACCGACTGGGTCGACCGTCTGCTGGCGACGATCCGCTCCGAGGTCCGACCCGGCCGCGACGTGCCGGTCCCCCATCCCGACCCACGACTGCGCCTCACCATGACCGAGGCCGCCGTCCGGGGATTGGTTCGTCGGACCGGTGACACGATGGGCGGGGTCGTGATGGGGAGTTGCGCTCTCGACGGGGAACTCGGCGACCTCGGAGCCCCGGTCCACGTGCGGGTGACCGCGGGGTTGGTGTACGGGGCACCTGCGGCGGAGACCGCGGACCTCCTGCGGTCGCGGATCGCCGCGGCTCTCGACCGCCACACTGCCCTGACCGTTGCGTCCATCGACGTCGTGTTCGACGACGTCTCCCTGCCCTAGGAGCACGACGTGAGCGACGAAGCCCTGTCCCGAGTCCTCACCGACCGGATCCGCACCGTTCCGGGAGTCACCGGCGTCTACCCGAGGAGACCGATCGTGCACGCCGCCGCCGAGGCCGTCGCGTCGACCCTCTCGCTGCAGGAACCCGACGTCCTCGTGGACGTGCAGCGCGACGGCGCGGCCCTCCGGGTCGGGGCGGGCATCGCCGTCGACGACACCCGGCCGGCGACCGACACGATCCGTGAGGTCGCCGAACGCATCCGCGACCTGGTCGACGAGCGCACGGGCGCACCCGCTGACGTCGTCGAGGTGACGATCCGGCTCGTCGAGGGCATCGGCCTGGCCGCCGACGCGCCCTCCGGCACCGGTGCGGGCGAGCACGCGTCGACCGGCTGACCTCGGGCGCGCTCCGAGCGGGGTCAGGCTGGCGTGCCGAGCTGGTAGCCGGTGCCGCGGATGGTGGTGATGAGGTCGCGGTCGGTCTTCCGCCGGATGTAGTGCACGTACGTGTCGACGGTGTTCTCCTGCTCGCCGTGTTCGAACACCGCGGAGAGCAGGTGTCGCCGCGAGAACGCGCGCGCTGGTTCCGCAGCGAGGACCCGGAGCAGGGAGCTCTCCTTCTCGGTGAGGAGGACCCGACCGGTGTACGGCGAGTGGATGCTGTGGTCATCGGGGTAGAAGGTCCACCCTCCGATCTCCACGCCTGTTCCGGTGCCGGTGTAGTCGCGGGTGAGCGCCCGGAGTCTGGCGGCGAGTTCATCGAACTCGAACGGCTTCACGAGGTAGTCGCTCGCTCCGGCGTCGAGACCGGAGACGCGGTCGCGGAGCTCGCCGAGTGCTGTGAGCATGAGCACCGGGGTGCTGATCCGCTGGCTCCGGATCGCGCTGATGAACTCGGTGCCGTCCATGCCGGGAAGCCGCCGATCGACGACCATGACGTCGAAGTACCGTTCCACTGCCGTGACGAGTGCCTGCTCACCGTCGGACGCGAGGACGACATCCCAGTCCTCGCTGAGCACCTCGGCGACGAGCGGTCCGAGCCTGGGGTCGTCCTCGACGAGGAGCAGGCGTTGTCCCATGGTGTTCATCTTCCCTCGGCGCGACGAGTGATGGTCGGCGCGGACGTCGCCGCGTGCACTGTCGGGATGCGGAGCGCGAAGACGGTGCCGTGATCACCGGTGGACTCGACGGTGACGTCACCGCCGGCGCGGACCACGATCTCACGCACCAGGGCGAGCCCGATGCCGTTCCCCGTGCGGGTTCCGTCCGCGCTGTGGCCGTGGCCGTGACCGTGGCCGCGGCCGGTTCCGTGTGCGAACCGGTCGAACACCCGCGTCGGTTCGATCCCGGAGATGCCGGAGCCGTCGTCCTGCACGCGGACGCATACCCGGTCGTGTTCCGGCGTGGTGGTCACGGTGACGGTGCCGCCCGGTGGGGTGTGGCCGATGGCGTTGTCCGTGAGTGCGACGAGACAGCGGTGCAGCTGTGTCGGCGTCATGCCCACGCTGGCGCTGTGGTCAACCACGTGGAGACGCACGTGCCGATCATCGGCGAGCACGCTCATGTCACGTCGAAGCCTTCCCAGTCCCTCCTGCAGGCCGGCGACACCCGGCTCGGATCGGGTACCTGCAGCAGCTTCGAGGAGGTCGTCGACGATGTCGATGAGGATCCGCGTGTCGCTGGTGAGATCATCGACGATCCGGCGGCGCGGGTCGTCGTCGGGGGTCTGCATGCGGAGCCGCTGGACGCGGGCATGCAGGACGGCGAGCGGTGTGCGGAGTTCATGACTGGCATCCGCGACGAAGGTCCGCTGCACATGCAGCGCCTCCGTCAGCGGCCGGACCGCGCGTCGCGCGATCAACCAGGAGGCGACTCCCGCGAAGAGGATCGCGAGCCCGCCGACCCCGATGATCGCCACCGTCAGGTCGAGCGTGTCCAGGGTGATGTGCACGTCGAAGGGACCGGGCTGCTCCCGCTGCTGGCCTGGGGTGAGCTGCCAAGCGACGTACGCGACGACCAGGGCGATGATCCCGATCACCAACGCCGCAGACACCCCCGCGACGCGGATGGAGATGCCGATGACCGACCGTCGAGAGGCGAGGCGATCCGCATCCCGGTCCGGAGCGCCACGGAGGGACCACCGCGCAGTGGTGTCGACGAGTCGATTCCATGCTGTGTCGATCAATCGGTTCCTCCGCTCCTGACACCGCCGTCCGGGGTGCTCCGAGGCTCCCTCACCCAAGGCAAGGAAACACCAAGGATGCGGTCGAATCCGGACACCCGGGTTTCTTGGTGGAGTCTTGCAGGCACGTTCGTACCGTCGTCGCACCGACCCGGGCACGAGGCCCGGTCACGACGAGGAGCACGCCATGACCCAGCTGACCGCTCGGCCCCGCCCGAAGCGCAACAAGGTGCCAGACCCCACCCCGTCGTTCTGGATCATCAAGGTCCTCGCCACGACCGTCGGTGAGACCGCAGCCGATCTGCTCAGCGACACCCTCGGGTTCGGTCTCCCGCTGACGACGGCCGTGATGGCCGCGGTCCTGGTCGTGTTCCTGGTGTTGCAGTTCCGCACCCGCGCCTACCGGCCGGTCACGTACTGGGTCACCGTCGTGCTGATCAGCATCGTCGGGACCTGCATCACGGACAACCTCACCGACGGGCTCGGCGTCCCGCTGGGGGTGAGCACGACAGTGTTCGCGGTGGCTCTCGCGGTGGTGTTCATCGTCTGGTACCGGAGTGAGCGCACGCTCTCGATCCACGAGATCGACACCACCAGGCGGGAAGCGTTCTACTGGCTGGCGATCCTGTTCACCTTCGCTCTCGGCACCGCAGCCGGTGACCTCATCGCCGAGCAGACCGGCCTCGGCTACCTGCCGTCGCTGCTGCTGTTCGCGGCAGCGATCGTGGCGGTCACTGCCGTCTGGTTCATCGGCCGTCGCGGTGCCGTCACCTGCTTCTGGATCGCGTACATCCTCACCCGCCCGCTCGGTGCGTCGACCGGGGACCTGCTCTCCCAGCCGACACACGACGGCGGACTCGGCATCGGGACCATCACCACCAGCATCGTCTTCCTCGCGGTCATCGCAGCGCTCATCGCATGGGTTTCAATCGGCCGTCGTGATCGCGTCGGGGCCGGCACCCGTGAGCAGCTCTCGTCGTGATCGACCGGTTCCCCTTCGCTGTCCACCTGTTCGACGCCGGATCCGTGCTGCACGCCTTCGGCCCTGCCGTCCTCGCCGGGATCGCGGTCCTGGTCTTCATCGAGTCCGGGGTGCTGTTCCCGTTCCTCCCGGGTGACTCGCTCCTGGTCACTGCCGCGATCACCAGCGCCGCGCTGGGCGTCGCACCATGGCAAGTCGCGGTCGTCGCGTCCTTCGCCGCCGTCGCCGGGGACCAGGTCGGCTACTGGATCGGTCGACGCTTCGGCCGCCGACTCTTTCGTGACGGCGCACGGGTGCTCACGACCGCTCGGCTGGACGAGGCCGAAGTGTTCTTCGCCAGGTGGGGCGGCCTGTCCCTGGTCCTCGGCCGGTTCGTGCCGGTGGTCCGGACCTACGTCCCGCTCGCGGCGGGGACAGCCGACATGCGCTACCGGAGGTTCTTCCTGTGGAACGTCGTCGGTGCGGTGGGCTGGGCGTGCGGACTCACGGCAGTCGGGGTGCTGCTCGGCGGGATCCCGCTCGTCGCGCACAACATCGACGTCCTGATGATCGTCATCGTCATCCTCTCGATCCTGCCGATCCTGATCGGAGTGGTCCGCAAGCGGCTGAGCAGCCGAACGGACCAGGACGACCAGGATGAACAGCCCATCGCGAGCGACCGCTGAGCGCGACCAGCACCCGAACGGTGCCGAACCAGATCACGGATCGGTCCACCGGTGACCGTCAGCGTGGTGGGCGGCGCACGGCCTTCGACGGATGACACCGTGCCGGCCGTACAGGGCACCTGATGACTGAGCAGCAGGCATGACCGCGGACGCCCTGGTGCGCACCCTGCTCGGTGTGCTCGCTCTCGTCGCGGTCGCGACGGTCGTCCTGCTTGCTGCTCGCGCGTCGGCGCCGTGGGCTCCGGCAGTGGCGATCGTCCGCGGCGCCCTGCAGCTCGCCGCCATCAGCCTCGTGCTCACCGGAGTCATCAGATCGCCCCTGCTGATCGGCCTCGCGCTCGGAGTGATGTTCGTCGTCGCGTCCTGCACGTCGGCTCGACGGCTCGGGGACCTCCCGACGATGGTGCTGCCGGTCGCCGGAGCAATGGCGACCGGCATCCTGGTCAGCGCGGTCGTCGTCTTCGGGAGCGGAGCGATCACGCTCTCACCCCGCTACGCCCTCGCGATCGGCGGCATCGTCATCGGGAACGCGATGTCCATCGCGACCATCGCCGGCCGTCGATTCCGCGAGCTCGTCGACGATCGCTGGGACGAGGTCGAGGGGTGGCTCGCGCTCGGAGCGACACCGCGCCGCGCCACCGCGGACCTGGTTCGACGCGCTGTGAGCGCCGCTCTGATACCGACAGTCGACCAGACGAAGACGACCGGACTCGTCACCCTTCCTGGCGCGTTCGTGGGCGCCGTGTTCGGTGGCGTCTCTCCCCTCGAAGCCGGACGATTCCAGATCGTCGTCCTCGCGGCGATCATGGCGACGGGAAGCATCACCGCCGTCCTCGTGACCCGCTGGATCGGCCCGGTGCGGACCCGGCCGCACGTGGTCCCGATCCGCTGACGACTCGTCCCGACGACGATCGTGCCGGACCGTCCGGGGTGCTCGCTCGTCTGGTGCATCTGGGTGGTTCCTTGGAGCGGCGGCGGAAGGGTGCTGTTCGGAGGTCGTGGACATGACTGTTGGAGTGCTCGGAGGTGCCGGCGCTGTCGCTGCGCTGATCGTGGCGACGGCGGCAGCTGCCGCGTTGCTCGCCGTGGCGACCGAGGCGGATCGAGGGCGGTCGTCCGATGCGAGGTGAACGCGCACTGTGGCAACTCGGATCGGCGTTCACAGCAGCGGTGATCGTGGTGCTCATCGGAATCACGTTGACAGCCGTTCCGGGTGTCGGAGCGACCGAGACCGGCTTCGACCAGCTGCTGCATGAACACCTGACGCCGACCGCGCTGCTCATCGCGTCCGGGATCGGCGTGCTCCTCGAGCCCGCCGGCGGTCTTGCGATCCTCGTGGCCATCGGAGCGGTCGTCTGGTGGCGGTCCGATCGGGTCGCCGCGATGCAGTTCGTGGGGATCGCCGGGGTCTCGTGGGTGTCGGTCGAGCCGGTCAAGCTGCTGGTGCACCGGTCACGCCCGGTGCTCTCCGGCGTGCACCACGCGGTGGAGAGCTGGTCGTACCCGTCCGGGCACGTCGCGCTGGTCACTGCCCTGGTGCTCGGACTCGTCGCCGTGACGCACGGCAAGGCTCGAGCGCAGGTCGCCTCTATCGGGACCGTCGTCGTGATCGTGGTCGCGACCTCCCGACTCGCACTCGGCGTGCACTACCCGACGGACGTCCTGGCCGCGATCGTGTGGACGTCCGCAGTCTGGGTCGTCGTGCGTCACATCGCGCTGACCTGGACGAGAGCAAGTCAGACGCCCACTCGTCGCGGCCCAACCGCTGTTGCCGGTCTCCGGCCTCGATCACTCGTGGGGAAGGCGCGAGACCGATGACCGCCGTCGCGTCGCCGAGTGTCGTACCGGTGCGCAGCACACGCGCCCAACCGGTACGGCTGTGGGTGGTCCCCGCACTGGTCGGTGTCGGAACCACGTCCGTGGCGGCGGCGTTCAGCTGGGTGCCGTCCATTTGGTACGACGAGGCCGCGACGGTCGTGTCCGCCACCCGCCCCTGGGCGGCGCTGGCACGCGAGGTGCAACAGGTCGACGTCGTCCACGCGACGTACTACGCCGTGATGCACTGCTGGTTCGCGCTCGTCGGGTACACGCCGTTCACCCTGCGTCTCCCCTCCTCGATCGCGATCGGTGTCGCCGCGGCACTGCTCGTGGTCCTCGGACGCACACTCGCCAGCCCGAGGACCGGTCTCGTCGCCGGGGTCCTCTTCGCGCTCTTCCCACGGGTGACGTGGATGGGGTCGGAAGGGCGGTCGTTCGCCATCGACACCGCCCTCGCAGTCGGGACGACGATCCTCTTCGTCGCCGCCCGTGATCGCACCCGACAGGGAGCCCGGTCGTGGCCGTGGTGGGTGTCGTACGCGGCGATCTCGATCCTCAGCGGCGCGGTGTTCCTCTACTTGGCACTGATGACGGTCGGTCACGGCGTGACCGCGGCGCTGCCGCTGTTGCGGCGTTCTGGCCGTGATCGAGACAGGCGGAAGGTGCTCCTGCGCTGGGGTGCCGCAACTGCCCTGTCGGCGTGTGCGCTGCTGCCGCTCGCCTCGGCATCCGCTGGCCAGGATCGTCAGATCGCCTGGATCGATCCCATCAGTGCGCACACGATCCAAGAGGTGCTGCTGACGCAGTGGTTCACCAAGAACCCGGGCTTCGCGGTCTTCGGGTGCACCCTTGCTGTCGTCGGGGTCGTCCTGATGCACCGGAACGACACTCGCCGGCGGCTCCTCGTGGTGGCGCTGCCGTGGGCGCTCGTTCCCACGATCGGCCTGATCGCCGCGTCGTTGGTGACGAACCCGCTGTACTCCCCGCGGTACGCCGCGTTCACCGCCCCGGCGGTGGCGCTGTGCCTGGGTGCCGCCGTGACCGCCGTACCGACTCGGTGGTCACGACGCGCCGTGGCCACCGTCTTCGTCGTCGCCGCGGCGCTCACCGCACCGACGTGGGCGCAGCAGCGCACGGTCGCAGCGAAGGACGACGCCGCCTGGAACGAGGCAGCCGCCGTCATCGTCGCGCACCGGTCCGAGGAGCCCGTCGGGGAACGCGACGCGGTTGTCTTCGGGCCCCTCGAACGCCATCCCCTCGCCACCTCCAGGACCATCGCGGATACCTATCCAGCGGCGTTCTCCGGACTTCGCGACCCGCTCCTGGTTGCTCCGGCGAGCGAGTCCGCTGGCCTGTGGGGAACGCAACGACCACTGCGGGACATCCGTGAGGAGGTCGGTGCCGCGAAGGTGGTGTGGTTGCTCACCGCGGTCGAGCCCGATGTCCGCACCATCGTGACGCAGGCACTCACCCGCGACGGCTTCCGTCGGAGTCGCACTTGGCAACGCACCCGCACCTGGGTCGTGCAGTACGTGCGATGACACCGACGAAGGGCGTCCACGAGGTCGCTCATGGACACACGACCGCCTCGGCCCCCGGTGTCGCCCACGCGATGCCGTCCGTGTCGAACGCGAGCACGTCGACGCTCCCGTTGCCGGTGAGCCCGCGGAGGTCGTCAGCATCGCCCGCGACGACCGCCGTTGCCAGCACGTCCGCGGTGACGATGTCGTCAGCGATGACGGTCGCCTGCACGAAGGTGGGGGTCGCTCGTCGCCAGATGTGCTCGCCGCGCTCGGCGGTCCCCGAGGTCGCGACGGCGCGGCGCGGCGCATCGAGGTGGACGACGCCGACGACCGTGTCGCGGCGTGCCGGTTCGACCACCCCGACGCTCCACGATTCGTCGTCGCGGTAGTGTCCCCGGACGAGCACGTCCCCTCCGGCGCTGATCATCCAGTCGTCGGCGATGCCGTCGAGGACTGCTCCGGCGTCACGGATCGCCAGGGCCTTCACCACACCGGACAGGTCGACGACGCCGTCCGGGCGGTGCGGCGTGAACGCACCACCGGTCCGTTCCCGCCAGTCGAGCGCGAGCGCGTACACGTCGCGCACCGACGCCGGGGTGTCGGACAGCCGGAGCGATCCGTCGGCGACGCGGCTCAGCACCGACGCCGGGTCGTACAGGCTGTACCGGTGGTCGTAGGAGGCGAAGACGGCGCGCACCTCGGCGGCGGCCTCCGGGGTGGCTCCCCGGAGGCTGACGACGGTACCCATGGTCTCGAGGGTCTGGACGCTCACAGCCCGGCCTTGTCGATCGCGGACTGGAGCGACGTCGTGTAGCCCTGACTCGTGAAGGTCGCACCGCTGACGGACTGGATCTGTGCGGACTGCGCCTGCAGTCCCTCCTGGCGCAGGACCGGTGCCGCCTGCTGACTGATCTGCACCGATCGGCCGTCGCTGTTCGTGAGCTGCAGCGGGGTGACGTCGGTGATCGTCCCGTTCGCGACGGTGATCTGCACCTGCACCGGGCCGTACCGGGTCTGCGTCGTGTCGCCGGCGAAGGTGCCGGAGGCGGACGACCCAGCAGTGGTGCCGGTGCCGCTGCTGCCGCCGTTGGTCCCGCTGCCGGCGCTGTCGCTCGTCGACCCGGTGCCGGTCGTGCCGACACCCGACGTCGTGCCCTGCTGTGCCGGTGCGGTGACCGCGGGCTGGCCGCCGAGCTGCCACCCGATGGCCAGGACCGCGATCGACGAGACGACACCGCCGGCGATGATGCGTGCTCTCATGACTCGAACCGTTCCTGGTGGATCTGGTGTTCCGGCACCCCTGCCGACCGCGCTTCGCGGACCACGAGGTCGGACCACGCCCGCGGCCCGCACACGTACAGGTCCGACTGCAGCAGGTTCGGGAACACGGACCGGAGGGAGACCCCGCGCCGGACGTCCTCCTCGGTCATCCAGCTCTCGCGGGAGCGGGATCGGTGGCCGACCATCGTGTACAGCCGGTTGCCCGTCGCCTCGGCGAGGTCCGCGATCTCGTGCCACAGGTACTGCTGGTCGGCGTCGGTCCCGCGCAGCAGCACGGTGGCCTCGCCCGGACGGAGGTCGGTGTCCTCCAGCAGCGAGCGCACGGGGGTGATCCCGATGCCGGAGGCGACGAGCGCGAGGTACGGGGCCGTCCGGGCCCGGCTGGTGAACAGGCCGTACGGACCCTCGAGGGACACGAACGCCCCAAGCGTGATGCGTCCGAGACGGGCGGAGCCTGCACCGAGGTCGCGGACGGTGATCCGTGCACGACCGCGGGCGGGGACCGCCGAGAACGACACCGGGTTCGCGTGCCACCACGTCTTCGCGGTCCAGAACCGCCAGACCCCGTACTGCCCGCCGCGGGCTCCGAGGCGGTCGAGGTCCCGTCCGGCGAGGTGGATCGACACGACCCCCGGCGCGACGGTCTCGATGCCGGCCACACGGATCCGGTGCCGGAACGTCACCACGATCGGCACCGCGAAGCGGTACAGCGCGATGAGTCCGAGCGCCACGACGTACAGGGCGATCCAGTAGACACGCTGCCAGGTGCCCTGCGCGAGGACGCTGCCGACGCTGAGCATGTGGGGCAACGCGACGAGCACCGCGGCGTAGCTGAGCAGGTGGATGAGGTGCCATGCCTCGTACGGCAGCCGACGGCGCACGGCGACCAAGGACGAGACCACCACGACGAGGAACAGCACGAGGCCGAGGAAGGCGAGTGGCATGTCGGGTGTCGAGAAGAGCGCGATCGTCTCGGCGATCGGACCGGTCCCCGCGGACGCGCCGTAGCCGAGTGTGAGCAACGCACCGTGCGCGAGCAGCAGGTACAGCACCGGCTTGCCGAGCGAACGGTGGACCGCGACGGCGTTGTCGTGGCCGAACGTCCGGTCGATGAGCGGTACCCGGGCGGCGAGCACCAGCATCACGAGGACGAGGTCCGTGGCGACGAGCCCTGCCACGATCCCGGCGTCGGTGAGCCAGCCGCCGATCCCCACGACCCTGTGCGAGCCGGGCGAGGCGAGCCAGAGCGTCACGGCGATCGAGGCGGAGACCCATGCGAGGATCCCGAGCAGATCCGTCATGGCGCTCCGGCGGCGACCGGCTCGACGGCGGCGGCGCGCGGCGATGTCGAGGGACTCCGCCGGGGGTACGGCGTCCCGCAGGCGCGCGCGTTCGGTCGTGCTCGGGGGTGTCCTCGGTGTGGCGCGAGCGGTCTCGATCATCGTCTCGGTCCTCTCCAGCATGCGATCGGGTGACTCACAGCATCAGGAGCGGTCCTGTGGACGGACCCCGAACGGAGCGCCCCGTTCGTTCGAGACCTCGAGTGATCGGCGTGGACCGAGGTCCCGGTCAGCGCGCGGGGACGCTGACCGTCGCGACGGCACCGCCGGACGCCGCGTTGCAGAGGTCCGCCGTCCCGCCTGCGCGTTCGACGGTGCCGCGGACGAGGGCGAGCCCCAGGCCGCTCCCGCCGAGGACGGCACGTCGGGCGCTGTCGGCCCGGGTGAAGCGGTCGAAGGCCTGCGGAAGGAAGTCGTCCGGGACGCCGGGGCCGTCGTCGACGACGCACAGGTCGAGTCGACCGTCGGCGGACTGGTCGAGCGTGACCCGGACCACCCCGCCGTCCTCCCCCGCGGCGATCGCGTTGGCGACGAGGTTGTCGACGACCCGCGCGAACGCCGCGGGCTCGAGTCCGTAGTGCTCGTCCGGCGCCGTCAGTTCGACGGCGAAGTCGATGTCGCGCGCCCCGACGTGTGTCAAGGCGCGGGCGCGGTCGATCGATCCCATGAGTTCCGTGACGAGCGCAGCGGCCGACGTCGACGGAACACCCTCCGCCTCGTCCAGCCTGCTGAGTTCCAGGAGGGCGTTCGCGAGCGCGACCAGCCGTGCCGCATCGCCCTCGGCGGCGCGCAGCTCGCGCTCGAGCGCGACGGCGTCGCCCGACGAGCGGTGTGCCAGTTCGAGTCGGGCGGTGAGGGCAGCGAGCGGCGTGCGGAGCTCGTGGCTGGCGTCGGAGACCATCCGTCGCTCGCGCTCGGTGTTCTCACGCTGGCGGTCGATGAACGTGTTGAGCGTCCGGGCGAGGGCCGCGAGTTCATCGTCGGAGGCGCCGACTGGCAGGTGGCCGCCACCGTTCCCGGCGCTGAGGCGCTCGGCGGTCCGGCGCATCCGCCCCACTGGGCGGAGGGCGATGGTCGACAGCAGCCAGGCCGTCGCCGCGAAGGCGAGCAGTGCCAGGAACGTTCCGACGACCAGGGACCGGTCGACCCGCGCCACCGTCTCCTGCCCGGCCCGGCCGTCGTGCGCGGCCCACACGACGAACGATCCGGCGTCGTTCGTGACCGGGATGCCGACGACGGTCACGACACGGTGGCCGGTGTGCAGTCGCAGCGTGACGTCGTCGTCCGGGACCGGCGAGGGCAGCACGGCGCGGACGTCGCGCGGCAGCGAGTCCACGACCCAGTCTCCGGTCGCTGACCGGATCCCGACGAGGACGTCTTCTGCTGGACGGTCAGGCGGCTCGTCCGGGTTGTGCCGGAGGTCGGACACGAACGGCGCCGCGTCACCGGATGCGAGGGAGCGGTCGGTCGCGAGCGTCGCGCGTTCGATCTGCACGTGCAGCACGAGAGCGACCCCGGAGAGCACGACCGCACCGACGAGCAGGCTCCCGAGGGTGATCCGAGCGCGGATCGACAGGCGACGGAGGAACCTCACGGAGACGGCACGACCTCGAGCGCGTACCCCACACCGCGCACCGTCCGGATCGCGACGTCGGCGCCCGAGGCCTGGAGCTTCTTGCGAACGTAGCTGACGTACTGGTCGACGATGGTCGGGTCGAAGTGCTCGGCGCTCCCCCAGACCTCTTCGAGCACCTCGGTCCTGGTGCGCGGGTCGGGCGCCCCCTGCATGAGGAACCGCAGGAGCGAGAACTCCTTGACGCTCAACGGCATGTCGCGCCCGCGCACCGACGCACGCACGGCCACGGTGTCGAGCCGCACCGCGCCGGCTTCCACGGTGGTCGTGCCACCGGCGGCACGACGTCGCAGGTGCGCCCGGATCCGCGCGTTGAGTTCGGCGATCGCGAACGGCTTGGTCAGGTAGTCGTCGGCCCCGGAGTCGAGCCCGAACACGCGGTCGTCGACGGCGTCGCGTGCGGTGACCAGGATCACCGGGAAGTCCGACCCCATCTCACGGAGTCGTCGACAGACCTCGAAGCCGGTCATCTCGGGCAGCATGACGTCGATCGCTGCGGCGTCGAACGCCTGCGACCGCGCCTGGACGAGTGCGGCGACGCCGTCCGTCACGACAGTGACGGTGTGCCCCTCGCCGGTCAGTCCGCGCTCGACGAGGGCACCCATCTCGGGGTCGTCCTCAACAACCAGGATGTTCGCCATCTCAGACCACCCCGCTCGTCCCGAGCAGGGATCCGATGACGAAGGTCGCCGCCAGGGCGAGGGCTCCGCCGACGACCACGCGTGCGGTCGCCCGCCGCACCGAGCCACCTCCGATCCGGGCGCCCGTGGCCCCGGTCAACGCGAGTGCGACGAGGACGACGACGAACGTCACGGGTACCCGGACGGCCTCGGGCGACAGGAGGATCGCCAGCAGCGGCAGGACGGCACCGATCGAGAACGCGGCCGCCGACGCGAACGCGGCGTGCCACGGGCTGACGACCTCGTCCTCGTCGATCCCGAGTTCGGTGGTCAGGTGCGCGGCGAGGGCGTCCCGCTCGGTCAGTTCGGACGCCACACGTTCGGCCGTGGACCGTCGGAGACCACGGCCCTGCCACAGCTGGGTGAGCTCCTCGAGCTCGGCGACCGGGTCGTCGGCCAGTTCGCGGCGTTCCTTCTCGATGAGGGACTGCTGGCTGTCCTTCTGACTGCTCACCGACACGTACTCGCCCAGCGCCATCGACACGGCACCGCCCACGAGCGCTGCGATCCCCGCGGTCGCGATCGCCGGGACGGACGACGACGCGCCGGCGACGCCCACGACGATCGACGCCGTCGACACGATCCCGTCGTTCGCGCCGAGGACTCCGGCTCGCAGCCAGTTCAGGCGCGCAGCGAGGTCGCCCGTGTGGGCTTCGCCCGCGTGCGGCTCGGAGGTGCTCATGGTCACAGCGAACCATGTCCGGGTCGCCCCGTTCGTGTGAGGTTTCGAACGATGCGGACCGCGGGATCCTGTTGTCTGGTCGAACACCGCCGGCACCGTCCGGCGCACGACGTGAAAGGCCGTCATGGACTGGCAGTTCGGCGGGATCCCGCTCCACCCCCTCTTCGTCCACCTGACCTCCGTCGCGGTCCCCGTCGCGGCGCTGACCGCGATCGTGGTCGCGGTGTGGCCCGCAGCGCGACGGTGGCTCGCAGTCGGCGCACCGATCATCGGGCTGGTCGCCCTCGTCTCGGTCCCCCTGGCGACCTCGTCCGGTGAATGGCTCGAACACCGCGAGCAGGAGACCGCGCTGCTCGAGCGGCACACCGAGCTCGCCGACGTGCTGCTCCCCTGGTCGATCGCGGTGTTCGTGCTCCTGCTGCTGTGGTGGGGATGGCACCGGTTCGGGACAGCTCGGGTGACGAGCGGTGGCGCGCTGCGGGCAGTCAGGATCGTCGGCCCGGTGCTGCTGCTCGCAGTCGGCGTCGTCTCGATGATCGAGGTCGTCGTCATCGGACACGCGGGCGCCGAGTCCGTCTGGAAGGGCTAGGAACGCACTGCGGAGCGCGTTGGGGTCACCGTGAAGGCGTCGAGGTTTCCCATCGCCCGCCGGACGTGTTCCGCGGCCTGGTCGGTGACGTCCGTGGCGTCCTGCAGATCCGTCGTCATCACCTCGACCGTTGCCGATCCGGTCAGCCGGTGCCCGATCCACCGGAGACGGAGGTCGCGGACCCTGTGGACGCCGTCCGTGTGCTCGAGGACGTGCTCGGCACGTTCGACGAGCGCCGGGTCGACGGCGTCCATCAGCCGCGCGCCGATCGACTTCACCGTGCCCCAGAGCAGCACCAGGATCGAGATCGAGATGAGCAGGCCGATGACCGGGTCGGCGAGCGGGAAGCCGACCATCACGCCGACCGCACCGAGGACCACCGACAGTGAGGTGAAGCCGTCGAGCCGGGCGTGCACGCCGTCGGCCACGAGTGCCGCCGAACCGATCCGCTGGCCGACCCGAATCCGGTACATCGCGACGACCTCGTTGCCGGCGAAGCCGATCAGGCCCGCGGCGACGAGCAACCAGGGCGCCTCGACCGGGCGTGGGTGCACGAAGCGATCGATCGCCTGCCACCCGGCCACCACTGCCGAGAGCGCGACGACGAAGACGATGAACATGCCGGCGAGGTCCTCGGCGCGGCCGTACCCGTAGGTGAGCCGCCGGGTAGCCACGCGTCGGCCGAGCACGAACGCGACCCACAGCGGCACGGCGGTCAGCGCGTCCGCGAAGTTGTGGGTGGTGTCCGCCAGCAGGGCGATCGAGCCGGTGAACGCGACGAGCACGGCCTGCAGGACGGTGGTGCCGAGGAGCACGAAGAGACTGATCTTGAGCGCGCGGACACCGGCCGAGCTCGCCTCCATGGCGTCGTCGATCGAGTCGGCGGAGTCATGCGTGTGTGGGACGACGAGGTCGTAGAGGAGGCCCCGCACGCCGCCGTGCGGGTGCGCGTGGTCGTGGTCGTGCTGGTGCCCGTCGTGCTCGTGGTCGGTCACGCGCCGGCCTGCTCCCCGCGGTGGTGCGGCGCGGCACCCACGACGTGTTCGGCCTGCTTCACCGCGTCGATCACCAGCTCCGACGCGTGCTCGTCGGTGAGTCGGTAGAAGACCGTCGTGCCCTCACGGCGAGTGGACACCATCCGCGCGAGCCGGAGCTTCGCGAGGTGCTGCGACACCGCCGCGGGGCTCTTGTCGACCACATCGGCCAGGTGGTTCACGGACATCTCCTCGGCGTTCCGGAGCGCCAGGATGATCTTCACCCGGGTCGCGTCGGCGAGCATCGCGAAGACCTCGACCGCCAGTTCGACGTACTCCGACTCGGGATCGAGCCCGCATGGCTGCTTGTCTACGTGCACACGTAGATACTAAGTCATCAGATCCCGAACGGACAGCCGAACTCGTGAGCAGGAATGGTCGGGTTGCCCGGCTTGGACCCGACCATTCCTGCTCACGAAGCGCCGTCCGCCTACCGCTTCAGGTTCGTCAGCTCCTGCAGCACCTCGTCCGAGGTCGTGATGATGCGCGCGTTCGCCTGGAACCCGCGCTGCGCCACGATCAGGTTCGTGAACTCCTGCGACAGGTCGACGTTCGACATCTCGAGGGTGCCCGCCGCGAGCGACCCGACGCCGGCCGAACCGGGACCGCCGACGGTCGCGGTGCCCGAGTTGCCGGTGGCACGGTAGCCCGAGGCGCCGGTCTTCTCGAGGCCCGCCGGGTTGGCGAACGTCGCGAGGGCGATGCGGCCGAGGGCGAGCGACGCACCGTTCGAGAACGTGCCGGTGACGGTGCCGTCCTTCGAGATCGCGTAGCCCTGCAGGGCGCCGGCTTCGCGGCCGTTCTGCGAACCGATCGACGCGGTGTTGAGCGAGGCGAAGCCGGTGAGCTCCCCCATGTCGACGGCGATGCCGCCGACCGTCAGGGCGCCGCCGGAGGTCAGCTTGCCGTCGGTGCCGAACGTGAGCGACCCGTTCGTGGTGGTCCCCTGCCCGTTGCGTGCGGTGACGTCCCAGCCGGTGCCGGTGCGCGTGTAGGCGAGGGACATCGTGTGCTTGGCGCCCGAGGCGTCGTAGACGGTGGCCTCGCGGGTGATGGTGTCGCCGACGGCGGTCTCGGACGGCAGGTTGCCGGCGACCGAGGCCGAGGTGGTGCGGACGGCCGGTGCCGCGGCGTCGAGCGGCAGCGTGATGTCGGCGAGGCCGCCGTTGTCGTTGACGACGCCGTTGGTGGCCGGGTAGCCCTGCACGATCTTGCCGTCGGCGGTGACCAGGCGGCCGTTCGCGTCGAAGTCGAACGCACCGGCGCGGGTGTAGACGGTGTCGTTGCCGAGGCGGGTGACGAAGAAGCCGTCGCCGGAGATCATCAGGTCGGTGGCCTTGCCGGTGGCCTGGGCCGAGCCCTGCGCGAAGTTGGTGGAGACGCCGGCGACCTGGACGCCGAGGCCGATCTGCGCCGGGTTGGTGCCGCCGACACCGGTCTGCGGTCCGCCGGCACCCTGGGTCATCTGCGACAGGGTGTCCTGGAAGACCGTCGACGAGGCCTTGAAGCCGACGGTGTTGACGTTGGCGATGTTGTTGCCGGTGACGTCGAGCATCTGCTGGTGCGAGCGGAGGCCGGAGATCCCGGAGTAGAGCGAGCGGAGCATGGTGCGTCCTTTCGGAGAGGCAGGAAGAGCAGGAAGAAAGAGGGGAAGGAGGGGAAGGAGCGGTGTCAGGAAGCCGGAGCGGTGGTGGTGATGCCGGAGATCACGTCGAGAGCGACCTCCTTCCCGTTCACGGTGACCGTGGGCACGCTGTTCGCGTAGGACACGGCCGAGGCGGTCCCGGTGACGGCGGTACCGGTCGCAGCGTCGGTGTAGCTGACCTGCTTGCCGACGAGGTTCGCGGCGGCGATGCGCATCTGGAGCGAGAAGTTCTCGTTCCCGGTCGTGGTCTGGTTGGTGATCTGCTCCATCATCGCGAGCTGCGTCTGCTGGCTGATCATCTGGTTGGTGTCCATCGGCGACGACGGGTCCTGGTTCTGCAGCTGCGTGACGAGCAGCTTCATGAACACCTCGGAGTCCATCGTCTGGGACTTCTTCGCGGTCGAGTTCGCGGCGAGGGCCGCGGCCTGGGCAGCCTGGTCCACGCTGCCGGTGATGCCGTCGATGGGCATGGTTGCGTTCCTGTTCGTGAGCCGGTCAGGCGAGGACGTCGAGTCCCGCGGTGCGGATGGTGGAGGTGGACGTGGCGGCTGCGGAGGCTGGCTGCGCGGCGGAGGTGCGCCGTGCCTCCAGGCCGGTGTCGGCACGCAGGCGGCCGTCGGCTGGTCGCTGGTCGCGACCCGCCGACGTGCCCGGGTGGTTCTGCGACGACAGGTCGAGCGTGGTGCTCAGCCCGGTGCCGGCGGCGTCGCGCCGCAGGTCCGGCAGCACCTGGCGGACCGCGTCGCGGCCCGCTTCGGACGCCGCGAACAGCTCGACGTGCATGCCGTGCGCGGTGACGTGTGCGCGGACCGTGACCGGTCCGAGGCTGTCCGGCACGACCTGCACGGTGACGACGTGCTCCCCGGGGCCGGCCTGCGCGAGCGAGAACACCGGTCGCGCGAGCTGCTGTCCGAGGGGCGCGGGCGTGGCCGACGGAGCGGCGGCCGCCGTGACCGGAGCGGGCGCGGCGGTCGGCGTGGAGGGCAGGACGAAGGGCGTCTCGCTGCCGCGCGTGGTGGTGACCGCCGGGAGGCCCGGATCACCCGCCGTCGATCCCTGCTGGTCCGTCCCGTGGCCGGTCTGCCCACCCCGCGCGGCGGTCGCCGCTGCCACCGTGACGACGGCCGGGGTCGCGATCGCGGAGCCGTCGGTGGTCTGGGTGGTCGGGCCGGTCGGCTGGAGCGTCGCGGCGACCGCGGCCCCAGCGACCGCCGCCGCAGTGACCGCGGGGGCGGGCGCGCTGCTCGTGCTCGTGACTCCGGCGGTGCCGGTGCCGGTGCCGGTCGTCGCGCCGGACGGGGTGCCGGGCCTCGGGACGTCGGACGCCGGTGACGGCGCGAGCCCGTCGGCGGGGACTGCGGCGGTCGGGACCGGTGCCGGTGCGGCGGCGGAAGCGGCGGACGCCGTGGTGCTTGCCGACGGCGCCGTGGGAGCCGGCAGCGGGGCCGCGGCGCCCGTGGCAGCGGAAGCCCCGGTGTCAGCGGCGGGGACGGCAGCAGCGGTCGTCGGTGTGGTCGTCTCCGGAGCCGGAGCCGGAGCCGGGGCCGCCGCCGTCGCGGTGCCGACCTGCGCCGTCGGCTCGGGCGCGGTCGATGTCACCGGCGTGCCCGTCTCGACAGGGGTCGTCACCGCGACCGGAGTCAGCGAGCCGGGCGCCGTCCCTGCGAGCGGGAGCGTGAGCATGGACGCCTGGGCCTCCCCGGCGGCAGCGGCCGAGCCGTCAGCGGGAGCCGCGACGTCCGTCCCGGTGCTGGTCGTCGAAGCGTTCGGCGACGTGGTCGGCCCGGTGTCGTCGGCTGCGCGGGAGTCGTCCCGGCGCGCCGGTGCGCGCTCACCGGCACGACGATCGGTCGCGGCGGCCGCGGACAGGGCGGCGTCGAACGACCCAGCGGCCCCGGCGACGGTCGTGGCGCGGGCGGGCGCAGCGCTGCTCGTCGGAGCGGGCGCGGGCTGGGTGGCGATGGTCAGGCTCATGCGGCGCTCCCGGACTGCATCATGGACAGCAGCGCGGCGGTCTGCAGGTCGGTGGCGCTGCTTGCGGTGGTCGCGGTCGTCGGCGGAGTGGCGGACGCCTGCGCCGGCACGATGCGGCGGATGGTGGCGATGTCGGCGTCCGAGTACCAGTTGTCGACGATGCGGACGTCCTTGCCGGGGCGCGGCGCGTGCAGCACCTTGCCGTCGCCGACGTAGATGACGACGTGGCCCTCGCCCTTCGGGATGATCAGGTCGCCGGGCTGCGCGTCCTTCAGGGAGCCGACCTCGACGCCCATCTTCGCCTGGTCCGGCACGACCCGCGGCATGGTCACGCCGAGGTCCTTGAACACCGTCTGCACCAGGCCCGAGCAGTCCATGCCAGAAGTCGTCGTGCCGCCGAACACGTAGGGCACGCCGAGGTACTTCTTCGCGTCCGCGACGACGTCGGAGCCGGTGGCGCCGCTGCCCGTCGCGAGCGTGCCCGCGCCGGCGTCGACGGACGTTGCGGGCGCGCTGCTGGTGGTCGCCGCAGCGCCGGCAGCAGCGGTCGCGGTCCCGGTGCCGGTGTTCCCGGTCGCCGTGGCCAGGGCGTCGGCGAAGGCGCTCGACGACGCGCTGGTCGACCCGGCGGACGACGACGTACTCGTCGCCGAGGCCGAGCCACCGCGCAGGGTGTCGATCTGGGAACGGATCTCGGAGATCCGGGAGAGCACCGCTTCGACGCTCATCGGGCACCACCTTCCGTGCGGCGTCGTGCCGCGATCTCGTCGAGGGCGTTCTGTTCGGTGCGGAGTTCCTCGGCGGCCTGCTCGGCGGCGTGCTTGCCCTCGAGCTTCTCCAGGCCGACCGCGGCACGGCGTGCGGCGGTGTACTCGTCCTGTGCCCGGTCGGCGTCCGCGCGGCGGGTCCGGACCACGGCGTCGAGCTCCTCGAGCATCCCGCGGGTCGCAGCACGCGCAGCGGCGACGGCGCTCAGGGTCGCGGCGTCCTCGATCGGCTGCGCGCCCTCGGCGTCGGCGAGGCTGCGGCGCGCGGCGATCCGGGCGTCGGCGGCGTCGCGCACGCGCTCGTTCGCGGTGGCGAGCGAGGCAGCGGCGCGGTCCTGTTCGGTGTGCCGCAGGCGCAGGAGCCCCGCGAGCGGGAAGCGGCGGGCCATCACGACACCCCCAGCTGCTGCACGAGACCACCGAGTCGCTGCCAGGACGCGTCGGCGGTCGCCCGCTCGTCCATCCCCTGGCGCAGGAACGCGTCGATCGCGCCCTGGTGGTCGACGGCGGCGTCGACGAGCGGGTTCGAACCGCGCTGGTACGCACCGACGTCGAGCAGGTCCTGGGCGGCGGCACGTGCTGCCATCACCTTGCGGAGGGTCGTCGCGGCACCGCGCTGCGCCGGGTCCGTCACCTTCGAGGCCACACGGGACACCGAGCCGAGGGCGTCCACCGACGGGAAGTGCCCGGTGATCGCGAGCTTCCGGTCGAGCACGACGTGACCGTCCAGGATGCTGCGGGCGGCGTCGGCGATCGGCTCGTTGTGGTCGTCGCCGTCGACCAGCACGGTGTACATGCCGGTGATGCTGCCGACGCGGTCCGTCCCGGCACGCTCGAGCAGCCCGGCGAGCACCGAGAACGTCGACGGCGGGTAGCCCCGGGTGGCCGGCGGCTCCCCCACCGAGAGCCCGATCTCGCGCTGCGCCATCGCGACGCGGGTGAGCGAGTCCATCATGAGCACGACGTCCTGGCCGGCATCGCGGAACGACTCGGCGATGCGGGTGGCCACGAACGCGGCCCGCAAGCGCATCAGCGCGGGCTCGTCCGAGGTCGACACGACGACGATCGAGCGGGCGAGGCCCTCGGCACCGAGGTCGTCCTCGAGGAACTCGCGCACCTCGCGGCCACGCTCCCCGACCAGCGCGATCACGTTGACGGCGGCGTCACTCCCCCGGGCGATCATCGACAGCAGCGACGACTTGCCGACACCGGAGCCCGCGAACAGCCCCATGCGCTGGCCACGGCCGACCGTGGTGAGGGTGTCGAGCACCCGCACGCCGAGCTGCATCGGGGTGTCGATGCGGGTGCGTGCCATCGCGTTCGGGGTCGCGTGGTCGAGCGGCACCCAGTCGACGGGCTCACCACCGGCACCGACGAGCGGTCCGCGGTCGTCGATCGGCCGGCCGAGCCCGTCGAGCACACGGCCGAACAGCCCGGCACCCGTCGGCACGAGCACCGGCCGGCCGGTGGGGCGTGCGGGGGTGCCTGCGGTCACACCGGTGAGGCGTCCGAGGGGCATGCAGCGCACGCCGGTGGCGTCGGTGGCGACGACCTCGACCGTGGTCGGCTCGGAGCCGTCGCGGCCGACCGACACCAGTTCGCCGACGTGGGCGTCGAGCCCGGCGATCGTCAGCCCGAGGCCGACGGCACTCGTGACGACGCCGACCCGCTGGGGTGCGGCCTGCCGCAGGGCGTCGTCGAGCCCGCGGGGCCGGAGCAGCGTGGCGGTCACGCGGACACCCCCTGCAGCTCGACACCCAGTGCAGTGCGGGCGCGGTCGAGTGCGGTGGCGATCCGGGCGTCGAGGATGCCGTCCGGCAGGTCGACGACGGCGTCGCCGTCCCGCAGCGCGGGGTCCGCGACGACCGGGACCGGCAGGTCGACGTCGGCGACGCGGGCGGCGTCCGCCGGGCTGAGCCGGACGGCCACCGGGACGCTGCGGTCGATGGACGCGAGTGCCCGCCGGACGGTGGTCTCGGCGCCGGACGTGATCCGGGCCTCCCCTCCGTCATCGGTCTCGACCGCCGGACGGGAGGCACGGATCTCGTACCCGACGATCGCCTCGGCCAGGTCCGTGGCCGCGCTGGCGACCGAAGCCTCGGCGTCGCTGAGGACGGGCGCGACCGTGGACAGCATCGCGTTCGTCGCGGCGTCGAGGACGGCGATGCGGCGGACAGTGTCCGCGCGCAGCGACGCGGTCAGCGCGGCGTGCTCGGCCTGCAGGCGGGCGCGCAGGGCGTCCGTCTCGGCCTGTGCGGCGCGGAGTCCCGCGGTGTAGCCGGCCGCGTGGCCGCGGACGTCGGCACCGGACGCGCGGTCGGTCACGGCGGCGGTGCCGATCGAGGGGAACGCGATGCGCTGCACGGTGCCGGCGGTCGTGGTGTCAGTCAACGAGCTCGTCCTCCTCGGCACGGTGCACGGTGATGACGCCCTGCGCCTCGAGCTCGCGCACGGAACGGACGACCTCGGCACGCGCCTCCTCGACCTGCGAGACGCGGACCGGGCCCATGGCCTGCAGTTCGTCGTCGAGCAGCGAGCGGTTGCGCTCGGACACGTTCGCGCGGATCGTCTCGACGACGGGTCCAGCGGCACCCTTCATGGCGGTCGCGAGGAGCTTCGAGTCGATGCCGCGCAGCACCTGCTGGATGTCGCGGGACTCGAGCTTGACGATGTCCTCGAAGGTGAGCATGCGCGAGCGGATGTCCTCGGCGAGCTCCGGGTCGCGGGCCTCGAGCCCGTCGAGCACGGCCTTCTCGGTGGCGACGTCGGAGCGGTTGATGATGTCGACCAGGGGCGCGATGCCGCCGACGACCTCGACGCTCTCGCGCGGCGACACGACGGCGCCGGCGCGCTGCCGCAGGACACCGGCGACGATCCCGACGGCCTCCGGGGTCGCGCTGCCCATCGTGGCGAACGCCTGCGCGACGTCGGTGCGGACGCGCTCGTCGACACCCGCGAGGACGGCGCTCGCCTGACCGGGCTTGAGGTGTGCGAGGACGAGGGCGATGGTCTGCGGCAGCTCGCCCTCGAGCAGGGTGATGACCTGCCCGGGCTCGGCGTCGTCGAGGAAGTCGAAGGACTGGCCGGCGAGGTTCGAGGCGAGCCGGTCCATCACGCCGGCGGCGCGCTCGGCGCCGAAGGACGCCTCGAGCAGCCCGAGCGCGGTCTCCTTGCCGCCACGCTTCTGCAGCCGGCCGCTCATCGTGATCCGGTGGAACTCCGACATCGTCTGGTCGACGACGGTGTCCTCGACGCGGCGCATCCGGACGATCTCGGCCGAGATCTCCTCGGCCTCCATCTCGGTGAACTGCTTCATCACCTCGGCCGCACGGTCGGTGTCCATCTGCATGAGGATGAGCGCGACCTTCTGGGCGCCGGTCAGCGCACGGTCGTTCGAACCCTTGCCGGTGCCCGGGCCGTTGCCGTTGCCGTTGCTGCCGCTCGGCATCAGGGCGCTCACACCGGTGCCCGGTCGTCGAGGAGCCCGCGCAGGAGCTCGGCCGTGCGCTTCGGGTCGCGTTCGGCCAGCGCGGAGATGTCCTGTCGGCGGCGCTCGGCCGTGATCTCGTCGGTCGTCAGCACCTCGGTCGGCGGGTCACCGGCGGGCATCGTCGACAGCACGGCGGTGGGGGCGTCGCCGGCGCCGAGGGTCGCCCGGTCGGCGGCGCCGTCCATCGCGAGGGGCAGCTGGAAGGTCTCGCCGGCGAAGGCGTCGAGTTCGCCGAGGTCGACGGCCTCGCGCTCCTGCTTCCGACTGCGACGGGCGATGACGAACATGACGGCGATGAGCGCGAGCAGGATGCCGATGACGATGCCGGCGGTGCGGATCGACGACCACAGGGCTTCCTGCTGGTCGGCCTTCTGCTGCGCCTCGAGGGCCTTCGCGGCCTGGTCGGCACCACTGGTGTCGAAGTCCATCATCGCGACCTTCACCTGGTCGCCGCGGTTCTGGTCGACGCCGGCGGCGGCCGACACCAGGTCGTTGATGCTCTGCAGGTTCGCGTTCTGCACGGCGTCGGCCTTCGAGTTCAGCGCGACCGAGATGGTCTGCCGGTCGAGGGACCCCGACGGGATCTGCGTGGTCTCGGTGGTGTGGTCCACGGCGTTGTTCTTGGTCGCCGACTCGTTGGTGTAGCCGCCGTCACCGGTGCCGCTCGTGGCGGTGCCGTTCGGCACCGCGATGTTGTCCGGGCCGAGGACCCCGGTCGCGCCGCTCGACGCGCCCGCGGCACCCGAGCCGTACTGCTCGGTGGTGCTCGACTCGTTGAGCGCGACCGGACCGGAGGTCGGTGACGTGTAGCTCTCCGACGTGCGGGTGCCGGACTCCTGGTTCATCGTGCCGGAGACCACGACCGTCGCGTTGCCGGCCCCGAGGGTGGTGTCGAGCAGGTCCTGGATCTTCTTGCTCGTCGCGGCGTCGTAGTCGGCGGCCTGGTCGGCGCCGCTGCCGGTCGCACCGGTCCCGACGGCGGACAGCGTCTGCCCCTTGGCGTCGACGACCGAGACGTCGGTGGTCTGCATGCCCTCGACCGAGGCGCTGGTCAGGTGCACGATCGCCTGCACCTGGTCGGTGGTCAGCTGCGTGCCGTTGTCGGTGGCGATGAACACCGACGCCGTCGGGTCCTTCTCCTCGGACACGAACACGGACTTCTCCGGGATCGCGAGCTGCACGGTCGCGGTCTGCACGCCGTCCATCGCGCCGATGGTCTTGGCGAGCTCGCCCTCCATCGCCCGCTTGTAGGTGACGTCCTGCTGGAACTCCGAGCTCGTCACGCCCATCTGGTCGAGCAACGAGTAGCCGCCCTCGTTCGACGACGGCAGCCCGTTCGACGCGGCCTTGAGACGCTCCGAGTACACCTGCGCCTGCGGCACCAGGATCGTCGCGCCGCCGTCGGTGAGCTGGTACGGCACACCGTCGGTCTGCAGCTGGTCGGTGATGGAGCTCGCGTCGGCGGCGGCCAGCCCGGTGAAGAGCGGCGCGTAGGACGCCTTGCCGAGCCACGACGCCAGGGCGATCCCACCGAGCACGAGCGCGGCGATCACCAGGATCGCGATGGTGCGCTGGGCGGCGGAGAAGCCCTTCACGTACGCGGACAGGCGCGCGAAGACGTTCTTGACGGCGACGGGCATCAGGCCTGCATCCTCATGATCTCGTTGAACGCATCGACGCCCTTGTTGCGGACGGCGGAGACGAGCTCGAGCGTGACCTGTGCGCGGGTGGCGGCGATGGTCGCGTCGTGGATGTCGTCGAGGTTGCCGGTGACGGCCTTGAGCGCGAGGGTCTTCGAGTCGCTCTGCAGCGCCTGCAACCCGTCGACGGCGTTCCCGAGGCTGGCGGCGAACCCGCTGCCGTCGGTGCTGGTCGCGCCGGCGGTGCCGGTGACGTCGCTGGAGGTGCCGGACACACTGGTCAGTGCGTTCGTCATCGCGTTGGTGGTCACACCGTTGACGGCGTCGATGGGCATCAGTTCTTCCCGATCTGCAGTGCCGCCTCGTAGGCGGTCTTGGCACGGTCGACCACGGCGGCGTTCGCCTGGTAGCCGCGCTGGGCCATGATGAGGTCCGCCATCTGCGTGCCGAGGTCGATGTCCGGCATGCGGACGTAGCCCTCGTCGTTCGCGAGCGGGTTGTCCGGGTCGTAGGTCACTCGGCCGGCGGCGCTGCCGAACGCGGCACCCTTGACGTAGGCGCCGGACACGCCGTTGCCCTCCTGCACCTCGACGTAGCGGGCCTGGAAGGCGGTGTCGTCCATCGACTTCACGGTGTTCGCGTTCGCCATGTTGTCGGCGACGGCGTCGAGCCACTTCCGGTGCACGGTCATGCCGGTGCTCGCGATGCCGATCGCGTCGAAGGTCGTCACGAGTTCGTCCGCATCGCCGCACGGACGCTGGTGAGCTCGGAGTTCATCGCCTGCGTGGCGAACTGGTACCGGAGCACGGTGTCGACGTTGGAGAGCGTCTCCTCGTCGAGGTTGACGTTGTTGCCGTTCGTGTTCGTCGGCTCGAGGCTGCGGGCGACCGTCGGCGCGGTGTCCCCGCTGCCGTCGGTGATCGACTTCGCCAGGGCGTCCTCGAACTGGACCTTCTCGGCGTGGTAGCCGGGCGTGTTGATGTTCGCGATGTTGTTCGCGATCACCTTCTGGCGCATCGACAGGCCGTCGAGTGCGCTCTTCAGCGCGACGCTCGTCACGGAATCGAACACGGTGGTCCCCTCGTCAGGCGTCGTCGATGGGACGTCGCCGTGCGGTGGTGGCCGATCCGTGGCCGAACTGGTGAGCGATCCGTGCTCGTGTGGCGCTATCGGTGCCCGTCCCCGGCCGCGTTAGCCCTCGCCCCGAACGGGGGTGGCTGGGGCGCGTTCGTCCGATGCAGAACGACTTCCTCGTTGTCGTACGACGACCACCTCGTCGCACCTTGCGCGCGCCCGGTGTTGCACGCGCGGGCGAGCGACACCATCGATGTCGTACGACGTCGACGATGTCGCACGTTGCGCGCGCAGACAGTTGCGCCCGCGGTCCGACGACATCCTCGTCGTCGCTCGACGACCACCTCGTCGCACGTTGCCGACGCTGGCCGTTCACAGTGGGAACCGTTGCGCTCGCGGGGCATCGACATCCTCGTTGTCGTATGACGACCACCTCGTCGCACCTTGCGCCCGCCCGGCGTTGCACGCGCGGGGCATCGACATCCTCGTTGTCGTACGACGTCGAGCATGTCGTTCCGGGTCGAGCGCGCGACGGGTCAGGCGGACGCGTCGAGGTAGACCGCGCCACGGGGCTCGCGGGTCGCGTCCACGGCGCGCAGCGCACCGAGGTGCTCGAGCGTCGCCCGCCGGTCCGACTCCAGTTCCGCGATGCGGTCGCGCTGCGCAGCGAGCAGCCGGGAGGCACGCCCCACCAACGCGCGCGGCACCGGACCCAGCCCGGCTGGCTGCGACCACCCCACCACGGCCGTGGGGTCGGCCGCCTGTCGGGCGGCGTCGTGCTCCAGGGAATCGAGGAGGGCCTCCCAGGCGAGGCGGTGGTCGACCTGCTCGGGCGACACCTCCTGCTCAGGCGACGGTGTCGTTTCGGGCGACGGTGCCGGTTCACGCGACGGTGCCGGTTCAAGCGACACCGAGGGCTCCGCCCGTCGGCTGCTGGCGGGCCGGCGTCACCGGCAGCGACGCGGCGGCGTCGTGCCACGACTGCCGCAGGGGTTCGAGGATCCGGATGCAGTCGCGCGTGGCCTGCACGTCACGGTGCACGTTCGCGGTGATGAGGGACGTCGACGCGTAGTTGTAGACGGCGAGCAGGCCCTCACCCCCGTCCCAGACGTCGATCCGCAGCGTGGACGACAGCTCGCCGACGATGGCCTGCGCGTGCAGCAGCTGTTCGCGGGCGGCGTCCCAGTCGGCGCTGGTCTGTGCGGCCTCGGCGCGGTGCAGGTCGAGCAGCAGCCGGTCGTAGAGCATCGTGACGAGCTGCGCCGGGGTGGCCGACAGGACGGCCTCGTTCGTGTACTGGGCGCGACGCTGGTCGGTCACGGTGCGGGGCTGCGCGGCCTGGCGGAAGGCGGCGGCCTGGAAGTCGAAGGTCATGGTGATCCCGTCAGCTCGTCGTCGCCGCGAGCTGGCTGGCGAGCCAGCTCGACTGGGACTGGAGCTTGCTGAGGCTGGTCTCGAGCGACGAGTACAGCGTCTGGAGCGATGCGCGGCGCATCGTGAGTCGGTCGGTCCAGCTGTCGATCTGGGTGTTGAGGTCCTTGGCGACCGCCTGCTGGCCGGTGATCGTCGTGGTGATGGACCCGTCGTACTTGTCGGACGCCGCGGTGGCGGCGGCACCGACGTTCGCGGCGACGCCGGACAGCATCGCCTGCGTGCCCTCGGGGTCGGTGGCGAGGGCCTTCTGGAAGACCTCGGCATCGAAGGTGAAGCTGCCGTCCTTGGTGATCGAGATGCCGATCGACGACGGCGACTTCCCGCCGACGGGCGCCGACATGGTGCTGCCCAGGCGCTGCACGGCGTCGCGCGAGGTGCCGTCGCCCATCAGGACCCCGGCGGTCGTGGTCGTCGACCCACTGGTGGCACTCGTGCTGCTCGTCACCGCGGTGTTCGTCTTGTAGTAGGCCGAGACCGCGTTCATCGCGTCGACGAGTCCGGACGCCACGGACTGGGCCTTCGTGGTGTCCTGCGCGACGCCGACCGTGACCGGGTCCGTCGAGGCCCTCGACACGGTGACGCTGAGCCCGGGGACCAGGTCGGTGAACGTGTTCGTCGCGCTCGTGATCGTCTGCTCGGCGGCGGTGCCGGCCCACAGTGTGACGCTGGCGTCCTTCGCCTGGGCGACGACCGCGGCGCCGACCTCGGTCAGCACGTTCGTCGCGGTGCCCGCGGTCACCTGGTCGGCGGTCCCCCGGTACACCTCGAAACCACCCGCGGCCCCGGTCTTGGCAGACGTCAGCTGCAACCGGTAGAGCTTGGTGCCGTCGGCGGCCGCACCCGCGGCGACCTTCGTGGCGGTGACGCCGACCCCGGACTTGTTGATCGCCGAGACCGTGTCGTCGAGGGAGCCGGACGACGGCGTGACGGTGGTCTTCGTGCCGTCGGCCCCCACCATGGTGATCGGCTCGGCAGCGGCCGACCACGTGGACATCGCGGCGGTGACCCCGACCTGGGCGGACGCGGTCGAGCCGACGCTGAACGTCAGTGATCCGGCGCTCGCGTTCGTGCCGGTGACGGCGGTGACGCCCGACGACGAGCTCGTGGCCGTGAAGAGGTCGAGCGAGGTCGCCTTGGCGGCGTCCTTCGCCTTCGTCGCGAGGGCCTGCACCAAGCCGTTGATCGTCTGCAGTGACGAGATGAACGAGTTGGTGCTCGTGAGCTTGTTCTTGAGCAGGGTCTGCGGCACGCCCTCGACGCTCATCAACGAGTTGATGAGGTCGGTCGTCTTGAGCCCGCTGACGAGCCCGTCGATCGCGAGGCTGGTGCTCGAGGACACGGACGATGACATCGTCGACACTCCCTGGCGTCGTGGGGATGGTCAGGAGGGCGACGCCGCCTCCCGGGAAGCCTGAACGATCCCGGAAGGCGGCGTCGTGGGTGCTAGCGCAGGAGCGAGAGCACGCCCTGCGTGCTCTGGTTCGCCTGCGCGAGCATCGACGTGCCGGCCTGGCTGAGGATGTTGTCGCGCGTGTACTTGACCATCTCCTCGGCCATGTCGACGTCGGTGATGCGCGAACCGGCAGCGGTGAGGTTCTCCTTGGCCACGTTCGTCACGTTGATGGCGTGGTCGAAGCGGTTCTGGACAGCACCGATGCTCGAACGTGCCGAGGACACGTACTTGATCTGCTCGTCGATCGCGGTGATGGCGGCCTGAGCGTTCGTCGCGCTGTCGAAGGTGAGGGCGCCGACAGCGGTCGACACCGACTCCACGTTGGACTTCGACAGGTCGACGTCGATCTGGCTCGCCGCGTCGCCGTTGGCGCCGACCTGGAACTTCAGGACGCCTGCGGTGCCGGCGGAGCCGTCGAGCAGGTTGATGCCGTTGAAGTTGGTCGACTGCGAGATGCGGGTGAGCTCCTTGGTGAGCTCGCCGACCTCGGTGGTGATCGCCTTGCGCGAGTCCTCGTTGTTCGAGTCGTTACCGGCCTGGACGGCCAGGTCGCGCATGCGCTGGAGGATCGAGTGGGTCTCGGTGAGGCCACCTTCAGCGGTCTGCACGACGGAGATGCCGTCCTGCGCGTTGCGGGCGGCGACCGTGAGGCCACCGACCTGGGACTTCAGCCCCTCGGAGATCGACAGACCGGCCGCGTCGTCGGCAGCACGGTTGATGCGGAGACCCGACGAGAGCTTCTCGAGGGACTTCGACAGGTCGTTCTGCGTCGAGTTGAGGTTCCGGTACGTGTTGAGTGCCGAGAGGTTGGTGTTGATGGACATACCCATGGTGGTTTCCTCCGTGAATGCTGGGTCGTACTACAGCCCGTCCGTGGGCTGACGTGGATGACTCTCGACCGGGTGCCGGGAGCCGTTAGGGAATCGACGGAAATACCCGTCGACGGTTCAGCTCGCCGCCACGGCGACCGGCGCAGTCGCGTCGTGGACGGCACGTGCGACGCCGGCGGCGGCGTTCGACGCGACGCGTGCGAGGTAGGCGCTCCGGCGGGCCGCGGTGGTGCGCGAGGCGGGTTCGGCGGCGGCACCTCCGTCGCCGTAGTGGGCGGCCAGTCCGTCGCGGAGCAGGCGCATCGCCTCGGAGCGCTGCTGCGAGACGGCGGAGTGCGTGATGCCGAGTTCCGCGGCGACGTCGGTCACCGAGCGGTCCCCGAAGTAGACGGCCTCGACGACGAAGCGCATCCGCTCGGGCAGCGCCTCGACGGCTGCGCGCAGGTAGCGGCGCTTCTCGGTCTCGAGCAGGTCGTCGCCGGGCAACGGCAGGTCGGCGGCGACGAGGTCGTGCACGGTCTCGTCGAGGGGCGCGACGATGCGGGCCGCGTCGCTCATGGCGTCCGAGGCGGCCTGCCGGTCGACGCCCATCGCGTCCGCGATCTCCTGCACGCCGACGCTCCGGCCGAGTCGGGCGGACAGGGCCTCCTGCGTGGCGAGGGTCTCGCGGATCCGCTTCCGGGTACCACGAGACGCCCAGTCGGCCGAGCGCATGTCGTCGGCGAGGGCTCCGGCGATCCGGGTCCGGGCGTACGCGCCGAAGGGGACGCCGAGGGTGGGGTCGAACGCGTCGGCAGCGGCGACGAGCGCGAGGGAGCCGACGGCGGCGAGGTCGTCGCGGTCCAGGTGCGTGGCACGGGAGCGGACGTCCGCGACGATGTAGCCCACGAGCGGGAGGTGCTCCACGATCATCGCGTTGCGTGCGGTGCGGTCCATGCTGATCCCCTGATCGACCTGACGTGACTGTCTCGACTCACCCGTCCCTGGGCACGACGGACGCCGGCCTCGGATGGCCGGTGCGTACGCCGAAGACCCGCCCGGTTCCCTCCGAGCGGTGCACCCCGCGCCCCTGTGAGGCGGTTCGAGGTCGCCCTCGTGGTGCGTTCTGAATGTATCGGCTGGCAATGTCCTGAACAGGGGTTCACCCGTCCCCAGTGCGGGGGCATTCGCGGTGTTTCCCGGTCGGCATTTGGGGGGACCCACCCGGTAGAACGCCCGTTCCCGTCCCCCGGACGGGGTGCGTTTCGTTCGTTCCGGGAGGCCCGGGGGACGTCCGCCTCGCATGTCACGTCCCCCGCCGCTTACGGCCACCGCCGTCGGGTCGATAGGTCTCGGTGTCCGCCGGATGGTGGACCCGAGGACCCGAACACCCGACGACGACCCACACGGGAGGAGCTGATGAGCGTGAACGACCTGTCCGCCGTGCTCTGGCGCGAACGCGAACTGCTCGAGCTGCTCACCTTCAAGCTCGAGGAGGAGCAGCTCCTGCTCACCGCGGGCCGTTCCCGGTGGGTGTCGCACGCCAGCCGCGAGGTCGAGCAGGTCCTCGAACGACTCCGCAGCACCGGACTCGAGCGCGCCGCGTCGAGTGCCGAGGTCGCCGAGGAGTGGGGCGTCCCCGCCGATGCACCACTGCGCGACGTCGTCGCCGCAGCGCCGAACGGCCCGTGGGGTGAGATCCTCGCAGCACACTTGACCGCGATGGTCGAGCTGACCACCCAGATCGGCGCCCTGCGCGACGAGAACGACCGCTTCCTGCGCACCGCCGCCCAGGCCACCGAGGAGACCCTCGCCGGCACCGTGACGACCGCCGCGACCTACGACGCCTCGGGCACCTCCGGTCCCGGCTCCGACGGCGCCCGCCTGTTCGAGGGGACCCTGTAGCCCCGTGGTCAGCACCTTCGGCTCCCTCGCCACCGCGTACTCCGGCCTCGCCGCCGCCCGCGCCGGCATCGACGTCACCGGCCAGAACATCGCGAACGCCGGCACCGCCGGGTACACGCGGCAGCGCGTCACGCAGAACTCCGTCCCCGCGACCCAGACCGGGTTCATGCGCGGCACCGCCGCCCTCGCCGGTCAGGGCGTCTCCGTCGACGGCATCGCCCGCCTGGCATCGCTGACGCTCGACGTCGGCGTCCGGGTCGCCGCGGGGTCCTCCGCCTACGCCGACGCCCGTGCGACGGCACTGTCCGCCCTCGAGACCGGCCTGCACGAGCCCGGCAAGGACGGCCTGAGCGCCAAGCTCGATGCCTTCTGGTCGTCGTGGAGCGAACTCGCCAGTCACCCCGACGACCCGGGTGCCGCCAGCGCCGTGATCGGCGCAGCGGGCACGGTCGCCTCCGCCCTGGCCGCCGGGTCGAAGGCCGTCGACGCGCAGTGGTCCTCGGTCCGGGGCACCGCGGCCGGCCAGGTCACCCAGCTGAACGACGCCGCGAAGCAGGTGGCCGACCTGAACGGGCGGATCCGCACCGCACTGGCCTCCGGCGGCAACGCCAACGAACTCCTCGACCAACGTGACCAGCTCACCGAGCAGATCGCGACGCTCGCCGGCGGGACGACCCGCACCAACGCGGACGGCACGGTCGACGTGCTGCTCGGCGGCAACCCGCTCGTGCAGGGCACCGACGCCCGCGCCGTGGCCCTCGGCGGTGGCGAACGCCTCGCCGACGGCGCCGCGGTCACCCTGACCTGGACCTCCGGCAGCGCCGGCGCGGTGTCCCTGAGCGGCGGGTCGATCGGTGGCGCCCTCGCCGTCCTCGCCCCGGCGAACGGGAACGGCACGGGCGGCGCGCTCGCCCAGGCCGCCGCCTCCTACGACGCCGTCGCGACCCAGCTCGCAGAGACCGTCAACGCCGTGCACGCCACCGGCACCACCCCGGCCGGCACCACCGGCACCGCGTTCTTCGCCCTCGCGGCGGGCGTCCCCGCCGCGCAGGGCCTGTCGGTCGTCCCGACGGACGGCAGCGGCCTGGCGACGCGGAACGCGGCGGGGCAGCTCGACGACTCGTTCGCCGACGCGCTCTCGCGACTCGGCACGGGCCCTGGAGCCGCCGACACGACCTGGGCGACGTTCGTGGCGGGGGTGGGCACCGCCTCCCGGTCGGCCGCGACGGAGTCGACACTCACCGGACTCGCCCTGACCAACGCGCGCACCCAGCAGCAGTCGAGCGCCGGCGTCGACCTCGACGAGGAGAACGTGAACCTGCTGAGCTACCAGCACGCGTACCAGGGCGCGGCACGCGTCCTGACCGCCGTCGACGAGATGCTCGACACCATCATCAACCGCGTCGGACTCGTCGGGAGGGGCTGATCGTGATCACCCGGGTGACCACCCAGATGTCGATGGCCGCGGCCTCGGCACGGCTGCAGACCGGTGCGGCGCGCGTGGCGCAGCTGACCGAGCAGGCCACCACGCTGCAGGCGATCCAGAAGCCGTCCGACGACCCGGTCGGCACCGCGTCGTCGATGCAGGTCCGCAAGGAGCAGGCCGCCGCCGCGCAGTACACGCGCAACGCGAACGACGCCGTGGCCTGGCTCGCGACCACCGACAGCGCCCTGTCCAGCGTCTACTCGGTGCTGAACAGCGTGCGGGACCTGACCGTGCAGGCGGCGAACTCCGGCACCATGAGCGACACCGACCGCGACGCCTTCATCACGCAGTTCCAGTCGCTGAAGTCCGACCTCGAGGCGCGGGCCAACACGACCTACGGCACCCGCTCGGTGTTCGCCGGCGCCTCGACCGCCGCCGCCGCGTACGACCCGGCGACCGGCTGGGCGGCCTCCGGCACGGACGTCTCCCGCCGGATCGGCGACGGCACCACCGTGCGCGTCGACACCGCCGGGGCCGACGTCTTCGGCACCGGCGCGTCGTCGGTGTTCGGGGTGCTCGACTCCATCGTCAGCGACCTGCAGAACGGGGTGAACGTGAACGCGCGGATCAACGACGTCGACGGCGCGCTCGGGGCCGTCCGCGGCGCCCAGGCCGACGTCGGTGTCCGGCACGCGACCGCCCTCGCCGCCCAGGACTCGCTGAAGACCGCGGCCGTCTCGCTCGAGAACCGCCGCGCCGGCATCGAGGACGTCGACCTCGCCAAGGCCGTCCTCGACCTGCAGGTGCAGCAGACCAACTACCAGGCAGCCCTCGCCGTCACCGCGAAGGTCCTGCAGCCGACCCTGATGGACTACCTCCGATGAGCATCTCCCTGACCTTCGCCGTCCCGCCGTTCGGCCTGTCCCCCGCACCGGTCTTCACGCTGACCCCGGTGGACGGTGCCGAGGGCCTGTTCACCCTCGTCGGGGGTTCCTCGCGCTTGTTCGTGCTCGACGCGGCGGTGCACCTGCCGTCGTACTCGCCCGAGCTCACCGACGAGCAGGCGGCGGGGCTCGAGCTGACCGACCCCGCCGATGCCATGCTGCTCGTGGTGGCGAACCCCGGCGCGTCCGGCACGACCGTCAACCTGCTCGCGCCGATCGTCGTGAACGCCCGGACCGCCGTGGGCGCGCAGCTCATCCTGGAGGACCAGGACCTGCCGCTGCGGGCGGAGCTCGCGCGGGCGTAGGTGCTGCGGGGCCCGGCAGCTGCACCCGCATCAGCTGCCTGGTCGACTCGGAACGACATCCTCGATGTCGTACGACATCGAGTTCGTCGCACCCGCGCGTGCGCAACAGTTGCACGCGCGGCCCGACGACAACATCGACGTCGTGCGACATCGATGTTGTCGCACCTT